>NZ_JBFANY010000002.1:0-609463 GCF_040674975.1 Amycolatopsis sp. NPDC049688
GCTCGCGTGCCCGGGGCCGGCTCGGTGAGCCGACCGTCTGGGTACGCGAGCCGACTCTCTGGGTACGCGAACCGACCGTCGGGGTACGCGAGCCGACCCTGTGGGTAGGCGGACCGACCGTCGGGGTACGCGAGCCGACCGTCGGGGTACGCGAGCCGACTGGCTGGGTGCGCGGGCCGACTCTCTGGGTACGTGGGGCGACCGTCGGGGTACGTGGGGCGGCTGGCTGGGTATGCGGGGCGGCTGGTTGGGGGTGGGAGGCGACGCTCGGGGGCGGGGGTCAGTCGAGGGGGCGGGCGCCGAGGTGCTCGGAGAGGAGTTTGCGGGCCACCTCGTCCGGGTCCTGGTCCGGCGGGGGTGGGGGCGGCGGGGGGGCCGGGCTGGCGTCCTCGTTGTAGAGGTCCTCGTCGTCCTCGTCGGCGGGTTCCGGGGGGAGCGGGATGTCCGGCTCGGTCGTCGTGACCTTGGGCCGCGCCGGGGGTGGCGGGGTCGCCGGGCGGGCCGCCGGGGCCGCGGCGGGGGCCGCGGTCGCCGACTGGCGCGTGAACGACCGCTCCGGCGCTGGGGCCGCCGCCTGCGGGCGGGCGGCCGGTGCCGCCGGGGCGTTGCCGTGGACGCAGCGGACCTGCCAGTCGCCGCCCAGGACGTCGGTCAGGGCGCCGGCGATCTTGCGGGCGTTGTCCTGGTCGGACAGGCGGCGCGCCAGCGGCTCGGACTTGTGGGTCAGGGTCAGGGAGTTGCCGTCGACGCTCGCCACCGTGGCCTGGGTCAGCATCGCCTCCAGGCTGCGGCCGCCGGTGAACTTCCGCAACGCGGTCATCAGCTGCGGCCACACGTTCCGGATCGCGGCGGCGTCCATCCCGCCCGCCGCCGCCCCGACCGGGGCTTCCGGCTCGGCAGCCGCGGCGGCCGGAGCGGGCGTGCCGCCACCGGGCGTGCGGACAGCGCCCCAGCCACCGTCACCGGGCTGAGCCGCGGCCGGGGGCGGAGGAGCGCCGCTGCCCGCACCCGGCGAAGCCGCGGCCGGAGCGGGCACGCCGCCACCCGAGCGGGTCGCGGGGGTGCCACCCGCCGCGCCCGTCGATGCCGCGGCCGGGGCGCCGTCACCCGGGCGAGTGGCGGTGATGTCCGCACCCGGGCGGGCGGCAAGGGTCCCTGGGGCGCCGTCACCCGGGCGAGTGGCGGCGGTGCCACCGTCCGCACCCGGGCGGGCGGTAGGGGTCCCAGGGGCGCCACCCTCGGCACCCGTCGAAGCCGGTACGCCGGGGGTGCGCGGAGTGCCCCAGCCGCCGTCGGCCGGGGCCGGTTCGGCGGCGGCCGGGCGGCCCGGTGGCTTCACCGGCTCGGGCACCGGGGCCGGGCCCGCCGATGCCGGGCGCTGCGACGGCCTCGAAAACTCGCGTTCCGGCGCCGCACGCACCGGCGGCTCGACGCCGCCCTCCGCGGGAGCGCCACCTCCGCCGGCGAGGGTCGCGCGGCGCTCGAGCCGCTCGATCCGCGCCAGCAGCGCCTTTTCCGCCTCGGTGACCGACGGCAGCAGCATCCGCGCGCACAGCAGCTCGAGCACGAGCCGGGGCGATGTCGCGCCCCGCATCTCCAGGAGTCCATTGTGGACGATGTCGGCGTAGCGGGACAGCGTGGCCAGGCCAATCCGCTCGGCCTGCGAGACCATCCGCGACAGCTCCTCCTCCGGCGCGGACACCAGCCCGCCCGCGGACTCCGGCACCGCGCGCAGCAGCACCAGGTCGCGCAGCCGGTCGAGCAGGTCGGTCGCGAAGCGGCGCGGGTCGTGGCCCGCCTCGGTGAGCTTCTCCACCGTGCCGAACACCGTCGCCGCGTCCTCGGTCGAGAGGGCGTCGACCATGTCGTCGATCAGCGCGACGTCGGTGACGCCCAGCAGCGCGACCGCCCGCGAATACGAGACGCCTTCCGGCCCGGCGCCGGCGAGCAGCTGGTCGAGCACCGACTGCGTGTCCCGTGCCGACCCGCCGCCGGCGCGGATGACCAGCGGGTACACCGCCGGCTCGACCTCGACGCCCTCGGCCGCGATGTTGCGCTCCAGCAGGTTGCGCATCGAGCCCGGCGGGATCAGCCGGAACGGGTAGTGGTGCGTGCGCGAGCGGATGGTGGTGAGCACCTTGTCCGGCTCGGTCGTCGCGAAGATGAAGATGACGTGCTCGGGCGGCTCTTCCACGATCTTCAGCAGGGCGTTGAAGCCCTGCGTGGTGACCATGTGCGCCTCGTCGATGATGAACACGCGGTAGCGCGACTCGGCCGGCGCGTAGAACGCCTTGTCCCGCAGCTCGCGGGCGTCGTCGACACCACCGTGGCTCGCCGCGTCGAGCTCCGTGACGTCGACGCTGCCGGGCCCCTCGGGCGCCAGCGCGCGACACGAGTTGCACTCGCCGCACGGGTCCGGCGTCGGGCCCTTGGCGCAGTTCAGCGAGCGCGCCATGATGCGCGCGCTCGAAGTCTTGCCGCAACCGCGCGGGCCCGAGAAGAGGTAGGCGTGGTTGATCCGCCCGGCGGACAGCGCCGTGCGGAGGGGTTCGGTCACATGCTCCTGCCCGACGACCTCGGCGAAGGTTGCCGGACGGTACTTGCGGTACAGCGCGAGAGCCACGCCGCGAGAGTACCGCCAGGGTCCGACAACCTTCGCCGTGCGGTCAGGAGACCAGCGCCGCCGCTTCGGCGACCAGAGCGTTCACCTTGGTGACGTGCTCCGCCGTGAACGCGTCACGCGCCCGCGCCTTGAGCAGCTCGCCGTCCAGGTACGCCTGCAGGCCCGAGTCCGGCCCGTCGAGGACGCCCTGCGCGACCGCGACGACCTCGGGACCCTCGCCCAGCGTCCGGGTGGCGTACACCCGCAGGTCGATCAGGTGCGTGACGTACTGACCGTGGGCCAGGAACTCGCGGATGTCCGCCACGGTCCCGTCGAGCGCCTTCTGCGCCGCCGGCTTCGTCGACGGGCCACCGGCCGCCATGATCTGGTTGACCTCGACGCGGTCGTCGGTGTCGCGGCCCGGGTAGTCCCCGGTGCGCAGCAGCGCGACGACGCCGGCGTACGGGCCGGCGAGCGCGTCACGGGCCGCCTGGCGCAGGCCGGGGCGGGCGTTCGGGTCCGCCGCGATCGCCGAGACGGCGGCGCGGTCGTCGGACTCCTGCGCGACGGCGAGGCCGCTGCGCACGAACGTGACGACGTCGTCGTCCGAACCGCTCAGCGCGGCACGGGCGGCGTTCTTGACCGCGGCACCGCCGTTGCGCAGCAGGTAGACGGACGCCTTGCGGCCGTTCGGCACGGTGAGCGCCGGGTCGGCCGCGTCGGTGAGCAGCTTGTCGTTGTCCGCCTTGGCCTGCGCGGCGCGAGCCGCGGCCTCACGGGCCTGCTGCTGCGCGGCCGCCTCGGCGCCCGCGGCCGCCTGGCCGTCCTGCTGGTTCTTGGCCCGCTGGGCGGCGAGCCGGTCGGTGTTCGCCTGCCGCGCGTCGGCGGCGATCTTCGCGGCCTTCTCCGCGGCGAGCTTCACGACCAGCGGACGGTGGGCGGCCGCGGCCGCCTTCGCCCCGTCGAGCTGCTCCTGGACCGCGGCCGTTTCGGTGTCGTAGTTCGCGGCGACCTGCCGCCACAGCGACAGGAAGTACCGGACGTCCGCCGGGGTGCCGTCGAGCGCGGTCTGCGCGGCGGCCTTGACCTCCGGGCCGCCGGCGGCCATGACCTGGTTGACCGTCAGGCGGTCGTCGACGTCCTTCGCCTGCTGCAGGCCGGTCTCCAGGAAGGCGCGCACGTCGGCGGGGGTGCCGTCGAGCGCCTTCTGGGCCCGGGCCTTGACGGTCGGGCCGCCGGCGCTCATGGCCTGGCCGACGGCGATCCGGTCGTCGGCGATCCGGGCCTGCGGCAGGCCGTGGGCCAGGTACTCGCGGATGTCGTCCTGGGTGCCGCTGAGCGCTTCCTGGGCGGTGCGCTTGGTGACCGGGCCGCCGGTGGACAGGGCCTGGGTGACGAGGACCCGCTCGTCGTCGTTCTGCGCCTGCTGCCGGCCGGTGGAAAGGAAGGCCGCGAGGTCGGCGGGCGAGCCGAGCAACGCCGCTTCGGCGGCCCGGGCCACGCCGGGCCCCCCGGTCTCCAGCAGCGAAACGGCCTGCGCCCGGTCGGGCAGCACGTCGGCGGCCGCCGGGGTCGCGAAGACCCCGGCCGCGAGCGCCGCGGCGATGATTACTGCGTTTGCACGCAAGGTGAAACCCCCTCGATCGATGATCGTTCCGTTCCCTTATCGCCGGGACGGTCGGAATGTTTCCGATAACCTCGGATTTCGTGAGCCGTACGCGGAAGGCCGATCCGCAGCCCGGGCGGTACCCGGTGCGCTTCGGCACGGCGGAACTGATCCGGGACGCGGACCGCGGCAACGCCTGGCTGGTTTCGGTGGACGGCGTCGCGCAGTCGTACGTCGATCTGGACGACCCGGCCCACCTGGAGTTCGACTACGTCCGCCGGTTCGGCGACGTGGTGGACCGCCTGCCGCCGGGCCCGCTGGACGCGCTCCACATCGGCGGCGCGGCGTGCACGCTGCCGCGGTACGTCGCGGCGTCGCGGCCGGGCTCGCGCCAGCTGGTGTTCGACGCCGACGGCGAGCTGGTGGAGCTGGTCCGCGCGCAGCTGGGCCTGCGGATCCCGGGGCTGCGCGTCCGGGTGACGGACGGCCGCGAGGGCCTGGCGACCCGCCGCCCCGCTTCGGCGGACCTGGTGGTGGTCGACGCGTTCGAGCGGGCCACGCTGGCCGGCAGCCTGGCCACGCTGGAGGCGACCCGCGCAATCGCGGAAATCCTCCGCGCCGGCGGCCTCTACCTGGCGAACATCACGGACGGCTCGGGCCTCCCGTTCGCCCGCCGCTTCCTGGCGACGCTGCTGGCGGTGTTCCCGGAGGTCATGCTCCTGGCGGACCCGGGGGTGCTGCGCGGCCGCCGCTTCGGCAACCTGGTCCTGGCGGCATCGGCGACGGAGCTGCCGACCGCGGAGATAGCGCAGCGAACGGCCTCGGCGGCATTCCCGGCGAGGTGCGTGTGGGGCGCGGAGCTGCGGAAACTGGCGGGAAAGGCCGCACCGATCACGGACGAGGACGCACCACGGCCCCCGAGCCCGCCGGACGACGTGCTGGGCCTGTTCTGAGGGCAAAAAGGGGACCCCGCGCACCCGTCAGAGCCTGCTTATCCTTGCTGCCTTCCGGCCCTGGGGAGGTTCACAGGGTGGACGCCGCGCGGGGTCCGTGGATCAGTGTAGCGAAGTCCGTTCAGGCCCCTGCACCAGCCTGGGCCCGCGCCCGCTTGAACGTGTTGTGCAGCACCGCGAGCAGCGCATCCCGCACCGAAAGCTTCTTCCGCGCGTCGAACGTGATCAGTGGGACGTCCTCGCTCACCGCGAGGGCCCACCGGACGTCCTCCAGGTTGTGGCCCAGCGACCCGTCGAACATGTTCACCGCCACCACGAACGGCAACCCGGCGTTCTCGAAGTAATCGACCGCCGGGTAGCAGTCGTCCATGCGGCGGGTGTCCACGATCACCAGCGCACCGAGCGCGCCGTGGACCAGGTCCTGCCACATGAAGCCGAAGCGGTCCTGGCCCGGTGTGCCGAACAGGTACAGCTTGACCTCTTCGTCGATCGTGATGCAGCCGAAGTCCAGGGCCACCGTCGTGGTGGTCTTGGCCGGGACGTGGCCCGTGCTGTCCACCGAGGCCGCGACCGAGGTGATCGCCGCCTCGGTCGTCAGGGGCTTGATCTCGGAAATCGACGACACCGCCGTCGTCTTGCCGACGCCGAAGCCGCCCGCGATGACGATCTTGACCGGGGCCGGCGGGCGGGTACCCGGTTCAGTGAATGGCTTCGAGTCCACGAATGACCCTTTCGATCATGCCGAGGTCGTGCGAGTTGTGGTTGCCCGGGCGGCGGACGACGACGTAGCCGAGTTCGGCGAGGTCGGCCACCAGCACCCGGGCCACGCCGATGTGCAGCCCGAGCATCGCGGCCACCTCGGCGACGGACATCGTGTTCCGGCAGAGGGAAACGATTTCCTGGCGTTCGAACGTGAGCTTCGGGTGCGACGCCGCGCCGAGGCGGGACGTCATGACCTGCGCCTCGATCTCCAGGCTCTGGTCGACCGGCTGTGCCCGTCCCGAGGTCATCAGGTACGGCCGCAGCAGCGAAGGCTCTTCGGTCATCACGACCCCACGGTGTTCTTGAGCTCCTCGATCAGGCCCGGCGTGAGCACTTCGGTGGCGCGGTTGGCGAACATCGCCATTTCGTAGGCGATCGTCCCGAGACTGGCCTGCTTGTTGGCCAGCACGCCCAGCGAGCAGCCGATGCTGATCGTGCACACGAGCAGGTAGCCGTGCTCGAGCTCGATGATCACCTTGTCCGGCGAGCCGAGCGGGTGGCTTTCGGACACGCCGTGGGCGAGGCCGAGCATGGCGGAGGAGATCGCGGCGAGCCGGTCGGCGTTGGAGCGCTCGAGCTCCGTCGACATGGCGATCAGCAGGCCGTCGGCCGAGACCGCGATGGCGGCTATCGCGCCCGCGGTGTGCTGCGCGAAGCGGCTCACCAGCCAGTTGAAGTTCTGGGCTTCGACACTGACACCAGGTGCGGGGATGCTCATTTCCTGCTCTCTTCTCCTCGTTCCATCACACGACCGGCGACCACGCCTTGGGGCGGGCTGTCTGCCGTCACGACGTCCGCCTTGGCCAGGCCGGCGGCGAAACTGTCGAATGCCGCCCGCTCGGCCGCCGGGTCCCGCCGGGTGCGGTTGGCGACGGCTCGGGCGATCGGCCGCCCCGCGGGCTGCTGCCGCAGGCCGGGGGCGAGCTGGGCGCCGGGGACGCGGCGGATCAGGCCGTCCCTCGACTGCGGGGGCGCCGCGGCGATCGGCGCGGTGGCGACCGTGCGGACGGCGGGCATCGCCGACTTCCCCGGGACGCGCACCGGCAGCCCCGAACCGTCGTCCGGCGACGGCACGGGCGCCGGCGGCGGCACGGGCGCGGTGACGAGAGTGGGCGGCGCGGACGGTGGTTCGGCCGCCATCGCGCTGACCTCGGCGGCCTTCGCGAAAGCGCTCTCGAAGCCGTCCATCGCGGCCTTGGTGGCTTCGGGGTCGTGGCGCGGCTTGTCGTCGGCCACCGGGGTCGACGTGCCCGGGCTGGGCAGCTGGGCACCGCGGACCCGGCGGCGCAGGCCGCCGCGGGTTTCGGAGGCCGCCGGTTCCGGTTCTTCGGCCGGCTTGACGTCGGGTTCGGCGTCCGGCCACACCGGTTCCAGCTCGCGGAACCAGCGGAAGCCGTTGCCGGGGCCGAGCAGCGCCGGGATGGCCGGCGCCGGCAGCTCGGCCGGCCGCGCGCGGACCGGTTCGGGCGCGGGCGGCCGGATGGCGTCCAAATCGGACAGACTGGCCGGTGCCGCGTGCCGCGGTGGCGACGAGACCGGTGCCGCGGCCTGGGCCGGGATCACCGGCGCCGGCTCGGCCTTGGGCCGCAACGCGTTGCGGTGGGTGAACAGCGCGGGCGGGATGGTCAGCCGCGCGGTCACGCCGCCGGTGGTCGGCGTCGCGAGCAGCTCGACACCCAGTTCGTGGCGCCGCGCCAGGCGGCCGACCACGAACAGGCCGAGCACGCTGGTCGGCGCGAGCTCCAGGCGTTCGCGTTCGACGAGCCGCTGGTTCTCCTCGGCCAGCTTGTCCGCGGTCATGCCGATGCCGTGGTCGACGATGCTCACCAGGCAGGCGCCGTCGGCGAGCAGCATCGTGTCGACCTCGACCATCGAGCCCGGCGGCGAGAACGACGTCGCGTTCTCCAGCAGCTCGGCGAACACCAGCACCAGGTCGGCACCGAGGGCCGACGACAGCAGGATTTCCGCGACGACGCCGAGCTTGACGCGCTGGTAGTCCTCGATCTCGGCGAGCGCCGAGCGCAGGGCCGTGGACAGCTCGATCGGGCCGGCGATCCGGGTTTCGTCGCGGGTGCCGGACACGACGAGCAGGTTGTCCGCGTTCCGGCGCAGGCGGGTGGAGAGGTGGTCGAGCCGGTAGAGGCTGGCCAGCAGCCGGGTGTCCTGCTCGTTGCGCTCGACCTCGTCGATCAGGGCCAGCTGGCGGCCGACGAGGTTCTGCGTGCGCTTCGCGACGTTCGCGAACATCAGGCTCGTGTTGCGCCGGGTCAGCGCCTGGCGTTCGACCAGCTCGGCCGCGGTGGTCTGGACGCGGTTGAACGCGGCGGCCAGCTTGCCCAGCTCGTCGCCGGAGACGACGTCGATGGTGGCCAGCCGCGGGATCTGCTCCTCGGCTTCCTCGGTGTCGGTCACGCGGACGAGCTCGGTGCCGGCGAGGTCGGCGACCGACGTCGCCGCGGTGGTCAGCTGGCGCAGCGGCCCGGCGATCGAGCGGGACACCGCGACGGCGAGGAAGGCGACCAGCAGGAACAGCCCGCCGGCACCGAGGCCGACGGTCCAGGCCAGCCGGGTCGCGTCCGCGGCGCGGCCGTTCGCCGAGTCGGCGATCTCGCCGATCACCCGCTCCTGCACCAGTTTCCGCTGGCTCGCCTGGCTTTCCGACGCCGCCAGGACGTCGGCGACGTACTGCGTGGTGGCCGCCGCGTTGCGCGGGTTGCCGACCACGCCGGCGAGCTCCTCGATCCGGCGGCCGGCTTCGCTCGCCTCGACGTTGACGACCAGGGCCGCCTGCTCGCTGTCGGTCTCGTCGTCGGCCTGCTGCACGAACCGGTCGGTGAAGATCGGCGCCTGCTGGGTCGCGTCGTCCAGGATCGGCCGGCCCGCTTCCGGCGACACCGCGGTCACGATCAACGCCATGCCGCGCAACGAATTTTCCTCGTTGGCGCGCAGCAGTGCCTCCAGCGCGGACAGCTCCCTGGTGCCCTCCGCGTCGTCGGTCAGCTGCGGGACCAGCCGCAGCGAGTCGATCACCGCGCCGATCACCGCGTGGTAGGTGCGCGCGACGCTGTCGAGCGCGACGCCACGGCGTTCGGCGTTCTGCCGCAGCTCGGCCAGCGAGCCGATCCGGGTGAGCGCCGCGGACAGCTCGTCCGGCGCCTCGGGCCCGAGGGACGACCGCACCTGCTCGACCGCCGCGTCGACCGTCTTCCGCTGCTGGAGCATCTGGTCGGCCGGCATCGACGGCGTGGCGACGAAGGCGCCGGTCTGCAGCCGTTCCCGCTGCAGCTGCCAGACCAGCCCGCCGAGCTGCTGCGTGTACCGCGCCACGGTCGCCGACTGGTCGGCCGCCCCGGCGCTGTTCGCCTGCGTCAGCACGAACGGCACCGACACCAGCACCACCGCGACCAGCGGGGGCAGGAGCAGCAGGTTCAGTTTGCCGCGAATGCCGAGCCGGGCGAGAAAACCCCCACCGCCCGCCGGTTTCGCGGTCGACCTGCCGTGCCTCATCCCGCCACCTTCCCGTCTTGCGTTCTCACTCGACCGCGGCCACCCGGCTGACGTGGCCCCGGTGCTGCTCCCGGACCAAGTCCTCGATCCGGGCGCGCAGCGCGAGGAAATCCGGTTCGCGCTTCACCGCCAGGTCGCGTTCGGCCGGCAGCGCCACCTCGACGTCCGCGGCGATCCGGCCCGGGTCGGAGGCGAGCACCACCACCCGGCCGCCGAGGAAGACCGCTTCCTCGACGTCGTGGGTGACCATCAGCACCGTGGTGCCGGTGTCGGCCCACACCTGGCGGATGAGCACCTGCATGTCCTCTTTGGTCTGGACGTCCAGCGCGCCGAAGGGTTCGTCCAGCAGCAGAACTTCCGGCTCGCACGCCAGGGCCCGGGCGATCGCGACGCGCTGCTTCTGGCCGCCGGAGAGCTGCTTCGGCAGCGACTTGCGCACGCCGTCGAGCCCGGTCTCGGCGAGGTACCAGTTCACCCGCTCGGCGCGCTCGGCCGGGTCGATCGCGAGCAGCTCGAGTCCGAACGCGACGTTCTTCTCGACGCTGCGCCACGGGTAGAGCGCGCCGGCCTGGAAGACCAGCCCGCGGTCCGGGCCGGGCCCGGTCACCGGGACGCCGTCGAGCACGATCTCGCCTTCGGTCGGCCGGCTGAGCCCGGCGACCAGCGACAGCAGCGTCGACTTGCCCGAGCCGCTCGCGCCGACGACGCAGACGAACTCGCCGCGCCGCACCTCGAGGTCGACGCCGTCGAGCGCGCGGGTGACCTTGCCGCGGACGGTGTAGTCCTTCGCGACGTTCCGCAGTTCCAGCGTCATGCCGCCCACTTCCCGACCCGCGTGCGCAGCTTGCTCAGCAGGACGTCGATGACCAGCCCGGCGACCCCGATGACCACGAGCACCGCGAAGATCCTGTCCGTCTGCAGGAACCGCTGCGCCCGGGCGATCCGGTAGCCCAGGCCCGCCGACGCGTTGATCAGCTCGGCGACGACCACGAAGTTCCACGCCGCGGCGGCGTTGACCCGGATCGCGTCGATCATCCCCGGCAGCGAGTGCGGCACGACGATCTTGCGCAGCACCTCGCCTCGGCGCGCGCCGAGGGTGTAGGAGACGTCGATGAGCGAGCTGGGCACGCCGCGGACGACGTCGGCGGTCATCAGCGTGTTGAAGAAGACCGTCCCCATGAAGAGCATGGCGACCTTCGACGGCTCGCCGATGCCGAGCCAGATGATCAGCAGCGGGATGAACGCGCTCGCCGGCAGGTAGCGCAGCAGGCCGATCAGCGGCTCGAAGAACGCCTGCCCGGCGGTGAAGGTGCCCATCAGGATGCCGAGCGGCACGGAGACCAGCACGGCGAGGCCGAACCCTTCGAGCACGCGCTGGGTCGTCGCCCAGAGGTCGTCGAACAGCTCGCCGGTGCCCGCCATGTCCAGCCCGGCCTTGAGCACGGCCGCCGGGGACGGCAGGAAGGTCGAGTCGACTGCGCCGCTGAAGCTCAGCACGACCCACGCGAGGAGCGGGATCGCGAACGACAGCACCGCCAGCGTCCAGCGGGCCGACACGGAAATGGGCGTGCGCAAGGAAAGCAGCGGTGACGCGGCCTTCGGCGCGGACCGCCGCGGCAGCGGTCCCCACGCCGGGCGGCCCCGGCCGGCCTCGTGCTCTTCGGCGAGCCGCTGCTCGGCCTCCAGTGCCTCGGCGGCGCGTTCGTCGGCCGCCGAGGCCGGGGTGGTGCGCTGGGTCGGACCGGTCACTGTGGCGCGGCCTTCACGAACTGGTCGTCGAACAGCCCGTCGAGCGAAGGCCGCTGCTGGGCGAGACCGGTGCCGGTGATGAAGTCGATGATCTTGTTCGCCTGGAAGTCGAGGTGCTGCGCGGTGACGCCCGGGGTGAACGCGTCGATGTTCTGCTGCCGCGTGAAGATCGTGGTGCCGGCGTCGTAGGACTTGTAGTCCGCGTCGGAGACGCCACCGCGCTTGGCCATGATCTTGACGGCCGCGTCCTTGTTGGCCTTGATCCAGGCCAGCGTCTCGAACCAGGTGTTGACGAGCGCCTGCACGTCCTTCGGGTGGTCCTTGACCAGCTTCTGCGACGTGACGAGGTGGTCCGGGATGGCACCGGGGAACTCCGCCGACGACGAGATCGCGCGGCTGCCGGGGCGCTCGAGGGCCTTGGAGGTGAACGGCGCGAACGCGGCGACCGCGTCGACCTGGCCGCCGGCGAAGGCGGCCGCCGCGGCGTCGGTCGGGAGGTTGACGAGCTGGATGTCCTTTTCGGTCAGTTTCGCCGACTGCAGCGCGAGCAGCAGCAGGTAGTGGTCGACCGCGCCCTGCTCGACGGCGACCTTCTTGCCCTTGAGGTCGGCGATGCTGGTGATCCCGTCCCGCGCGATGATCTTGTCGTTGCCGGTGGAGTTGTCGTTCACCAGCACGATCGACAGCTTGGCGCCGCCGGAAACCGACGACAGCGTGTCGTTGAGGGTCTGGCTGTTGGCGTCGATGGCGCCGCTGGAGAGGGCGTTGATGCTGTCGGTGTAGTTGTCGAAGTACTTCAGGTCGACGTTCACGCCGTTCTTCGTGAACAGGCCCTGTTCCTGCGCCACCTGCCAGGGGAACCAGCCCGGCCAGGCGCTGAACCCGAGGGTGATCTTGCTGCCGCTGCCCGAGGCGGAGCTGTCGCTGCAGCCCGAGAGCGCGGTGACCCCGGCGAGGGTCAGCAAGGTCAGGAGCACCGTCAGCAGACGGGGGCGGGAACGGGAAATCACAACGAACTCCAGATGGCGGGGGAAGTGGAGTGGTGCCGTACCAAAAGGGGGAATTGCGGTGCTCAGGGCCACGGGCGGTGACGACGGGAAGGGTCAACGGGTCGAGCTGCGCCACCGCGCACGGTCATCGCTGCTCACTTCCGGCCGCACCTGATCGGGTCATCGCGAGAGAACGCGGACAGGAAGCACCTGACGCCCAGTGAAATCCAGCCCTCAACGCACCGGATCAGCCACCCCTGTCCCTCTCCCGGGCGAGACTCTAGCGAGTGACACAAGATCCCCACAACGTCCGTCCATTGCAGCCGAACGAGTGACCGCCAACCGGCGTAACCTGCATGATCACTGTTGTTCAAGATCAACTTCGATCATGTTTCTGTCGGCCGCCCGGCCAAGATTTCCGTTCCGCCGCAACCGGTTCGCGTGCAGCGCCCTGGAAGATCGCGCCTGGTCGTTACCGAGGCAGCGGGGAGTGCCGAGATCATCACCGACAGCGACCCGGCGAAGCCGAACGGTCGTTCGGAATTCGCCTGCCGCCACGGTCGAATTCGAACACCTGTCCGTATCCGCCGTTACCGCACAGCCCCCTGGTGCGCCGAATGATTCCCGGACTGTTTACACACCCGAAACAATTCGCTCGCCCCGGCCGAATTTCTGTCAATCGATCGAATTTGTCAGATCGTAAACCGTCGTGCCGCCGACGGTCACCGGCGCGAAGTTCTGCTCCACCCACGCCTCGATTTCCCCGGAGGTCCCGCGGCCGCCGCCGAAGCCGCCCCGGCCGCCGGCGACGTAGTAGTGGATGTCGCCGTCGGCGACGTACTGCCGGAACTGCGCGAGCGTCGGCGCCGGGTCGCTGCCGCTGAACCCGCCGATCGCGAGCACCGGGCGGCCGCTCGCCAGCGCCAGGCCGGCCGACTGCATCGCGCCGCTCTGCGCCGCGGCCCACTTCGTCGTGGTCTGCTTCAGCAGGTCGATCACCGCGCTGTCGGCCTGCCCCGCGCCGAAACCGCGCTGGCCCCGTCCACTCGCGACAGCCGGTCCGGACGACGGTGTGCCGCCGGAATGCGCGGCCGCCGCCGTGGCGAGCGTGAAGGACCCCGTCCCGAGCAGGGCACCGCAGAGGCCGAGCACGGCCACGGCCGGGCCGAGCCGCCGGAACCGGTCGGCGCCGAAGAGCAGCCCCGCGACGGCGGCGGCGCCGGCCACCAGGAGCGTGTAGCGCAGCCACGGCTGCCAGTCCGGCGTCCGGGCGAGGAGCACGAACCCCCAGACCGCGGACATCGCGAGCATGACGGCGAGCACCGCGCGCGCCACGAAGTTCGCCCGGCCGCGCCAGAGCTCCCACGCGGAAATCCCGAGCGTGGCCGCGATTCCGGGGGCCAGCGCGACGGTGTAGTACGGGTGGATGATGCCGCTCATGTAGCTGAACACCAGCGCGGTGACGACCAGCCAGCCGCCCCACAGCAGCAGCGCCGCCCGGGTCCGGTCGGTGCGGGGCGCGCGCCGGGTGAACCACAGGCCGGCGGCCAGGCCGAGCACCGCGGCGGGCAGCAGCCACGACGCTTCGCCGCCGAACTCCCCGGAGAACAACCGCGTCAGGCCGGTCTCCCCGCCGAAGCCGCCGCCGAAGCCCCGGCCACCGGCGGGCAGCTCCATCCCGGCGGGCGGCGTGAACGCCCGTCCGCCGCCTCCCCCGCCGCGGCCTTCGCCGAAGATCCGGCCGAGCCCGTTGTAGCCGAAGGCGAGTTCCAGCACGGTGTTGTCGGTCGAACCGCTGATGTAGGGCCGGTCCGCGACGGGCCACAGCGCGACGGCGGCGATCCACCAGCCGGCGGAGACGACCACCGCACCGGCCGCGGCGGCCAGCTGCCCGATCCGCCGGCCGAGCGAGGTCGGCGCCGCGACGCCGTAGACCAAGACGAACGCCGGCAGCACGAGGAAGGCCTGCAGCATCTTGTCGAGGAAGCCGAACCCGATCGCGACCCCGGCGAGCAGCAGCCACTTCGTGCTCGCGTGGTCGAGGGCCCGCACGACGCAGTAGGCGCCGGCGACGAGCAGCAGCACCAGGAAGGCGTCGGGGTTGTCGTAGCGGAACATGAGCGCGGCGACCGGCGTCAGCGCGAGCGCGGCCCCGGCGAGCAGCCCGGCGCCCGGCCCGGACAGCCGCCGCACGGCGAGGTAGAGCAGCCCGACGGAGGCGACGCCGGCGAGCGCGTCCGGCACCAGCAGGCTCCAGCTGGAGAAGCCGAAGAGCCGGCCGGACAACCCCATCACCCACAGCGAGAAGGGCGGTTTGTCGACGGTGACGACGTTGCCCGGATCGAGCGAGCCGAAGAACAGCGCCTTCCAGCTCCACGTGCCGGCCTGCACGGCCATCGCGTAGAAGTCGTTGGCCCAGCCCGTCTTCGCCAGGTCCCACAGGTAGAGCAGGCCGGTGCCGGCCAGCAGCGCGGCGACGGAAGGCTTGACCCATCGCGGTTTCGGCGGCGCGGCGGGCTGGGGCTGGGCGTGTCCGGGCGCCGGCAGCGTGGTCGTCATGGCGTTCACCGTGTCGGCGCGGGATGTGGTGAACTTGTGGCGAAGCTGTGCGTCAGCTGTGCATCGGGGCGTTAGGGAGCCGGGGCCGCCGGGAAGCCGATTTCGAACTCGGTCCGGCCCGGCCGGCTCTGCACCCCGACCCGGCCGCCGTGCGCGCTCACCACCGCCGCCACGATGGCCAGCCCCAGCCCGGTGCTGCCCGCCGCCCGTGACCGCGAATTGTCTCCGCGGGCGAAGCGCTCGAAGATGTCCGGGAGGATTTCCGGCGGGATGCCGGGGCCGTCGTCGGCCACCCGGAGCCGGACGATTCCGTCCGAAGTGGACAGTGTGGTCGTCACCGTGGTGCCCGGCGGGGTGTGCGTGCGCGCGTTGGCCAGCACGTTGATCACCACCTGGTGCAGCTGGCCCGCGTCGCCGAGGACGCCGATCGGCTCGCCGGGGACGTCCATCAGCCACTTGTGGTCCGGGCCCGCCACGTGCGCGTCCGCGACCGCGTCGGCCACCAGGCGACACAGGTCCACCCACTCGTGCACCACCGGCCGGCCGGAGTCGAGCCGCGCCAGCAGCAGGAGGTCCTCCACCAGCGTCGTCATCCGGCGGGACTCGGACTCGACGCGGCTCATCGCGAAGGCGACGTCCGGGGGCACCTGCTCGCCGCCGCGGCGGGTCAGCTCCGCGTACCCGCGGATCGCCGCCAGCGGCGTGCGGAGTTCGTGGCTGGCGTCCGCGACGAACTGGCGGACCCGGTTTTCGCTCGCGTGCCGCGCGGACAGCGCGTTCGCGACGTGCTGCAGCATCCGGTTCAGCGCCGAGCCGACCTTGCCGACCTCGGTGTTCGGGTCGGTGTCGGCCTCCGGGACGCGTTCGGACAGCGCGACTTCGCCGCGGTCCAGCGGCAGCTCCGAGACGCGGGTCGCGGTCGCCGCCAGCCGGTCGAGGGGCCGCATGGTGCGGCGGATCGTCGCCGCGCCGACCGCGCCCGCCACCAGGATCCCGGCGAGCGCGACCCCGCCGAGGATGAACCCGAGCTGCCACAGCGTCTCGTTGACGTCCTTCAGCGGCAGCCCGATGACCGTCTTGTCCCCGTTCGGGGCCTTCGTCGAAACGACGCGGTACTCGCCGAGGCTGCCGCCGAGGTCGATGCTGTGCTGCTTCCCGTCGGACGGCAGTGCGATCAGCGCCAGCACCTGGTCCGGCGAGATGTTGCGGAACCCCGTCTTGCGCTTCGACGGCGCGGCGGCGGTGGAGTCGAGCACGCTGCCCTGGGCGACCACGCCGCGCTGGACGACGGCGAGGGTGCCCTCGCCCTGGCCGAGCACGCGCAGCGGATCCGGCGGCGGCGCTTCGCCGTAGGTCCACGGCGGCGGCCGTTCCCCGGCGTGCGCGGCGCGGTCGCTGGCCGCGGCCAGCCGCTTGTCCTGCTGGCCGACGAGGAACTCGCTCAGCGCGAACTCGGTGACCACGCCGACGACCAGGCACACGAGGGCGAGCAGCGCGGCGAGCTGGACGATCAGCCGTCGCCGCAGCGACCACGGACGGCGAACGCGCTTCGGTTCAGCCTGCGGGTTTGAGGACATACCCGGCGCCCCGCATGGTGTGGATCATCGGCTCGCGGTCGGCGTCGATCTTCTTGCGCAGGTAGGAGATGTAGAGCTCGACGATGTTGGCCTGGCCGCCGAAGTCGTAGCTCCACACGCGGTCCAGGATCTGGGCCTTCGACAGCACCCGCTTCGGGTTGCGCATGAGGTAGCGCAGCAGCTCGAACTCGGTCGCGGTGAGCGGCACCAAGTCCCCGCCGCGGTGCACCTCGCGGCTGTCCTCGTCCAGGGTGAGGTCGCCGACGACGAGCGTCGACCCGCTCGCGCCGGTGACCCCGCCCGCCCGGCGCAGCAGCGCGCGCAGGCGCAGCGCGACCTCTTCGAGGCTGAACGGCTTGGTGACGTAGTCGTCGCCGCCGGCGGTGAGCCCGGCGATGCGGTCCTCGACCGCGTCCTTCGCCGTCAGGAACAGGACGGGCAGGTTCGGCGCCTCGGACCGCATCCGGCGCAGCACTTCGAGACCGCTGAAGTCGGGGAGCATGACGTCGAGGACGACGGCGTCGGGGCGGAAGTCGCGCGCGATCCGGACGGCCTCGGTGCCGTCGCCCGCGCTGCGCACCTCCCAGCCCTCCATCCGCAGGGCCATCGACACGAGCTCGGCCAGCGTCGCCTCGTCGTCGACGACGAGGACCCGGACCGGGCTCCCGTCGGCGCGGCGCAGGTCGGCCTTGCCGGGGCCGGGTGACGTGGCGTTCATAGCGGTCATGGTGCCACCTTCCCGGCTCCGCGTCGGTGTTCGCTGTGTGGTCGCTGTGCGTTCGCTGTGAAGGTTCGCACGATCGAGGCACAGCACCCGCTGACGCCCCGCACAGCTCAATCACAGCCACGGCGGCGAGCCTGGTCGGGACCAGTGTGGGTACGACCGGAGGACACGATGACGACCGAGCCGACGCCGACCACCCCGCCGCAGGGCGCCAACTGGGGCGACCCGGCCCCGGCCGCCCCGAAGAAGGGCTGGTCCGGCAAGAAGACGGCGATCGCGGCGGGTATCGCGGTGGTGATCGCGGCGGGCGGCGGAGCGGCGATCTGGGCGGGCACCAGCAGCGCCGACAACACGGCCCAGGGCCCCGGCGGCTTCGGCGGCCCCGGTGGCGGCCCGGGCGGCGGCCAGTTCCGCGGCCAGGGAATGCCGGGAGGCGGCTTCGGCGGCGGAATGGCGGCGTTGCGCGAAGCCCTGCACGGCGATTTCGTGGTGTCGAACGGCAACGGCGGCTACACGACCGAGCGCCTCCAGACAGGCGACGTGACGGAGCTGAGTGCGACTTCGGTGACGCTGACCAGCAAGGACGGCTACAAGCAGACGTACACGCTGGACGCATCGACCCAGAAGTCGGGCGACGTGAAGCAGGGCGACACGAACGTGACGGTGGTGGCGAAGGTCGAGGGCCAGACGGCGACGGCAACCTCGCTCGGCCAGGGCTTCGAGCCGGGCCAGCGCCAGCCGGGCCAGCGCCGGGGCGGCTATTCGGCCCGCCCGACGAGCTGAGCCCCGCCCAACCGGGGCCGGGCCGGCGCCGCGGCGGGCACCCAGCCCGCCCAAGCAAGGCCCCGGTCAGCGCCGGGCCGGATGCCCGACCGCCCTACGAGCTGATACCCCGCCCAACCGGGACCGGGCCGGCGCCGCGGCGGCTACCGGCCCGTCCGAAGCGCTGAACCCGCCCCAACCGAGGCCAAGCCGGCGTCAGCCGGGCCGGCGCCGCGGCGGGCACCCAGCCCGCCCGACGTGCCGTCCCCAGACGGGAATGTCCCGGTGCCGCGTCCCCCTCCCGCCGCACCGGGGCGTTCCTCTCGGCCGGTGTCAGCCGTCCGGCACCAGTTTGTGGCGGTACGCGTAGACCACCGCGTGCACCCTGTCGGGCAGGCCGAGCTTGCTCAGCACCCGGGACACGTGCGTCTTCACCGTCTCCTCGCCGACGTGCAGCTTCCGCGCGATCTCCGCGTTGCTGCACGCGCCGGCGAGCAGCAGCAGGACCTCGCGCTCGCGGGAGGTCAACCTGGCCAGCTCGGGTGGCTCGGCCGCCGGTTCGAGGACCGCCGCGAACTTCGCCACCAGGCGCCGCGTCACCGAGGGGTCGATCAAGGCGTCGCCGCGGGCCGCCACGCGCATGGCCGCCACCAGCTCCTCCGGGGCCAGGCTCTTCAGCAGGAAGCCGCTCGCGCCCGCCCGCAGCGCGCGGTAGACGTACTCGTCGGCGTCGTACGTCGTCAGCACCAGCACGCGGGTGTCGTTGCCCGGCGCGGAGAGGATCGCCTCGGTCGCGGCGAGGCCGTCGAGGCGGGGCATCCGGACGTCGAGGACCGCGACGTCCGGGCGCAGGCGCGCGGTTTCGGCGACGGCTTCGCGGCCATCGGACGCCTCGCCGACGCAGGTGAAGTCGGGCTGGGTGTCGAGCAGCGCGCGCATCCCGGAGCGGAACATCGCGTGGTCGTCGGCCAGCAGGACGCGGATCATGTGCTCTCCACCGGGAAGGTCGTGCGCAGCTGCCAGTGGCCGCCGGTCTCGCCGTAGGACACCTGGCCGCCGAACAGGGTGACGCGCCGCCGGATGCCGGCCAGCCCGCGGTGCGGGTGCTCGCCGCCGGCCGGGCGGTTCGCGCGCAGGCCGTTGGTCACCGTCAGCACGACCTCGGTGCGCCCGTGGTTCAGCTCCACCTCGACCGGGCCCTGGCCGTGGCGCAGGGCGTTGGTCAGGGCTTCCTGCGCGATCCGGTAGAGGGCGACGTTCAGGGACCCCGGCAGCTCGCGGGACTCGCCGAGCAGCGTCAGCCGCGTGGGCAGGCCGGCCGCGCGGACCGTCTCGGCGAGCTCGTCGAGGTTGTCGAGCCCGGGCTGTTCGGCGTCGGGTTCGGCGTGCAGCAGGTCGAGCAGCCGGCGCAGGTCGGCCATCGCCGAGCGGCTCGCGGACTCGACCGCGCCGAGCGACTTCCGCGCCGGCCCGGCACCGTCGGGCAGACCGAGCCGGGCGGCACCGGCGTGCACACCGATGGCGCTGACGTGGTGGGAGATGACGTCGTGCAGGTCGCGCGCGATCGTCGTCCGCTCTTCGAGGACGGCCCGGCGCACGGCCTCCTCTTCGTGCTGACGGCGTTCGTCGGCTTCGCGTTCGAGGTCGGCGATGTAGGCGCGCCGGGCCGTGGTGTACCGGCCGACCAGCCACGGCAGGAGCGCGGAGACGCCGACGTTGATGCCGATCAGCCGCCAGTCGCCCGCGACGCGCCCGCCGCCTTCGAGGCAACCGGCGGTGACGCCGGCGAGCAGGGCACCGAGCGCGAGCACCGCGGGCCGCGGCCGCAGCCAGGCACCGGCACGGTAACCGGCGATGAGGATCCCGGCATTGTTGCCGACGACGTACCACTGGCAGGTGCACAGCAGCACCGGCGACGCGGCGTAGAGCACGGCGTGCGCGAGCGCGACCCACCCGGAGTAGCGCGCGGCCCCGGCGAGCGCGGCGTTGGCGGCCACCCCGCCGAGCAGCACCACCCAGGCCGCCCACCCGCCGTCGGGGAGGGGACCGCGGAGGAGGAAGAGGGCGGCGTCGCAGACCACGCAGACGAGGGCGACCAGCAAGGACTGCCGCCGCAGCGACCCTCTGATGTCCGGCACACCGCAACTGTGCCCTAAGCAGCGGGGCGAAGGCGACATGCCGGCTGAGCCGCCCGCCTGGCTGGGCCGATGCCGCAGGACTCACCCCTGTGCCTCGACCAGCGGCGCGAAGGCAACGTGCCGGCCGAGCCGCGCGCCTGACTGGGCCGATGCCGCAGGACTCACCCCTGTGCCCCAACCCGCGGGCGCGAAGGCAACGTGCCGGCCGGACCGCCCTAGCTGGGCCGATGAGGAAGGGGCACCCCTTGCGCCCTAACCGGCGGGCGCGAAGGCAACGTGCCAGCCGGGCCGCCCGCCTGACTGGGCCGGTGAGGAGGACTCACCCTTGCCCCAACCCGCGGCGCGAAAGGGACGTGCCGGCCGGGCCGTCCGCTTAAGCTGGGCCGATGAGGCGGTGGATCACCCTCGCGGTCGGGGTCGTGCTCGTGCTCGTCGGCGCCGTTTGGGTGCTGCAGGGCGTCGGGGTCCTCACCGGGAGCTTCATGACCGGGCAGAAGCTCTGGTTCCTCATCGGGCTCGTCGCGTTCCTGGTCGGCGTGGTGCTGGTGGCGGCGAACCTGACCCGGCGGAAACCTACTTCGTGAAGATTTCGAAGATCGGGTAGCCCGGCGCGACTTCGCGCAGCTTCTCGTCCGAGGCCTTCGCGTCGACGCCGTCGAAGAACACGCCGACCTCGAACTTCCAGCGCTTGAGGTACGCGCGGAGGATGGCCGGCTTCTCGTCGTCGGCCAGCTCGCGGAAGGTGAACGTCTCGATGCGGCGCCCGACGCGCAGCGTGCCCTGGCCCGCCGCGCGCAGGTTGCGCACCCACTGCGTCTCACCACGCGGGGCGACCAGGTAGCGGACGCCGTCGACGGTCAGCAGGTTCACCGGGACCGAGCGCGGCTCGCCGCTCTTGCGGCCGACCACCGTCAGCACCCGGCTGCCCCAGACGCTCACGCCCAGGTTGGTCAGCTTCGCGACCACCTCGTTGAAGACGTTGGTGGACTTGCCGGGCTTGATGTAGCGGGTGTCGTTCACGGGGTCCTCCGAAGTTTGGGAGAGCAGTGCTCTCGGTTAAGAGCAGTGAACACGGGAGCACTGCACCTTGTCAAGAGCACTGCTCTCTTTTGTGCGCAGTGCTCCGGTCGTGGCACACTGATCACATGACCGCCACCCGCTCCGCACGCGAACGTGCCCGCGCCGAACTGACCCAGGAGATCAAGGACGAGGCCCGCCGCCAGCTCGCCGACGTCGGTGCCCACGGGCTGTCGCTGCGCGCGGTGGCCCGGGAGCTGGGCCTCGTGTCGTCCGCGATCTACCGGTACTTCCCGAGCCGCGACCGGCTGCTGACCGACCTGATCGTCGACGCCTACAACGCGATCGGCGAAGCGGCCGAGCAGGCGGACCCGGGCACCGGCGCGGCCCCCCGCGAGCGGTGGCTGGCGATCTGGCAGGGCACCCGCGACTGGGCACGCGCCCACCCGCACGAGTACGCGCTGATCTACGGCTCCCCGATCCCCGGCTACGCGGCCCCGCAGGACACCGTCGTACCGGCGTCCCGCGTCGCACTCGCCCTGGTCAAGACGCTCACGCACACCGAGCTGCGGAACATCGACGGGGAGGTCCCACCCGAGCTGCGCGCCCAGGCCGAAACGCTCACCAAGGCCCTCGGGATCCTCGCCGGCCCCGAAACCGTGTCCCGGCTGCTGATGGCCTGGACCCAGCTGTTCGGCGCGATCAGTTTCGACCTGTTCGGCCAGTACGTCGGCAGCGTCGACCCGGCCGACGCGTTCTTCGCCCACTCGGCGAAGCGGATGGCGGAGTTCGTCGGCCTCTAGGCTGAGGCGCTGAGGCGGGAAGTCCAACGGCGGAAGGCGGCGCGACGTGACGGGGTGGGCCGGGAAGGTCGGCAGGATCCGGGTGATCGGCACCGGGGTGATGGGCCGCGGGATCGTCCAGCTGGCCGCGACCGCGGGAGTGACCGTCGAGCTGGCCGACGTCCGGCGCGAGGCCGTCGCCGAAGCGATCGAGTACGTCGGCGGCATGCTCGACAAGCTCGCCGCCAAGGGCAAGCTGAGCGAGGACGCCCAGGCTGTCAAGGACCGGCTGGTCCCGGTGGACGCACCCGACGCGCCGGCCGACGGCGTCGACCTCGTGGTCGAAGCGGTCCGGGAAGACCTCGCGACGAAACGCGCGCTCTTCGCCGGCCTCGAGCGCGTCTGTCCACAGGAGACGATCTTCGCGACCAACACGAGCTCGCTGTCGGTCACCGAGATCGCCGCCGAGCTGGCCGACCCGGGCCGGCTGGTCGGCCTGCACTTCTTCAACCCGGTGCCGCTGATGCGGCTGGTCGAGGTCGTCCCGGGTGCGCGCACCCACGACTGGCTGCCCGGCCAGGCGCTCGAGCTGGTCAAGAGCTGGGGCCACGAGCCGGTGCTGGCGAAGGACGCGCCCGGCTTCCTGGTCAACCACGCCGGCCGCGGCCTGAACACCGAGGCGCTGCAGATCCTCGCCGAGGCGCTGGCCGAGCCGGCCGACGTCGACCGCGTCGCCCGGGACGTGCTCGGCCTGAAGCTCGGGCCGTTCGAGCTGCTCGACCTCACCGGCCTCGACGTCTCGCACGCGGTCCTCGAAAGCATCTGGAGCGGCTTCCACGGCGACCCGCGGCTGCGGCCGTCGTGGCTGACCCGGCCGCGGGTGGCCGCCGGGTTGTTCGGGCGCAAGAACGGCGAGGGTTTCTACTCCTACGCCGACGGCAAGCAGCAGGTCGCCGACGAGCCGGCCGCCCCGCCGAAGCCGTCGAGCCCGGTGTTCACCGCGGACGAGCACCTCGCGCGGGTGCTGTCCGCCGCCGGTGTGCAGGTGGTGTCGGACGCCTACCCCGACGCGGTCCTGCTCGTCCCGCTCTACGGCGAGTCCACAGTGGACGCCGCCCTCCGCGCCGGGCTGCCGCTCGACCGCGTCGCCGGCGTGGACCCGCTGGGCGGCTACGAACGCCGCCTGACCATGTCCGTCCACCCCGGACTCGACCCGGCGGCGGGCCGCGCCGCCTGGGGCGCGCTGGCCGCCACCGGCCACCCCGTCACGGTCGTCCGCGACGGGCCGGCGCCGATCGCGCAGCGCCTGCTGGCCTCGATCGTCAACACGGCGTGCTTCATCGCGGGCCAGCACCTGGCGACCCCGGCCGACATCGACACGGCGGTCCGCCTCGGCCTCGGCTACCCGCGCGGCCCGCTGGCCTGGGGCGACCTCGTCGGCGGCGACGTCGTGCTGCGCATCCTGCGCGGCCTGGCCGCAGCCACCGGCGATCCCCGCTACCGGCCGAGCCCGTGGCTCACCGAGCGCGTCGCCCTCGGCCTGCCCCTGACGGCGGCGGGGACCACACCGGCCGACCTGTGAACGAAACGCGGGCCGGCTCCCGAAGGGAACCGGCCCGCGTTCGTGTCATTCAGCCTCACCAGGGGCGGTCGACCGCCCCGGTGGCGAGGGTGAACGTGATGTAGCCGCCCTCGAAGTCGCTGCGGTACACCCCGTTCGTCACGTACTCGTCCGACCGCGGGTAGTGCAGGTAGGAGTACTCCCACCCGAGGGCCGCCCACCGCTTCCGGATCTCGCCCTTCACCATGTGCGCCCCGGTCGCCACCGTGTAGTAGATCGAGCCGCCGACGCTGAAGTGGTTGTAGCGGCCGCGGCCGTCCGGCGTGCCGAGCTCGTCGGTGGACGGGTAACCGAGACCACGCTCGAAGTCGAGCGCCGCCCACTTCTTCCGGATCTCACCGTAGATGGCGTGCGCGCCGGTCGCCGACGTGTAGTAGATCGAACCGACGTTGCCGCCCTTGATGAAGTGGTTGTAGCGGCCGACCCCGTCCGGCGTGCCGAGCTCGTCGGTCGTCGGGTAGCCGAGACCACGCTCGAAGTCCATTGCCGCCCACTTCTTCCGGATCTCACCGTAGATCGTGTGCGCGCCGGTCGCCGACGTGTAGTAGATCGAACCCACGTTGCCGTTGTTGACGAAGTGGTTGTACTGGGCCGTTCCGTCCGGCGTCGTCAGCGTGTCGGACGTCGGCGGGCCGAACGCGTTGGAGCCGCCGATGGCGAGGTACTTGTCCAGCACCGGGCCGGTGACGTACACGGTGCCCCCGACGGGGCTCCAGTACAGCCGGCCGTTCGTGTAGGCGCGGTAGTGGACCGGGCCGTCGGTGACTTCGAACGCCGTCGGCAGGCCGAGTTTGGCCCGCAGCGCTGCGTCGCCGTCGTAGCGCTGGTCGATCGGGGTCGCGTAGTTCGCCGTCAGCGTCATGTCGCTCGTGCCGACGGTGACGACCCACGTCGTGTCCGACGGTCCGCCCTGCCAGCCGGTGAACTTCGAGACGCCGTCGATGCCCAGTGGCGCGGCTTCGACGTCGAAGGACGCGCCTTCGGTGACCATGGCCGAGTTGACGCCGCCCTCCACCGGGATGCTCAGCGCCGCGGGCTGCGTGCCGACCAGGGTGATCCGGTGCCGGCGCGGCATCGCGGTGTAGGTCCGGGACGTGGTGACGCCCGCGCTGTCGGTCACCGTCGCGGTGAACTCCATCCGGGAGTCCGGGTGTTCGGTGAACGGCTGCGCGAAGGTTGCCCCGGTGCCGCCGACGCCCGGGTGCGCGTGGCAGGTCGCCTCGCTCGGGCAGTGCCGCACCGCGGTGGTCCAGGTGACCGGCAGCGCGCCGTCCTCGGCGTCGGTCGCGCTGGCGCTCAACGCGACCTGCTGGTCCACCGCGAACGTCGCGTCGTCCCGTGGCGTGGTCAGGGTGAGCTCCGGCGTGTGGTTCCCGGGCGCGACCGCGATGGTGGCCGAACCGGTGGCCCCCAGCGGGTCCCGGACCGTCAGCTTCGCGGTGAACGACTCGGTGCCGGCCGCGTACGGGTGCGTCACCTTCGGGCCGGCGTCGGTCAGGACCTTGCCGTCGCCGAAGTCCCAGTCGTACTTCAGCGCGTCGTTGTCGTAGTCGACCGAGGACGAGCCGTCGAACGACACCGTGCGGGTGTCCGGGTCGGTCGTCGTCGTGGCCTTGGCGACCGGCGCGGTGTTGCCGCCCGGGTAGCTCAGCCGCCGCAGGCTGCCGGAAAGGATGTCGGCGTAGACGATGTCGCCGTTCGGCGCCGCGGCGAACTTGACCGGGCCGCCGATGCCCGTGAAGACCGGCGGGTTCTCCGGCCCCTGCGCGAGCTTGCCCTGCTCGTCGTACCGCAGGGTCCAGATCTTGTTCGTCACGTAGTCGCCGAAGAAGTACGAACCGCGGTACGCCGCCGGGTAGCTGGATCCGTTGTAGACGATGCCGCCCGTGACGCTGTTGCCCTGCATGGCTTCGTTGCCGTGCAGGTACGAGTAGATCGGCGGCTGGTTCGCCACGCCGGTGCACTGCGCGAGCGTGCTGTAACCGGTCGTCGGGTCGTTGCCTTCCCAGCACGGCCAGCCCTGGTTGGAGCCGCGCTGCACGACGTCGACCTCTTCCCAGGTGCTCCAACCGACGTCACCGGCGACCGGCAGGCCGAGGTTCGCGTCGATGCTGAACCGGAACGGGTTGCGGAAGCCGCGCGCGAACACCTTGCTCGCGGTCGAACCCGGGTTGGTCCCGTCGTAGTACGGGTTCGACGGCACGCCGTTGCCGTCGGCGGTCAGGTGCAGGATCTTGCCGTTGGGGCTGTTGATGTCCTGGGCGCGCAGCGCACCCGGGTCGACCTTCCGGAAGTCGCCGTTGTCGCCGATCGACAGCCAGAGTGTGCCGTCCGCGGCCGCGACGACGCCGTTGATGGCGTGGACGTTGGAGATGCCCGGCACCTCGAACAGCGACCGCTCGCCGCTCAGCCCCAACGGCGCGCCCGCGGCGTCCACGGTGACCGTGAACCGCGCCAGCCGCATGACGAAGCCGCTGCCGACGTTGATCGAGCGCGTCAGGTAGATGTTGTGCGATGTGGCGTAGTCGGGCGCGATCGCGAGCCCGACCAGGCCGAGGTCCTCGTTGGTGCGGACCGGGAGCGTCGCGAGCGCCCGTCCCGGACCGTCGACCGGCAGCCATCGGACGTCGCCGTTCTTGCCGATGACGATCGTGGAGTTGTCCGGCAGGTAGGCGAAGTCCGTCAGCGGATCGTTCCCCAGGCCGGTGTTGGTGTCCTGCAGGACGAATCCCGCCGGTAGTAGTGTCGCCGCCGATGCCACCCCCGTGGACACGACCGGCAGCAAAGCCCCCGTCAGAACCGCCGCCACCAGTGCGTGGCGGAGTGCGCGAAGTTTTCGCAAGGCCATCTGGCCCCCCTTCCCAAGCGATCACTTATCGCGTGGGAAGGGGGGCCAGTTGCAGTCGGCGGGTGGATTTTACCCGACCGTGACCTACGGTCCGTGATCGTTCGGACGCCGTTACGGAACGACCTGCACGACGTCACCGATGTGCAGCGTGTTGAAGAACTTCAGCGACGCGCCCGCCGAGAGGTGGATGCAGCCGTGCGAGTACACCGAAAGGCTGCCCTGGTGGAAAGCGTCGCCCGGGTAGAAGAAGACCGAGTTCGGCATTTCCGCGTTGTCGAATTCCTTCGACAGGTGCATCTTTTCCTTCGAGTACACGTGGAACGTGCCGGTCGGCGTCGGGTTGCTCTTGCGGCCCGGCAGCATCGGCACCGGGCCGTAGACGACCTGGCCGCCCTGCAGGATCCACGCCTTGTGCGCCGAGAGGTCGACGCACGCGGCGGTGCCCGGGGCCGCGGCGGCCGCCGCGCACGGGACACCCGGGTCCGGCGCGGGCTCCGGCTTGGGCTTCGGCGCCGGCTTGGGCTTCGGCTTGGCCGAGGTGCTCGTCGGCGTCGGCTTCGGCGTGGTGGACGGCGGGGTGCTGGCCGTCGTCGGCGCGGCCGTGGTCGTCGTCGCCGGGGTGGTGCTCGAAGTGGTCGGTGTCCCCCCGCCGGTGCCCGCGGCGACGGCCCCGCCGCCCACGTTCGCCGCCGGTGCCGTGCCCCCGCCGGAGCAGGCGGCCAGCACGAACGCGGTGGCCAGCGCGGCCGCTCCCGCCAGAAGCCTCTTCACGATCCGGTACCCCCAGCTGTCTCGATCATCGCCTTTGGACACGGGTAAAGACGGCGTTCACCCGGTCGAGGTTCGCCGGGGAAGGTCACGATTCGGTCAGCGGCGGTCAACCCGCAGGTGGAGGCCGGGATCCACCCGGGCCCGGTCCGCGGGCCGACGCGGCCGGGCGGGCGGCCGCCGAAGCTGGGCAGACCATCGAACCGGGGGAGCCCGCCATGCCCAGCGCCGCGAACGTCCTGCTCTACCTCGCCATCGCCGGCCTCGTCCTCTACCGGGTCGTCTACCAGCAGGTCCACGGCACGCTGCTGAACCGCAGGACGCTGGTGACGACACCGCTGCTGCTCGTCGCGGTGGGCGGGTACCTGGCGCTGAAAGCGCTACCCGGCACGTCCGCGGACGAGCTGGGTCTGCTCGCCGCCGACCTGCTGGTGCTCGCCGGTCTCGGCGTGCTGCGCAGCACCACGACCACTCTCACCGCGCGCGCAGGCACGACGTTCCAGAAGGGTTCGGCCGTCACGGTCGGGCTGTGGGTGCTGACCGTCGCGGTCCGGATCGGACTGGTCGCGCTGGGTACCGCCCTGGGCGTCGCGGGACCGCTGACCACGGCGTCGGTCGCGTTCAGCCTCGGCGTGAGCATTGCGGTGCAGAACGCGACGACCTGCTTCCGCATCCAGCGGCGCGGCCTGCCGCTCGCCGAGCGGCGTCCGGCGCTCAGCCGCTGACGCGGCCCAGCATCCGCGCGTACATCCGGCCGGGGCTGGGCACCGACGGCGGCACCAGGAACCCCGGCAGCGGCGGCAGCCCGCCGACGAACGCACCGAGCTGCTCGTACAGCACGGCAGCCCCGGCGGGACGCGCTTCGGGGGCCTTCGCCAGCATCTCGGCGAGCAGCCGGTTGAGCGGTTTCGGGATCCCGGCCACCGGCGGCGGCAGTTCCTTGACCTGCCGCTCGAACACCGCGTACGCCGTGGGCCCGTCGAAAAGCCGCCGCCCGGTGAGCATCTCGTGCAGCACGCAGCCCAGCGCGTAGAGGTCGCTGCGCGGTTCGGCGCCGCCCCGCTGGATCTGCTCCGGCGCCATGTAGGACGGCGTTCCGAGCAGCTGCCCGGCCCGGGTGAACTGCGCCGCGTCGGCTTCGCGGAGGACGGCCAGCCCGAAGTCCATCACCTTCACGCCGCCGTCGGGCCCGAGCATCAGGTTGGACGGCTTGAGGTCGCGGTGGCAGACGGCCAGGGCGTGGGCGGCGGTCAGCACCGCGCACGCCTGCGCCGCGATCGCCGCGGCCCACGACACCGGCAGCGGCCCGTGCTCGGCGAGCAGGTCGGCCACCGTGACGCCGTCGACGAACTGCATGACCTGGAACAACCGGTCGTCGTGGGTGCCGTAGTCGTACAGCGTCGGGACGCCGGGGTGGTCGAGCGTCGCGAGGATGCGCGCTTCGCGGGCGAAGCGGGCTTCGAGCTCTTCGTCGCGGCCCGGCAGCCTGAGCAGCTTGATCGCCACCCGGCGGCCCAGCCGGCGGTCGAACCCGCCGTGCACCGCCCCCATCCCGCCGCGGCCGAGGGGCAGCTCGTCGAGCTCGTAGCGGTCGGCGATCAGCATCCGTTCCCCTAGCGGCCCGGCTCGAGCCGTCCTTCGACAAGTCCCGCGAAGCCTAGCCGGACCAGGTCACGGCCGATTTCCGCCGCCTCGCGCAGGACGTCGTCGAATTCGGCGAGCCGCCCGAAGACCCGGCCGTACTCGCGCTGGACGGCGAGCGGGACGCGCGGGATCCGCACGCGCCTGCCGTCGATCCGGGTGGAGGCGGACGTGGCGGGCAGGTCGGCCGCGCGCAGGCAGCCGGCCAGGAAGGCCGCGTCGAGCCGGCCGGCGTCGACGCGGTACACGGTGAGGCCGGCCCCCACCGGCCGCGAAGGTCCACTGTGGACGTACGCGATGCCGGTCACGGACGCGACCACGTCGCCTGCCTCGGCGAGCGGGTGCTCGGCATCCGCGCGCACCCCCGCGTACCTGACCTCGACCACGCCGGCCTTCACCAGCTCGCCGATCGTCGTGAACACCGGTTCGGCGTCCGCCGGTTCGAGCGGCGGCAGCTGCGGGGTCAGCTCGGCGAACCGGGCCCGCACGGCCTGGAACGCCTGCCCCGGGTCCTCCCCGCGGGCGCGGCGGCGGGCCGGCGTGAGGTCGACGTCGTCGTCGAGGAGGTCGATGATCCGGACGCCGGATTCGGGGCGGGCCAGGAACTCCCGCCAAGTTTCCTCCACTGTGGACAGTTCGTCGCCCGCCTCGGCGAGCAGCACGGTGGACGGCGGGCGTTCGCCGGGAGCCGGCCGCCTCAGCAGCCAGAGGTCGGGTCCGGCTGGCGCCAGCGTCACGACCGCGCGGACCGCGCCCGCGCGCAGCAGGTTGCCGCGGATGCGTTTCCCGCTGCGCCGCCCGGCCGCCGCGCCCGGCATCAGGATCGCCACCGGGCCGCCGGGTTCGACGTGCGCGAGGCAGTGCTGCACCCAGGCAAGCTCGGGTTCGCCGCGCGGAGGCAGGCCGTACTCCCAGCGCTCGTCGCCGACCAGTTCGTCGTGCCCCCAGGCCCGTTCGTTGAACGGCGGGTCGCACAACACCGCTTCGGCGGTCCGGCCGGCGAAGGCGTCTTCGCGCAGCGCGTCGACCGCGTAGACCTCGGCCTCAATGCCCCGCAGTTTCAGGCGCAGGGCCGCGATCGACGCCGTCATCGGGTCACTGTCCTGTCCCAGCACGGTTTTCGCGCCGCTCGCCAGCGCGAGCGCGCCGAAGCCGCACGCGGGGTCGAGGATCGTCGACACCGGGCCGGCGAGCCGGGCCATCAGCTCGGCGACCGGCTCCGGGGTGGCCGACAGCCGCCGCGAGTGGGCCTCGAAGTACCTGCGGCACAACAGTTCGAACGCCTCGACCGGGCCTGCCTGGTGCGTCAGCTCGCTGAGCAGGGTGAGCAGCTCGGGGTCGTCGAGGGCGCTGTCGAAGGTGTCGAAGATGCCGGCCTGGAAGGCGAAGAAGACCCCGGCGCGGCTGACGCGCTCGGCGAGGTCGAGGTCGTCGCCGAGGGCGCGCAGGCGCTGCCACGCGCGTTCGCCGGCGCTCAGCTCGAACTTCTTGCCGCGGGCGCGGAACCAGCCGGCGACGGCGGACAGGCCGAACAGCGGGCTCGACGCCGTCCCGCCGACCGGCTGCGGGAAGTCCGGGTAGCGGCGGCGCCAGTTGCTGACCGCGGCCCGGCCGACCCCGGCGAGCCGCGCGATGTCGGCCGCGCTGACCGTGGCGTCGTCGTCCATGGCGAGGACTGTATCGGAGGATGGTCCATTCAGCCGAGTTGCTTGTGAACTCAGTCAACCAATGCTTTCATGGGGGCATGACAGAAGATCGGTACGTCCTGCGGTACGCCGCCGGGTCGGACGTCGGGCAGCGACGCCGGATCAACGAGGACTCGGTCTACGCGAGTTCCCGCCTGCTGGCCGTCGCCGACGGCATCGGCGGTCAGCCGCACGGCGAGGTCGCCAGCGCGACGGCGGTCGACGTGCTGCGCGAGCTCGAGGTCGACCTGCGCCGGATGGACCTGACCGGCGTCGACCTGGCGGCGACGCTGGCCGGCGTGGTCAAGTCGATCGCCGAGCGGCTGCTCGAGGTGGCGTCGCAGGAGCCGACGACCGAAGGCATGGGCACCACGCTGACGGCCCTGCTGTTCGACGGCATCGAGTTCGCGGCGGCCCACATCGGCGACTCCCGCGGCTACCTCCTGCGCGACGGCGGCCTGCGCCGCCTGACCCGCGACCACACGCTGGTCCAGGCCCTGGTCGAGGACGGCCGCGTCGCGGCGGAAGACGCCGAGAAGCACCCCCGCCGATCCCTGCTGATGAAGGCGCTGCAGACGACGGGCTCGGGCGACCCGGACATCTGGACGTTCAAGGCCAAGCCGGGCGACCGCTACCTGCTCTGTTCCGACGGCCTGAGCGGCCCGGTCTCCGAAGCCACCCTGCGCGACGTCCTGGCGGCGGGCGCGGAGCCGGCCGAGGTCATCCCGGAGCTGATCCGCCTGGCCAACGAAGGCGGCGGCCCGGACAACATCACGTGCGTGGTCGCCGACGTCACCCACCTTCGCGAGTGACGGAGGCCATCCGGTATCGTCTCCTGCGGAGGATTGGCCGAGCGGCCTAAGGCGCACGCTTGGAAAGCGTGTTGGGTTCACGCCCTCGCAGGTTCGAATCCTGTATCCTCCGCGCTTCGAACAGACGAGACGCCGGGCAGCCTTCGCGGGCCGCCCGGCGTTTCTTCGTCCGGTCACCCGGTTTCTCGTCGAGATGAGCGCTTCCCCACGCCTCGCTAAACTCGGTAGCCCGAAAAAGGAGGCAGGCGAGGGGGCCACCCGTGCACGACCATCCGGACCACCTGGACGCGAGTCTGGGGGCGACGCTGAGCGCGCTCGCGCGGACGTTACAGGCCGAACCCGATGTCGAGACCACCCTCGCCGCGATCGTCAAGGCCGCGGTCGACCACGTCGACGGCGCCGAGTACGCCGGGATCTCCCTCGTGGAACGCGGGCGGCCCATCCGGACCGTCGCCCCGACCGACAACGTCGTCTCCGCCATCGACGAGGTCCAGTACCGCACCGCGCAGGGGCCGTGCCTGGACGCCATCGCCGAGCACCAGGTCTTCAGCACCGGCGACCTCGCCGCCGAAGCCCGGTGGGCGGCGTTCGCGGCCGCGGCCGGCGAGTTCGGCGTGCGCTCGATGCTGTCGTACCGGCTGTTCGTCACCGACACCACGCTCGGCGCGCTGAACCTCTACTCGCGAGCGCGCGACGCCTTCAGCCGCCAGACCCAGGAGGACGGCCGGCTGTTCGCCACGCACGCGGCGATCGCGCTCGTCAGCGCCCAGACCGAGGCGCAGCTGAGCGCCGCGATCAAGAGCCGGGACGTCATCGGCATGGCCAAGGGCATCCTCATGGAACGGCACGACGTCGACGCCGTCGCCGCGTTCCGGATGCTCGTCGAAGGCTCGCAGAACGCCAACATGAAACTCCACCAGGTCGCCGAGTGGCTCATCGAGCACCGGCGCGACCTGTGATCGGGGACGCCACACCGGCAACGGCCGGCCGGCGCCAGCCCTCGCCGGTCAGGCTCGCCGAGCCCACCGTCGGTAGGTCCGCGACCCGCTCGCCCGGCGCTTTCGGCCGAATGGAACATGAATTGCCTTCGGTGCCGGGGAATTCTTTGCCTGTACGCGGAGTTACGAACAGGGCTGAGCGCAGGCCGTTACTCCGGTCGCGCTAGTCTCAGCCTTGCCTCGCCCGCCCCTGTCGAGAAAGGCCAGTAGTGGCACGAAAACCGCTCTGACCTGGGGTAGCGCTGGCCAGCGACTTCAGTGTGCGGTTCTGGTGGCGGGACATCCCCGCACAGAACGTGATCGGCCCGGCCCCGGACGTTACACGTCCGGGGCCTTGCTGATTCCGGACCCGCGATCACTCGGCAAAGTCTGATGATCACGCTGAGTCGCTGGATCTGTTTCAATGGAATCCGTCCCCGTACGACCACCAGATTTCGAGGAGTAGAGGCCCGATGGCCGGAGTCGAAGAGATCCGCGCTGGCATCGCGCTCGCCAACGAGAAGGCGTCCGCGAGCATCGCCGCCCTGCAGCAGGCAGCGCAGTCTCTCGAAGAAGCCCAGCAGTCGCTCGCACAGGCGACCCAAGGGAGCAGCCAGCACGAAGTGAGCCAGGCGCACGGACTCCTGGCGGAGGCCCTGCAGGGCATCAACGGCCTGCAGAGCACCGTCCAAGCAAGCATTTCCTCCGCCGACTCCTACTCGGCGCGTCTGTAAGCCGGATGACGCTCGCCGAACTCCACCAGCTGCTCACCGCTGCCGTGACCGGGCTCGCTGACGCGCGCGCCCACTCCGAACGGGCCACAAGCCTGCTCGGAGAAGCCCGGCAAGCGCTCGTGGATGCCCAGGCCAAGGCCGATCCCTGGCTTCCTTCGCAGTACGCACAGGCCGGCGAGGGGCTGGACCAGCTCCTCGTCCGCCTGCACGCCGCCGAGGACCTGGTGAGCGGATACCGGTCGCGCCTGTAATCCTTGTAGGGGACACCTTTTCTTGGGGACGCCGATGGCCAACAAGTCAGCCGAGCAACGCAACCGCGTCGAAACCGCCCTCGACCGGGTCCGCCATCAGATCGGACTGGTGCTGGGCGCGGCGGCGGGCGCGCGCCAGGCCGCGGAGGCCGACCTCGCCAAACTCCGGCTGGAGCAGGACATCGTCCGCGTCGGCCTGAACCACGCCAGCACCGAGCAGCAGAACGAGTGGGCCCGCCACCCCGCCGCGCACGAGGTGTTCGGCGCGCTCGGCACCGTGCGAAGCGCTTTCTACACCGACTGGAGCCAGGGGCCCGCGACGCTGCGGGAACTGGTCGCGCAGAACGCACCCGGCCCGGCCGGGCTGCCGCCGGGCGACTGGCTCGGCACGGTCGGGCACAACCCCGGGCTGACGTCGCCCGGGCTGTGGCGCGTCGGCTCCGCCACCGCCGCCGGCAACGACGCCACCCGCACCTTCGACGTCGCCGTGCCGCTGCTCGACGAGTCGCACCTGGCGATCACGTCGGCACCCAAGACGCGGCCGGTCATCGACGGCATCGTGCAGAACCTGCTGCTCCGCGTGCTCTCGACGTTCGAGCCCGGCGCGGTGCGCGTGCACCTGTGGGACATCGGGCAGCTGACGGCGATCCTGCCCGACCTCTACCCGCTGAGCCAGACCAGCGCGCTCTCGCTGTACGACCCGGGCCGGCTCGAGGACCTGCTCGACGAGCTGGCCGGGCACATCCGGCGGATCCACGCCAGCTGCATGTCGGCGGGGTTCACGTCGCTGCGTGAGATGCGGCAGAACACCGGGCAGCGGGGCGAGCCGTACCGGATCGTCGTGCTGTACGGCAACGGCGAGACCCTCGAACCCGAACGCGCCCGCGACCTCAAGCGCGTCGCGAGCGGCGCGCTGGCCGCGGGCATCTGCCTGATCATGGTCGACGTGCCGACCGCGGTGAGCGCGCCCGTCGAGACGCTGAGCCTGCTCGACGACCGGCACGCGATCAGCAGCATGACCGGCACCGACCTGGTCGTCGACCTCGATCCCGCGATGCCGTCCGCGCAGGTGATCCGGGCGGTCGACAAGATCGCCAAGGCGCTGATCGCCAAGCAGGGCGGGCCGCGGTCGTTCGACGACCTGCTGCCGGCCGAGCTGGGCCGGGAGAGCTCGGCGCGGGAACTGCGGGCGCCGGTCGGGTTCTTCGAAGGCGAGCCGGTCGAGGTCGTGATCGGCGACGCGAGCCCGCACGCGCTGATCGGCGGCCCGTCCGGTTCGGGCAAGACGAACTTCCTCTACGCGCTGCTCGGCAGCCTCGCGGCGCGGTACCCGCCGGAAGAGCTGGCGCTGTACCTGCTGGACTTCAAGGAAGGCGTCTCGTTCGCCGGGCTGGCGCCAGGCCGGAAGGACGCGAGCTGGCTGCCGCACGCGCGGCTGGTCGGCGTCAACGTCAACACCGACCGCGAGTTCGGCCTGGCGCTGCTGCGGTTCCTCGCCGACGAGCTGCGCCGCCGGTCCGCGGCCGCGAAGGAGCACGAGGTGACGAACCTCGCCGACCTCCGCGAAGCCGATCCGGCCGGGCACTGGCCGCGGATCGTCGCGGTGATCGACGAGTTCCAGTACCTGTTCGCCGGCCGCGACCAGGTGACGGCCACGGCCACGCAGCTGCTGGAGGACATCGCGCGACGCGGCCGGTCGCAGGGCATCCACCTGGTGCTCGCCAGCCAGGACGTCGCCGGCATCGAGGCGTTCTGGGGCAAGCCGGCGGTGTTCGAGCAGTGCACGCTGCGGATCGCGATGCCGAAGGCGCGGCGCGTGCTGGCCGAGACGAACAACGCGGCGGTGTCGGCGCCGAAGTGGCACGCGGTGATCAACCACGACTCCGGCGTCGCGCACGGCAACCAGCTGGCCCACATCCCGGACGCGAGCAGCAAGAACGTCTTCGTGCGGCTGCAGCACCGGCTGTGGGAGGAGTACGCGGCCCGCTTCCCGCGGCCGCGCCTGTTCGACGGCGCGCATTCGCCGATCCTGGAACAGTTCCCGGCGTACCTGGACCTGAAGCCGAACTCGAAGCCGCGGGCCCTGCTCGGCCAGTCGATCGACGTGACGGAGACGGCGTGCGGCGTCGACCTGCCGCGCGCGCCCGGCCGCAACGTCGCGGTGCTCGGGTCGGCCACGGCGGAGGCACTGTCCATCATGGACTCGGCGGCGCGGTCGCTGGCCCGGCAGTACGAGCCGGGCGAGGTCGAGTTCATCTTGAGCTGCCCGATCGAGTCGTGCGCCGACGCGGCGATGGAGCTGGCCTCGCGGCTGCGCGAGGACCACGCGGCGACGCTGGTGGACGACCTGACCGGCGTCCTGGAGTCGATGACCGGCTCGATGTCCGGCGGCGCGAAGGTGCTGCTGCTGTACGGCGTCGACGCGGCTTTGCCTGCCCTGGAGGCGAAAGCGGTGGGCCAGCTCAAGAGCGGCCTCGACCACCTGCGGGTGGTCCTGAAACAGGGGCCGGGCCACGGCATCCACACGATCGGCTGGTGGCGCAGCATCGCCCGGCTCAAGGACACGCTGGGGTTCGGGGGCACCGACGACATCGGCACGTGGGCGGCGCTCGACGTCCAGGGCAACGAGCTGTCGCCGTTCGCGGCGGGCCAGGTGGTGCACTGGTCACCGCGCCCGGGCCGCGCGCTGTTCTTCGACCGCACCACCCACGGCGCACCCGAAGTGATCATCCCGTTCCAGCGTCCGGAGAACGTGCAATGACCGACGACGGCGCCACCGCGGCCATGCGGTACAAGGAGATCATCGCTCTGTCCCGCGGTTCGGCGGACAACCTGCGCCAGTGGGAACTGGCCCGGGCGGAGGCCTTGGACGCGGAGATCGAGGCGGCCACGGCAGCGATCGAGGCGGCCACCGAGCGCGAGGCGAGGGCGGCCGAGCGGGCAACGCGCTGGTGGAGGATGGCGCTGCACAACATCCAGGGCTTGACGTGGCTGCCGCCGGGCGACGACCCCCGCCCGGTTCCGACGGCCCGGGCGGCTTACCTGGAGCGGTACCTCGAGGAGGTCAAGCCGAGCTACCAGGAGCTGGTGCAGGCCGTGCTGGGGTTGGGATGGCGGGCGAAGCGGGCGGCGGCCAAGCGCGGGGAGCAGCCGCCGGTCTAGACGTCGAAGACGGTGTCGTAGGGGTCTTCGTCGTCCGCGGGGGCCTGCTTGCGCTGCGGCGGTCGCCGGGGCTGCGGTGCCGGCGGGGGCGCCGGTGGCGGGTTGGCCCCGGCGGCTTCCCGGATGGCGGCGGTGATGGTCCGGCTCAGCGTGCCGGCGTCGAGCCGCATGGCTTCGGGCGCGAGCCGCACCTCGCTGATCCCAGCCGGCCCGGCCAGGACGGTGACCGACCGATCCGGCGAGACGACGGTCGTGTGGTTGCTCGCGGCGATTCCGGCGAGGAGGCGCCGGTTCTCGGCCTTGCGGTCTTCGATCTGCTTGAGCTGCCAGCGCATTTCCTCGATGAGCTGCGTGTTGTCGGTCATGCGAATCTCCCCGGCTGGTGCGGCGTGTACACGAACTCGTAGTACTTCCCGACCCGGTGGTCGATCAGCGAGTAGCCCCGGCTGCCCGCGACCCGCAGCAGATCCTCCTGGGACAACCCGATCTCCATCTTCCGGATGCACACCTGGTTCCGGCCGTCGAGCTCCGCGGCCAGGCGCGCCATCTGCGCCTCGCGCGGCTTCGTCGAGTGGAGGGCGCGGACGATCGTCAACGTCAGGCCGGCCACGACCACCACGCCCATCAGGACGAGGAAGATCACCCGCATGGCCGGTGACTCGGTCGTACCGGCCGTCACCGTGCTGATCACGACGTTTCCCCGCTTCGGAGACTCCCGGTGCTTCCGGCGAACTCTGCGTTGTTCACGGTCGCCCCGGTACACGGACGAACTCGTAGTAGCTGCCGAACGAGTGCTTTATCAGGCCGTAGCCGCGGCTGTGCGCGACCCAGCGGATGTCTGCCTCGGTCACACCGAGTTCCACCGTTCGGATGGAGACGCGCTCCCGGCCGTCGAGCCGGGCAGCCAAGCGGGACAGCTGCTGTTCCCGTGGTTCCCGGCCTCGCGCGATCCGAGTGGCGCTCACCTTCCACCTCGCTACGAGAAGACCGCCGAGCACCACAAACATCAGCACGACGAGCAGGGGTGCGAGGGCATTGCCGGTGTGGGCGGCCAGGCCCGTCATCGCGCTGCCTCCCCGCTCCGGAGGCTCCAGGCCACCTTGGCCGTCGCCTCGGCCACCGCGGGCCACGCGTCTTCGGACTCCGCGACCACCGAAAGGATCACCACGGACCGGCCGTCCGGCATGGGGATCTGGTACTCCGCCTTGATCTGGGTGCGGACGTCCCGTTCGGGCAGGTGGAATTCACCGCCGCTGATGGCCACGACGGCCGGCCCGATCGGGAGCCGCACCGGCTGCACCACCGCCCGCTTGTGGCGGCCCCGGTACTGCTCAGCCATTGCTGCCACCATGGCATCCCGGCTGCCGGGTGCGGTGTCCGGCCACTGCGCCACCCCGAGCGTCAGGGTGGCAACGTCACCCTTCCGCGGGCCGACCGCGAACTTGCCGAACACCCGGATGCCGTTGGCCTGCATGGTCGGCACCAGCGTCATCAGGTAGCTGCCGAACTCCTCGACGCTGGTTTTGGCCACGTTCTCGGCCACCATCCAGGCGTGGCGCCGGTTGAGCTGGTCGTCGTTGCTCACCGGGAGACCGGCGAACCCGGGCGGCAGATCGATTCGGAGAGGCATCAGTTCCACACCTCGTCTTCCGCCCGCTGCCGCCGGCGGCCCGGCGCGTTGTCGGCTTGCTCTCCGGCGTCGGCCGCGTTCTCCACCGCCACCACTGCCAGCGGAGCAGGCCCGACGACCAGCGATGAGCCCGCGACGGCCAGCTGGCCGGCATCCTTCGGGACCCAGTAGTTGAGGAAGTCGCCGATCGGCCCCTCGAACTTCGCGCCGGCCATCCGGGCGCCGGCGTCGGCCTCGAGCTGGGCGCCGACCGCGCCGTACCCGATGCCCTTCGCCACCGCCGCGCTTCCTGTCGGCAGGAACCCGCCGATGAGCGAAGTCCCCGCCCCGACCGCATCGAAGATCAACGTTTCCGGGGCGACATCGGCGCCGGCCAGCTTGGCCGCGCCGTGGCCGGCGAGCGCTGCCACCCCGAACGTGGTCGCCACGACTCCGGCGGCTTCCTTGAACGGATCGGGCAGGAACTCACCGACCAGCCCGAGGGCATTGCCCATGTCACCCACCACGTCCGAGAACTTGGCAATCAGCTCGGCGTGGTCCTGGACGAAGTTCCACGCTTCATCCACCCCGTCCGCGAGGGTGTTCGTCAGGTCGCCCAAAGCGCCGACGACCGCGTTGCTCAGCTTGTCGAGGAGGTCCGGCTCGTCCGGGGCCAGCTCCTTCGCCTGCCGCAGCTGCTCGGCGACCCTGGCCGCGGCTTCCGTGTGCTCCCGCTGGAGCTCCTTCGCCGCGTCCTGGACGTTCTGGCAGCCGGCGATGGCGGCCTGGAGCTGCTGTCCCGCGTTGTCCAGCAGGCGCTGGGCGATCTGCAGGGACTGCTGGTCCGGGAACGTCCGGTTCGCCAGCGCCAGGTCCGGGTTCGCGCGGGCCTGCTCGGCCGCGCGGGCCGCCGCTTCCGCCCGGGCCTCCAGGTCGGCCGCGCGTTTCTGCAGGTCACCGAGGCTCTGCGCCCAGCCTTCGAGTGCGTCGGCGGCTCGGCTCATCGACTTGGCCGCGTCGTCGAGGTAGCCCGGCAGCGGGCCGATCCGGCGGGCGAAGGCGTCGCTCGCCTCGCCCTGCCAGATGCCCTGCTTCCGGACGATCCGGCGCAGCGAGTCGTCCGCCTCGGCCAGGTCGTCGCCCACCTCGCGGTACTTGCCGGCCAGGTCGGTGATGCCGTCGAGGTCGCCGGGCGCCGGGTCGAAGCCCAGGGCCGGGAAGTCGCGGGCGCTCACCGGTCGAGGCCGTTCAGGAGGTCGGTGATGCCGCCGGTCGCGCCGCCACCCACCGGGCCCTCGCCGGTGTGGCCGCCGCCCACCGGGCCGCCGGCCGGCTGCCCGATCCGCGGGTGGTTCCCCTTCACCCCACCCGTCGGCTCACCACCGGCGGGACCGGCTCCCAGCACCGCCGCGCCGAACTTCCCCAGCTGATCGCCGAACTGGGCCTCGATCTGCTCGTACTTCTGCTTCGCCGCCTTCAGCCGCTCCGTCACCTCTGAAGCCGCCTCGCCCAACCGGCCGATTCCGTAGCCCCAGGCTTCCTCGAACTCGACGCCGGCCTGGCCCAGCTCCGCCGTGCCCAACGAGCCGAACGCCCCGCCGCCGCCGAGCTTCTTGTTGGCGTCGGTCATCCGGCCCGCCGCCGTGTCGAGGTCGGCGATGAGCTTGCCCAGCTCGTCGACCTTCACCGCGTACCCGTCCACGCCACCCTCCCCTTGTGGTCCCGTCCACCGTATGACGACCGGCAACACTCCGCGGTTCCCCGATCACCCGATGGAGTGGAGCGACAAAAAGGCCACTCCCGGGCGAAGGGCCCGGAAGTGGCCTCAGTGCAGGGAAAACTACTTCCCGAAGACCTGCTCCAGCCAGTCGAGCAGGTCGGACAACCCGTCCAGCACCGGATTACCCGCACCCGGCCGGAACCGGATCACCTGCGGGTCGTGGTCGCTGGCCTGGTCCGCGAACTCCGCGTTGATGTGGACCACGTCGTAATCCACACCGCGCGGCGCGTTCGACGCCAGGATGTGGTCCAGGACCTGGGACTGGCCCTCGAAAACGTAGCTGTACCGCTCGGCTTCCGGCACCGACGCGATCAGGTCCTTCAGCGCCCCACCGGCGGTGAGCGTCCGGACCGCCGGGGAGAACGGGTAGTCGTTCAGGTCACCCGCCACCACGATGTTCGCGCTGCGATCGGCCGCCAGCAACGCATCGACGAACCCGCGCAGCACGGTCGCCTGCTTCGCCCGCTGCACCTCGGAACTGCGCGCAGGCGGCTGGAACCGGCCGTGCGTCGGCTGGTCGCCGCCCTTGGAGTTGAAGTGGTTCGCGATCACGAACACCGTGCGGCCCTTGAACACGAACTCGCCCGCCAGCGGCTTGCGGCTGGTCGTCCAGGCTTCGTTCGCCGGGTCGACCCGGCCCGGGGACGCCGTCAGGTGCGCCTTCCCGTGCTCGCGCACCACGCCGACGGCCGTCGTCGACGTCCCACCCGGGCGGTCCACAAAGGACACGCGAGCCGGGTTGAACAGGAACGCCACCCGGATGTTGCCGCCCGGCTGGCCGCCGTCCTGGTCGTTCACCGGGTCGATCTCGCGCCACTCGTAGCGCGGGCCGCCCTTGGCGACGATCGCGTCGGTGAACTTCTGCAGCGTCTGGTCCGCGGCCACCGTACCGTCGTCGGTCGCGCCCGTGTTGTCCTGGATCTCTTCCAGGTTCACGATGTCCGGCGTCGCCAGGTGCGTCACGATCGCCTCGCCGAGCCGGTCGTACTTCGCCTGCGGGTCGCCCGGCGCCAGGTTCTCGACGTTGTAGGTCGCGACCGCGAGCTCGCCGGTCCGCTGCTTGCGCGTCGACTCCGCCTGCAGCCCATTGTCCTTTTCGGTCCCGAGCACGCTCGCGAACAGCGTGTAGCCACCGAAGTTGCTGTACTCGACCGGGCCGGACGTGGTGCCGGTCAGCAGGTCACCGACGTTGAGCTTCGGGAACGGCCGCTCGGCGAACGGGATCAGCGACGAAACCTTCATGACGCCGCTGTTGAGCTGGTCGTACCCGAGGTAGACGCTGCCGCCGCGGACCGACTTGTGCTGGTCCGGCTTCGACGTCACGTACAGCTCGTTGAACGAGTTCGACGGGCCGACGACCCGCGCGTCGGTGATCGAAACGATCTCGCTTTCGTGTGCTTCCCAGAAGTCCAGCGCGTACTTCGACGGCTCCAGCGGCAGGGACTCGATGTTGCCTCCGGGCGACGGCGCGTACGTCACCGGCACGGTGTCCGGGTTCAGCACGGTCGGCGCCGGCAGGGCGTTCCCGTGCGAGCCGACCGTCCACTGTGCACTGCTCAGCTCGGTGAGCGACTGGTAGTTCGACGTCGCGGGCGCGTCCGGGTAGAACTCGCGGACGGTGCCGGTCGCGGTCACCGCGTCGCCGACCGCGACGGCCGGGCTCGTCGAGCCGGTGAAGACGAACAGGCCTTCGCTGGTGCGCGGGTCGCTGTCCGGGTTCGGGTCGGTGAGCCAGAAGCCGCGCGACGAGCCGAACGTCCGGGTCGCGGTGACGACCCCGGTGACGTCGCCGACCTTCTTGTCCTTGAACGGCGAAATGCGCGTGGTGCCCTGGATGTCGTGGATCTTCGCCGGGGTCGGCGCCGGGCCGGGGTCCCCGCCGGTCGACTCGCCCGCGGTGTTGGTCGGGGTCGGCGCGCCGACGGCGAAGTCGGCGGCGTTGTCGTCGGTGTCGGCGAGCGCCGTGCCGCGCGCGACGGACGTCGTGTTCGACGGCGCCGCGGCCGGGTTGCCCTCGCGCACGGTCGCCGCGCCGAACCCGGCGAGGTCCTTGATCCGCGGGTCGGCCGCGCAGTCGGCCGCGGTCTTGCAGGTCAGCGCGGTGGTGCCGGAGACGAGGGCGATCGTGCCGGCGGTGGCCGACATCGCGATCGCGCCGGTCGCGTCCGGGGTGGGCAGCTCGACGGTGCCCCCGGATCCCTTGCTCTCGCCGACGAGGTAGCGGCCGCCCGGCGCGACGCTGCCCGCCAGCGGCGTCACCTGCCAGGTGCTCGACGGGCTCGCCGAACCCGGCAGGTACTGGACGCTGAAGCCGGCCAGGCTCGCGGCCGCCGCCCCGCGGTTGGCGAGCTCGACGAAGTCGCTGGTGAGCGTAGCTCCGGAGTTGCCACCGCCGCCGTAGACCTCGGCGATGACCGCGTCGGCGCTGGGCGTGGCGAGCGCGGCCGGTGCGGCCACGCCGCCGAGCACCAGGCCCGACGCGACGGCCACCGTGAAGGCGGCCTTGGATCTGTGGGTCTTGGTCACCCTGAGTCCCCTTTGTGCTTGAACAGTCGTGGCATAGTCCCCCGAACAAGTGAGGAGGAGGAAGACAAAGATGCAACGATTCGTAACAACTACTTTCGTCGTCACTCACTCGGCAGAGCAGGTTTCGTGATCACGCTGGTACTGGGCGGAGACGTCACGCTCCACGGCCCCGCGACGTCGGCCTTCGGGCAGCTGGAACCGCTGCTCAAGGGCGCCGACGTCCGGTTCGCCAACCTGGAAGGACCGCTCGACGCGGCGATGGCCGAAGCGCTGGCATCGGCCGGCGTCGACGTGGTCTCGTGCGCCAATGACGCCCCGCAGCCGAGCCTCGCGGTCCTCGACGCCGCCGGGATCGCGCACTGCGGCGCGGGGGCGAACCTCGACGCCGCGCACGCACCCGCCGTGATCGAGCGATCCGGCGGAAAGGTCGCATTCCTCGCGTACACGTCACTTCGCCTTCCCGGGCAGGCCGCGCCAGTCGTCGCGCAAGCGTTTGCGACCACGGCGTACCAGCCCGACCCGCGGGTAGCGGAGATCCCAGGCCGCCCGCCGCTGGTCCGGACGGCGCCGGTCCCCGAACACCTGGACCGGCTCGTCGCCGACATCAAGCAGGCCAAAAGCGACCACGACCACGTCGTCGTCTCGATGCACTGGGGCCTGCCGGGCGCCGACCTCGCCGAGTACCAGGTCACCTACGGGCGCGCGGCGATCGACGCCGGCGCGGACCTGGTCGCCGGGCACGGGCCGCGCACCATCCAGGCCGTCGAGGTCCACCGCGGCCGGCCGATCCTCTACAGCCTCGGCAACCTCGTCTCCGACCGGCCGGACGGGCTGCTGGCCGGGTGCATGTTCGGCGACGAGCCGCGGCTCGAGCTCATCCCCGTGCGGCGCACCGCCGACGGCGAGTGCCGTCCCCTCGCCGGGGAGGAAGCCGACCGGGTGCTGCGATACGTCGCGGAAATCTCGGCGCTGCGCGCCACGAGGGTGACCGTCCAGGCGGGAATCGCGTCCGTAGCCGTTGGCGCGTAACGGATTGCGCTTGATCTGTGACAGCCGGACACGACCTTGTCACCCATCCGGCGCATCTGCCTTAAATGCAGCTCAAGGACGGGCACAACCCGTGTCAAGCGGCGGTACGGTCTGCGTGAGCCGCCGGAAAAGTGGCACAGACCACTCCCCGACAGCTCTCGGTCGGCACGACACGGGGGGAGGGGGAACGATCATGTGGGGGCTGATTGTTCTCAGCTGCGTGTTCGTGCTGGTGCTGGGGATAGCCGCGGTCGTGGACCTTCGGGACCACGACCGCGGCGAACACCGGGTCTAGCGCACCGGCTGCCGCGCCTTGTACCGGCCCAGCAGCGTCCGCGCACCGGCCAGCGCGACGCGGCCCGCGCCCTTGGCGCTCGCGGCCAGCACCGTCGTCCAGTCGAAGTAGTCGCGCCAGAGCACGATCCGGCCGCCTTCGACCTCGAACGTGCCGCACACCCAGAACTCCGCTTCCCAAGCGCCGCGGCGCAGCACGTCGGTGCGTTCGGTGAGCACGACGTTGCCGTCCGCGGCGATGTGGTGGGTCCGCGCTTCGAACCCGGAGCCGTACTTGGCCATCGCACGCAGCTGCTTCTCGAACGCCGCGATGCCGCGGGCGGGCGGCAGCGGCACGTTCTGGTACACGATGTCGCTCGCCACGAACGTCAGCGCGCGGTCGACGTCGAGGTCTTCGAGGGCCTTGAGGAAACCGGTCACCACCGCTTTGGGTTCTTCGGTCATGACCCCAGGCTAAGGCTCAGAACGGCCGGTCGCCCGCGATCGCGACGCGCTCCGCGATCCGGGCGTGCGGGTGGTAGTCGTTGACCGCGTAGTGCTGCGTCGCGCGGTTGTCCCAGAACGCCACCGAGCCCGGCCGCCAGCTGAACCGGACCTGGAACTCCGGCGTGTGAGCCTGCAGGAACAGGTACCGCAGCAGCCGGTCGCTCTCGTCGCGGTCCAGCCCGGTGATGTGCGTGGTGAACGCCTGGTTGACGAACAGGGTGCGCCGCCCGGTCTCCGGGTGCGTCCGGACGACCGGGTGCTCGACCGGCGGGAAGCGGTCCTGCCACCGCGCCAGGAGCGCGGGATCGGTGAACCGGTCGAAACCCGGGAGGTAGTCGTGGACGGCGGTGAGCCCGTCGATGCGGGTGCGGACGTCTTCGGGCAGGTTGTCGTAGGCCGCGGCCATGTCGGCCCACAGCGTGTCGCCGCCGACGGGCGGCACCTCGATCAGCCGCAGCACCGAGCCGAGCGCCGGGGCGGGCCGCCAGGTGACGTCGACGTGCCAGATGTTCTCGTAGCCGGGCATGGCCGCGGTGCGCTCGAAGCGCGTGACGGTGTCGTCGTCACCCTTCGGGATGAACGGGTTGGTCTCCAGCTCGCCCCAGTTCGCGGCGAAGGCGCGCTGCTGCGCCGACGTGATGCGCTGGTCGCGGAAGAAGAGCACCTTCCACTCGAGCAGGGCGCGGTTGAGCTCCTCGCGCAGTGCGGGGGTGAGCGGCTCGGCGAGGTCGACGCCGTCGATCTCGGCGCCGATCACCCGGCTCAGCGGGCGGAGGGTGAACAGTGCGAAGTCTTTCTGCGGTTCCCGCAGGATTCGGGGGCCTTCGACGAGACCATCCGCGGGCGTGACGGCCTCGCGCAGCTTAATCCGGGCAGGCAGCTCTACAGACATGGTTGTGCTCCAAGGGTTTCGGGGAATTCGGGCGCCGGGTTCGCCTCAGGCGGGCGGCGAACCCAGGCGGCCGCGGCGCAGCAGGAGCTCCACGACGCCCTCCCCGATCGACCGCGCGAAGGCCCGGATCGGCGTGCTTTCCGAGGTGGCGGGCATGCGTTCATGGTCGCTTTCCCCGCGCTGCGCGGTCAAGACGTCCACTTGGTGGAACAGTGTTCAACGCCGCAGGTCACCGCGATGCGGGCGGCTCAGGGAGCATGAGGCAAGATCTTCCACGATCGGGTGAGCGCCCTTGACGACGGAGGTCCCCATGCCGGAAGGCAGAGGCTCGCGGATCGACAGTGACAATCCGGACGGCTTCGCGGGGCTGCGCCCCGGAGTCATCCGGGCCCCCGGAAAGCAGCCGGAGCGGCTGCGCGCCGGAGCCGACCTGCTGGACCAGGCGGCAGCCGCCGACGACAAGGCCGCGGGCCGGTTCGCCGAAGCCCGCGTCGAGTCGACGCCGTTCGGCATCTCGCCGCAGGCCCGCGAACTCGCGGCGCGCTGGGCCGCGGCGCTGGCGGCCCGCGAAGCGGATGCGCGCGTGCTCGGCGACGCGACGTCCGACCTGGCCGGCCGGCTGCGCATGGCGGCGGAGAGCACCCGGAGCACCGGCTTCCGGGGCCGGATCGCGGTGGCGCCGTGACCGCTGAGGTCTTCGAACACCCGGCCCTGTCGTCGGCGGCGGTGCAGCTGTCGGCGTTGCGCGCGGCGGCGGGCCGGCTCGGCGTCCCGGATCCGGTGGCGGCGCTGCGGCACCTCGACTGCGCACCGGCGTCGATCAGCGCGTCGGCGTCGGCGGTGGACACCGGCGCGCTGGGGATGACCGCGGCCCAGGAGGAGTTCCGCGCGGGCGTCGACCGGGCGGAAACCGGCGGCAGCAGCGAAACTTTCGGCACCTGGGCGGACACTGTGGACGGTCAGTACGCCGCGGCCGCCCGCGCGGCCGCTTCGACGGCAGCGCTGGGTGTCCGGATCGCCGCCGCGCTGGACGAACTCGCGGAATCGGCGGCCACGGAGGTGTGCTCGCTCGCCGCGGCGGCCTCGGCGGCGGTCGACGCGGTGCTGGCGGGCGACCGGTCCGCCGAGGTGGTGAGCGAGGTCAGCGCCGCGTGCACGGCCGTCCTGCGGACGGTGTCGGCAAAGGTCGCGGCGCTGACCGGGCTGGCGGCGGAGCTGGAGCCGTTGACGACCCCGGCGGTCCAGCTCAGCTGAAGTGCTCCCGCGCCCACTCGCCGAAGGGCCGCGCGGGATGCCCGGTGACGCGGGCGACGTCCAGCGACACGGGTTCCGGCTCGTCGACGAGCGACGCCCAGTAACCGACGGCGTTCTTCGCGAATTCCGCACCGAGATGGGCACCCAGCTGCGCAATCGCCTCTTCCGGCGGCTGTTCTTCCCAGGTGACAGGGGTGCCGAGCGCGTCCCCGATGAGCCGGGCCTGTTCGGCCTGCGCCAGGGCTTCCGGGCCGGTGACGAGGTAGATCTGTCCGGTGTGGTCGCCGGTGAGCGCTTTCACGGCCACGTCGGCAACGTCCCGCTCGTGGACGACGGACCGTCTCGCCTGACCGTAGGGCGCGCGGACGACGCCGGTTTTCGCTTGCGGCGCCCAGGCGAGGGCGTTGGTGGCGAGGCCGGTGACGCGGAGGAAGGTCCAGTCGTCGGTGACCTTCCGGACGGCGGCCTCGACGTCGCCCCAGACCCCGCCGTCCTCTGCGGACATTGCGGAGAGGTAGACGATCTTCTTGCCGTTCAGTGGTTCCAGGGCGTCTTCGATGCCGTCGGCGGTGAAGAAGGGCCAGAGGAGGTAGACGGCGTCGACCCCTTCGGCGGCTTCCGCCAGGTTCCGGATGTCGCCCGGGGGCTTGGTCTCGCCCCGGACGAGAACTCTGGTGTGGACACCCTCGGCGGCCAGCCCGGCGACGACGTGGCGTCCGGTGTGGCCGGTGGCCCCGGTGACGAGAACGGTCATTGATGCGCTCCTCGTGATCAGCTGGTACCGACCACGGTCACACTTCAAGCGCCCTTCAAGTCAAGCGGCTCAGCTCTTCCCGCGTCGCGTCGAGGAAGGCGACCTTGGGGGCCCGGAGGTGGTCCCAGAGGGAACCTTCGCCGGGCTCGTGCCACAGGACGTGATCCAGGGCCTTCACGTAGGCACGCGCGAGGCTGTGCAGGGCGGGGGTGAACAGGACGTGGATCATCCGTTCGCACACCCACAGCTCATCGAGGGCGTCGAGGGCGGCCGTCTTCCATGCCTGGGTATTGTTCCGGTCCTCGGCGGCGCGTTCGGCCTGCTGGGCGACGCGGATGAACTGGCGCAACAGGTCGAGTTGCTCCTCCCGCCGAGCCTCGGCCCGCTCTGCGGCGAGCCGCCGACGTTCGGTGCGTTCGGTGCGGCGTTGGACGCTGGTCTGTACGAGGTAGGAGAGGCCGCCGCCGAGCAGGACGCCGACCAGGGACAGGATCGCGAGCCACACCTGCGTCTGCATGCGGCAATTCATACCAAAGACAGCAAAACGCCCGGCGACCTCGGGTCAATCCGTATCCAGGCGCTTATGCCAGTAGGCGATGCTGGAGCGGGTGATGAGGGTGCTGGGATGGTCGGGGCCGAGGACGCGAAGTCGGTCCTTCAGGAGGGCTTCGAGGTCTTTGACGGCGCCGGCCGGGTCGCCCGCATCCCCCCGCCAGTAGGCGAGGTTGTGGCGGGTGGTCAGGGTGTCTGGGTGATCGGGACCGAGGACGCGGAGTCGGTCCTTCAACACGGCTTCGAGATCTTTAACAGCGCCGGTCAAGTCGCCCGCATCCCCCCGCCAGTAGCCGATGTTGGAGCGGGTGGTCAGGGTGTGGGGGTGGTCGGGGCCAAGGATGCGGAGTTCGTCTTTCAGCAGGGCTTCGAGGTCTTTGACCGCGCCGGCCGGGTCGCCCGCCTTCCCCCGCCAAAAGGCGACGTTGTGGCGGGTGATCAGGGTACTGAGGTGGTCGAGGCCGAGGACGCGGAGTCGGTCCTTCAACACGGCTTCGAGATCTTTGACGGCACCGGCCAGGTCACCCGCATCCCCCCGCAGGCGGGCAATGTTGGAGCGGGCGGTCAGGGTATCGGGGTGGTCGGGACCAAGGACGCGAAGTCGGTCCTTCAACACGGCTTCAAGGTCTTTGACGGCACCGGCCGGGTCGCCCGCCTTCCCCCGCCAGTAGCCGATGTTGTGGCGGGTCGTCAGGGTCTGGGGATTTTCGGGGCCGAGGACACGGAGCCGGTCCTCCAACACCGCCTTGAGTTCTTCGACGGCGCCGGCCAGGTCGCCCGTGTTCCCCCGCCAGTAGCCGATGTTGTGGCGGGCGGCCAGGGTCTGAGGGTGATCGGGGCCGAGTTGTTGCGTTGCGGTAGTTGCGAGGTGGCGGAAATAAGTGACCGCAGCGGCTACCTGTCCGGTGTCCCCAAGATCGTTGCCGATCTTGTGCAGCACCGAATGACCGCCAAGCTGCCACAGAAGATCACCGGTAACCGCGACCAGGATGGTCGCGTTACTGCGCAGAGCAGCGGAAAGTGAGGTGTCGCGGGACACCTCCGGCCAGGCTTCCCTCAGAGCGTCAGCCGCGACGCGACTAATGACGGCGAGCTGGTCGGCCCTGAGACTTTCCCGGACCACCCGTTGGAGCAGAGCGTGGACGCGAACTGCCTGATGTGGAGTGTCAGGCGAATAAGTGATCAGGCTGAGCCGGTGAAGGCAGGACAAGCCTCCAGCCACGGCATCCGCGTCTACCTCATCGCCGAGGTAGGCGAGCACGGCGGGAGCGGCGAACACCCGGTCGGGAACGCCGTTGGGATCGAGCAGCGCAGCCAGGTTCAGCAGCGGGCGAGCCATCCCGGCCGGCGACAGGCTGTCCGCCGCCTCGATGGACATCGACCACGTCGCCGTCACGATGGCACTGTGGTCGTCCGGCAGCCCGCTGGAGTCGGGAAGCAACTGTTGCAGACGCTTACGCTGGTCAACGAGCTTGCTTTCGTAACTACTGCAAGTCAGCCCAGGCTGGTCGGCGATGTAGGCGGCGGCCTGGGCCAACGCCAGCGGCAGGTACCCCAGCGCCTTCGCTAACCCGGCAGCACCCTCTGCCTGCGCAGGCCGCACCGCAAGCCGGTGGGTGAGAAACGCCGTGGCCTCGGCAGGGGTGAACAAGCCGATCTCGAGGATGCGCCGGCCGTCGCCGCGCAACGCGGCGTCACGCCGCCGGGTTGTCACCACCACCCGGCCCGATGGCGTGGGCTGTGGCCAGAGGCCGCGAAGGTCCGCGGGATCCTGCAGGTCGTCCAAGACCACCAGCCACTGCTGGTCGGTGCCGGCCAGCCAGTCCAGCCACTCGCGTGCGGCTTGCTCGGCGTCGTCCGTGGTGACGTGGGCGATCTGGGCCGCGGCGCGTGCGTAACCGGCGATGATGGCCTCCTGCGTCATCGCTTCGACCCACACCAGGATGTTGATCTCTTCGCGTTCCCACAGCGTGCGAGCGTGCTCGGCGGCGAGCTGGGTCTTGCCCACCCCGCCGAGGCCGGACAGCACGTGCGAACCGCGGCCCGTCAGCACGGCGGTCGCGCCGGTGTCCGCGGCCTCGGCCACCGTCCCCAGTTCGGTCCGCGCCTGGAATCCGTCGGCCCGGGGCGGCAGATTGCCCACCCGGTGCCGCGTCGGCCCGGCGGTTGCCCTGGTGCCGGGGGGATGGATTTCGACCTTGCCGATGCTGCCGGCTTGGAAAGCCGGGCCGTGCACGTCACGGACCTGGTTCGAGGTCGGAGTGGGCGGAGAGCTGTCGGCGCGGTGCTGGCGCACCGCCAGCCCGACCGACGTGACGCCCATGAGGCCGACCACGGCCCACAAGCCGACGGCCCAGCCGGTCGGGAGCTGGACGGTGTTCGTGGCGATGTTGCCCACCAGGCTGAGAAGCACGGCCAGAGTCGCGGCGATCGCCACCCACACCGCACCGCGCACGCCGGCTCCCGCCCTCCCGCTGCCGAATGGTTTTGTCGTCACCTATCGGCAGGCTGGTACGCCATGCTGCTCGCTCCCCGTAGTCGTGACAAGACCGTTGTCATGCAAAACGCCCGGCAACCCCCACAAGGGTCACCGGGCGTCTGCTTCGAGAGCGGTGGCGGTGGGATTTGAACCCACGGACGGGGATTAACCGTCACACGATTTCGAGTCGTGCTCCTTCGGCCGCTCGGACACGCCACCGCCGAGAACAATACCGGAGCCCCCGCGCACCCTGAACGAGGGGTCACCTGCCCGCGACGGCGCAGGTCAGCGGCAGTTGGCGAAGTACGTCTCCAGCACCGCAGCACACTCGGACTCCAGCACACCTCCGTGGACCTCCGGGCGGTGGTTCAACCGCCGGTCGCGGACCACGTCCCACAGCGAGCCCACCGCGCCCGTCTTCGGCTCCCACGCCCCGAACACCAGCCGCGAGATCCTCGCCAGGACCAGCGCCCCCGCGCACATCGTGCACGGCTCCAGCGTCACCGCCAGCGTGCAGCCCTCCAGGCGCCAGCCGTCGTCGACCACCTTCGCCGCCGCTCGCAACGCCAGGATCTCCGCGTGGGCCGTCGGGTCGCCCAGCTCGATCCGGGCGTTGCGGGCCGCCGCCAGCGGGGTTCCGTCCGGGGCGAAGACCACCGCGCCGATCGGGACGTCCGCGCCCGGGGCGCGCGCTGCCTCCAGCGCCGCCTCCACGGCTTCGGTGTCGGACGGGCGTCTCAGAGCTCGTCCAGGAGCTTGGCGAACTCGCTGCCGAACCCGCAGCGCTGGGCCACCATCTGCAGCTGCTCGTCCGGGTACAGGTCGACCTCGCCGACGATGACCTCCAGCTCCGGACCCGGCAGGCCGAGGTCCGCCAGGATCTCGAGATCACCCTCGGGCCAGATGGAGTCGTCCTCCTCGTCCGGCGGGTCGACGCGCAGGACGTCGAGGACGTCCGCCGCGATGTCGTAGTCCAGCGCCGCCGCCGCGTCCGAGAGCAGCAGCGACGGCCCCCTCGGACTGGGCCGGACGATGACGAAGAACTCGTCGTCGACCGCCAGGAGCCCGAAGCTCGCGCCGGTGGAACGTAGTTTGCCCAGCTCCGTGATCGCTGCGTCCAGCTCGGTCAGCGCCCCCGGGTCGAGCGCACTGCACCGCCACCGACCGTCTTCTCGGACCACAGCCACCGCGAAGCCCGTGACCGGCTCTTCCACCGCCATGCGCACACCGTATTCCGCCGGGAGATCCGGCGCACGCACGGTGCGCCCGAAGCGCCGCATGCGCCACTATCGGGAGCATGACCGGACCTGCTGACCTGCCCACCCTGCCCGGCACCCCGTTCGCCGGCCTCCTGGACGACGCGCGGGCGCTGCAAGACCGCACCGTCGCGCTCCGCCGCGCGGTGCACCGCAGGCCGGAACAGGGTCTCCACCTGCCGCACACGCAGGCCGCCATCCGGGCCGCCCTCGACGGCCTGCCGCTGGAGATCACCGAGGGCAAGGCCACGACGTCGCTCACCGCCGTCCTGCGCGGTGCGCGGCCGGGCCCGGCGGTGCTGCTGCGCGGCGACATGGACGCGCTGCCGCTGACCGAGGAGACCGGCCTGGACTTCGCGTCCGAGGACCCCGAGTCGATGCACGCGTGCGGCCACGACACGCACGTCGCGATGCTCGCCTCGGCCGCCCGGCTGCTCGCCGAGCGCCGCGACCAGCTGGCCGGATCGGTCGTGTTCATGTTCCAGCCGGGTGAGGAGGGTCACCACGGCGCCCGGTTCATGCTCCACGAGGGCGTGCTCGACGCCGCCGGCCCGCGCGTCGAGCGCGCGTTCGGCGTGCACATCCTCGCCAACGCCCGAAGCGGGCTGCTGCAGCTGCGGCCGGGCCCGCTGATGGCGTCGGCCGACTCGTTCCACGTCCGCGTCACCGGCAAGGGCGGCCACGGCTCCGCGCCGCAGCACACGATCGACCCGGTGCCGGCCGCCGCGGCGATGGTCGGGGCACTGCACACGATGATCACGCGCCGGGTCAGCGTGTTCGACCCCGCGGTGCTCTCGGTGACCCGGATCCAGGCCGGCACGACGTCCAACATCATCCCGGAGACCGCCGAGCTCGAGGGCACCATCCGCACGCTGTCCGAGCAGACGCGGGCGCTGGTCCGCGCCGAGCTGCCCAAGGTGTGCGAGCAGGTCGGCGCGGCCTACGGCTGCCGCGTGGTCGCCGACGTCGAGCCGGGCTACCCGGTGACCGTCAACGACGACCGCGTCGCCGCCGAGGTGCTGCGGCTGGGCGCGGAGGTGCTGGGGCCGGCCAACGTCGAGCTGCTCGCCGACCCGCTGATGGGCGCCGAGGACTTTTCCTACGTCCTGCAACGCGTTCCCGGCGCCTACGCGTTCCTCGGCGCGTGCCCGCCCGGCGTCGACCCGGCCGAGGCGGCGGCCAACCACTCCAACCGCGTGCTCTTCGACGAGGACGCCATGCCCAGCGGCGTCGCGATGCTCGCCGCCTTCGCGCTCGACGCCCTGGGTCAGGGCCCGGTCCGCGAAGGGTTGCCGTCCTCGAGGTGACCGGCGAAGCGGCGACGCCAGCTCGGCGTCTCGAACGTCACGTCGTACCAGCCGTTGCTCGCCGGCACCGGGAAGCCGTGCGAGCCACCCGGAGCGAGGGTGACGTCGTGCAGCGTGACCGGTGCCGGCCCGCGGTTGGTCACCGTGACCAGCAGGGCGGGCGTATCGGCGTAGGTGACCTCGGCGTCGAGGCCCACCCCGCCCGAGGCTTCGACGAGGAAGCCGTTCGGGCCGTGGACGGCGACGTCGTAGCTCCCGCCGTGCGGGACTGCGCCGGTCACCGAGCCTCCGGGCCCGACGTCGAAGCGCTGTGACGTCCCGCCGTCGTGGTAGGCGTACGCGGCCAGCTGCAGCGCCTGCGTTCCGTGGTTGGCCAGGTGCAGCCGCAGCACGTCCGGCTCGGCCGCGGCCCACGCGACCGGCTGGTACGGCAGCGGGCGCGCCTTCGCCGTGCCGGCGTCCTGCACCAGCGCTCCCGGCCCCAGCCCCGGCTTCGGGAGCCGTCTCTGCGTCCGGTCGGCTTCGGCGCGCAACGCGTCGGCGTCCGGCAGCAGCGGGATGGTCGTGTCGGGGGCCCGGAAGTCGAAACAGCTGGTCAGGTCGCCGCAGATGGCGCGGCGCCAGGCCGAGATGTTCGGCTCGCGGACGCCGGTCCACGTTTCCAGGAAGCGCAGCACCGACGTGTGGTCGAAGACCTGGGAGTTGACCCAGCCGCCGCGGCTCCACGGCGAAACGACGGTCATCGGCACCCGCGGGCCCAGCCCGATCGGCACCGGCGGCCCGGACGGCGCACCCCGCTCGGGCCGGTTGCCCGGCAGGTACTCGCCGGGCGTGCCGGGGGGCGGCGTCGGCGGGACGACGTGGTCGAAGAAGCCGTCGTTTTCGTCGTAGTTGATGAAGACGACGGTCGATTCCCACAGCTGCGGGTTGTCCCACAACGCTTTCAGCATGCGGTGGACGTAGGCGGCGCCGTCGACCGGCCGCGCGGCGGGGTGCTCGCAGTAGCCGTACGGGGCCACCACCCACGACACGGCGGGCAGCGTCCCGGCCGCGCAGTCGGCGACGAAATCGGCCAGCACGTGGTCGAGGTTCTTCCCCTGCCCCGAATCCGGCAGCAGCTTCTTGCGCAGGTTGGCCCGCTCGGCGAGCCGGCGCTTCACCGGGTCCATCGAGTGCAGCGCGTCGTGGAAGTTCTGGAACAGCCAGAGCGGGTTGTCGCCGTAGTCACCGACGAAGTGCTCCGGGACGCCGCGTTCCTCGTCGTTGGCGTAGATCCGCCAGGAGATTCCCGCCGCCTCGAGCCGCTCGGGGTACGTCGTCCAGCGGAACGACGGCTCGTAGTCCGGCGCGTTGTGCGTCGCGGGGCCGCCGGCGACGCCGTCCGGGTCGATCGTGCCGGTCCAGTGGTAGAGGCGGTTCGGGTGCGTCGGGCCCTGGATCGAGCAGAAGTAGTGGTCGCAGAGGGTGAACGCGCTGGCCAGGGCGTGCTGGAACGGGAGGTCGTCGCGGGTGAAGTACCCCATCGTCATCGGGCTCTTCGCCGTGATCCAGCGGTCGTACGCGCCGCCGTTCCACGCGCGGTGGGTGCTGTTCCAGTCGTGCGGCAGCTCGCCGAGGTCCTGACCGTCCACAACGGACGTGTCGATCCGGAACGGCAGCACCGGGCCGCCCCGGTCGCCGCGCTGGCGGAAGACGTCGCGCAGGGCCGCGCGGTCACCGAAGCCGCGGACGCCGGCCATCGTGCCGTAGTAGTGGTCGAACGACCGGTTCTCCTGCATCAGCACGACGACGTGGCGGACGTCCTCGACGGTGCCCTTCCGCGGCGCCGGGGCGCAGCCGGCGGACAGCGCACCCGCGACCGAGACCGCGGCGGCACCACCGAGCACCGTGCGGCGCCGGATCCGGCCCATGCCCACCTCCTCGTCCCCCGGCCGGCGGCCCGGCCGAGGGGTACGTTCGCCACCGAGAGAGGTGAAGCCATGCTCAACTCAGCGGAATTGGTCGCCTTCGCACCGTCGGCCGACCTCGAGCGCTCGCGCGCCTTCTACACGGATGTCGCCGGCTTGGAGTTCATCGAGCAGACCCCCTTCGCGTGTGTGTTCCGCAGTGGCGCGACCATGCTGCGGGTCACCGCCGTCACCGAATTCACGCCGCAGCCGTTCACGGTGCTCGGCTGGGCGGTCGCCGACATCCGGGCCGCGGTGGCCGAGCTGCGCGGCCGGGGCGTGGAGTTCCTCACCTTCGACACGCTGCCACAGGACACCGACAAAATCTGGACCACGCCGGGCGGCCGGGTCGCGTGGTTCCGCGATCCGGACGGCAACGTGCTGTCCCTGACCGAGTTCGCCGCTGGCAATTAAACAACAGTGTTGATTTAATAGCCCCATGACCGAAGCCGAACGCCTCGCCCAGCTCTTCGAGCAGGAGGAACGCCTCCAGTTCACGAAGTTCGACAACGAGACCGCGCTCGCCCTCGGCCGGCAGATGCTGGACGCGGCGGCGGACCGCGGGCTGGCCTTGACGATCTCGATCCGGCGCAACGGCCAGCGGCTCTTCCACGCCGCGCTGCCCGGGACGTCGGCGGACAACGACGGCTGGATCGACCGCAAGAGCCGGGTCGTCGACCGCTACGGGCACAGCTCGTTCCTGGTCGGGACGCAGTTCCGCGCGAACGGCGGCTCGTTCGAGCAGCACTCCCGCCTCGACCTCGGCGACTACGCGGCGCACGGCGGCGTGTTCCCGGTGCTGGTGCGCGGGGTCGGGCCGGTCGGCACGGTCGGGGTGTCCGGGCTGCCGCAGGCCGAGGACCACGCCTTCGTCGTCGAGCAGCTGGAGCGGTTCCTCGGCGCCTGAAAAGGACTGGCGGCCGCTGTTACCGTCGATCCCATGAAGCGCGCACTGACGACGACGCCGGAGAGTGTCCCGGCGCGCTGAACGACGTTTCGAGCCCGGGGCGGGTGCCCCGGGCTTCGTCTTGTGGCCTCCCGCCTCGCCGTCCACGAGGGAGTCCACGATGCACGACCACCGCAAGCTCGGCCGCGAACTCGGCCTGTTCGGCTCCGACCCGCTGATCGGCGCGGGCCTGCCCTACTGGCTGCCCGACGGCGCGATCGTCCGCCACAGCCTGGAGGAGTACGTCCGCGACCTCGAACGGCGGGCGGGGTACCGGCACGTCCATTCGCCGGTGCTGGGCAAACGCGAGCTGTACGAGATCTCCGGGCACTGGTCGCACTACCGCGACGACATGTACCCGCCGATGGACGTCGGCGGCGAGCAGCTCGTGCTGCGGCCGAGCCTGTGCCCGCACCACGCGCTGATCTACCGCTCGGCCGGCCGCAGCTACCGCGAACTGCCGCTGCGGATGGCCGAGATCGGCGGGATGTACCGGTCCGAGCTCTCGGGCGTGCTCGGCGGGCTGAGCCGGGTACGCGCGATCCAGCTCAACGACGCCCACGTCTTCTGCACCCTCGACCAGGTCGAAGCCGAAGCCGGAGCCGCGCTGGCCCTGATCCGGCGGGCGTACGACGCGCTCGGCATCAGCCCGGCCCGCTTCCGCCTGTCCCTGCCCGGCGACGGCGGGAAGTACGTCGACGGGGACTGGGACCGCGCCGTCGGCATCCTCCGTTCGGTGCTCGACCGCAGCGGCCTGGCCTACGACGCCGTCGAGGGCGAAGCGGCGTTCTACGGACCGAAGATCGACATCCAGATCGCCGACGGTGTAGGCCGCGAATCGACCCTGTCGACCGTCCAGGTCGACTTCCACCAGCCCGCGCAGTTCGGGCTCGAGTACGTCGGCGCGGACGGCGCGAAGCACCGGCCGGTCATGCTGCACCGGAGCATCATCGGCAGCGTCGAACGCGCGGTGGCCCAGCTGATCGAGGTCCACGGCGGCGCGTTCCCGGCGTGGCTGGCGCCGGTGCAGCTGCGGCTGCTGCCGCTGTCCGGCGCGGAACTGCCCTGCGCGCGCGAAGTCCTGGACCGCTGCGGCGACCTGCGGGCCGAGATCGCCTCGGAAGGCAGCCTGGGCGCGCGGATCCGGGACGGGCGGCTGGTGCCGTACCAGGCCGTGATCGGTCCGCGGGAGGCCGCCACCGGGCAGCTCTCGCTGCGGCTGCGGGACGGGAGCCGTCGTGACGCCGAGCCCGCGGACGACGTGCTCGAGCGGATCCGGGCGGCGGTCAGGCGGCCGTAGCCACGGCCAGCCAGTCGAGCGCCGGGGCCAGGCTTTCCGGCGCTGCCCAGCCGTTGATCACCGCGAGCAGCTCCACGTACCGCTCGCGGCGGGGGTCTCGGACGAGACCGAGCCAGGTCCGCAGCTCACCACGGTCGCGCCCGAGGCGCTCGACGATCGCCGCGGCTTCCGGTGACGCCGGGTCGACGCCGGCCGCCAGCGCCGGCGTGACGGCGTCGCGCACTTCGGCGGCCAGGTCGCGGCGCAGCCCGCCCTCGTGCTGGTCGACGAGGCGGCGCAGGACCGCGCGGAACTCCGCGTCCCGGGTCAGCCCGGCCAGCTCGATCCAGGCTTCGAGCTGGCCGGGGCCCGGGTCCTCGGGCAGTTCCGGCGTCAGCGTGCGGGCGATCCCGGCCAGTTCGGGACGGTCGCCGAGGGCTTCGGCGAGGAAGTCGCCGATCAGGCGACGGCGTTCGTCGGCGGACAGCACGTGTCTCGTCTCCTCGAGGGTCGAACCGCGGCCGGCGACGGCCGTCAGCACCGCGTGCCGCAGCCGCAGCACGCGGATTTCCGCTTCCAGGGTTTCGGCGTGCCGCGCCGCGACCTCGGCGACGGTCGCCTCGCCGTCCACGATCTTTCGGATCGCCGCCAGGCCGAACCCCAGCTCGCGCAGGGTCCGGACGAGGCCAAGGCGGGCGAGCGCGACATCGTCGTATTGCCGGTGACCGGCGGCGTTGCGCCCGGACGGCGGCACGAGCCCGCGGTCGGAGTAGAACCGGACGGCCTTGGTCGTCAGCCCGGTCCGGCGGGCCAGGTCGCCGATCGAATACCGCATGCCGCCAGCCTGGCACCTCCCCTCGGGGGAGCCGCCCTGTGAGCACGCTCACAGGTGTCGAGATAACGGCCCCGGTTTCGTCTCGGAGGTAGCAAGCTCGTGATCCAGCCACAGGAAGGACCGCCACCATGGCCGTCGCCGCCGATCTCGACCGCGCCACCGACTCGAAGTGGGACTGGGTCGCCGAGCAGACCCGCGCCTACCTGGCCTCGGGCGGGGCCGAGGGGCACGAATCGAACGGCGTCTTCACCCTCATCCTCGTCACGACCGGCCGCCGCACCGGACAGCCGCGGCGCACCTGCCTGATCTACGGCACCTCCGGGGACGACTTCGTCGTCGTCGCCTCCAAGGGCGGCGCCGACGAAGATCCGGAGTGGTACAAGAACCTGCTGGCCGAGCCGAGCGTCGGCGTGCAGGTCGGCCCCCGCCGGTTCACCGCCCGCGCCCGCGTCGCGTCCGACGCCGAACGCGAGACCCTCTGGCCGCTGATGGCCGGCATCTTCCCGCTGTACGACGAGTACGCGCAGAAGACCGAGCGCGTGATCCCGATCGTCCTGCTGACCCCGCAGGACTGACGTCAGGTCTCCTCCCGGATCCGGGTCACCAGCTGGGTCGGGTTCACGAACCGCAACGCGACGAGGAGGAGCACCAGCATGGACGCGGTGTAGATGGTCGCCATGGCGTCGACCGACTGGTTCGCGCGGATGCCCGCCGCGAACACGGAGTTGTACAGCGCCACCACCAGCGTCGTCGAGTCCGGGCCGGCGGTGAGGAAGGTCAGCTCGAACATCCCGACCGTGCGCACCAGCACCAGGATCGACGCCGCGAGGATGCCCGGCAGCAGCAGCGGGCCGAGGATCCGGGTGAACACCGAGACCGTCCGCGCGCCGGACATCCGGGCCGCGGCCTCGATCTTCGGGTCGATCTGCTCGATGAACGGCGTCATCGTGAGCACGACGAACGGGACCGACGGCACGAGGTTGGCCAGGATGACGCCGGTGGTGGTGCCGGCCAGGTGGAACTTGTAGAGCACGGTGGCCAGCGGGATGCCGTAGGTGATGGGCGGGATCAGGATCGGCAGCACGAACAGCAGCATCACCAGCCGCTTGCCGGGGAACGAGCGGCGGGCCAGCGCGTAGGCGGCCGGGACGCCGACCGCCACCGACACGGCGATCACGACCAGCGCGACGACTGCCGTCGTCAGGAGGACGTCCGAGAGGCCGAACTCGCGCCAGGCGTCGGCGTACCAGTGGGTGGTGAAGCCGTCCGGGAGCCAGCTGCCGAACCACTGCGTGCCGAACGAGTCGACCACCACCGAGAGCACCACGCCGGCGAGGTTGACGAAGAAGAACGCGACCACGGCCCAGACGACCCAACGTCCGGGACGCGCGACCCAGCCGGTCATCCCTTGCCTCCGGTCGCTCCGCGGTACAGCGTGCCGCGCCACGCCATGACCAGCCCGATCACGATCAGCATGATGACCGCCATCAGCATCGCGACGGCCGAGCCCATCGAATAGTCGTACTCCTCGAACGCCGCGTGGTAGGCCGCGATCGAGATCACGCGGGTCTCGTTCGCCGGGTCGCCGACGAGCTGCGCGCTCGGGAAGACCGAGAACGCCATCACGAACGAAAGGCAGAAGGTGATCGCCAGGCCGGGCGCCAGGAGGGGCAGCGTGATCCGCCGGAAGCGCTGGACGCCGTTCGCGCCGAGCGTCGCGGCCGCCTTCTCCAGCGACGGGTCGATGCCCGAGAGGTAGGACAACGTCAGCAGGAAGGAGAACGGGAAGCCGGTGATCACCAGGGACAGCAGCACGCCGGTGTAGTTGTGGATCAGCGGCAGCGGCTGGTCGGTGATCCCGAGGACGGTGAGCACCTTGTTCAGCCAGCCCGCCGGCCCGCCGTACATGATCAGGCCCTGCGCGGTGAGCACCGTGCCGAGCGTGATCGGCACGACCAGGATCGTCGTCAGCAGGCGCTTGCCGCGGACGCGGCCGCGCATCACGTACGCGATCGGGATGCTCGCGAGGACGTTGATGAACGTCGCCGGCAGCGCGATGCCCAGCGTCGTCCAGATCGTGTCGCGCAGGTACGGGTCGCCGAAGAACCGCGCGTAGTTCGCGAAGACCCCGCCCTTGCGGGGCGTGAACGACAGCTGGAGGCCGTAGAGGAACGGGTACAGGAACAGGCAGGCGGTGACCAGCAGGCCGGGCACCAGGAGCAGCAGGGTGCGGTCGACGCCGCGTTCGGCCAGCCGGTGCCGCAACGCCGGGCGGGCGCTCGCGACGGCCGTCACGGCGCGAACACCAGGACCCGCTCGGCCGGGACGCCGATCTTCGCGGTGTCGCCGGGGGCGAGGCGCTTGTCGGTCCGGAAGTAGACCGGCACCCCGGTCGGCAGCCGGGCGGAGACCGACAGCTCGCGGCCGTGGTACTCGACGATCTCGACCGTGACGTCGAGGGCGTTCTCCGTGCCGTCGCCGACGACGAAGTCCTCCGGGCGGATCGCCACCTTCGCCGGGCCCTCGGTGAGCGAGCCGCGGCCGGTCAGGCGGACGCCCGCGCCCGACACGGTGACCGACGAGCCCGCGGCGCCGGTGACCGTCACGTCCAGCAGGTTGCGGTAGCCCATGAAGGACGCGACGTAGCTGTTCACCGGCTGGGCGTAGACCTCCTCCGGCGTGCCGATCTGCTGGACCGTGCCCTCGCGCAGCACGACCAGGCGGTCGGCCAGCGACAGCGCCTCCTCCTGGTCGTGGGTGACGTAGACCGTGGTCAGGCCGAGCGTCTGATGGAGGCGGCGGATCTCCATCCGCATCTCCAGCCGGAGCTTGGCGTCCAGGTTGGACAGTGGCTCGTCCATCAGCACCACCGGCGGCTCCAGCACCACCGCGCGGGCGATGGCGACCCGCTGCTGCTGGCCGCCGGACAGCTGCGCGGGGAACTTCGCCGCGTGCTCGGTCAGCTGCACCAGCCGCAACGCCTCGTCGACCCGGCGCCGGGCCTCGGCGCGGCCGACCTTGCGCATCTTCAGGCCGAACCCGACGTTGGCGCGGACGGACATGTGCGGGAACAGCGCATAGTTCTGGAAGACCATCCCGAACCCGCGCTGCTCCGGCGGCCGGCCGTCGATGCGGTCGTCGTCGAGCCAGATGCTGCCCTCGGTCAGCGGCAGCAGGCCCGCCAGGCAGTTCAACGCCGTCGACTTGCCGCAGCCGGACGGCCCGAGCAGGGCCACGAACTCGCCACGCGCGATGGCGAGGTCGAGGCCGCGCAGGGCGTTCGCGGTGCCGAAGCTGCGCGAGACGCCGTCCAGCCGCAGCTGCCCGAAGGTCACTTCTTGCCGACCTTCGAGCCGCCGACCAGCTGGTTCCACTTGTCGAACGCCTTCACCTGCTGCTCGGCCGGCAGCGAGGTCTCCTTCGGGTACTGCGAGATCCACTGCTCGTACTCCGGGCGCCCGAACTGCCGAAGAGTGTCCTGGCTCTTCTGCGGCGCCATCTGCAGGGTGACGTCCTTGACCGCCGGGCCGGGGTAGAAGTAGCCGTCGTCGTAGGCGATCGCCTGCTGGTCCGGCTTGAGCATCCAGGCGATCAGCTGCAGGATCGCCGACTCCTGGTCGGGCGAGAGGCCCTTCGGGATGAGCGCGTACTGGGCGTCGGTGACCCAGTGCATCGGCTGCATGATCGCGGTCTTGACCGTGTTGGGCACGGTGCCGAGCTTGCGCGGGTTGATGTCCCAGCCGGTGGTCGACATGATCATGTCCACCGAACCGGACGCCAGGTTCTTCATGGTCTCGGTGGTGCCCGACGGGTAGTACTTCACGTACTTGCCCAGCTCCTGCAGGAACGCCCAAGTCTTGTCCCAGCCCTTGTCCGGGTCCTTCGGGTCCTTGTCGCCGAGCAGGTACGGCAGGCCCATCAGGAACGTCCGGCCCGGGCCGGAGTTCGACGGCTGGGCGTACTGGAACTTCTCCGGGTGCGCCTTCGCCCAGTCGAGCAGTTCCTGCGGGGACGCGGGCGCGGCGGGCACCGCGCCGGGGTTGAACTCCAGCAGCGGGCCGGACGGGTAGTAGACGACCTCGACGCCGTAGCCGTTGGCCAGCTCCTGCATCTTCGCCGCGGGCTCCTGGTAGTTCTGCATCAGGTTCGGGAACCGGTTCGAGAAGTCCGGCAGCACCTTGGTGAGGGTGCCGTTCGCGATGCCGGCGGAGAGGCCGTCGGTGCCGCTGAGGACCAGGTGCGTCTGGGCGACGCCGCCGTCCTGTTCGGCCTTCAGCTTGCCCGCCATGCTCGGCGCGGGCGCGGTCGAATAGGTGACCTTCGCGAGGACTTCGGGGTGCGCGGCCTTGAAGTTCTCGATCATCTGCTTGGTGAGCTGCAGGTTGCCCGCGACGTCGAGGATGTTCAGCTCGACGGGCTTGCCCGGCTTGTCCGGCACCGCCTTGGGGTCCGCCGCCTGGCCGCCGTCACCGCCGGGCGCGCCGCACGCCGCCAGGCCCGCGGCGAGGCTCACCGCCAGCAACACGCGTCGGAATCGGAAGCCGGTGCAACGCTGCATGGCTGCTCCCTAGGTCCGTGATAATGTTGTATGTCGCATCGTATATCAGATCGGACATGCCAGTGGCGAGCACTTCTTCGGCCCGGAGGCCGCCGCCGCCCGTCTCGCGGACGGATTTCGTGCGTGACGCGGTCAAGGAAGCGATCTTGAGCGGCGAGTTCGAGCCGGGCGAAACGCTCGTCGAAGCCGAGGTCGGCGCCCTGCTCGGGGTGTCGAAGACGCCGGTGCGCGAGGCGCTGCGGATCCTGGCCGGTTCCGGTTTGGTCACGATGAGCACGTACAAGGGAGCGGCGGTCCGGGTCATGGACGCCGAGAGCGCGTACGCGGTGTACGACCTGCGCGCGCTGCTCGAGCCCGAAGCCGTCCGGCGTGCCGTTGAGCGGGGCGCGGACTTCGGGCCCGCGCGGCAGGTGCTGGCCGGCGTCGAGACCGGCACGGCCGCGTCCGACCGCGCGAAGGCGAGCCTGGCCAACCGGCTGTTCCACCGCGCGCTCTACGCCGGGTGCGGGAACCCGCTGCTGGTCGAGGTCCTGGACGGCCTGCGCGACCAGGCCGCGCTGATCACCGTCACCGGCTGGGGCATCAGCCCGACCTGGCAGGGCGAGGCGGCCGAGCACCGGGCGATCCTGAACGCCGCCGAGAGCGGCAACGCGCGGCAGACCGAGCACCTGCTGCGCAAGCACATCACCGATTTCATCGACCGGGTCGCCTTCGGGCTGCCCGGCGACCGCACCACCGAGACCGGCGATCCGAAGGGGGCCCGATGACGTTCGAGGAGCAGAGGCGGCGGCTGTCCGGGGTGGTGGCCATCCCGGTCACGCCGTTCGACGCCGAGGGCGCCGTCGACGGCCAGACGTACGCGAAGCTGGTGGACCGCCTGATCACCGGCGGCATCGAGGTCGTGACGCCGAACGGGAACACCGGCGAGTTCTACGCGCTCGACGAGGGCGAAGCGCGGCAGTGCCTGGAAGTCACCGTCGAAGCGGCGGCGGGCCGGGCGAGCGTGCTGGCGGGGATCGGCCACGACGTCGCCTCGGCGACGCGGGCCGCGACGCATGCACGGGACGCCGGCGCGGACATGGTCATGATCCACCAGCCGGTGCACCCGTACGTCTCGGGCGACGGCTGGGTCGACTACCACGCGGCGATCGCCGGGGCGGTCCCCGAACTCGGCGTCGTGCTGTACGTCCGCAACCCGGCGATCACCGGCGACCAGCTGCGCGCGCTCGGCGAGGCGGCCCCCAACGTGATCGGGGTGAAGTACGCGGTGCCGGACCCGGTGCGGTTCGGCTCGGTCGCGCGGGACGCGGGCTTCGAGCGGTTCGTGTGGATCGCGGGCCTGGCGGAACTGTCGGCGCCGGGTTACTTCGCCGTCGGGGCAACGGGTTTCACGTCCGGTCTGGTGAACGTCGACCCGGCGATCTCGCTGGAGATGTTCCGCGCGCTGTCCACAGGGGACTACCCGGCGGCGATGGCGGTCTGGGAGCGCATCCGCCCGTTCGAGGAGCTCCGGGCGGCGAACGGGAACGCCAACAACGTCAGCGTGGTCAAGGACGCGCTGGGCCAGCTCGGCCTGTGCCGCCCGGACGTCCGCCCGCCCAGCCGGCTGCTGACCGGGCCCGAGCGGGAACAGCTCTTCGGGCTGTTGTCGTCGTGGGGGCTTTCGTGAATGGCGGCTCGTCGGCGGGTCGGGGGGCGGCGGCAGTGCCGAACCCCGGCTCGTCGACGAGCCACCCGCTGACAGGGGTCAGCCGGACACGAACCTCTTCGTAGCAACCAATTCGGGCGCCCCGGGCGTCACCTCGGGCAACTGCGGGCGGCTGCTCACCGGTCGAAGACCGGCACGGCTGCAATACGAACGGGCTCACGAACCCGGCTACGACTCCTGTCTCCGGCCAGGCGAACCGGCCGGACGGCCTCGGGTGTGTGGTGGGTCACCGTCATCCCGATGTGGCTGACTGTACACCTCTTCGGTGGTCAACAGGGAATTGCCAACGAGACCGCCGGATGGGAGGCTGTGCGCAGGACGCGGTACCACCGCGACCAGGCCCCAGTGCCCTTTCCCGAACCGGACCCAGACCCGTCAGGGCTGGAAACCGTTGCTGGACAAGCCGTTACGACTTAACCAGAGCGGTGCGCCGATGACTTCCACCCAAATTTCGGATACCCCCGCGATGCCCGGCAGCGATTTCGCCGAGCTGTCCCGGCTCATCAAGGACGCGGGGCTCCTGCAGCGGCGACGCCGCTACTACGCCGTGCGCATCGGGCTCAACCTCGCCGCGTTCGGCGGCGGCTGGGTCGCCTTCGCCTACCTCGGCGACTCGTGGTGGCAGCTGCTGCTCGCCGCGTTCTTCGCGATGGTGTTCGCGCAGCTGGCGTTCATCGGCCACGACGCCGGGCACAAGCAGATCTTCCGCAGCCGCCGGGCGAACGACGCCACCGGCCTGGTCCACGGTGGACTCACCGGGCTGAGCTACGGCTGGTGGATCAGCACGCACGCGCGCCACCACGCCAATCCCAACCACGAGGACGAAGACCCGGACGTCGACATCGCCGCGCTCGCGTTCAGCAAGGCGCAGAGCTCGCGGAAGCGCGGTTTCCTGCGCTGGGTGGCGAAGTACCAGGCGTTCCTGTTCTTCCCGCTGCTCCTGCTCGAAGGCCTCAACCTGCACGTCTCCAGCGTGAAGGCGGTGTGGCGCGGGGACATCCGCAAGCACCGGCTGGAGTCCGCGCTGCTGATCGGGCACCTGGTGGCCTACCTCGCCGCGGTGTTCACCGTGCTGTCGCCGCTGACCGGGATCGTCTTCGTTCTGGTGCACCAGTTCCTGTGGGGGCTGTACATGGGCTGCTCGTTCGCGCCCAACCACAAGGGCATGGAGCTGCTGCCGGCCGGGCACACCCTCGACTTCCTGCGCAAGCAGGTGCTGACCTCGCGCAACGTCCGCGGCGGCCCGGTGGTGGACTTCGCACTCGGCGGGCTGAACTACCAGATCGAGCACCACCTGTTCCCCAGCATGGCCCGGCCCAACCTCAAGCACGCGCAGGCGATCGTCCGGGCCTTCTGCGCCCGGCACGACATTTCCTACGCCGAGTGCGGCTGGGCCCGCTCTTACGGGTACGTGCTGGAGCACCTCCACGCGGTCGGCGAACCCCTTCGGACGGCGAAGGCGACACCGTGACGGCGCCGCGGCCCGAAGCCATCCGCTGATCCGGGATCACCGCAGCTCAGCCGAGGTGTGGCCGAAGTTACTCGCGCGTTAACAAGGCGTCAGCGGGCGCCCGGAATCCGTCAGGACGGCATTCACGGGTGATCTTCGGGCGCGCCGGCGGGGGTGTCCTGACGGAGTCCGATCCGCCGTGATGCCCGGAGGCACCCGTGACGCTCAGCGAGCTTCTTCCCAGCCTCGGCTGCGAAGCCGCCGATCACCTCGAGCCAGGAGTCTGGCCGCGTAGCACCCGACTCGGCGAAGACGGCGAGCTGCTCTTCGCCGGCGCGCCCGTCAGCCACCTCGCCGCCCGCTTCGGGACGCCGTCGTACTTCATCGACGAACAGCAGGTCCGTGACACCGCGCGCGAGTACCGCGAAGCGCTGCCGGACGTCGAAGTCGCGTACGCGAGCAAGGCGCTGTGTACGCGCGCTGTCCTGCGTTGGGTCGCCGAAGCGGGGTTGTCGCTCGACACCTGCTCCGCCGGTGAGATCGCCGTTGCGCGCGCGGTCGGCTTCCCCGCGGAGCGCATGCTGCTGCACGGCAACGCGAAGACGCCCGAAGACCTGAAGGCCGCGCTCGGCTACGGCGTGCGCCGGATCGTCGTCGACTCGCTCGACGAGATCGAGCAGCTCGGCGCCCTCGCCCACGGCGCGCAGCAGGTGATGATCCGGGTGACGCCGGGCGTCGCCGCCGGGGCGCACGCCGCCATCAGCACCGGTGCCGAAGGCCAGAAGTTCGGCTTCTCGCTCCTCGACGGCGTACCCGACAACGTCGACGCCGCCGTCGAAGCCGTGAAGCGACAACCCGCGTTGCGGCTCCAAGGCCTGCACTGCCACATCGGCTCGCAGGTGACCAGGGTCGACCGCTACGAGGCCGCCGCCCGGCGGATGGCCGAGGTCCTCGTCCGGATTCGCGACACCCACGGCGTCACCCTGCGGGAACTCGACCTCGGCGGCGGGCACGCAGTCCCGTACGTCGGCGGCGAGCCCGCGTTCGACCTCGGCGGCTACTCGCGGCGCCTGCGCGTGGCCCTCGCCTACGAATGCGCGGCGCACGGCTTCCCCTTGCCCCGCCTGACGATCGAGCCGGGCCGGGCGATCGTCGGGCCGGCCGGGATCACGGTGTACCGCGTGTGCGCGGTCAAGCGCGGCAGCCGCACCTTCGTCGCGGTCGACGGCGGCATGAGCGACAACGCGCGGCCGTCGCTCTACGGCGCCCGCTACACCACGCGCCTGGTGGGACGGCGGTCGAAGGCGCAGCGCGTCCCGATGACCGTGGTCGGCCGGCACTGCGAAGCGGGCGACATCCTCGCCGACGGCATCGGCCTGCCCGCCGACCTGCACGCCGGCGACCTCCTGGCCGTGCCGTGCACCGGCGCCTACCACCACTCGCTGGCGTCGAACTACAACCAGGTCGGCCGCCCGCCGCTGGTCGGCGTGCGCGACGGCGTCGCGACCCTGCTGGTGCGCCGCGAAACCGAGGAGGACCTCAGCCGGCGCGATCTGGGGTGACCACGCTGTCGCCGCCGCGCGGCACGAACCCGCGCGGCAGGCGGCGGCCGGCGAAGAACTCCCGGCAGGCGCGGTGGACGGCGAACATCAGCGGCACGCCGAGCACGATCGACACCACGCCGATCACCGCGACGCCGCCGATGCCGAACACCGTCGTCTCGCCCGCGTCCGGCCGCGCGTACTCGATCAGCGCGAACACCAGCACGGCCAGGAAGAACAGACCGCCGGTGAACGGCAACAGCCCGCGCAGCACGAAGTTGCGCACGCTCGCCAGCAGCGTCCGGCGGAACACCCAGACGCAGGCCAGCGCCGTCATCGTGTACTCGATGGCGATCGTCAGGCCCACCGCGTCGACCGAGTCGGCCAGGACGTGGTCGCTGATCAGCGCCAGCAGCACGTACACCGCCAGCGAAACCAGCCCGAACGCCCAGGTCGCCACGGTCGGTGTCCGGAACCGCGGGTGCACGCGGCCGAAAACCCGCGGCAGGGCACCGTGACTGGCCATCGACAGCGTCGTGCGCGCGGCCGGCATGATCGTCGCCTGGCTGGTGGCCGCGCCGCTGGTCAGCACGGACACGATCAGCAGCACACCGAGGACCTTGCCCGTGGTGCCGTCGCCGAACACCGCGCCGCCGAGGCCGGCCAGGACGTCCTCGGAATTGGCTTCGTTGGCCAGGCCGATCCCTTCGGAGCCGACCCCGGCGAAGGCCAGCGCGGCGACCGTCACGAGCAGGTAGTTCAGCACCAGCAGCACGGTCGACAGCACCGCGGCCCGGCCCGGCGCGCGGCGCGGGTCGGCGGACTCCTCGTTGACCGACAGCGAGCTTTCCCAGCCCCAGTAGATGAACACGGCCAGCAGGACCGCCGAAACCGCGGTGCCGGCGGAGACCCCGCCCGGCCACAGCCAGTCCAGCCGCGGCACCGACGCCTGCGGCCCGGCCGTGCCGTCGAAGACGCGCACCAGCGCGACGGCGGAGAAGAGCACCAGGACGGCGAGCTCCACGCCGAGCAGGATCCACTGCGCCCGCGCGGACACCTCGATCCCGCGGTGGCAGAGCCAGCACAGCGCCAGCAGCCACGCGGCCCCGATCGCCGTCGTCACCCACCGGTTGCCCGCCGCGTCCGAAGCGCCGAACAGCAGCAGCGTGTACCGTCCGGTGAGCGCGGACTGGCTGCTCATCACCAGCAGCTGCGCGACCGTGACCACCCAGCCGGTGAACCACCCGGCGTGCGGGCCGAACGCGCGCGCCGCCCAGGTGAAGTTGGTGCCGCAGTCGGGTTCCGCGGTGTTCAGCTCGCGGAAGGCGAAGGCGACGAACAGCACCGGCACGAACGAGAGCAGCACGAACGCGGCCGCCTTGAACCCGGTGCCGGCCAGCACGATCAGCCCGAGCGTGGCCGCGATGGAGTACGCCGGCGCGGTCGACGACATCCCGATGACCATCGACGACACCATGCCCAGCGCGCCACCGCGCAGTCCCTTCGCGGGAACGGCGGGGGCGACGCCGAGCGCCACGGCCTCCGACATGCGCTGGTCCTCCTGGGGTGCTGGTACGACAGAGCCGCCAGACGGTACCTGCCGCGGAGCGGTACGCGCGTCCCGCTGTGCGCGGGCGCACAAAACCGCCTCGGAAAGCCTCGTCAGTTTCCTCGCTGACCACCGATTCCTCGGCTGAGCGCGGCGTGTACGCCGAATCACGCGAAGCTGCCGCGGAGGGCTCGCTTTCTCCGCAGGTCTCGATACGCTGCGCACTTGACAAATCACATGCCGAAACACAGGGAGGGACGGCATGGGTGACGAAACACGGGCGCGCGCGCTGGACAATACGGACAGATCGTTGATCGGCCTGCTCCAGCAGGATGGCCGCGCCTCGTTCACCGCGCTCGCCAAGGCGGTCGGGCTTTCGGAGGGAGCGGTCCGCCAGCGCGTGCAGCGGCTGCTGCGCGACGACCTGATGCAGATCGTCGCGGTGACCGACCCCGCCAACGTGGATCTGACACGCCAGGCCATGGTCGGCATCAACGTCGACGGCGCCGATCCCCGCGAGGTCGCGGACAAGCTGTCCGAGCTCGAAAACGTGCACTACGTCGTGTTGTGCGCCGGGCGCTACGACCTGCTGGCCGAACTCGTCTGCCGGGACGACGACCACATGCTCGAGGTGCTCGGCGACGAGGTGCGCAAGATCCCGGGCGTGTCCGGGACCGAGCTGTTCGTGTACCTGAAGCTGGCCAAGCAGGACTATTCCTGGGGCCGGCTCACGGCGTAGCGGTGCGGGGATGACGGGCCTGCACCCGCCACCCCCTCCTCCGCTACAGGAACCGCCGGTGTCCCGCCCGCGCCGGAACGCCGGCCTCGACGAGGCCGGTCAGCGCCGCCGGGAGCGGATCCCGGTGCAGCACCCCGAGGCGCTGCGTGGCGCGCGTGAGCGCGACGTAGAGCTCGGCCGCGCCGCGCGGGCCCGCGGCCAGGATGCGCGCGGGCTCGACGACGAGGACGGCGTCGAACTCCAGGCCCTTCGCGGCCGACGGCGGGATCGTTCCCGGGACCCCCGGCGGCCCGATCACCACGCTGGTGCCTTCGCGGCCGGCCTCGTCGCGGACGAAGTCCTCGATGGCGTCCGCCAGCTCGTCGTCCGCCACTCGTCTGGACCACGGGCGGACCCCGCAGGCACGCACCGATTCCGGCGGCCGCGCGGACGGCGCGAACCGGGCCAGCACCCCGCCCGCGACGGCCATGATCTCCGCCGGCGTCCGGTAGTTCACGGTCAGTTCGCGGTACAGCCAGCGGTCCCCGGCGTACGGCCTCAGCATCGTCGCCCAGTCCTGCGCCCCGGCCGCGGACCGGCGCTGCGCGAGGTCGCCGACGATCGTGAACGACCGGCTGGGGCACCGCCGCATCAGCACCCGCCAGTCCATTTCGGACAGTTCCTGCGCCTCGTCGACGACGACGTGCCCGTACGTCCAGTCGCGGTCGGCGGCCGCCCGCTCGGCGAGGTCGCGCGTGTCGTGCTCGGTGAACCGCTCGGCCAGGTCCCCGGCGCCGAGCAGGTCCTCGGCGACCAGCGCGACGTCCTCGTCGAGCTCTTCCTCGTCCAGTTTCATCAGGTCCATGACGCCGGAGGCGTACTCGGCCTCCGCTTCCGCCCGCCGGCGCGCGGCGGCGCGTTCTTCGGTGTCGTCCCGGCCGAGCAGGTCGACCAGTTCGTCGAGCAGCGGCACGTCGGACACCGTCCAGGCCGTGCCGTCCGCCCGGAACAACGCCGGATCGGCCCCGGCGGCCTCGAGCCGGCGCGGGGACGCGTACAGCGGCGCCAGCAGCGTTTCCGGCGTCAAGTACGGCCACAGCCCGTCGAGCGCGGCGACGAGCCCTTCGTGGTCCGCGAGCTCATCCAGGACGTCGGCGCGCAGGTCCGCCCACAGCAGGCGGTCGCCCGGGGTGAGCCAGCCTTCGCCGATCTTCGCCACGACCCGCTCGGCGACGAGCGCCACGGCGTGCTCGCGGAAGACCGCGCGGGCTTCGTTGTGCGGCAGACCGGTCTCGCGCGCCTTCAGCCGGGCCTGGGCCACGAGGTCGGCGTCGAGCGCCACGACGACGTCGCCCAGGTCGATCGGCAGGGGCTCCGCGGGCACCTGCTGGCGGTCGGCGACCGCGGCCGCCAGCACGTCGAGAATGGCCAGGGAACCCTTGAGCCGCGCCACTTCCGGCTCGTCCTCGGCGGTGACGCGCAGGCCGGGCACGAGGTCGCCGGTCGTCAGGAAGACGACGTCCGACTCGCCGAGCGACGGCAGCACGCGGCCGATGTGGTCGAGGAACAGCGGGCTCGGCCCGACCACGAGCACGCCGCTGCGGGACATCCGTTCCCGCCGGGTGTAGAGCAGGTACGCCACCCGGTGCAGGGCGACCGCCGTCTTGCCGGTGCCGGGGCCGCCTTCGACGACCAGCACGCCCGCGTGGCCGAGGCGGATGATCTCGTCCTGCTCGGCCTGGATCGTCGCGACGATGTCCCGCATGCCTTCGCCGCGAGGGGCGTTGACGGCCGCGAGCAGGGCCGCGTCCCCTCGTTCGGCGTCTCCCGGACGGCCCAGGACTTCGTCGGTGAAATCGAGGACCCGGCGGCCCATCGTGTGGAACTGACGACGGCGGCGCATGTTTTCCGGGCGCGCCGCCGTGGCGACGTAGAACGGGCGCGCCGCCGGCGCCCGCCAATCCAGCAGGAACGGTTCGTAGTCGTTTTCCGCGTCGAACAGCCCGATCCGCCCGATGTAGCTGGTTTCGCCCGAAAGGGCGTCCAACCGGCCGAAACAAAGCCCGTTGTCGGCGACGTCCAGCCGGGCCGCCTCCCGCGACCGGCAGCGGACGTCGGTCTCCCGTTCCCCCGGCGTCACCCCGGTTTGCCCGAGCGCGCCGTGGTAGCGGGCCTGCGCCGCCGCGCGCTCGCGGTCGAGCCGCTCGTACAGCGCGGCGACGTAGGCCCGTTCTTCCCGCAATTCCTCGTCGTACCCCTGGTTTGACAAGTTCCCCTCACAGCGGTTAGACTCATATCAGGTTCGGCGATCGCTCCTGGTGTTTCCGGAGAGCGCGCCGATTTTTTATTGTCCACCCGCTGTCAAGGGCCCGCTGTCAGGACATCAGCCCAGCATGAATTCGCGCGGGTTCAGCGGCCGGTCGGCCACCCGCACGTCACCCAGCAGCCCCGCGAAACTGCGGTCCACCTTCCCGCCGTAGGACGACGCCCCGACCAGCCACGGACCGCCCGGATCGGCGAGCCCGACCGCGGGCGTGGCCGGGTTCCGGACCACCGGGCAGCCGTCGACGTACATCGTGGTGCGCCGGCCGTCGTTGACCACCGCGACGTGCCACCACTTCTCCACCGGCAGCTCGTGGCCCCAGTTCGTCGACGTCCGGTCCTGGTTGAGCGGGTACACCGCCCACTGCAGCTCGCCACCGTCCGAAAGGGACAGGGTGGCCGCCGACTCCTGCGGGTCGTCGCCGGTCTTGCCCGCGGCCGCGCCGCTGCCCTGCCGGGCGAACAGCCCGCACCAGCCGTGGTGGCCGTCCTTGAAGTTCGCCGGCAGCCGGAAGAACGCCTCGACGGTGTAGCCCCGTTCGAACTTGAGCTTGTTGATCGGCGCCGCGTCGACCGTGCGCAGGTACGCGCCCCGGCTCGGATCACGCTGGCCGTCGAACCGCAGGCTTCCCCGCGACGGCTGCCGCGGCGAGAACTCGCTCGAGTACTTCAGCGCGTCCGGGCCGCTGCCGGGCGCGGTGACGCGGGTGAGGTCGTTGCCGCGGCCGGTCTGGTCGCGCACGACGACGTTGTCCGGCACCGCCTTGCCGTCCTGACCGCCCTCGAAGCGCCAGTACGCGACGGTTCCGGGGATCAGCAGCTTGTTCGCCGGCCGGGCCGGTGGGACCGGCACGGGCGCGAAGCCCTTGAAGCGCTCGGCGAAGTCGATCTCCAGGCTGAAGTAGTCGGCCGCGCCGCTGCGCTCCACCTCCTGCTGCTGCATCTCGCTCAGGTGGTCCTGCGCGGCCAGCCACGGCGAAATCGTCCGGACGTCGATCACGCCGCGGGCGAGGTCGAACTGGTAGAGCCGGACCATCGCGCTGCCGCCGTAGTAGCGGTCCTGATAGTTGGCGATGTGGACGTGCACGTCGTGGCCGGCGGCGTTCTTCCGGACCGTCCGCCCGGTCGGCCAGTAGTGACCGTTCAGCGTCAGGAAGATCTGGTCGTTGCCCTGGACGAGCTCCTGCCAGACGTGCTCGCCGAAGGTCGAGAACTGGGCCTGGTGGTCGTCGTCGGCCCAGACGAGCTCGTGGATGGTGAGGATCGCCGGCAGCGTCGGGTGCTGCGCGAGCACCTGCTTAGCCCAGTTCAGGCCGCCCGCCGAGGGCCGCCAGTCCAGCGCGAGCAGCAGCCACTCGCGGCCGCCGCCGCGGAAGATGTGGAAGGTGTTGTAGCCGTCCTTGGACGCGCCCTTGAACGTCGGCGAGTTGCGCTGGCGCTGCGGGCCGAACGCGTCCAGGTACGGCGAGGGGCCGCGCTGGTCGTCCTTCGAGCCGTCGATGTCGTGGTTGCCCGCGAGCGTGCTGTACGGGAACCGGCAGCGGTCCAGCGCCTGGAACGACCGGCTGATCCTGGCGAACTCGTCCGCCCGGCCGTTCTGGGTGAGATCACCGAGGTGGGCGAGGAAGACAACGTTGTCGTCCCGCTCTTCGAGGACGTACCGCAGCGACGCGTCAAGCGGGGCCGCGTCGCCGCGGTCCTCGTCGAACAGGTACTGGGTGTCCGGCATGACCACGAGCGTGAAGCGCGGATCTTCGGCGTCCGGGCGGTGCCGTCCGGTGGCTTGGGCGGCGGGCGCGCCGAGGACGTTCGGCAGGGTCGCCGCGGCGGCCACGGCCGGGGCGCCGAGGAGGAAGGTCCGGCGAGAAGTGTCAGTCACGGGCCGGAAGCTACGGGCGGCTTCCGACCACCCCGGCAACTGCTGCCGAACACGGGATGAACAGCGGTACTGTGCCCGCATGAGCGGCCCGCGGGTGTTCCGGTTGATCCAGCCCGTCGACGACATCGAGGTCGCCGTCGCGTTCTACACGGCCGTCTTCGGCGACCCCGGCGAGCGGATCTCGGTCAACCGGCACTACTTCACCTGCGGCGGCGTCGTGCTGGCCTGCGTCGAGGCGCCGGCCGAACACCGCGAGCCGCGTCCGCAGCGGGACCCGCGGATCGTCTACCTCGCGGTCGACGACGTCGAGGACACCTTCGAGCGGGTGCGCGCCGCCGGCCCGCGCTGGCTCGACGACGCGATCGAGACCCAGTTCTGGGGCGAGCGGTCGTTCTACGCCGACGACCCCTTCGGCAACCCGCTCTGCTTCGTCCAGGAGGACACGCTCTACTCGGGCGGCCCGGTCGGCTGAGGGTCCGGGTTCAGCCGGAACGGCATGACGAACCAGAGGCCCCCGAAGATCAGCAGGCACAGCACGGCCATCACGCCCATGGCGATCCCGCCGTAGACCACCTTGGCGATCAGCGCGACCGTCGACGTGATCGCCAGCGCCAGGCAGACCAGCCCGACCAGCACCAGCCGGTTGCCGACGGTCAGGATCCGCTCCCGGCTGCCGGTGCGGAACAGCAGCCGGTGCCACGCCGCGGGTGCGGTCAGCAGCGCCGTGGCCGCGACGGCGAGCGCCACCGCGGACAGGTGCAGCGACTTCTCGAACCCGCTGGCGTCGTGGAACCGGTCGGTGAACACGACCGACAGCAGGAAGCCGAAGAGGATCTGCACCCCGGCCTGGGCGACCCGCAACTCCTGCAGGAGTTCGCCGACGTTGCGGGTGAGCTGTTCGTTGCGGGTTTCGCCGGTGTGTTCGGCCACCGAACCACCTTAACCGGACCGCGGACCGCCCACCGGCTGGGAAATCCGTGACTTTCCCACGGATCCGGCCCGGCGACGGTCCGAAGTGGACCGGTTCAGAACCCCCAGGAGCGCTCGGGCACCACGCGGATGCGGACGGAGTACTTCGCGTCGAACCCGTCCGCGGTCAAGCCGATGCTCGCGTAGTGCGGGCCGTACTTGTCGAGGTACCCGGGCGCCTCGGACGCCTTGCCCTCCTCCACGTGCGCTTTCCCCGTGACGACGAGGACGGAGCCGCCGTGCTCGTCGCTGTTGAGGTGGAAGCTCACGCCGGGGTTCGCCTCGATGTGCCGGAGCTTCGCGGTGCCCGGCTCGCTGAACAGGACGATGTCGTCGCCGTCGAGGACGAACCACACCGGCCGTGGCGCGGGCCTGCCCTTCGGCGTGACGGTGGTCAGCCAGGCGATCTTCTCGTCGGCGCGGTCGCTCAGCTTCGGTGTGGCCATGTCGGTGCCCCTCGGTAGCGGTCTGGTGACCCAGATAACCACGGGGCACCGACAATTTCTTCCCGCACTTAACGTGACGCGACCCGCCGGGCGTACCGCGTGCCGGCCGCGAGCAGCACCAGACCGGCGCCGAGGAACGCGCCCACCCTGGCCAGGCCGTCCAGCGCGGACAGGTCGAACAGCACCAGCTTGAGCACCGCGGCGCCGACCAGGATCAGCCCGGTCACCCGGAGCGCGACGACGTCGATCCCGCGCAGCAGCAGCACGAGCGCCGCGACCGTCCAGGACACCGTGATCAGCGCGTGGCCGAGCAGGAACCCGGTGCGGCCGGGAACCGCCAGCAGGGCACCGCACAGCACGACCCCGGCGGCGCCGTACAGCGCCGAAACCCCGGCCAGCAGCCAGATCGGCAGGTCATCGGCCGGCCCGCGGAACACTTCCAGCCGGGCCGCGGCCCACGGCAGCGCGACCGACACGGCGAGGATCAGCGCGCCGACCGCGAGGGCGCCGGTCAGCTCGGCGACCGGACGGCCGCGCGGCACGATCAGCAGCGCGGGCGTGACGTCGAAGACGACCCCGATCAGGCCGCCGATCGCCGCGAAGCCGAGCGCGGCGGCGAGCGCACCCCGGTTGCGGCCGCCCACCGCGGCCACGACCAGCAGCAGCGCTTCGCCGAGCAGGACCCCGGCGCGTGCCGGGCCGTCGAACTGCGTGACCGTCGCCTGCAGGATCGCCAGCAGGCCGGCCAGCCCGGCCACCTGGCCGCCGAACCCGGGCCACCAGCGGCGCGCCGCCCAGACCCCGAGCAGGACGGCACCCGCACCGGCGGTGATCGGCACGGCCTGCGCCTTCGGCAGCAGCACGGCCGCGATCAGCGTCGGCAGCACGGCGGTCGCCAGCACGGACAGCGCCCCGGGGTCGTTCTCGCGGCGGCGCAGCACGACCAGGGCGAGCGCCACGCCGGCGACCCCGGCGCCGCCGGCCGCGGCGGTGTTGGCCCAGCTGCCGCCCCCGCCCAGCACGGCGGTGCTGATCACGGAGGCGAGCAGCGGCGGGACACCGGCCGCGAGCGTCAGCGACGACCAGTCGCGGCGCAGCTGCACCGGCGCCGTCGCGAGCTGCACCATCAGCAGGAAGGTGACCAGTTCGGGGGTGAACCCGCGAACGATCATCGGCGCGCACACGACACAGCCGACGACGACGGCGGAGGCCAGCAGCGGCGAGTCCCAGCGCACGGCGACGAGCAGCCCGCCGACGGCGACCACCAGCCCGGCACCGAGCCCGGCGAGCACCGGCAGGAACCCGTACAGCGCGGTCGCGGCGACGGCGTCGAGGTAGAGCGTGGCGATGCCGGTGGCGGCGAGCGCGAAGGCACCGGTGCGGCCGGCGGGCTTGCGGTGCAGCCACACCCCGGCGCCGGTCAGCGCCAGCCCGAACCCGGCCCCGACGAGCACCCGCGGCAGTGGCCCGAGCCAGCCCCGCTGCACGGCGAGCACGAGCAGCAGGACGACGCCGAGAAGGGTGACGGCCCCGCCGACCCAGGCGAGGACCCGGCTCCCGGCGCCTTCCCGGCCGAGCTTTTCGCCCAGCGTCGGCCGCGGAACGGGCTGGTAGGGCGGCCGCGGGTACTGCGGCGGCGGAACGTACTGCGGCTGCGGCGGCGGCTGCCACTGGTACTGCGGCCAGGGGACCGACTCGGGCCGCAGCGACCGGGGAGGCGGTTGCGGGTGGGGCTGGGGCTGGGGTTGTGGCTCAGGTTGCGGTGCCTGCTCGGGCTGTACGGCCTGCTCGGGCTGCGCCGGTTCCGGCTGGACGGCCGGCTCGGACTGCCCGTCCCGGACGGTCCGCAGTTCGGAACCCACCAGGGCGAGACGACGCCCCAGGTCGTCGATCTCGCCGGCGAGCCGGAGGAGCACATCTGCGTCGGTGGTCATACCGGACAGCGTCACGCACCGCGCCGACCTGCGGATCCGTAGCACTACTCAATCCGCGATCACGTCCTGGTCGCGGCCAGCACCTGGTCCATGGTGGTCATGATCGAGACGGTTTCACCGAGCGGCATGAGCGGGCTCTCGGTCTCCCCGGCGGCCAGCCGCAGCGCCACCTCATCGGCCTGGTGCCGCAGGCCCCGGCCTTCGTCGACGTATTCGAAGCGACGCCGTTCGCCTCCGCGCGGAACGAGGGTGAAGGAGGCGGGAGCGTAGAAGGGCCCGTCGACCTCGATGCGCGCGTCGGTGCCGACGATCGAGGCGGTGGTCGGCGAAACGGCGCTCAAGGTGCAGTTCAGGACGGCCTGGGCACCGCTGGCGTAGCCGAAGAGCATCGACATCTGCGCGTCGACCCCGGTGAAGGCGGGCGTGGCCATGGCGGCCACGCGCTCGGGCGCCCCGAGCACCATCGACGCGAAGGACACGGGATAGATCCCCAGGTCGAGCAGGGCGCCCCCACCGAGTTCCGGCGCGAACAGCCGGAAGGCCGGATCTTCGGCAAACCACTGCCCGTGGTCGGCGGCCACGGTGACAACGTCTCCGAGCTGCGGCAGGAGCTCACGGATGTGCCGGACGTGCGGCAGGAAGCGTGTCCACATGGCTTCCATGAGGAAGAGGTTCCGGCTGCGCGCGAGATCGACGAGGTCCTGCGCTTCTCCGGCGTTCATCGTGAACGGCTTCTCGACGAGCACGGGTTTCCCGGCCTCGAGCGCAAGCCGCGCGTTCCCGTGGTGCATCGGATGCGGGGTGGCGACGTAGACGACGTCGACATCCGGATCGTCGGCGAGGGCTTCGTAGCTGCCGTGGCGGGTGTCGATGCCGTGCTGGTCGGCGAACCGCCCGGCGCTCCCAGCGGTGCGTGACCCGACCGCGGCGACGACACCGGAGCCGGTGAGCTTCAGGTCCTGGGCGAAGGCGCCGGCGATCCCGCCGGTCCCCATGATTCCCCAGCGGAGGGGCTCGTTCGTCATACGCCGGACCCTATGCCGACGGCGGTCGGCACGCCGCTGAGCGGCAGTTCCAGCCGCCCTGGATCGGCGTGACCGACACCACAGGCGACAATGGAGGACGTGACCGCCACCCTGAGCAAGCCCGCCCTGAAGATCGGCCCCTACGAGGTCGATCCGCCGGTCGTGCTCGCCCCCATGGCCGGGATCACCAATGTCGCCTTCCGGCAGCTGTGCGCCGAGTACGGCGCCGGCATCTACGTGTGCGAGATGATCACCGCCCGCGCCGTCGTCGAACGGCACCCCGGGACCATGCACATGATGACGTTCGGGGCGAACGAAAAGCCCCGGTCCATGCAGCTCTACGGCGTCGACCCGAAGACCATGGCCGAAGCCGTCCGGATCATCGTCGGCGAGGGGCTCGCCGACCACGTCGACTCCAACTTCGGCTGCCCGATGTCAACACGATGACAATACCCGGTTCCGGCTAGGTTCGCCCCTGCTCAAAGCAGCGCTCAAGCGCCCTGCTCACCTTCGGCCGTCGGCTGCACGCGTGAAGGACTTCGGACCAGCATTGCAGGCAGCCTGCCTACAGCAACCATCATGAGTTTCAGGAATCCGCGTTCACTGAGCCGGTCGTCATGACGGAGTTGGAGCGCACCCACGACCGAGACGCCAAGCAGGCCGCCTACGACGATGATCGGCACGACCCAGATCGACAACACGCGAGCGGCGACGAGCAAAATCGCAACGACGGCGAGGAAGACCGTCAGATAGAACGAACCCGAAACCCATGGCGACCGCTGCTTCACCGGCTGGTCTTGCTGGCTGGCCATAACCACCTTCCAGGCATCGATAACGTCTTCCGTCCGATCTCCCATGATCCGCCGGACACGACCTCGGCGATCGACTCTCATCATGCACCGCGCACCACCCACGCCAACGGCAGTGCACCGCCCCGACCGCCCCATCAAACGATCCCTCAAACGCGGCGGAAAGCCACCGTGATGACAGCAAGTCGGACCGGGTGGCCGCTCTGAATCGCGCACGGCAACAGCGTGCCACGGCTCAGTCCCAAAGGGCACCGTCTCGTAAGCCCCAGATCAGCGTGCTTGCCGTCACCAGCGACAATGGAGACGTGACCGCCGCCCCGAGCAAGCCCGCCCTGAAGATCGGCCTACGAGGTCAATCCACCAGACGTGCTCGCACCCATGGCAGGGATCGCTAGGAACTAGGACGACCTCGGCTCCGTTGCGCGACTCACTGACTCGAACACCTCAAGGACCTGCCTCTTGGCTTCAACCTCTTCTAGCTCGAACAAATCGAGGTATTTGTAGTCACCCAGCAGGCCCGGCGCCTCGACCTCTTCGAAGCGGACCGGCAGGAACCGCGGGTTGGGCTGGGCTGCGGCAATGCTGATCTCTCGGCTCATCCAAGGCCGCGATGCATAGTCCTCAGATAAGACCACGACCACCGCGTCGGCGCTCTCGATGGCGTCCCGAATTCGGGCAGCGATGTTGTCTCCAACCTTCAGCTCCCAGGCGTCAAACCAGACCTTGTGGCCAGCGCTTCGAAGGATCTCCGCCAGCCACTTCGCGTTGGCAAATCCGTCACGATTAGAGTAGGAGATGAAGTAGCCCTCGCGGTTGCTTGCGAACGACGGAGGTTCCTGAGCCGCCCACCGCCAGGCGGAGCCGATGGTGAGCTCCGTCGATCGAGTTAGCTGCACCAAGTCCGCGTCCGGAGTGGTAGGCAGGAGCAGGTAGTTCGGTGCAACATTGAGCGCCAAGGCCAACGCGACCAGATCATCGGCATCGACACGGCGCTGCCCCTTCTCGATCCTGGACACAGCGGACAGCAGCGTCGGACGCCCAAGCTCGGTCATCCGGCCTGCGAGATCAGCCTGGGTAAGACCGGCTGCCTGGCGAAGCTCGGCGACTCGCTTCGCCAGACGTTGCCCCGTCGGCCCGATGGCATCCACCGTCTTTCCTCGCTCCATGGCGCTAGTGTAACCGAGTTCCTCAAAATCGCGAATTTATCCTCATCTTGACGAACTAGCGGACGCCTGGAACCCTGAGTTCTCTGGAGCAGGCGTTGGGCGTGGCCGTCGAAAAGACGACGGCCCCCGGAGGCAACCGGGAGCCGTCCTGGTCCAGTCCCGCGGCAGCAGGAAGGACTCCGATGTCGACCATAGACAACTCGAACGGCCAGGCGGAAGAGGCAGGCGGTGAGCGACCTCGCGCCGATTCCAGCCTCATGACGGTGCGCACCCTGATGATCATCAGTTTCGCCGGGATCGCGGGAATGCTCGCAGGGATCGTCGCAGGTATCAACGCCGGCCTTGCCGTCGGAAGCGCGGCTGGCCCTGTCGCAGGCGTTGCTGTCGGAATTCTCGGCGGCCTGAGCTGCGCAATGCTGGTTGGTATCTCGGTTGCGGCAGGCTTGCATGCGCTAGTCGGTAAGCAGTAGGAGAGAACTCGACCTTGCTGCGCTGGGTGACGCCATCGGGCTGTCACTCAGCTTTTTTCATGCCTCGGCCAGCTCCGCAGCTTGCCTGCCGTTGCATTTCGAGCCGAAGTCGCCTGCGTCCGACCGCCATCGCCCTTGCTCCTCGGTATGCGCACGCCCAGGCCCACTTCGAGTCCCGACCGCACCGCCCCCGCAGGAGCGCCGGTAGCTTCCGTAACCTTCCGAACCAGCGTCGCTCCCTTCCGGCAGAAGCTTCGCCGCGAGGTTCCTACTGTTCGCTACATCACCGGCTGAGCCCGTCGCCAGTCCAGCCGGCGACAGGCTGGCCGTGACCGAACCAGCCCGGCCATCGTTGACCGAGGTGGTGCCCATGGTTCACGCAGCCGAACGTCACGAACAGCACGTTGCGGAGAGCCTCGGCGGCCAGCATTCGAACGGTTGTCACTTCCAACTTCGGTTCCGGCTGCCCGATGTCAACACGTTGACATCGTGACAACATGTCGCGTCAGGTCAGCACGTCCAAGAGTCCGAACACAGCGTCCGCTTCGCGATTTCGCCGATGTCGGCCGCTGCACCAACTCTCCGAACGCGTCGACATCTCTCGCCGAGCTCGGTGTTTCCAAGACGGTCAGCTGGCAGGCAGTACCCAAAGGACGTAAATGCCTGCGAAGGCTGGGTCATCGGTGAAGCAGCGAGGTGCTGACGACGTCAGCCGGGATGTCGGCGGGGGCCGTGGTGGTGTCCATCGCGGCGAGGTCGAGCGTGAGAACGTCGTGGCCGGGGCCGCCGTGTAGTTCCCGGCAGGCTTCGGCGACAGCCAGGCAGGCGGCGATGACGCCCACGAACGCGGCCCCGACGGCGGTGCCGGCAAGCGTGACGACGCCGCAGGGGTCCCCGCGTGTGGCAAGGTCGCGAAAGGCCGTGCTGGCCGGAACCACCGCCGCCTGCGGCGGCGTGTTCCACGCGATCACGTCCTCGCTGCGCCGGGTTCCGGGAAACCGGCGCAGCAGCATCGACGAGAAGTCGGCGTGGCCGCTGCCCAGGCCCACATCGACGGCGAAGCGCCATCCAGCCGTGGAGGTCAGGCGCCGGGTCGGCAGGTTGTCGACGCCAAGGAGCGCTACGTGGGGCTCGGTGTCGGCGACATGCAGGTCGGCGCCGAGGCGCCGCTCCACGATTCGAGTGGTGAAGCCCGCGTGTTCGAGTGCCGCGGCGACCAGCCGGGTTTTCGGGGTGCCGGTTGATCCGCGAGGTGTGAGTACCCCGGTGCTGTGGTTTGCGAGGATGGTGCGGTCGGTGTCCTGCAGGACGACCTCGACCGGCTGCTCGGCCTGGTACGGGAGCCAGCTGAGCACCCATGCGTGGGCCTGTCCGAGGTGGCCGAGCCCGACCAGCCACCAACCCAGCGGCGCGTGTGCCAGCGCCGGGCCGGCGTCCTCGTCGCTGCCCGGATGCCACAGATTCACCGTTGCGGTCCTGTAGCCGCTGTCCTCGCCTGGGCGCGCCCGCATGGCCCCGAAGATCTCGCTGATGCCCAGAGCTCCAGCGGTGACGGCGGCCAGCGGGCAGGTGGTGTCGCTCCCGGAGGCGGCGTCGGCGGCGGGGGTCACCGTCGCCGTCCAGCCGAACCAGGATGCACGCAGCACGATCTGCCCGGCTCCGTGCTCGGGTGCCGCCGTCGCTCCGATCAGCAAGATCGGCCGGCGACGGTCCTCGACGAGGGTGGTGTCGGCGAGCACCTCGACGCCCTCGCCGCGCAGGGTTTCGATCAGCGACCGCCCGCGGGCGACGCCGGCAAGTACCCGGGCGTCGGGAACGTCGGCGAGCACGTGAACGTGGCCGAAGGCGCGGACGCCGGTGGCAGCGGCGGTCAGCAGCGCCGCCTGCCCGTCCACGGTGACGCAAGCGTCCGCGTCGGCGAAGATCATCACCCCGGTCTCGGCCTGGGCCGTTAGTGCGGCGTCCAGGGTGGGCTCGGTGTCGTCGTGCATGGCCAGCAGGGCCGTGCGGTGTACCGCGTCGACCTCGATGTTGTCGATCATCGGCTCCTCCTGGAGGTCAGCACGGCGCGGAGCCGGTGGGTGAGGTCGCGCAGCCAGCGCGGCAGCCGCATGCCTGTCACGTGGAGCAGTGTCGCGACGTCGTCGCGGTAGTAGGACTGCCAGCGCCCGCCGCCGAGATGCCGGTGCGCGCCCAGGTCTCGGACGGTGATGTCGCCGACGGCGTAGCGCGGTGCAATGAGTGCGATGTGCCCGGGTAGCGCCGACATCGGGTGGGTTGCGTCGGTGGTGCTCTGGCCGACCCAGTCGCGGGGGTGGGTGTGGACGTCGCCGACCACCCGCACCCCGAGACGGCGGCACGTCGCGGCCAGTGCGGTGTAGCCCTCGGCGTGGAAGGTGATCCCTCCGGTCAGCGAGCGGGGGTCGAGGTCGTCGTAGAGCGCGAATCCGGTCACCGTCGCGCGGCCCTCGCCTGTGCTGTCACGGGGCGAGAGCAGGAACGCGCCGGATTCACGGACGCCGCCACCGCGGTGGGCCAGCTGCATGAGCAGATCCGACAACAGCGCCGCGTTGATGGTGAGGCTGCCGAAGGGGTCGGGCATCGAAGGGTTCCTCTGGTCAGGGGTGCGGGATCGTCGCGGCGCTGAGCTCATGGTGGATCTGCTCGAGGTAGAACTCGATCGAGCGATTCGGGTTCCACGCCCGTTCTGGGTGCTGGCTCGCCCACTGATGCCCGGCGAGCGCGCGGCGGTCACACGCCAGGTAGGGGGCGTTGCCGTTCTGGATCGACCAGTCCTCGCGGCGGAAAACGAAGGCCGTCATTCCGCCGGTCGGCCAGCGTGACGGCGGCAGCGGGGTGTCGGTGGCCAGGTCCCAGGGTTGCCCGGCGGGCGCTTGGCCCGGGTAGCCGTCGACCAGGAGCCGCATGCCGAGCTCGTGGCCGTCTCCGGCGGTGATGGCGACGGTCAGGTGGGGCCAGGCGAGGCTGATCAGGCGCCAGGAGCCGGCCTCGACCCCGCTTTCGAATCGCGGCGAGACCACGTCCCGCTCGAGCCGACGCTTGCCGGGGTCGAGGTCGGCTTCTGACATGGCCGTCACCCCTGCGCGCGGACGAGGTGGACGAGGTCGAGCTGCAGCGCACAGCTGCCCTTGGGCACGAACGCGCCGATCGGGCTGTTGGGCGGCAGGTCGTCGGCGGCCCCGGGCAGGCGCAGCACCAGGTCCGACGCCGTCGCCGGGTCCAGGCCGAAGGCCGCGATGGCCTCCTTCCGGACCTTCTTCACGTGCGCGGACGGGTGAACCTCAACCGTCTTCGCGGTACCGACGTAGGACACGGTGACCGTGACCTGGCGGCAGTGGTGGACGAGCACGTGCCCGGGGGTGTCGCCAAACAGCTCTCCGATGGCCAGCTCGGCGTCGAGCTCCGTGTCGTCTCCGACGCGGAACACCTGGTCGCCGGAGTCGATCGAGATCAGTGCGACCAGTGCGGTCGCCGGGTCGGCGTCGGGGTGGGTGATCGCGGCCGAGTTACCGGCCGCGTACGCATGGACCCGCATGGGGGCCTCCTTGGGTGTACCTGGACCAAGATTTTCTACTCGGTCTCGGGATCACCTTACGCTCAAAAAGTCGCGAGATTGGTGTATTTTTTGGTCGACTCACTCGGTCGGGTGAGGTTGCCGTCGTTACCTTGTCGGGGCATACTGAGGTGTGCTTCTGACCGCGTCCAATGCTGCCCTCGCGGCGGTTTTGGCCTCTCCCGACGTGATCGAGCAGACCTTCCCGGGCGTACACCAGGAGGTGATGATGCTTATCCACCTGCTGCGGACCACGAGTCCCTCACTTGCCGAGGTGCTGACCTGGGGCATCATCGGGATGCTGACGCCGGCCACCCGGAGTCCGAGTGCGGCAATCGCCCTGGCCTACCGCCAGGCCGTGCTGCGCGCGGTGGCCCACGACCAGGACGGAGCCCGGGTGCCTTTCCCTCACGATCAGCCAGGAAGCGTGACCCACCTCGAAATCGTCGATCTTGCGGTGGCCGGTCGCTCTTGCCTCGGAGCAGCCGGGTGAGCGCCCCGGCCGGCGCGCGCGCAGAGGAATTCAACCCAGACTGGTCGATCCATCCGGGGACCGTGCTGCGCGACGTCCTGATGAACCGTGGAATACGCCAGGCCGAACTGGCCGAGCGCACCGGACTGACCCCCAAGCACATCAATCAGATCGTCAACGGGTCCATAGGAATCTCGTCGGACATCGCCGTTCTTCTTGAGCGCGCATTGGATATCCCCGCTCGCCGCTGGGTCGAGCTGGACGTATTCCACAGCACTTATGAAAGTAAGAAAAAAGCACAACAGAAACTCGGCGATTTTGTCGACTGGGCAAACGATTTCGACGCCGAGACGTTACATCGCCACCAGATCGTCTCTCCTGACGACGAGGACGTGACACGCATTGAGAAGATTCTCAGGTTTTTCGGCGTCGCCAGCCCCGAAGCCTTCGCAGCGACCTGGAAAAGGGCTCGCGTGTCATTCCGACGAAGCCAAGCCTTTGGCGTGGCCGAGAAGAACACGGCGCTATGGCTCCGCCTGGTCGAGCTTTCCGCCGAGAGCGCCGATGTCGGCCCCCTTCGAGCACGCGCCCTGCGGAGCTTCACTCGAACGCTCCCGCGGTTCACGACCCTGCCGCTCGTTGACGGTTTCGTTGCGACACGCCGCGCACTGGCCGAAGCAGGCGTCACACTGGTGTTCGTCCGCGAGATCCCCGAGACTCGGCTATGCGGGGCCACCACATGGCTGAACAAAGACAGTCCAGTCATCGGAATCACAGCCCGTGGACGGAAGCCTGACATCTTCTGGTTCAGCATTGCGCACGAGATCGGGCACATCTTGCTGCACGCAAAGCGAGAAACTTATTTAAACCTGTTCGTCGAACAAGCAGAAAAAGATACCGCGGAGTCCGAAGCCGACGAATTCGCCGCGGACACCTTGATTGACAACTCATTTAATCAAGAGGTTGCCGACGCCGCGACCCGTAACTCGCTTGCCGTCATCGCAGCACGCCTCGGCGTCGGCACCTCGATCGTTGCTGGCCGCCACGGCCACCTGACGAACAACTGGCGGACCGGCGCCGCCCTGCGCGGAAAGATTACCGATACTGAGATAGTCGAGTTGGAAAAAGAAACTGCGTCCTGACCGTGAACTCCACACCGCTTCGATTGCAAAGCTGAATCGAGCACCACCCACACGAAGGGCCACGGGTGGAACGCCGACGTCTGGAGCGTTTCCATTCCTTAAAGACGCGTTCGGCGGCGAGATCATCACTCGCTCCAGACATCGCCTACGCGGCTCGTCAACCACTTACAGCCCGGCCGAAGCGGAGCTTGACCGCCCCTGGTCGACGTGATCGACACCACAAGCGACAATGGAGGACGTGACCACCACCCTGAGCAAGCCCGCCCTGAAGATCGGCCCCTACCAGGTCGATCCCCCAGTCGTGCTCGCTCCGATGGCCGGGATCACCAACGTCGCCTTCCGGCAGCTGTGCGCCGAGTACGGCGCCGGCGTCTACGTGTGCGAAATGATCACCGCCCGCGCCGTCGTCGAACGGCACCCCGGCACCATGCACATGATGACCTTCGGGGCCAATGAAAAGCCCCGGTCCATGCAGCTCTACGGCGTCGACCCGAAGACCATGGCCGAAGCCGTCCGCATCATCGTCGGCGAAGGCCTCGCCGACCACGTGGATAGCAACTGGGGATGCCCCGTCGCTAAAGTCACCCGCAAGGGCGGCGGAGCAGCGCTCCCGTACAAGCGCAAGCTATTCGCCGACATCATCTCCGCCTGCGTGAAAGCCGCCGAACCGGCCGGTGTTCCGTTCACCGCGAAGTTCCGGATCGGCATCGACGACGACCACCGCACCTTCCTCGACGCCGGCCGCATCGCCGAAGCCGAGGGCGCCGCCGCCGTCAGCCTGCACGCCCGCACCGCCGCCCAGCGCTACTCCGGCCAGGCCGACTGGACCAAGATCGCCGCGCTGAAAGAGGCCGTGACCAGCATCCCGGTACTCGGCAACGGCGACATCTTCACCGCCGACGACGCCCTGCGCATGGTCACCGAAACCGGCTGCGACGGCGTCGTCGTCGGCCGCGGCTGCCTCGGCCGCCCCTGGCTGTTCGGCGAACTCGAAGCGGCCTTCGCCGGGCGCCCGCTGCCGACCCCGCCCACCCTCGGCGAGGTAGCCCGGGTGCTGCGCCGCCACACCGAACTGCTCATCGAGCACGACGGCCACGACAAGGCCATGCGCGACATCCGCAAGCACATGGCCTGGTACCTCATGGGCTTCCCCGTCGGCTCCGAACTCCGCCGCGGGTTCGCCATGGTGTCGTCAATGGACCAGCTGGACGACCTGATCGCCCAGCTCGACCACGACGCACCCTTCCCCGAGGCGGCCACCGGGCCGCGCGGCCGTCAGGGATCGCCGGGCAAGGTCACGCTGCCCCACGGCTGGCTCGACGACCCGGACGACGACAGCCGCCCGGAGACCGAAGACATGCACTCCGGCGGCTGAGCACACTTCGACATATCGCGACACTAGGTTTAAAGTGGGCTCACTTAACCCTCGAGGTCACTACGCCATCGATGCACGATTCACCCACCTTTGGACTGAACGATCATGATTGTGATCAAGATAGCGAGAACAGTGACCGCGACTGCTCCAGTCCCTAAACCCCACTTGAAGTAGAGCCAATTTCGGCCGTCATCCACCTGCTCGATGATTGTGTTTCCATATTCAGCCTGACTTGCGTAGCGCGTAGCCTCGTTGATCTCCTCCACTACTTGAGATAACTGTTGTGAAGCCGCTTCCACTTCCGACTTTACCTGACGAATTTCGTATGCGGTGTCGTTATTCATCGCCGACGTGAATGCCGAACTGAGATTCGAAGCCGCCGAATGGAGCATCCCAGCGTTGTCCGCTGCGTTACTCAGTTTCGATGCAGCGTCGTTCAATGTTGCAGCACTGTCAGCAAGATCCCGCAATCGTCCTGCGGCATCATTGAGGATTGCTGCAGAGTCTGGTAAGTGTCGCAGCGATGCGGCAGAGTCCGCGAGCAGCGCTACCGCATCGAGATCCAGGTAGGGGCTGTCAAAGGATTCCTTTACCAGATCCCTCAGCGTCGCAGCCGTACTTTTGCTGATCATCGCGACCTCGTCGATCGCTTCCAAGATTTCGTCCTTGGTGTCCACAACCGCGGACACCAGCATTGCCTCCAGCTCATCTTTGCCAAGAATATCGAGTCCGGCGAGCTGACTATAGGCACCGACTTCGCGGTCCTTCTTCCAGTTCAAAAGTAGCTTCTTTGGGTATTTGTCTTCTTTTGCCTTGTCATCCACCGGACGATGATGGGACTGACAAAGCAAGAGCAAGTTGCCGAAGCTGTTCAGAGTCTTCACGGGAATCGTCGGATCGAACCGGGCACTTCCCGGTTTCAGGCCGTTGATGTGCGCTATCTGAATGTTGATACTCGGATCGTCGTCGACTATGCGTAGGACCCGTTGCGAACACTTCGGCGCATAACAGCGACCTCGACTTAGCATGAACAGAGCTTCCCTGACTCCCGCCTTGTAGTAGCGGCTGCGCTCACTCACTGTGTCACCTCCATGACAACGACAGTGACGAGCAGCAGGCGTGAGCCGCAAGTCATGAGCCCGGCAAGCAGCAGTCACTATCAGTAACTTTGCTGTTATGACGCGTGCACGCAGCACAATAGCGGGACGCTCCGACACTTTTCGCCGACGTCGCCCGAAACCTCACTGGAACGGACCAATCGCCAGGATGAGGAACCGCCGTCTGAAGCGATCGCCACTACCGGGAAGGGCACTCAACGGCACCCAGCCTGCCCCGATAGCTCGGCCAAATTTTCAACTCGCCCGTTACCTCAGACCGCAGACGGCGCCACTCACGAAGCGAGTCTTACGACGGATGCCGTCGGCCATAGCGACCACGAGGAACTTTGCCCGTCGACTACCCCATACCGACAGTGTGACATCAGCTGCTCGATTGTCAGTTTTAACTTCAGTTCTGGCTGCCCGGTCGCGAAGGTGACGCGCAAGGGCGGCGGGGCCGCGCTGCCGTTCAAGCGGAAGCTGTTCGAAGCCATCGTGCGCGAGTCCGTCAAGGCCGCCGGGGACACGCCGTTCACGGTGAAGTTCCGCATCGGCATCGACGACGACCACCACACCTACCTCGACGCCGGCCGCATCGCCGAAGCCGAGGGCGCCGCCGCCGTCAGCCTGCACGCCCGGACCGCGGCGCAGCGCTACTCCGGCCAGGCCGACTGGTCCAGGATCGCCGCCCTGAAGGAGGCGGTGACCAGCATCCCGGTGCTGGGCAACGGCGACATCTTCTCCGCCGCCGACGCCCTGCGCATGGTCGAGGAAACCGGCTGCGACGGCGTCGTCGTCGGCCGCGGCTGCCTCGGCCGGCCGTGGCTGTTCGGCGAACTCGAAGCCGCCTTCGCCGGGCGCCCGCTGCCGACCCCGCCGAACCTCGGCGAGGTCGCGGGCGTCCTCCGCCGCCACACCGAGCTCCTCATCGAGCACGACGGCCACGACAAGGCGATGCGCGACATCCGCAAGCACATGGCCTGGTACCTGATGGGCTTCCCGGTCGGCTCCGAACTCCGCCGCGGCTTCGCGATGCTGTCGTCGATGGACCAGCTCGACGACCTGATCGCCCAGCTCGACCACGACGCGCCCTTCCCCGAAGCCGCCACCGGCCCGCGAGGACGCCAGGGCTCCCCGGGCAAGGTCACGCTGCCACACGGCTGGCTGGACGATCCGGACGACGACTGCGTCCCCGAAGCGGAAGACATGCACTCGGGCGGCTGAGCTGCACCAGGCTCACCCCGAACAGCAACACCCCCAGCGGCACGTGCACGGTCGTGACGTGCGCGATCCCGAGGAACACCTGCGCGGTCACGAGCCCCAGGAACACGACCGCGTAGAGGGCCACCCGCGGCGAGCCCCGCCCCGACCGCCAAACCAGGACGGCCGCAACCACCTGCACCACGGCGACCACCCACACCGTGTACGCCGAAGCGCTGTGGAGGACATGCCCGTTCGGGGTGGCCAGCAGCAGCCCCGCGGTGATCGGCGCGAGGAACAGCGCCAGCGTCTGCAGCGCGATCGTGCCGCGCATGAACGTCGTCATACCCAGTAGACGACGCAGCCGCCCGAAACGTGAGGCCGTGACATCTGTCAGTCCCAAGTCGTGGCGGACGGCATCCTTCCCGAAGCTCCCCCCGCGACAAGCTCATCTCATGACGACGAACCAGCCCGGAACCGCCCTCCTCAAGACCCTCGCGATCGAGATCGCCGTCCCCATGGCGGTCTACTACGCCCTCCACTCCCTCGGCGCGAGTGACTTCGCCGCGCTCGCCGCCGCCGGGGTCTTCCCGCTGGCCCGGACCCTCCACCAGTTCGCCAAGGACCGCACGCTCAACGGCCTCGCGCTGGTCGTGCTCACCACCAACGTCGTCGGCATGCTGCTCACCTTCGTCACCGGTGACGCCCGGATGATGATCGCCAAGGACTCGCTCGGCAGCGGCATCACCGGCCTGGTCATCCTCGCCTCGGCGTTCACCGCGGCCCCGATCATGACCAAGACGATGCGCCCGTTCCTCACCCGCGGCAAAGCCGAAAACGAAGCCGCGTGGGAACGGCTCGGCGAAAACGAGGCGTTCAACGCCATCCTGCGGCGCTGCAGCGTGATCTGGGGCATCGGCTTCGCGCTGGAAAGCTCGGTTCGCATCGTCGGCGCGTTCACGCTGCCCGTCTCGACCATGGTCTGGCTGAGCACGACCATCTTCGCCGTCGCCTTCGCGATCATCATGGTCGTCGCCGGGAAGGTCGCCGAAAAGGCGGGCAAGATGATCGCCGCCGACGCGGCCGCGCGCCCCCTCGTGGCCGCTTGACCTGCACCGATACCGCGTGTACAGGTGTGTACATGTACAGCAAGCGGCAACAGCTGGTCGGTGACCTCACCGACCTGATCCGCTCCGGGCGTCTCGCCCACGGCGAACGCCTTCCCGGCGAGCACCAGCTCGCCCTGCAGTACCAGGTCAGCCGCGGCACGGTCCGCAGCGCGCTGTCCGAACTCCAGCAGCTCGAGCTCATCTCCACCCAGGCCGGCGTCGGGTCGTTCGTCACCTTCGACGGCGTCCAGCTCGACCAGCGGATCGGCTGGGCCCGCGCGCTCGCCGACGCCGGCGCGCCGGTCACCACCGAACTGCTCGGCATCGAGACCGTCGAAGACGCCGCCCTGGCCGAAGAATTCGGCGAGACGGCCTACGTCGCCGTGCGGCGGCTGCGGCGGGAGCACGACCGCGGCATCTCGCTCGAAACCGCCACCGTGCCCGCCGCCGGGCCGCTCGCCGACCTGCCCGGGACCGGCCTGCGGGACGGCTCCCTGACCAAGACCCTCGAAGCCGCCGGGCGGATCTCCGTCGGCGGCGACCAGTGGATCAGCACCGAACGCCTCGACGCCGGTGCCGCCGGACTGCTCGGCCGGAGCATCGGCGAGCTCTTCCTCCGTGCCGAGCGCACCTCGGTCGACGTCGAAGGCCGGCTCGTCGAGCGGGTCGTCAGCCTGCTGGACCCGGACCGGTTCCAGTTCCACCTCACCTTCGGGCACCGGTGAGCGCGCGGGACCGGGCGCTCGGCGCGTTCACCGGGCTGGCCGTCGGCGACGCGCTCGGCATGCCGACGCAGTCGATGTCCCGAGCCGCCATCGCCGCCACCTACGGACCGGTCACCGGCCTGCTCACCGCCGTCGCCGAGCAGCCGGTGGCGCCGTCGATGCCCGCCGGTTCGGTCACCGACGACACCGAACAGGCCATCCTGCTGGCCCGGCTGCTCATCGACGGCCGCGGCACCGTCGAGCCGCACGTCTTCGCCGACGCCCTGCTCATCTGGGAGGCGGACATGGTCCGCCGCGGATCCGCGGACCTGCTCGGGCCGTCCACCAAACGGGCACTGTCGCGGCTGCAGGACGGCGTCCCGGCCGACGAAGCCGGCCGCACCGGAACGACCAACGGCGCCGCCATGCGGGTCACGCCGGTCGGCATCGCCACGCCGTCCGAGGACCTGCACACGCTGGTCGACGCGGTCGTCGCGACCGCGCGGGTCACGCACAACACCAGCCTCGGCATCGCCTCGGCCGCCGCGGTGGCCGCGGTCGTCTCCGCCGGTGTCGACGGCGCGGGCCTGGCCGAAGCGCTCGACGCGGGCGAGCGCGCCGCCGTCGTCGGCGGGGAACGCGGGCACTGGGCACCCGGCGGGGAGATCGCCGCGCGGATCCGCTGGGCGCGCGGCTGGGTGCGGGGCATGGCCCCGGCCGCCGTCGCGGACGCGGTCGCGCGGGTGATCGGCACGTCGGTCGCGTCGCAGGAGTCCGTCGTCGCCGCGTTCGCGCTGGCCGAAGCCATGGGCGACGACCCGCCGGCGGCGCTGCGCCTGGCCGCCGGCCTCGGCGGCGACACCGACACCGTCGCCGCGATCTGCGGGGCGATGCTCGGTGCCGCGCACGGCATCGGCGCGTTCCGCCCCGACGTCGTCGAGACCGTGCTCGCCGTCAACCGGCTCGAATTCGGGCCGCTGGTCGACGAACTCCTGAAGCTGCGCCGCCGATGACCGGGCGGCTGGTGCACACCGGGCAGGTCGTCGTCGACCTCGTCATGGCGGTGCCGGCCCTGCCCCCGGCCGGCGGGGACGTCCTGGCGTCGTCGGCGAACCTGTTGCCCGGCGGTGGTTTCAACGTGATGGCCGCCGCTGCGCGGTCGGGCGCGCGGGTGCTTTACGCGGGCTGCCACGGAATCGGCGCCTTCGGTGACATCGCCCGCGCGGCCCTCGCCGCCGAAGGGGTGGAGCTGGCGCACTTGCCAGTGTCCGAAGTAGACACTGGGGTCGTCGTCGTGTTCGTCGATGCGACCGGCGAGCGCACCTTCGCTACCGGGACCGGCGCCGAAGGACGGCTGCGCGCCGAACTGCTCGACCGGATCACCCCAAAGACTGACGACGTGGTGTACGTGAGCGGCTACAGTTGGTTGCACGAGATCAATCGCGGGGCCCTCCTCGGATGGCTGCCCCGTCTTCCCGGCTCGAGGATCCTGTTCGATCCTGGCCCGCTCATCGGCGACATCAACCCTGGAGACCTCCATGACCTACTGTCCACAATAGACATCCTGAGCTGCAACGCCCGCGAAGCCGAGGTGCTCGGCGAGCTGCCGCCGGTCGCCATCGTCCGCGATGGCGCGAAGGGCTGCCGCGTGCACGAACACGGCCGGATCACCGACGTCCCCGGGTTTCCGGTCGACGCGGTGGACACCACCGGCGCGGGCGACACGCACTGCGGCGTGCTGGCCGCGGAGCTGCTGCACGGCAGTACTCTCCTCGACGCCGCCGTGCGCGCCAACGCGGCGGCCGCCCTTTCGGTGACCCGCCCCGGGCCGGCGACCGCGCCGGTCCGGGAGGAGATCGACCAGCTGGTGGAGGCCACGCGATGACCGGTTCCCGCAGGCTCGAGGTGGAGACCAACGGCCTCGACGTGATCGACGACGCCGAGCGGCGCGGACGGCCACGGCAGCTGTTCTGGCCGTGGTTCGGCGCGAACGTGTCCGTGCTGGGGCTGAGCTACGGCTCGTTCACCCTCGGCTTCGGCATCTCGTTCGGGCAGGCACTGGTCGCCGGCGTGGTCGGCATCCTGTTCTCGTTCCTGCTGTGCGGGTTCATCGCCATCGCCGGCAAACGCGGGTCGGCGCCGACGATGCTGCTTTCGCGGGCGGCGTTCGGCGTGCGCGGCAACCGGCTGCCGTCGGCGATCTCGTGGCTGCTGACGGTGGGCTGGGAGACCGTGCTCGCCGCGCTGGCGACGCTGGCCACGGCGACCGTGTTCGAGCGGCTCGGCTGGGGCGGCGGGACACCGACCAAGGTGGTCGCGCTGGTCGTGGTGGCGGCGCTGACCGTCGCCGCCGGCGTGCTCGGCTTCGACGCGATCATGAAGCTGCAGACGTGGATCACCTGGATCACCGGCGTGCTCACGGTGGTCTACGTGGTCCTGGTGGCCGGGGACGTGCATTGGGACGCGGTCGGCGCGCTGCCGTCCGGTTCGGCCCAGCAGTGGGTCGGCGCGCTGGTGTTCCTGATGACCGGGTTCGGCCTCGGCTGGGTCAACGCGGCCGCGGACTACTCGCGCTACCTGCCGCGCTCGTCGTCGAGCCGCGGCGTGGTCGGCTGGACGACGTTCGGCGCGTCGGTGGCCCCGCTGGTGCTGCTGGTCTTCGGGTTGCTGCTGGCCGGGTCGTCACCCGACCTGAACAAGGCGATCGCCGCGGACCCGATCGGCGCGCTGACGACGTTGCTGCCGCTGTGGTTCCTGGTGCCGTTCGCGGTCGTCGCGGTGCTCGGCCTGGTGGGCGGGGCGGTGCTGGACATCTATTCGTCCGGGCTGGCCCTGCTCTCGGCGGGCCTGCGCATCCCGCGCCCGGCGGCGGCGCTCGTCGACGGCGTGATCATGATCCTCGGCACGATCTACATCGTCTTCTTCGGCGGCGAGTTCCTCGGCCAGTTCCAGGGTTTCCTGGTGACACTGGGCGTCCCGGTCGCGGCCTGGTGCGGCGTGATGCTCGCGGACGTCCTGCTGCGGCGCCGCGACTACGCCGAGCGCGACCTCTTCGACCCGGCCGGCCGGTACGGCGACGTCCGCGTCGGGCCGATCGCCCTGGTGCTGGTGGCGACGGCGCTCGGCTGGGGCCTGGTGACGAACACGTCCGCGGACTGGCTGAAGTGGCAGGGGTACCTGCTGGCACCGTTCGGCCTCGGCGGCCGCGACGGGGCATGGGCGTACGCGAACCTCGGCGTCCTGCTGGCCCTGGCGCTGGGCTTCCTGGTGACATTGTCGACCCGGCGGCGGATCCGCGTGCAGGAGGCGGCGTGAAGTCGGTCCTGGCAGTCATCGACCTGCAGAACGTGTTCGCCGACCGGGCGAGCCCGTGGTTCACCCCGCGTTTCGCCGAGGTGGTCCCGCCGATCGAGCGTCTGGTGACGGCCTTCGGCAACAACGTCGTGTTCACGCGGTTCGTCGCGCCCTCGCAGCCGGAAGGAGCGTGGAAGCGGTACTACGCCCAGTGGCCGTTCGCCCTGCAGCCACCGAACGCACCGCTGTACCAGGTGATCGACCGGTTCCACCCGGCGTCCACTGTGGACGCGACCACGTTCGGCAAGTGGACCCCGCGAATGGCCACCCGCGTCGGCGGCGCGGGCCTGGTCCTCGCGGGCGTCTCGACGGACTGCTGCGTGCTGTCGACGGCGTTGGCGGCAGCGGACGCGGGCGTCTCGGTGACGGTGGTATCGGACGCCTGCGCGGGTGTCGACGACGAGAGCCACGCGAAGGCGCTGGACATCCTGCGGCTGTACGGCCCGCTGGTGACGGTGGCCACAACGGCGGAGGTGCTGGGCTAACCTGATACCGGTGAGCCTCGAAGCCTCAGCAATCGCGTTGACGACTGCGGTGGTGAAGGCCGCCGCGAAGATCTGGCTGGGCGACCGCCCGATCGCCGCGGACGCCTCGGCCAGGGCCCTCGACCTGCTGGAGAAGCAGGTCACCGGCCTCAACGACCGCCGCAAACTCCGGCTCCTGTTCACCAACCTCGAAGACCGGGTAGCCGACCGCCTGCTGCCGTTCCTCGACGTCGAGTTCCGCGCGGTACCGGAAAACGAGCGAGCGGCCACGATCGACGCCGCGCGGGAGACTTTCGAACGCGCCGAGTTGACCGATGACGACCTCTTCGATATCGACCTCGACGCGGCTTTTCTCTATCGCTACCTTCTCCGAACGGCGCCTCGGGTCCCGCACGAGTTCCTCCTCTCGACGGACGCCGTCGAGCTGTACCAGCGGGTCCTCCGGGAATGCTGCGCCTACCTCGTCCAGGTGACCAGCACCCTGCCGCGATTCCAGCCGGGCGCGCTCGTCGAGATCCTGCGCCGGGAGACGGAGATCCTCGAAACCGTCCGGAACGTGCTGAGTGTCCTGCCGGAACGCCGGCCCCCGGACGACTTCGCGGCGGATTTCCGCCGTCAGGTGATCACCGCGCTCGACCGCATGGCGCTGTACGGCGCGGGCCTGACCGACGCGACGCGGCTGTACCCGCTATCGGTCGCCTACCTGAGCCTGAGTGTCACCTCGAACGACGATGCGGCAGCCGCCGACCGGATCGAGCACGTGCTGCCGCGGACGTCGCGGATCCTCCTGCGCGGCGAAGCCGGTTCGGGCAAGACAACGCTCCTGCAGTGGCTGGCCGTGCAGTGCGCGAGCCGTCGCCTGCGAGACATCGAGGGCTGGGACGAGCTGGAGCCGTTCTTGGTGCGGCTTCGGCGGTTCAGCCACACCCCCCTGCCCACCCCGGAGCACTTCCTCGACGAGGTCGGCAGACACATCGCCGACGAGATGCCGGCCGGCTGGGTGCAACAGCGCCTGCGCCGCGGTCGCGGAGTTCTGCTCGTGGACGGCCTCGACGAAGTCCCGGACGAGCGTCGCCGCGAAGTGCGCGAATGGCTGCGCGAGCTCGTCGTGGCGTTCCCGCGCGCTCGATTCGTGGTCACGACCCGCCCGGCCGCGGTGGCCCCGGACTGGCTGCGGGGCGAGGGGTTCAGCGAGGTGCGGCTGCAGCCGATGACGCGCCAGGACGTCCGGACGTTCGTGACGCGCTGGCACGCGGCGCTGCCGGGCGAGCCACTCGACGCCCAGCGCGATGCCCTGCTCGCGGCCATCAGCGCGCACAGCGCGTTGCGGCGGCTCGCCGAGAACCCGTTGCTGTGCGCGCTGCTCTGCGCCCTGCACCACGAAGGCAGCGGGCACCTGCCGGACAACCGCATGGAGCTTTACGACGTCGCACTGCGCATGCTGCTCAGCAGCCGTGACGTCGAACGGCGGATCGAAGCCACCGTTCGGCTTTCCCTGACGGAGAAACTGGTACTGCTGCGGCACCTCGCGTACTGGCTGGTTCGCAATGGCCACACGGACGCCACGGCCGGTGACACGGAACGCCGGATCGCCGCGAAACTCCGGTCGATGGGCCAGATCGACGTGACTCCGCGGACGGTGTTCCGCCACCTCCTCGACCGCGGCGGCGTGCTGCGCGAACCGGTGCCGGGCCGGATCGACTTCGTGCACCGGACGTTCCAGGAGTACCTCGCCGCGCAGGCTGCTATCGAAGAGGACGACATCGGCGTCCTGACGGCGAACGCGCACTTGGACGAGTGGCGCGAGGTGGTGGTCCTGGCGGCGGGCCACGCCCACCCGGCCCAACGCGAGGCCCTGCTCGACGGGATCCTCAGCTGGGACGCGGACGAAAAGCGGCGGCTCAAACTCGACCTCGTCGCGCTGGCCTGTTTGGAGACCTCGCCCGAGCTGAACGAGCAGCTGCGGAACGAGATCGAAGACCGGGCCGCCGCCTTGATCCCGCCGAAGACGTTCGCCGAAGCGTCGGCGCTGGCGTCGGCGGGCGAGTTCGTCCTCGACCTGCTGCGTGACTGCGATCCCGAAAAACCGCTCTCGACGGCGGCGACCGTGCGCGCGGCCGCGCTGATCGGCGGTCCCCAGGCCCTGGAACTCCTCGCCCGGTACGGCTCCCATCAGGATCCGGTGGTCGCGATGGAACTGGTCGCGGCAAGGGCACAGTTCGAACCCGCCGAATTCGCCGAACGCGTGCTCGCCGACTCCCCGCTGATCGACGGGTTTCTCAGCATCACCGACCCCGCGATGCTCGCCGGACTGGACCGCCTGCGCCGGCTCGTCGGGCTGCGCTGCTCGTTCGACGACGGATACGGCCGGCTCGGCTTCGTGCGCGACCTTTGCCGCCTGGAGTCCCTCGAAGTCGCGGACATCGCCGGGTACGACCTGCCTTCGCTGGCCGGCACCGGGCTGGCCAGGCTGGCCCTCACCGGACCGGCGTTGCCCCGATCGCTCGACCTCACGCCACTCACCGAGGTGCGCGGGCTGACGTCCTTCGAAGCCAGGGTCGAGACCCACGGCTGGGACGCGCTGGCCGAACTGCCGGAGCTCCGGCACCTGCAATTGAGCTGGATCGACGACCCGGAGCGGCTGGCCGGCCTCGTGCCCCTGGCCGGCCTGTCTTCGCTGTCGCTGAGCAACGCGTTCCGGTTCACCGACCTGACGCCGCTGACCTTCCTCACCGCGCCGGTGTCGCTCTCCTTCCAAGGATGCCAAGCACTCACGGACGTGAGCCTGCTCGGACGCTGGGCGAACGGGCTGCAGCGGCTGCGGCTGCTCGCGTGTCCCGCCGTCGATCCAGCACCGGTCGCGGAACTGACCGAACTGCGGCTCCTCGACCTCACGGGCGTGACCCTGGCCGACAGTTCGCTGCTCTCCGGCCTGACCCGGCTGGAAGATCTCCGGCTCAACACCGGACACACCGTGCTCGATCTCACGCCGCTGGCCGGTCTCCGCCACCTCGGAAAACTGACCGTGCGGGGCACCGGTGTGCTGGACCTGCGCCCGCTGGCCGGCCGCAGCGCCCTGCACGTTCTGACCAGCAGTCACGTCGAGGTGCTCGGTTTCGACCGATTGGGCCCGGACTGCGCGCTGCTGCCGCTCTCCGACCGTTGACCTGGCGTTCAACCGCGCGAAGTAGATTCGAGCCGTGATCGACCACATCAGCATTCCCACCGAGGCCGGTTCCTTCGACGCCATCGCCGCCGGTCCCGAGGACGGACGGCCCGTCCTCCTCCTGCACGGCTTCCCCGAAGCCGCCGTCGAGTGGGAGCACCAGGTCGCCACCCTCGGTGTTCTCGGGTTCCGGGCCGTCGCGCCGGACCAGCGTGGCTACTCGCCCGATGTGCGGCCCGAGCAGGCCGGGGACTACTCGATCGATCACCTCGTCGGGGACGTCGTCGCCATCACCGAAGCGCTGGGCTGGCCCAAGTTCAACCTCGTCGGGCACGACTGGGGTGGCGCCGTCGCCTGGTGGACCGCCGACGCGCACCCGGAGCGGCTGCGCAGCCTCTCCGTCGTCTCCACGCCGCACCCCGCCGCGCTCGCCGAGGCCATGAAGACCGACGAGGACCAGTACCTGCGCAGCCGCTACATGACCGAGTGGCGGCAGACCCGCGTCACCGAACGGCGGATGCTGGAGAACGACGCCCGCGCGCTGCGGGACATGTTCGAGCGGCGCGTGCCGCCCTCCAAGGTCGATGACTACGTGCAGCGGCTGTCCGAGCCGGGCGCGCTCACCGCCGCCCTCAACTGGTACCGGGGCGGGCGCCCGGGCGGGAAAATCGGCAAGATCGCCGTCCCCACGCTGTACGTCTGGAGCACCGAGGACGTCTCCTTCGGCTCGACCGCCGCTCTCGACACCGCGAACTGGGTCACCGCGCCCTACCGCTTCGAAATGCTCGAGGACGTCACGCACTGGGCGCCCGAGGAGGCCCCGGAGGCCGTCACCACGCTGCTCGTCGAGCACCTCAACGCGCGGTAACCGGCCGTCACCCCGCCGGGCGGACCACCGGTAACCCACCCGCCTCGCGGTACGGGCCACCGCGCGCCGTCGTGTTCACTGGGGCACGTGGATACCGCGACCGAAACCGAAACCGAGCAGATCGTCTTCGTCACCGAGGACGGCGTGCCCACCGGCGAAACCGGCCCGAAGCTGGCCAGCCACCACGAGCACACCCGGTTGCACCTGGCCTTCTCGTGCTACGTCCTGCGGCGCAGCGACAACGCCCTGCTGATCACCCAGCGCGCGCTCCACAAGAAGGTCTGGCCGGGGGTCTGGACCAACAGCGTCTGCGGCCACCCCGCACCCGGCGAAACCCTCGAGGACGCCGTCCGCCGGCGCGCCGGCTACGAGCTCGGGATGCCGTCGCTGTCCGGGCTGCACTGTGTGCTGCCGAACTACCGCTACCGGACGCCGCCGTTCCAGGGGATCGTCGAGAACGAGTTCTGCCCGGTGTTCGCCGCGTGGGCCGACACCGAGCCGGCGCCGAACCCGGATGAGGTCGGCGACTGGCGCTGGGTCGCCTGGACCGACTACACATCGTTACTGAACGATCCGTCGGCCAATGTGAGTTACTGGGCCAAGGACCAGTTCGAGCAGCTCAAGGCCATCGAGCCGTTCTCCGGACTCTGGGCTGACGGTGTCGCAGAGTAACCGTCACCGTCCCGTTTGAGCGAAATTCACCTTCCCCCGTACCGGCGCCTCAAGCGCGGCCGCCACCGCGACGACAACCAAGGGGTGGCGGAGGTGGGCACAGCCGAGAGCGAAGGCGCACTGGGATGCGCAGCCGGCGCGCGGCCGCCGGACCTGCTCCGCCTGCACGAAGCCATCGCCGGCCTGCTCGCCACCCAGGGCGACTGGCGCCGCGCCTACCTGCACCTGCGGTCCGCGCTGGACATCGCCCGCGACGGCAGCCTCCGCGACGCGCTGACGTCGAGTTACAACCGCCGGTACCTCGACGAGCGGCTGTACGGACCGTTCACCGACCGTCCGCCGCTGGGGATCGCACTGGTCGATCTCGACCGGTTCAAGAGCGTCAACGACACGTACGGTCACCTCGTCGGCGACCGCGTCTTGCGCCGGGTCGCCGATCTGCTGCAGGAGGACCTGCCGCCGGGCGGCTTTTGCGCCCGCTACGGCGGCGAGGAGTTCGTGCTGTGGCTGCCGGGCGTCGACGCCCGGGACGCGGTGCGGTTCGTCGAGGGCGCCCGGCTGCGTGTCGCGCGTCACCCCTGGTCAGAACTCCAGCCGGGGCTGCGGGTGACCATCAGCGCGGGCCTGGCACACGCGGCACGGGGCGCCGGGTCGCCGGAGCGCCAGCTGCGCAGCGCCGACAGGCTGCTCTATGCGGCGAAACGCGCGGGCCGCAACAAAGTGGCCTATCACGACGCGCAAACGGCACAGTTAATAACCCACTCTGAGTAACGCAAGCACGGCATTACTCCGGTTCACCGACGCGGTGCATCACCCGTTTGTCGACGCCCACCGGCCGTTCGTCGACTGAAGGTGAAGAAAATTCCGGGAGGGTGTCGTCACGAACGGGGGGTATCCGTACGATAACGAAAACCGCCGGGGGAACGATCACCTCCTGCGGGGGAAGACGGCCAAGTTCCAGTCCGCCCACCGGACGCGCGAGAGGAGACCGAGTGCCGGACGAGCACGACAGCCCGGGAACCGGTCGCCGCACCGGCCGCCGCCGGTCGATGGAGGACCAGGGCGGGATCAGCGTCTCCGACGTCGTCGCCCGGACCACCGGCACCCGGCCGGTGCCGCCCCGGGAGCAGCAGGACCGTGCCGACCAGCCGGGACGCCGGGTCCCGCCGGCCCAGCCGCGCGCGGCACAGGGACCTACGGAGAACCCAGTACCCACGGACGCGACGCGTCAATCACGCACCCCGCGCCCCCGCCAGCCGCGACGCACCACGGCGGCGGCCCCCCAGCCGGAGGCCCCCCTCCAGCGCCGCCCCCCGGCAGCGAACCCGGGCCCCCAGCAGACGGCGGCGGCCCCGCAGCCCCCGCGGAGAGCCCGCCGGGTAGCCGCCGAGGCAGCGGAGACCCGCCCCGCGGCAGATGGAGCAGCACCGACCCCGGACAGCCCGCGCCCCCGCCGCGCGGACGCGCAGACCCGGCGCCCCGACGGTCCGGCCCCCCGCCGAGCGATGGCAGACGGCCCCGCGCCTCGCCGCGCAGCCGCGCCCCAGCGGCCCACGCCGGACAGCCCGGCACCCCGCCGCACGCCGGGTGCGGACGGGATCGTCCCCAACCGCACGCCCGGCGGCGACGGAATCGCCCCCAACCGCACAGCCGGCGCCGAGGGGATCGCCCCTCGCCGCACCGGCGAGCACCCCGCACCTCGCCGGGCCGCCGCGGAAGGGCCGCTCGATGGCCCCCGCCGCGCAGCGAACGCACCGGAAGGGGCGCCCTCGCGCCGCCCGGCCCCGGATGGCCCAGGACCTCGCCGCTCCGCCGCTGCCGATGGTGCCCGTCGAGCAGCAGCTGCCGACGCAGCCGCGCCCCAGGGTCCGGATGGCCCGGCACCCCGCCGCGCAGCCGTTGCCGACGGTGCCCGCCGTGCAGGTGCTGACCAGCGCCCGGCCCCGGACAGCCCAGCGCCCCGCCGCACGCTCGGCGCCGACGGAATCGCCCCTCGCCGCGCAGCCGCCGCGGAAACCGCCGCCCAGCGGCCCACCCCCGACAGCCCAGCGCCCCGCCGCACGCCTGGCGCCGACGGAATCGCCCCTCGCCGCGCAGCGGAAACCGCCGCCCAACGGCTCACCCCGGACAGCCCAGCGCCCCGCCGCGCCGCCAATGGCCCGGCTGCCCGCCGCGCAGCGGCCGCCGCCGAAGGCGCCGCGCAGGACGGCCCCCGCCGCACACCAGGTGCCGAAGCAGCCGCATCCCAGCGCACTTCCGACGGCCCCGCGGCCCGCCGCGCAGCCGAAGGCGCAGCGCCCGACGGCCACCCCCCAGCCGCCGATGCTCCGGCCGGCGTGCCCCCTCGGGCCGCTCTCGATCCGCTCACCATGACCGACGAGATGGAAGCGATCGACGAGGCGACCCAGTACCGCCGCAAGATCGACCACACCCTCGCCCGGTTCTCCGCCGCGCACGACGAGATGGAAGCCGAGGAAGCCAAGCGGCGGGAACGCCGTGAACGGCTCTCGCCCACCTCCCTCATCGAGAGCACCCGCACCGCCCTGCACCGCGTCGTCGCCACCACGCCGTCGCCCGAAGAAGCGCCCGAACCCGAGCAGACGCGGCTGCAGGAGAAGAAGCAGCTGAAGACCGACCGGGCGGCGCGGTTCGGGCGGATTGCCGCCGCCGTCGTCGCCGGGCTCGTCTTCCTCGGCATCGGTGGTGCTTGGGGCGCGCAGACCTACTTCGACGCCAAGTTCACCCAGGTCTCCGCGCTCGACGAGAACTCGTCCGACATCCAGGACGCCGACGCGCAGGCCAACGACGAGAACTTCCTGATGGTCGGCTCCGACACCCGCGACGGCGCCTCCGCCGAAGAAGGCGTCGGCACCGCCGACAGCAACCCGGGCGCGCGAAGCGACACCGTGATGGTGGCGCACATCCCGGCCGACCGGAAGCGGGTCGTCGTCACGTCGTTCCCGCGTGACCTCGAGATCGACCGGCCCGACTGCCAGCGCTGGGACCCCGCGCAGAACAAGACGACCGACCAGGTCTCCCCGCGGCAGAAGATCGCCAAGCTCAACACCGCGTACGCGGTGGGCGGGCCGGCCTGCGTGACCAAGGTGATCCAGCAGATCACCGGCCTGCGGATCAACCACTTCGTCGGCATCGACTTCAATGGCTTCAAGGAAATGGTCGACGCCGTGCACGGGGTCACCATCCATACCGACATCCCGATCGACGACGAGATCCTCGGCAAGGTCCTGATGCAGACCGGTGATGTGACGATCTCCGGCGACCAGGCCCTGAACTTCGTGCGCGCGCGGCACGTCAAGGCGGACGTGGCGAAGTCGGACTACGACCGGATCAAGCGGCAGCAGGAGTTCATCGGCGCCCTGCTGAAGAAGGTCATGTCCTCGGACGTCGTGCTCGACCCCGGCAAGCTCAGCGACTTCATCACCGCCTTCGCGAAGGCCACCTTCGGCGACAACCTCGGCGTCAAGCAGATGATGACGCTGGCGCAGTCGATGAAGGGCCTCGACCCGTCGAAGATCACCTTCCTCACCGTCCCGACCGTCGGCATCGCCAACAGCCGCGGCAACGAGGTGCTCGTCCTCAGCAAGACGAAGGCCCTGTTCGAAGCGCTGCGCAACAACACCCCGCTGCCCGACCCGAACGCGCCGATCCCGCGCAGCGAGCAGGCGCCGCCGACCAGCACGTCGAAGCCGAAGAGCAGCGGCACCTCGAAGTCCACCACCACCCGCAAGAGCACGAGCAACGGCTGATCCGCGAGGATCGTTAGTCCGGGTTCACGTGCGGTTCACCCGGCGATGCGGTGTTTGGCCACGGTTGGCCGTAGGGTTGGGCCATGCGTGAGGCCTACCATGTCGAACTCGAACAGCTCGCCGACCACCTGGCGGGGATGTCGGTCCAGGTCGCCGACGCCATGGAGCGCGCCACGCGCGCCCTCCTGGAGGCCGACCTCAGTCTCGCCGAGCAGGTGATCAGCGACGACTCGAAGGTCGACGACGCCCGCGCCCAGTGCGAGGAGCAGGCGTACGCCCTGCTGGCCCTCCAGGCGCCGGTGGCGACGGACCTGCGCACGGTGCTCGCGGCGATCCACGCGGCCGAAAGCCTGGAGCGCATGGGCGACCTGGCGCTCCACGTGGCGAAGGCCGCCCGGCGCCGTCACCCCGAGCCGGTGCTGCCGGATTCGGTGCGCCCGTACTTCGCCGAGATGGGCGAGGTGGCGGTCAAGCTGGCCCGCCAGGTCGAGCAGGTCATCCACTCCAAGGACATCGAAGCGGCGAAGTCGATCGAGTCCGACGACGACCAGGTGGACGACATCCACCGCCACCTGTTCACGGTCCTGATGGACCGCGAATGGCCGTACGGGGTGGCTTCAGCGGTCGACGTGACGCTGCTGGGCCGCTTCTACGAGCGCTACGCCGACCACGCGGTTTCGGTGGCCAAGCGGATGATCTTCGTGGTCACCGGCAAGATGCCGGGCTACGGCACCGACGACGAAATCTGAGCCTGCAAAAGGAAAAGCCCCCGGCCGGCGCCGGGGGCTTTTTCGTCTCTCCATTTTGGACAAAACGAAAGGCCTTCCTCACCGGCCCCGAGCGCCGGTGAGAAAGGCCTTCCGCAGCAACGGCTGCTCAGCCGAAGCGACCGGAAATGTAGTCTTCCGTGGCTTTTTCGTCCGGGTTGGAGAAGATCTTCTCCGTGTCGTTCAGCTCCACCAGCCGGCCCGGCTGGCCGACGCCGGCGAGGTTGAAGAACGCCGTCTGGTCGGAAACCCGGGCCGCCTGCTGCATGTTGTGCGTGACGATGACGATCGTGTAGTCCTTCTTCAGCTCGCCGATCAGGTCCTCGATCGCGAGCGTCGAAATCGGGTCCAGTGCCGAGCACGGCTCGTCCATCAGCAGGACGTCCGGCTGGACCGCGATCGCCCGCGCGATGCACAGACGCTGCTGCTGACCACCCGAGAGGCCGCCGCCCGGCTTGTTGAGGCGGTCCTTGACCTCGTTCCACAGGTTCGCGCCGCGCAGGGCGCGCTCGGCGATGTCGTCGAGGGTCTTCTTGCCCTTGGTGCCGCCCAGCTTCAGGCCCGCGACGACGTTGTCCTTGATCGACATCGTCGGAAACGGGTTGGGGCGCTGGAAGACCATGCCGATCGTGCGGCGCACCTGGACCGGGTCGACCGACGACGCGTAGATGTCCTCGCCGTCGAGCAGCACCTGGCCGTCCACGCGGGCGCCGGGGATCACTTCGTGCATGCGGTTGAGCGTGCGCAGCACCGTCGACTTGCCACAGCCCGACGGGCCGATGAACGCGGTGACGTTGCGCGGCGGCACGGACAGGGTGACGCCGTCCACGGCGTGGAACTTGCCGTAGTAGATGTCGACGTCCTTGACATCGATTCGCTTGGCCATCAGGAACAGCTCACTTCTTCTTCGGGGCGACGAGGCGCGCGAACACGGTGGCGAGGAGGTTGATCAGCGCGATGATGAGCACCAGGGTCAGGGCCGCACCCCAGATCCGGTCGAAGCCGACCGAGCCCGGGTCCATCGGGTTGCTGACGCGCTCGTTGTTCATCAGCAGCGGCAGCGCGGCCTGCTCGCCGTGGAAGATGTCCCAGTTCGTGTAGGCCGAATAACCGACGAGGACCAGCAGCGGCGCGGTCTCGCCCATCACGCGGGCGAGGGCCATCATGACGCCGCCGACGATGCCGGACAACGCCGTCGGGAGCACGATCTTCATGATCGTCTTCCACTTCGGCACGCCCAGCGCGTACGACGCCTCGCGCAGGTCGTCCGGGACGATCCGCAGCATCTCCTCCGACGAGCGGACGACCACCGGGATCATCAGCAGCACCAGGGAAAGCGAGACGGCGAACCCGCTGCGCGGCAGGCCGAGCGTCGTGATCCACAGCGCGTAGATGAACAGCGCGGCCACGATCGACGGAACACCGGAGAGGATGTCCACCATGAACGTGGTCGCCCTGGCGAGCTTGCCGCGGCCGTACTCGACGAGGTAGATCGCGACGAGCATGCCGATCGGCACCGCGATGATCGCGCAGACGAGGCCCTGCAGCAGGCTGCCGATGATGGCGTGCAGCACACCGCCGCCGACCTCGTCGGACAGCACGTCCCCGAAGTCCTCGGACCACCAGTTGCTGTACGGGATGCGCTTGATGCCGTTCGCGATCACCGTGTAGAGCACCCACACCAGCGGGACGACGGCGATCAGGAACGACAGCCAGACCAGCGTGGTGGCCAGCCCGTTCTTGACCTTGCGGGCCAGGCTGACCTGCTGGAACGCCGGAGTCGCCGCGGGCGCTTCGAGCGAGGTGACGGACATGCTCAGTCCCCCTTCTTGCCGATGACGGACCGGGCGGCGAAGTTCACGACGAAGGTGAGCACGAACAGCACCAGGCCGGCCGCGATGTACGCCCCGGCCGAGACCTCGTTGTTGAACTCGCTGTAGTTCGCGGCGATCTTCGAGGCGAAGGTGGCACCACCGTCGAAGAGGCTCCAGTCGAAGTTCTTGCCCTGCGGGATGAGCAGGATGACGGCCAGCGCGATCGTCTCGCCCAGCGCGCGGCCGAGGCCGAGCATGGACGCGCCGACGTAGCCGGCCTTGCCGAACGGCAGCACCGTGGTGCGGATGACCTCCCAGCGGGTGGCGCCGAGGGCCAGCGCGCCCTCGATGTGCGGGGTCGGCGTCCGCTCGAACACCTCGCGCGAGAGCGAGGTGATGATCGGCAGGATCATCACGGCCAGCACGATGCCGGCGGTGAAGATCGTGCCGCGCACGCTCGGCGCGACGTTGCCCGGCGCCAGCAGCGGGAACCACGAGAACGTGTCGTTGACCCACTGCGAGAACGGCTCGATCGCCGGGGCGAACACCAGGATGCCCCAGAGGCCGAAGATGATCGACGGCACCGCGGCGAGCAGGTCGATGACGTAGGCGAACGGGCGGGCCAGGCGCGGCGGCGCGTACTGCGTCAGGAACAGCGCGATGCCCAGCGAAACCGGCATCGCGATGATCAGCGCCACGAGCGACGTCGCCACCGTGACCTCGAGCAGGTCGAGGATGCCGAACGACATGTTCGCCGGGTCGCTGGTCGTCCAGCCGTGGTTGGTCAGGAAGTTGGCCTTGTCGGCCTGCAGCGCCGGGATGGCCTGGATGAGCAGGAAGAGCCCGATCAGGCCGATCAGGGCGACGACGAAGACCCCTGCCCCGGTGGTCAGGTTCTGGAAGATGCGGTCACCGGGCCGCACCTTCTTCGGTTTCTCACTCGCGGGCGGCTCGTTCGCCGCCGGCGGGGCTGGTTGCGCCGAAATCGGGACCTCCGGGGGCGTGGTGGCGGACGACGAACGCCCACCGGGGTCGCCGGTGGGCGTTCGCGTCGAGGATGACTCGCTCATCGACTAGTTGGTCCAGCCTGTCTCAACTCGGGAAACGATCGCAAGACCGGGTCAGGAGATCGACTTGATGGAGTCGAGGACCTTGGTCTGCAGCGACTGCGGGATCGGCACGTAGCCCTTGGCCGACAGCGGCTGCTGGCCGTCGGTGGCCGCCACCGTCAGGAACGCCTTGACGGCCTTCGCGACGTTCGGGTCCGCGTACTTCGAGCAGACGATCTCGTAGGTCGTCAGCAGCAGCGGGTAGGCACCCGGGGTGTTGCTGGCGTAGATGCCGTTGAGGTCGAGCGCCAGGTCCTTCGAGCCGTCCTTGAGGAACTTGGCCGCGTCCAGGGACTTCGCCACGTTCGCCGCGTTGAGCTCGACGCCGCCGGAGCCGCTGTCGATGAGGGCCGGGGTCAGGCCGTCCTTGGCGAACGCGCCCTCGACGTAGGTGATGCCGCCGTCGGAGGCCTTCACCGCGGTCGCGACACCGTTGGAGCCCTGCGCACCGTTGCCGACGCCGCCGTTGAACTTCTTGCCGGCACCCTTGGTCCAGTCGGCCTTCGCCGCCGCGCCCAGGTACTTCTGGAAGTTGTCGGTGGTGCCCGACTCGTCGGAGCGGGAGACGACCTGGATGGCCTTGTCCGGCAGGTTCAGGCTCTCGTTGCCCTTGATGCCCTTGATGGCCGGGTCGTTCCACTTGGTGATGCCGCCGCTGAAGATCTTGGCGGTGACCGACGGGGTCAGCACCAGCTTGTCCACCCCGGACAGCTTGTAGGCGACCGCGATCGGGCCGACGACCAGCGGGATGTTCAGCGCGTCGCTCGCGCAGCGCTTGTTGGCCGCCTCGAGGTCCGCGTCCTTGATCGGCGAGTCCGAGCCGCCGAAGTCGATCTGGTTGGCGTTGAACTGCTTGACGCCGGCGCCCGAGCCGCTGGGGTTGTAGTTGACCTGCTGGCCGGAGCACTTCTTGCCGTACTGCTGCGTGAAGATGTCGATGGCGTTCTTCTGCGCCGACGAACCTTCCGCGGAGAGCGGGCTCTTGCCACCGCACTCCACGTCGGCGGTGCCGGTGGCAGCGGGCGCCGAAGCCGAGTTCGAGCTGCTGCTGTTGGTCGCCGCGGGGTCGGAACCACAGGCGGCGAGCACGAGGGCGGCGCTCGCGACGATGCCCACCGCGCTCAGGGGCCGCATGATCTTCACTGCTGTTTCCTCCATCAGGAGCTTGACCGGGTCGTCGCGGCTGTGCTGCCGCGCCGGATCCGGACATTAGGCAGCCACGGTGGACGGGTGCCCCTCTCCAGATGAACGGAAAGTGAACAAGGCGGTCGATGTGAGCAGGGCGACTAGCCCGAAAGAGTGCCGTGTCCGGCCCGTGACCTGGGCGTTCGCACACTGTGACGGACTGTTGGCACGCCGTTTGTAACGGTTACCGACCGTACTGGACGTCTGTCTCGTACCGCGCGAACCCCAGCTTGGTGTAGACCGCCAGGGCGGGCGCGTTGTCGCCCTCGACGTACAGGATGATCTGCCGCAGCCCGCGGCCCGCGAGGTACCGCAGCCCGGCGAGCGTGAGCGCCCGCCCGAGCCCGCCGCCCTGCGCGGCCGGGTCGACGCCGACGACGTAGACCTCGCCGACGCGCTCGCCGCCGAACCGGCCCGGGGTGGGCTCGTGCACCTTCGTCCAGTGGAACCCGACGACCTCGCCCTTGTGTTCGGCGAGGAAGAAACCGTCCGCGTCGAACCACGGACGAGCTTCGTCCGCGCGGACGTCGTCGGCGGTCAGCGCGCCCTGCTCGGGGTGCCAGTCGAAGGCCCGGGCGTTGACCCGGACGACGGCGTCCTCGTCCTGCCCCGGCACGAACGTCCGCAGCGAGACGCCCTCGCGCAGGATCGGCTCCGGCCAGTCCGCGCCTTCGACGTCGACGTGCAGGATCAGCAGCTCGCGTTTGCGCTCGAGGCCCGTCTTCTGCGCGAGCTTCCGCGCGGCCGGGTGGTCGCCGTGCGCCCAGACCCGGAAGCCGACCGCGGCCCGCTCGTCGAGCGCCTGGAGCAGCTTCGCGCCGTAGCCGCGGTTGCGGTGGGCGGGGTGCACGAACAGCTCGGCGACCTGGTGCCCGAAGGAGTCGCCGGTCGTGTCGAGGTGCGCGTACGCGACGACTTCGCCGTCGACGCAGGCGACGAGGTGCTCACCGCCGTCGAACTCGCCGGGGAGCGGACCCCCGGGCTCGACCTCGGGCCGCCCGTCGGCTTCCCGCACGGCCAGCAGCAGCCCGCGGACGTCCTCGAGCTGCTTTTCGTCCAGTTCCTGCCGCCACTCTCCGGTCACCCTGCGACCGTACCCGCGGATGAGGCAACGCGACGGTTGTCACCGCGTCCAGGTGAACGTGGGGACGTCAGTGCGCGAGTTCGGGAGCTTCGGCCGGCGCTTCGGCCGGAGTCGCCTGGCGAGGCACGCCGCCCTTGGCCGGCCGCTCGAACTTGTAGCCGACGTTGCGGACGGTCCCGATCATCTGCTCGTGCTCGGGACCGAGCTTGGCGCGCAGCCGCCGGACGTGGACGTCGACCGTGCGGGTGCCGCCGAAGAAGTCGTAGCCCCAGACCTCCTGCAGCAGCTGGGCGCGGGTGAACACCCGGCCCGCGTGCTGCGCGAGGTACTTGAGCAGCTCGAACTCCTTGTAGGTGAGCTCGAGGGTGCGCTTGCGCAGGCGGGCGGTGTAGGTCGCCTCGTCGATGACCAGCTCGCCGACCCGCAGCTCGGCCTCGACCTGCGCGGAACCGCCGTCGCGGGTCGTCACCAGCCGCAGCCGGGCGTCGACCTCGGCCGGCCCCGCGGTCGGCAGCAGGATGTCGTCGGTGCGCCACTCGGCGCTCACGGCGACGAGCCCGCCTTCGCCGACGACGGCGATGATCGGGGTGGCCGCTTCCTCTTCGCCGGTGCCCTTGAGCAGGCGGCAGAGGCTCTTCGCCGAAGCCAGGTCGCTGCGGGCGTCGAGGAGGATCACGTCACGGTGGCCCGCGTCGAGCAGGGCCGTCACCTCGGGAGCGCGGACGCGTACGGTGTGCGGCAGCAGGTCCAGCGCGGGCAGCACCGAGGTGGCGTCGGCCTCCGCAGTCAGTACCAGAAGGTCCAGGCTCATCAGCCGCACCGCCTTCTCGAGTCGTCGCCGCACAGCGGCGTTGGTCGGTGCTAAGTGAGAATAGCGGCTGAACGGCCGGGCACCTAACCCTTGCTGGATCGATCACACCTGGAGGAATCCGGGTGTCCCCGACGAACAGGAGTACGGACGCGATGGTGAGCAGGCCCGTGACCCGGGACGACCGACCCGCACCGAGGCCGGACGCACGACGCCGCGGCCGCCGCGCCCGGCGCTGGGTGATCGCCCTCGTCGTGCTGGTCCTGCTGCTGGTGGGCGCCGATTTCGGGGCCGCGGCGTTCGCCGAGCACATGATTTCGCAGAAGGCCCGCACGCAGCTGCAGCTGAGCGACGACCCCTCGGTGACGATCCACGGTTTCCCGTTCCTCACGCAGGCCCTCGGCGGTGACTACCGCCACATCAGCGTGTCCGCCGCCGGCATCCCGGTCGCGGACAAGCTGCAGGACGTCGCCGTGAACGCCGAGCTGGAGGACGTCAAGGCGCCGCTGTCGGACCTCACGAACGGCAACACGAAGGCGATCACCATCGGCAAGCTGACCGGCTCGGTCACCATCAAGGCCGCCGACCTGGCCCGCCTCTCCCCGCTGGACAAGATCAAGGACCTGCGGATCGAGCCGTCGACCACCGAGTACGTGCAGAACGGCGACAGCGGGCAGAGCGAGCCGACGCCGACCCCGGCGAAGACCACCGAAGGCCAGGCCGACCAGGACGAGTCGAGCACCGGTGTCCGCATTTCGGGACACCTTCCGTTCGCGGGCAAGGATCTGGAAATCTTCTGTTTCGCGATGATCGAGGCGGACGCGGCCAAGGGCACGATCAACTTCCTCCCCAAGCGCCTGCAGTTCGGGAACGACCAGGAGACGACGGTCGTCCCGCAGGCGGTGCAGAAGGTGCTGATGCCGAACTTCAACGCGTCGATCAGCACGAAGGACCTGCCGCTGTCGGTCACCCCGACCGGCGTGCGGGTGCAGAGCGGATCGGTGACGATCAAGGGCGAAGCGGCGAACGTGTCCTTCGCGGATCTGAGCAGGTAGGGAGCGGGCGGTGACGGGGCTGTGGGTGCTCGTGGCGACGCTGGTGGCCGCCGCGGCCGTCGGCGTGCTGCTGCGCGTGCGCAACGGCCGGGTCCGGGACGCCAAGCCGGCCCGTGACCTGCCCGGCCCCGTCACCGACGTGCTCGACCCGGCGTCCGCCGTGACGCTGGTCCAGATCTCCACCACCTTCTGCGCGCCCTGCCGGCACGCGAAGGCCGTGCTCGCGCCGCTGGCCGAGCGCACCGACGGCCTGCACCACGTCGAACTCGACGTCACGAACGCCCCGGAGATCGCGCAGTCGCTGTCCGTGCTGCGGACGCCGACCACGATCGCGCTGACCCCGGACGGCCGGGAGCTGCTGCGCGTCGGCGGCGTCCCCAAGGGGCCCGAACTGCTCGACGCGCTGCGGCCGCATCTCACGACTCGGACACCCTGACCAGGGCGTTGTCCCAGAAAACGGGAATCGTCCCAAGGTATGAACGTGGTTCCCACTCTGAGGGAGCTCTGGGTACCCTCGCACCCGTGACCGGGCTGACCACCTTCTTGACGCAGCGACGCGCAGTCGACCTCTGCCGCGTCCGCAGCAGCCTGTGTCGCGCTCACACCGACCGGCGCTGAACGACGTCCGGAGACCCAGCCAGCCCTGATGCCGCTGACGCGTGCCGTTCGCACGCACCCCCTCTGCTCCAGCTGGAGGAACGAATGCCCGCCGGACCGGCCGTCGACCCGCGAGGCCCGCGGTTCGCCGCCATCCTGACGACGATCGTGCTCGCGGTCGTGCTGGTCACCGAGTGGTGGCCGCTGCTGGCCCTCCAGACCGTCGTGTTCGCCATCGGCGCCTTCGTCGGACTGAAGCCGGCGCCGTACTCGATCGTCTACCGGACGCTGGTGGCCCCGCGCCTGGGTCCGACGTCCGAGCGGGAGGACGCGGCGCCGCTGCGGTTCGCCCAGGCCGTCGGGTTCGTGTTCGCCCTGGTCGGCACGGTCGGCTTCGCCGTCGGGCTCACCCCGCTCGGCATCGTCGCGACGGCGTTCGCGCTGTTCGCCGCCTTCCTCAACGCGGCCTTCAACTTCTGTCTGGGCTGCGAAATGTACTTGCTCATCAAACGCTTCAGCCCCGCCCGCGCGTCCTGAAGAACAACCAAGGAAGAGAGTTCTGTCCATGAGCCGTGAAGACGTCCTGGTCACCACCCAGTGGGCCGAGGAGAACCTGGACACCCCCGGCGTCGTGTTCGCCGAGGTCGACGAGGACACCACCGCCTACGACGCCGGCCACATCCGGGGCGCGGTGAAGTTCGACTGGCGGAACGACCTGCAGGACGGGGTGCGCCGTGACTTCGTCTCCAAGGAGGGCTTCGAGAAGCTCCTCTCGGAGAAGGGCATCTCCAACGACGACCTGGTGATCCTCTACGGCGGCAACAACAACTGGTTCGCCGCGTACGCGTACTGGTACTTCAAGCTGTACGGCCACGACAAGGTCAAGCTGCTCGACGGCGGCCGCAAGAAGTGGGAGCTCGACGGCCGCGAGCTGAACTCCGACGAGGTCAAGCGCGACCGCACCGACTACAAGGCGCAGGACCAGGACCTTTCGCTGCGCGCGTTCCGCGACGAGGTCGTCCAGTCGATCGGCTCGAAGAACTTCATCGACGTCCGGTCGCCCGACGAGTTCTCCGGCAAGCTGCTCGCCCCGGCGCACCTGCCGCAGGAGCAGTCCCAGGTCCCCGGGCACATCCCCGGCGCGCTGAACGTGCCGTGGGCGAAGGTCGCCAACGAGGACGGCACCTTCAAGACCGAGGAAGAGATCAAGGAGCTGTACAAGGACGAGGGCATCGACGAGGGCAAGGGCACCATCGCCTACTGCCGCATCGGCGAGCGCTCCTCGATCGCGTGGTTCGCGCTCCACGAGCTGCTGGGCTACGAAGACGTGAAGAACTACGACGGGTCATGGACGGAATACGGCTCGCTCGTCGGCGTGCCGGTCGAGTTGGGAGCCAAGTGATGGCGGTTGACGACAGCTGCGGCGCACCGGTCCAGGAGGCCACGCCGGCGGACTACGACACGCGCGGCCAGGTCGTGCTGGCCGGCAAGGTGACGGGCGCGAACGGGCCGGTCGGCGGCGCGTTCGTCCGGCTCCTGGACGGCGGCGGCGACTTCACCGGCGAGGTCGTCTCGTCGGCCGACGGCGACTTCCGCTTCTACGCGGCGCCGGGCGAGTGGACGGTCCGCGCCCTGCACCGCACCGGCAACGGCGAGGCTTCGGTCACCGCCGAAGGCCCCGGCCTGCACCAGCTGGCCATCTCGGTCGCCTGAGTTCGTTTCCCGTGGAGGCCTCCCTGCTCCGGCAGGGAGGCCTTCACGGCGTTTCCGGGCGGGTGACCGTGCTCACCGCGCCGACCCTGCGCAGGGCCGTCCCGGGCCGGGCGGACTAAGCTGCCAGCCGTGGAAGCACTGTTTACGACCTTGCTGGTCCTCGCGGGCGTGGCCATCACCTGGTTCGCCGTGTACGTCGTCTACCGGCTGTACGCGGACCAGCGCTGACCCATGACCGCCAGCGGCGACGAAGCCATCGCGGCAGCGGAGAGGCGCGCGGAGAGCACCCGCGCCCGCAACCTCCCGCTGTGGGACGACCTGCCCATCCCGAACGACACGGCGAACCTGCGTGAGGGACCGAACCTCAACGACGCCTGCCTCGCGCTGCTGCCGCTCGTCGGCGTCTGGCGCGGTGAGGGCGAGGTCGGTTACCCGACCATCGACGGCCCGCGCAAGTTCGCGCAGCAGCTGACGATCTCGCACGACGGCCGCCCGTTCCTGATCCACGAGTCCCGGGCGTGGCTGCTGGACGACGACGGCAACGTCATCCGCCCCGCCGCCCGCGAGTCCGGGTTCTGGCGGCCGCAGGCAGACGACACGATCGAGCTGCTGCTCACGCACAACACCGGCATCGTCGAGCTGTACTACGGCAAGCCGCGCAACCAGACGTCCTGGGAGCTCGGCACGGACGCGGTGATCCGCACGGCCACGGCCAAGGACGTCACCGCCGCCCAGCGCCTGTACGGCCTGATCGAGGGCTCCCTCGGCTACGTCGAAGAGCGCGCGATGGTGGGCCAGGAGATGCAGCCGCACACCTCGGCCCTGCTGCACCGCGTCGTCGGCTGACGCCGTGCGCTGGCGGCGGTGTGGCGAGGACGCCGCCCTGCTGGACTGCGACTCGCTCGAACAGATGCGGGCCGCCCACGCCACCGTGCTCGCCGCGCGCCCGCCCGGGGTCGTCGACCTCGTGCCGGGCGCGCGCAGCCTGCTCGTCGTCGGCGGCGTCGCGGCGGTGCGGGCCCTGCTGGAAGACGCCGACCTCGCACACCCGCCCGCGAACGAGCCGCGCGAAGTGATCCTCGACGTCCGCTACGACGGCGAGGACCTCTCTTTGATCGCCTCCGACGCCGGGATTTCGCCCGACGCCGTCGTCTCGCTGCACACCGAAGCCGTCTACACGGTCGCGTTCACCGGGTTCGCACCCGGTTTCGGCTACCTCACCGGGCTCCCGGCTCCGCTCCGGCAGCCTCGGCTGGAGACCCCGCGGACCCGCGTCCCGGCCGGGTCGGTCGGGCTGGCCGGCGAGTTCACCGGCGTCTACCCGCGCGAGTCACCGGGCGGCTGGCGGCTGCTCGGGCACACGTCGGCGACGCTGTTCGACCCGCACGCGGACCCACCCGCGCTGTTCGCACCGGGCGACCGCGTCCGCTTCCGGAGCGTGCGGTGAGGAGCCTCGAAGTGCTCGACCCCGGGCGGTACGCGCTGGTCGAGGACCTCGGCCGGCCCGGGTACGCCCACCTCGGCGTCGCGCCTTCGGGCGCCCTCGACACGGCGTCGCTGCGGCTGGCGAACCGGCTCGTCGGCAATCCCGAGGCCGCCGCGGGGATCGAAGCTCTGCTGGGCGGTCTCGCCGTCCGGTTCACCTCCGCGGTGACGGCGGCGGTCACCGGCCCGGCGGTCGACGTCCGCGTCGACGGCCGGGCCGCCGGTTCCCACGCGCCGCTGGCGGTCCGCGCGGGGCAGACGCTGACGGTGGGCACGCCGTCGGCGGGCCTGCGCTGCTACCTGGCCGTCTCCGGCGGCATCGCGGTGGAACCGGTGCTCGGCAGCCGGTCGCGGGACGTCCTGTCGGCCATCGGCCCGGAGCCGTTGCGCGCCGGAGACGTCCTCCCGCTCGGCGAGCCCGGGATTCCCGCGGGTGCCGACGTCGTCGTTCCCGTACCGGCGCCGGACGACCTCGTCGTCCCGGTGACGCTCGGCCCGCGCGACGACTGGTTCGACGACCCGGCCGCCGGGCTCTCCGCGGGGTGGACCGTGACGGCCGAGTCGAACCGCGTCGGCCTGCGGCTCGACGGGACGCCACTGCGGCGGACGCTCGAGGGCGAGCTGCCCAGCGAAGGCGTCGTCACCGGTGCGATCCAGGTGCCGCCGAGCGGGCTGCCGGTGGTGTTCCTCGCCGACCACCCGACGACCGGCGGCTACCCCGTCGCCGCCGTCGTGAAGACGGCCGCGTTGAGCGCCCTCGCGCAGGCCCGGCCGGGTATTCGGATCCGGTTCCGGCCTTCCTGAGCAAGCCGTACCGCCGCGCGGGTGAGACCCGGATCACGCGGTGCACCCGTCCGGGTAGGGGTCGGAACCATGTCGCGCCGCCGCCCGTCCTGATAAGCGTGGAACAGGTGACGATCAGCGGTGGCACGGGTTTCCTCGACGTGAACGCGCGGGCGCGGGCGGAGCTGCCGCAGTCGCTGCGGATCGCGCTGGCCACCGGGCAGCTGCGCCGCCCGCTGGCCACCACCCTGGGCCCGGTTCTCGACCTGCTCGTCGACGGCGACTACCGGGTGAGCGGCCCGGAACGGCTGCCGGACGACCGGCTGCTCACCCCGACCGACGCCTGGCCGCCGTCGGACGAGGCCCGCGTCGGCTACTACCGGACGGCCATCCGCACCGGGCACCGGCCGGTCGCGGTGGTGCTGGCCGACGGCGAACGCGAGCTGATCATCGACGGTCACCACAAGATCGCCGCCTACCGCGCCGAAGAGGTCGCGCCCGCCGTCGTCCGGATCAGCCAGGGTCAGGCGTACTCGCCTTCGTAGGCCGCGACGAGCTCGGCGTACACCGCTGCGGAATCGGGCAGCCGCTCGCCGTCCAGGGTGTGCACCCGGGTCAGCTTGCGGACGCTGGAGGCCATGAACACGCCGTCGCCCTCGACGAGGTCGCGCACGGTCAGCGGCTCCACCTTGACCGCCCAGCCCGCCTTCTCGGCGCCGCGGAACAGCGCGGCCTGGGTGGTGCCCGGCAGGATCCCGATGCTCGACGGCGGCGTGTAGAGCGTCCGCCCCTTCGCGAGCACCACGGTCGACGTCGGGCCTTCGAACACCGAGCCGTCGGCGGCGGTGAAAATCACATCTTCGGCACCGCGGCGGCCCGCCTCGCGCACGGCGGCCATGTTCATCGCGTACGACAGCGGCTTCGCGCCGAGCAGCAGCCAGGGGGCGCGTTCGGCGAGGTCCGGCGGGAAACCGCGTTCGAGGGTGATCGCGGCGACGCCCTCGGCGCGGGCCTTGAGGACCGACGGCGAGACCTCCGAACCGAGCGCGAAGCCGGTCGGCACCGCGGCCGGGTCGCCGTCGGATCCCCTGGTGTACACCAGTTTCAGCACCATTTCGGGCCCGCCGGACCACCTTTCGAGAACCAGCGAAACGACCCGTTCCCAGGCGGCGAGGTCCGGTTCGGGCAGGTCCAGCATGGCTGCCGAGCGGGCCAGCCGCTCGAGGTGCGGCCGCAGTTCCCGGGGCTTGCCGTCGACGACGAGGATGGTCTCGAAGACGCCGTCGCCGCGCATGAGCCCGAGGTCGTCGACCTTGATCTGGGCCACTTCGGGGTCGGCCGGGGTTCCGTCGAGGAAGACGAGGACGCGCATGCGCACACGGTACTCACTTAGGCTGGGCACCATGCCGTACCGCTCGCCGCTGCTGGACGTGCCCGGATCCATCCCTCCCCCCGACGACCACTTCGAAGCCGGCGTCCCCTGGCACTGGGGAGACCCCTTCGCGGAGCAACGCACGGCCTCGCGCAGCGTGGTCGTGATCGATCGCTCGCACCGCGAGTTCCTCGCCGTGACCGGCGAAGAGCGGCTGTCGTGGCTGCACCTGGTGATCTCGCAGCACGTGACCGGGCTGGCCGACGGCTCCGGCACCGAGGCACTGGTCCTCGACAGCCAGGGCCGCGTCGAGACGCACATGGTGCTGGCCCACCTCGACGGCACGGTGTACCTCGACACCGACCCGGGCCCGCGCGTCACCAGTGCGCTGCCCAAGGGCGGCCCCCAGACGCTGCACGAGTACCTCGAGGCGATGAAGTTCTGGTCCAAGGTGGACATCCGGGACGCGACCGGCGAGCTCGCGCTGCTCACCGTGCTCGGCCCGGACGCCGAGCGCGTCTTGAGCGCCGTCGGCGCCGAGGTCGGCCCGGAGCCGTACGCGGTCGCGGCGCTGCCCGGAGGCGGCTTCGCCCGGCGGATGCCCTGGCCCGGCCGGTTCAGCGTGGACCTGGCGGTGCCCCGCGACGCGCTGCTGGACTGGTGGAAGCGGCTCACCGACGCGGGCGCGCGGGCGGCGGGCAGCTGGGTGTTCGACGCCTTGCGCGTCGAGTCGGTGCGGCCACGGGTGGGCGTCGACACCGACGAGCGCACGATCCCGCACGAAGCCGGCTGGGTCGGTTCGGCCGCGCACGTCGCGAAGGGCTGCTACCGCGGCCAGGAAACGGTGTCGAAAGTCCACAACGTGGGACGCCCGCCGCGGAACCTGCTCCTGCTGCACCTCGACGGCTCACCGGACATCACCCCGGAGACCGGCGACCCGGTGCTGCTCGACGGCCGGACGGTCGGCCGGATCGGCACGGTGATCCAGCACCACGAGCTCGGCCCGATCGCGTTGGCGCTGGTCAAGCGGTCGACGCCGGTGGGCGCGGAGCTGTTGGCGGGGTCGGAGGACAACCTCGTCCAGGCGGCCATCGACCCCGATTCGGTGCCGTCCGAACAGCCCGCACCCGGCCGCGCGGCAGCGGCCCAACTCCGTGGCTGAACCAACGCCCCTGACAGCGAGATCACGCTCAACCGGGATAAACTGCGCTGTGATCGAAGTGCGGCCCGGCGGCAGGCGGCGGATCGACCGCGTGCTCGGCCCGGGGTACCTCAGCGGCCTGGGTGAACTGCCGCTGAAGGTGCTGCGCGAGCGGCGCGACGAAGCCGCGCAGGAAGAGACCGACCTGTCCTACCTGCGCCGTCTCCTGCACGCCCGGATCGACATCGTGCGCGCGGAGCAGGCCCGGCGCAGTTCCGGGGGCGAGGCCAGCATCGTCGACCAGCTGGCCACGATCCTCGCCGACAACGCGCTGGGCCCGGCGGCCGGTTCGGGCCGCCACCAGCAGCTGGAGCCGTCCCGCGCGGGCGAGCACCGGCGGCACGCGGAGGCCCTGATCGGCGACACGGACCTGACCGACGTCGGGTCCCTGTCGGACGAGAAGCTGGCTTCTGCTTTGGACACGTACGCGAGCGAAGAGCTGTCGGTGTCGTCGTTCCGCCGTGAGGTCCAGGGCGTGATGGACACGTTGAACGCGGAGATCGCGAAGCGCTACCAACAGGGTTCGGCCACTGTGGACGAGCTGCTGGAGAACGAAGGCCGCACGGAGTGACGAACCCCGTACTCGCCGAAGTGGTGCGGTCGGGTTTCGTCGAAAGCAGCCACCGGGGCGCGCTCGTGGTGACGGGCCCGGAAGGCGGCGTCCGCCTGGCCCTGGGCGACGTGGTGTCCCCGGTGTACCCGCGGTCGTCGAACAAGCCGCTGCAGGCGGCCGGGATGCTGCGCGCGGGCCTGGACTTCACGGGCGAGGACCTGGCGCTGGCGTGCGCCTCCCATTCCGGCGAGCCCGGCCACGTCAAGCGGGTGCTGGAGCTGCTGTCGGCGGCCGGCCTGCGCGAGGAAGACCTGGCGTGCCCGCCGGACTTCCCGCTGCACGTCCCGAGCATGCGCGACGCGGCCGAGCCCCGCCGGGTGACGATGAACTGTTCGGGCAAGCACACGGCGATGCTGACGACGTGTGTCCGGGCGGGCTGGCCGACGTCGGGGTACGAATCCCCGGACCACCCGTTGCAGCAGGCCCTGGCTTCGGCCGTGGCTTCGCTGACCGGCGAGCCGATCGCCCACACGGGTGTGGACGGCTGTGGTGCACCGTTGTTCGCGTTCTCGTTGACGGGGTTGGCGCGCGCGTTCGGCCGGATCGCGGTCGCCACGGACGGCCCGTGCTTCGAGGTGGCTTCGGCGATGCGGGCGCACCCGTGGCTGGTGGCGGGCACCGGACGCGAGGACACGGCGCTGATGTCCGGTGTGGAGGGTCTCATCGCGAAGGCGGGCGCGGAGGGGGTCCAGGCGTTCGCCCTGCCGGACGGCTTCGCGGCGGCGATCAAGATGGACGACGGCGCGAAGCGGGCGTGTGCCCCGCTGGCGGTGGAAGCCCTGCGGTACTTGGGCGCGGACGTGTCGGGGCTGGCAGAGCTGGCCGCACCGGAAGTGTCCGGCGGCGGGCGGCCGGTCGGGGAGATCCGGGTGCCGGAGCTGCGCTGAGCAGCCCCCGTTTTCCACGCTACCGGCAGGCACCGACAGTTTGGCCGGTCACCGGCGCCGGGGCGCGGAGTTGTCCACTGGTTGGCTTGGCCGGCCACGGCGCCGGGGCGCGGGTTGTTCGCTAGTTGGCGCGTTCGCGGGCGGCCACGTCGCCCCAGAACTCGCGCAGGTCCGAGAACAGCTCGGCCAGCTCCTCGACGTTGCCCGAGCGCAGGGCGTCCAGGATGTCGTGGACCTCGTCGGCCGTGTTGTCGGCTTCCAGGACCGGGTCGGCGAACAGCTGCACCAGGCCGCCGTAGTCGAGTTCGACCACCGAGTCCGCGTGGAAGTTGTCCAGCCACCGGCGCGTCTCGAACAGCACGCGGCCCGGGCCGGAGTCGCCGAAGGTCTGTTCCAGGAGCTCGCCGGCCTCCCGCGCCCGGTGCTGCGCGTCGGCGAGAGTGGCGCGCCAGGACAGCTCGCGGCGGGGGTCGTCGCGGCCGTTGCCGAGGACCAGGCGGCGCTCGTCCGGCTCGACCAGCACGAACCACGGCAGCGGAACCGTCCACGTCGTCGACAGCGTGTGCGCCGCCGACGTGGACAGGTCCGCCATCGCCGACTTCGTGCGGCCGCGGATCGTCTCCTGGGTGAAGCCGCCCTCGTCGAGGACGACGTTCTTCAGCGCCGGGTGCGCGTCGCCGAGGAAGGTGACCAGCGCCGCCGCCGAGCGGGCGCGCAGCTCCAGCGGGCAGACGAACGGACCGTGCTCCGCCTTGCCGCCCGGTACGTCGGCGGCGTCGAGCACCAGGACGTCGGTCAGCAGGCTGGGCGCGGGACGGCCGTCCGCGAGCTCGGCGGGCAGCAGCCGCCGCGGGGCGGCCACCTGTGACTTGAGCCACATGGCCTGCTCGCGCACGCCCGCGTCCGTCCGCCGCAGCTTGGCCGCCGCCACGGCCGCACGCAGCCGCTCGTCCGGCGGATCGCCCAGGGCGAGCAGGGGTTCGTACACCCGCAGGTAAGCCACGAAGGGACGGAGCACGGGTAGATCGTGGCACGTCTACCTGCGCCGATCGCCACCGACCGGCCGGTAACCGGTGTCCGGCGAACACTGTCACGACCGGCACACCGTGCCACGTCGCATCGAACCCCCCGGACACGGTACGGTGTGAGCAGGAAAGAATTGTCGAGACGATGCGGGGCCGCCGATTCCCCCGGCCGCCCCGCCCCTGTGCGAGGGGGTCGAGCCATGGGGCGCGGCCGGGCTAAGGCCAAGCAGACGAAGGTGGCGCGTGAGCTCAAGTACAGCTCGCACGAGACCGACTTCGATGCTTTGCAGCGCGAGCTGTCGAGTAACTCCTCCAGTGACAACCACCATGAGGACTCTGCCGACAGCCGGTATGAAGACCCGTACGACGACGGGTACGACGAGTACCGTCGTTGAGCACGCGTAAACGCGCGAGGGCGGCGCCGGGCGACATCCGGCTACCGCCCTCGCGCGTCGCGTGCTGCCCACATTCGCGTCCAACAGGCGCTTGGGGCTGCGAAGCGATGAAGGAGTGAGCCGGTGGTAAGTCGGGTTGGAGTCGTCGGGGCGGGCCTCATGGGGTCCGGCATCGCCGAGGTGCACGCACGGGCCGGGTTGGACGTGGTGGTCACCGAGGTGAACCAGCCGGCGCTCGACGCGGGCAAGGCGCGCATCGAGAAGTCGCTGCAACGCGGCGTCAAGAGCGGCAAGCTCTCCACCGAGGAGGCCGACAAGGCCCTCGGCCGCGTCCGGTTCACCACCGACATCGCCGAGTTCGCCGACCGCGAACTGGTCATCGAGGCGATCCTCGAGCAGGAGCAGGCGAAGGTCGACGTCTTCCGCCAGCTCGACAAGATCGTCGAGGCCGAGGACGCGCTCTTCGCGTCCAACACGTCGTCGATCCCGATCATGAAGCTGGGCATGGCGACGAGCCGGCCGCAGCAGGTGGTCGGCATCCACTTCTTCAACCCGGTGCCGGTGCTGCCGCTGGTGGAGCTGGTGCCCTCGCTGCTGACCAGCGAGGAAACCGCCCGCCGCGCGGAGGAGCACGCGACGTCGGCGCTGGGCAAGACCGTGATCCGCTCGCAGGACCGCGCCGGGTTCATCGTGAACTCGCTGCTGGTGCCGTACCTGTTGTCGGCGATCCGGATGATCGAGTCGGGCTTCGCCTCGGCCGAGGACATCGACCGCGGCATGGAGCTGGGCACCGCCCACCCGATGGGCCCGCTGCGGCTGTCCGACCTGATCGGCCTGGACACCATCAAGGCCATCGCGGACTCGATGTACGCGGAGTTCAAGGAGCCGCTGTACTCGTCCCCGCCGCTGCTGCTTCGCATGGTCGACGCGGGCCTGCTGGGAAAGAAGACCGGCCGCGGGTTTTATTCGTACGGCTGACCGAAGCGGACGGGCGCGCCGAAGGCGGCGCGCCTCGCCGCCCGCCGCAGGACGGCGAGGATGGCCGGCCCCACCAGGACGATGGCGACGGCGTTGGTGATGGCGCGCCCGGTGTCCCACCCGAGGGTCGAGGTCAGCACGGTGTAGACGGCGAACCGGTGCAGGTTGTCGAGCACCGGCGCCCCGGGCACGAAGCCGAGCTGAGTGGATTCACCGGCGAGGAACGGCCACGTCCACAGGCTCATGAGCAGCCCGAAGAAGTACGCGGCGAAGACGCCGTAGCCGACGAGCAGGGCGATCTCGGCTTTGCCGCGCGGTTTGCGCGGAAGCAGCCCGGCCCCGAGCCCGATCAGCGACGACGCAAGCATCTGGAACGGCAGCCACGGCCCGACCCCGGCGGTGAGCAGCGCGCTGGTGAACAGCGACGTGGAGCCGAGCACGAACCCGAAGCCGGGCCCGAACACCCGCCCGGCGAGCACGAGCAGGAAGAACACGAGCTCGATGCCCCCGGTCCCGGCCCCGAGCGGCCGAAGCCCGGCATTGACGGCCGAGAGCACCCCGAGCAGCGCGAGCGCCTTGGCATCGATGCCACCCCGGGACAGTTCGGCCAGGACAACGAGGATCAGCACGGGCAGGGTCGCCATGAAGACAAACGGAGCATCGACGGCATGCGCGACGGCGCCGGGGCGCGGGTGAGCGAAGAGCGGCCAGGTGAACATGGCCAGGCCGAGGAGGCTGGCGACGGTGAGCACGAGCGCGGGCCGCGGGGTCAGTCGGATGGCGCGGGGCGGTGGGCTGAGGAAATCAGTCATGCCGGGTCACCCGCCGGGACGAGTGGTTGGGCGGCTGCGAGGCGCCGGGTCGGTGACGCCAACCTGCCCGCCGGCACCGCGGCCCGCTGAACGCGCCGGGAGCTGCCGCGGACGGCCGCAGGCGCCGACCGGCAACGTCGCCAACCTCGCCCGCGCCGGCCCGGCAGCCCGCTGAGCACCGCCGACTGACAATGCCGGGAGCTGCCGGCAGCTGGACCGCCGCGAGTGCCAGCCAGCAACGTCGCCAACCCTTGCCCGCGCCGGCGCGGCAGCCCGCTGAGCACCGCCAGCTGGCAATGCCGGCAGAGCCGGGCGGTTGGGAGGCGCCGAGAGGTCGGCGGCACCTCGCAGCACATGTCGACCGAGCACGCCGCGAAGGAGCCGCCCGGCTGGCCGAGTGCAAGCCACCGAGAGGGCAGCAGCACCGCGCGGCGCAAGCCGACCGGGCACGCCGCGAAGGCCAGGCGCGGGGTTCCTTGGCCCCCGCCCCCCGCCCCCTCCCCTCCTCCCTCATGCCAGCGCCTCCGCGACCTCGTCGACCGTCAGCCACTGCTCCGGCGCCAGGATCTTCGCCACCTGTGGTGCGAACGCCGGGGAAGCGACCACCACCTCCCTTGTCGGGCCGTCCGCTACCACCTCGCCCTCGGCCATGACCACCACGCGGGTGGCCACCGTGGCCACGAACTCGACGTCGTGGGTGGCCAGGAGCACCGCGCGGCCCTGCGAGGCCAGCTCTCGCAGGATCGCGGCGAAGCGCCTTTTCGCGTGGTAGTCGAGGCCGCGGGTGGGCTCGTCGAGCAGGACCAGCGGTGGGGCCGACGCCAGCTGGATCGCCAGCACCAACGCCAGTCGCTGCCCTTCCGAGAGGTCGCCGGGGTGCGCTTCACCGGCTACTCCCGGGGCGAGCCTGTCCAGCAGGGCCCGAGCCGTCCCTGCCGGTACCTCGGACTCGGTGTCCGCCTGTGCGCACTCGGCTTCCACCGAATCGAGGTACAGCAGGTCGGCCGGGGTCTGCGGGACCAGGCCGACGCGCTGACGGGCCACTCGTGGCTTGAGCGATGCCGGGTCCGCGCCGCCGACGTCGACCTTCCCCGCCGACCTCGGGCCGCTGCCCTGCACCGCCCAGAGAAGCGACGACTTGCCGGAGCCGTTGCGTCCCATCAGCGCGACCACCTCACCCGGTCCGACACGCAGGTCCACCCCGCGTACCGCCAGGACATCTCCGTATCGGACCACCACCCCTCTCACATCCAGTGCCGAACCGGTCACCGAGAGACTACGACCCACCACCGACAATTCCCGGAGTCGCGTGCGGAGAGGCCCCGCGACCCGGCGCGCGTCCCGGACCGACAGCGGCAGCGGTGACCAGCCCGCCAGCCGGCCCAGCTCGGCGATCGGCGGGGCGATCGACGACGTCGCCAGGATCTCGGCCGGTGGCCCGGACCGGACCGAACCGTCGCCCGGCAGGTACAGCAGCCGGTCCGCGTACTGGGCGACGCGCTCCATCCGGTGCTCCGCGACGATCACCGTCGTCCCCAGGTCGTGGACCAGCCGGGTGATCGCCGCCAGGACGTCCTCCGCCGCCGTCGGGTCCAGTGCGGACGTCGGCTCGTCCAGCACGACGACGGACGGGTGCGCCGTCAAGACCGAGCCGATCGCGACGCGCTGCTGCTGGCCGCCCGAAAGGGTCCGGAGTGGACGGTTGCGCAGGTCCGCGATGCCCAGCAGGTCCAGCGTTTCCTCGACGCGCTTGCGCATCACGTCCGGCGGCACCGCCAGCTGCTCCATCGCGTACGCCAGTTCCTCCTCGACGGTGTCGGTCACGAACCCGGAGAGGGGGTCCTGCCCGACGACGCCGACCACCGACGCCAGGTCGCGCGGCGGGTACACCGAAGTGTCACGCCCGGCCACGAGCACCCGGCCGGACAGCCGGCCGCCCGTGAAGTGCGGGACGAGCCCGTTGAGCGCGCCGAGGAACGTCGACTTGCCCGCCCCCGTCGGCCCCGCGACCAGGCACAGCTCGCCCTCTTCGACCACCAGGGACACGTCCGACAGCACCGGCCGCGAGGCGTCCGGGTAGGTCACCGTGACCCGCGAGAACTCGATCACCGGGCAACCTCCGGAACAGGGGGTGAAACGACCGCCGGCAGCGCCGCGACCAGCACGGACACCACGTGCACCCAGGACACCTCCGGCCAGCGCAGCGGGCTCAGCGAAGGGAACAGCCGGTCCGGGTCGACCCGCGCGGTCACGAACAGCAGCACGCACGCCGCGACGCCGGCCGCGACGACCAGCGTCTCCGGCCACCGCCACGGGTCCGGGCGGTACGCCGTCCGGTGCACCCGGCGGCCGCCGACGACGAAACCCACGACGGCCACCGCGAGCCCGGCCGCCAGCAACGGCACGCCGAGCCACGCCGACGACGTCCCGTCGAGCACGCCGTAGACGCCAACGCACACGCCCACCAGGCCGGCCAGGACACAAAACGCGATCACCGCCCGCAGCCGCAGGCTGAGGTACTCCCGGCGCCCGTAGCCCCGGGAGTCCATCGCGGCCGCCAGCCGCAGTGACCGGTCCATCGCGTCCTCCAGCACCGGGACCACGATGCCCTTGAGGGCCCGCAGCCCGCGAGTCCGGCCCGCGCGCAGCCTCCGGGCCCGTCGTACCCGCTGCACGCTCTCGACGAGCTGTGGCGCGACCGTCAACGCCACCGTCACCGCCGTGCCGACCTCGTACAGCGCCCCGGGAACCGCCTTGAGCAGGCGTTTCGGGTTGGCGAGGGCGTTCGCCGCGCCGATGCAGACCACCATCGCCGCCAGCCGCAAGCCGTCGTAGAAGCCGCCGAGGAGCTCCTCCGCCGACGTCGGGCCGAGCAGGGACAACCCGGCCGTGAGGGGGATCCGCGGCAGCGTGAACAGCACGTGGCCGCCGTCTTCGCCGCCGACGAGGATCCGGAACAACACGCGCGAGGCGACGATCAGCGCGCCGACGTAGACGTACAGCCGGAAGGCCAGCGCCCACGGCGCGTCACTCCGCCGGTTCGCGACGACGAACCCGGCGACGGCGATGACCAGCCCGAGCAGCAGCGGGTTCGTCGTGCGGCTGGCCGCGACGGCCAGCGAGAGCGCCCAGGCCCACCAGGCGCCGGGGTGCAGTGGCCTACTGCGCACGCCGGCGCCGGGCGACGACGATCCCCGCGCCGCCGACCAGCACGATCACGACGGCCCCGATCACCAGGCCCCACGGGAACGAACCGCCCTGGTCGGCGGCGGGCGCGGGCGCGGACGTGGCGGCCTGGCGCACCGGCGCCACCCGCGGCGGTGCCGGCATGTCGTTCACCGACTTCGGCCGCGCGAACGCCCAGCCCTCGAACCCGCCCGGGGCCGGCTTGGCCGTCTGGGCACCTTCCTGGCTCGACGTCCAGGTCCCGCCGGGCGAGGCGTGCCAGTAGCTCCAGTACGCCGTGGCCGACGGCATCCCCGCGCAGGATTCCACGTCGGGGCCCGGCTTGCCGTTGATCCGGCAGGCGACGGCGAGGCCGTACTTCTGCGAGCCCGCCACCTCGATCCCGGCCTCCTGCAGGGCGGCGATGCCGTTCGCGGGTGTCCCGGCGGCACAGCGGACCAGGGGCTGCGGCCCCAGATCGCCGAAGTCGACGACCACCGTGACGCCGCCGCCCTCGGGGCAGGTCCCGTCGGTGCCCGCCGCCGACGCGGGTGCGGCACCCACGAAGGCGGCGCCGAACAGGAGGGCGCAGACGACGGCGAAGCGGGAGGCGATCATGCAGGCACTTTAACCAGGTCGGCGCCCGCCGAAGGTGCGGTTCCGGCGCGACGCGGGACACACCTAGACTGCGGGCCGTGGGACAGCTCATCGCGGACGGACAGCTGCGCGTCGGCCTGGTCGGCGCCGGCCCGTGGGCGGCGACGGTGCACGCGCCCGGACTGGCGGACCACCCCGGCACCGCGCTGACCGCCGTCTGGGCGCGGCGGCCGGAAGCGGCGCAAGCGCTTGCGGAAACGCACTGCGCGGCCACCGCCGCCAGCGTCGAGGAGCTGTTCGCGCAGGTCGACGCGGTCGCGTTCGCCGTGCCGCCGTCGGTTCAGGCGGAGCTGGGCGTGCGCGCGGCCGAGGCCGGGAAGCACCTGATCCTGGAGAAGCCGATCGCCGCCGACCTCGGCGGCGCGCAGCGGCTGGCCGACGCGGTCGCGGCCGCCGACGTGGCCGCGCTCGTCGTGCTGACCCTGCGTTATTCGGCGCAGACCCAGGACTGGCTCGCCGGCCTCGCGCAGGCGGGCGGCTGGGCCGGTGGCGGCGCGCGCTGGCTGTCCGGTGCCCTGCTCGGCGGCCAGTACGCCGCTTCGGAGTGGCGGCAGGACGACGGCGGCGCGCTGTACGACATCGGCCCGCACGCGCTCGACCTGCTGGACGCCGCGCTCGGCCCGATCACCGAGGTTGTGGCGGCCCGGCAGAGCCCCGGCGACCTCTGGCACCTGATGCTGGCCCACGACGGCGGCGCGATCAGCACGGCCACGCTCTCACTGCGGCTGCCGGTGCAGCCGACCGTCGTGGAGGTCGCCGTCTGGGGGCAGCACGGGTACCGGACGCTCGGGCGCAAACCGGGCTCGGCGCAGGAGTCCTACACCGCGCTGCTGGACGACTTCGCGGCGATGATCGCGAGCGGCACGACGACCCACCCCTGCGACGTTCGCCGCGGGCTGCACCTGCAGGCATTGCTGGAGCAGGCGCGCCTGCTGGCGGCGAAGTAGTACACAGGCACGCTTCGCGTACTTTCCCTGCGCCGCAGGGGTTTCCCGGCAACGCCCCGAATCCATCCACAGGGTTGTCCACAGTTTCCCTTGCGAACACGGCGATCCCTGACCGGACTCACCCGGAACGCGGTAAACCGGTTGCCGGCCATGCGAACATGGCCGGGAAGAGCCCGCTCGAGTTCAAGGAATGAACGCCTATGCCTGGCGCCGTCCCCGGCGTCGGCCTCCGCTAGGCCTGACGCCCAGCGCCCCGCCCGCACGCCGGTCACCGGCTGCGGTTCCTTGACCTGCGCTCGAAAGGCTCACCATGTCCGCCATCCAGGCCTATGTCCGCAAGACGGCGCCACGCGGCCGCACGACCGAACGGGTCGGGCCGTTCCTCGCCACCTTCTCGCCGGACACGGCCCACCCGATGCTCAACTACGCGATCCCGGACGACGGCGCGAAGCCGCCCGCCGCCGAGATCGCCGCCCTGACCGGGGCATACCGGCGGCGGGGGCTGCTCCCGCGGCTGGAGTACTTCACCGACGTCGCCCCCGACCTGGAGAAACTGCTGGTCGGCGCCGGGTACCGGCTCGAACGGCGAGTACCGCTGATGACCTGCCCGCCGGAGGGCCGCATCGACCGGCCGGTGCCGACGGGAATCCGGCTGCGCGCCCCCGAGTCCGCCGAGGACTTCCGGAGCATGCGCCGCGCGCAGAACATCGCGTTCGGCGAACCCGCGGAAGCCGGCGACGCCGGAGAGCCGAGTGCCGGGGTGGGATACCTGCTCGCGGAAGCCGACGGCGTGGTCGTCGGCGGCGGCCTCGCGCTCGAAATCGTCGACGGCACGACCGAGATCGCCGGAATCGCCGTGCTCGAGGCCTACCGCGGCCGCGGGATCGCCGCGGCGCTCACCGCGCACCTCACCCGCGCGGTCCACGAGGCCGGGGCCCACACGGCGTTCCTCACCCCCGGTGACCTGGGGATCGGCCACGTCTACGCCCGCGTCGGCTACCGGCCGGCGGGCGAGTGCGTGCACCTGTCGTTGAGCTAGTCCTCGAACCGGCCGGAGCGGCCGCGTTTCACGTCGCTCCGGCGCTTCTTCGACGCCAGGCGGCGCTCCTTCGAACCGCGAGACGGCTTCGTGGGGCGCCGCTTGGCGGGCGGCGGGGCCGACGCGTCGAGCAGCAGGTTCGCCAGCCGGCCGCGCGCGGCCTCGCGGTTCTGCAGCTGCGACCGGTGTTCGCTCGCCGCGATCGTCAGGACGCCGTCGACCAGCCGCGAGCCGAGCCCGGCCAGCACCCGGTCCCGCAGGTGCTCGGGGATCGACGGCGAAGAAGCGACGTCGAAGGACAGCTCGACGCGCGAGTCCGTGGTGTTCACGCCCTGCCCGCCCGGGCCGGACGACCGCGAAAAGCGCTCGCTCAACTCGGCTCCCGGGATCGTGAACCGGGAGCCGACCACTACGTCTTCGGCTGCCACGTCAACCAGTGTGACAGCCGGGTCGAGCGGAAATCAGAACCGCGGGTGGTCACCCGACAGCACCGCACGCGGGCCGTCGACGTCGTCGGCCGGCTGGACTTCGCCCAGCACCCACGCCGGGACGTGCCGCGCGGTCAGCATGGCCAGCGCCCGGTCGACGTCCTCGGCACCGACGATCGCGACCATGCCGACACCCATGTTGAACGTCTTCTCCAGCTCGGCCCGCTCGACCTTGCCGCGCTGGCCGATCAGGGCGAACACCGGCGCCGGCGTCCAGGTGCCGCGCTCGAGGCGGGCGACCAGGCCGCGCGGCATGACCCGGGCCAGGTTGGCCTCCAGGCCACCGCCGGTGATGTGCGCGAACGTCCGGACCTCGGTCTCGGCGGCGAGCGCCAGGCAGTCCTTCGCGTAGATCCGCGTCGGCTCCAGCATTTCCTCGCCGAGGGTGCGGCCGAACTCCTCGACGTGCCCGTCGAGCGGCATCCGGGCGATGTCCAGCAGCACGTGCCGGGCCAGCGAGTACCCGTTCGAGTGCAGGCCGGACGACCCGAGGGCCAGCACGACGTCACCCGGGCGGACCTTCTCCGGCGAGAGCAGCTGGGACGCCTCCACCACGCCGACGCCGGTGGCCGACATGTCGTAGTCGTGCTCGCCCATCAGCCCCGGGTGCTCCGCGGTCTCGCCGCCGAGCAGCGCGCAGCCGGCCTTGACGCAGCCCTCGGCGATGCCGCCGACCAGCGCCGCGATCTTCTCCGGGTGCACCTTGCCGACGGCGATGTAGTCCTGCAGGAACAGCGGCTCGGCGCCGGTCACGACCAGGTCGTCGACCACCATGGCGACCAGGTCGATGCCGACCGTGTCGTGCTTGTCCAGCGCCTGCGCGACCGCGATCTTGGTGCCGACGCCGTCGGTCGACGACGCGAGCACCGGTTCCTTCCACTTGTCGAGCTTCAGGGAGAAGAGCCCGGCGAAGCCGCCGACGCCACCCATGACCTCGGGCCGCGTGGCCCGCGCGGCGTGCGGCTTGAGCAGCTCGACGGCTTGGTCGCCGGCGTCGATGCTGACCCCGGCGGCGGCGTACGTGGCGCTCGTGGACTCGCTCACGGTGGACGGACTCCCTACTGGAAGGAACTCAGGGACGCCGGACGGCGTCTTCGGCACCGTACCCGGCGGGACTGACGGGGGTCGCCGCGCCATTGACCGCGTCGAGGCTTTCGAGCAGGTGCTTCCCGATCAGCGCGTCCTCCGGCAGCGGAATCGGGTACTCGCCGGAGAAGCACGCCGTGCACAGCCGCGACTTCGGCTGTTCCGCCGCCGCGACCAGGCCGTCCAGGGAAATGTAGCCCAGGGAGTCGGCGCCGATCGAGCGCCGGATGCCGTCGAGGTCGACGCCGTTCGCGACCAGTTCGGCCCGGGACGCGAAGTCGATGCCGTAGAAGCACGGCCAGCGCACGGGCGGTGACGCGATCCGGACGTGCACCTCGAGCGCGCCGGCCTCCCGCAGCATCCGGACGAGTGCGCGCTGGGTGTTGCCGCGGACGATCGAGTCGTCCACCACGACCAGGCGCTTGCCGCGGATGACGTCGCGCAGCGGGTTCAGCTTGAGCCGGATGCCCAGCTGGCGGATGGTCTGCGACGGCTGGATGAACGTGCGCCCGACGTAGGCGTTCTTCACCAGGCCGGTGCCGTAGGGGATGCCGGAGCCCTGCGCGTAGCCGATCGCGGCCGGGGTGCCGGACTCCGGCACCGGCATCACCAGGTCGGCCTCGACCGGCTGCTCTTTGGCGAGCCGCCGGCCGATCTCGACGCGGGTGGCGTGCACGCCGCGGCCGGCGATCGTGGTGTCGGGACGGGCGAGGTAGACGTACTCGAAGACGCAGCCCTTGGGGTCCGGATTCGCGAACCGGGAGGAGCGCAGGCCCGCGGCGTCGATCGCGATGAGCTCGCCGGGCTCGACCTCGCGGACGAAGGACGCGCCGACGATGTCGAGGCCCGCCGTCTCGCTGGAAACGACCCAGCCGCGCTCGAGCCGGCCGAGCACCAGCGGGTGGACGCCGTGCGGGTCACGGGCCGCGTACAGCGTGTTCTCGTCGGAGAACACCAGGCAGAAGGCGCCCTTCAGGGTGGGCAGCAGCTCCATGGCCGCGGCCTCGATGCCCTTGTCGGCGGCGTTCGCGGCGAGCAGGCCGCAGATCAGGTCGGAGTCGCTCGACGAACCCGTCAGGCCCGCGTGCGGCTTGAGACCCGCTTCGATGGTGCGTTCGCGCAGCTCGGCCGTGTTGACCAGGTTGCCGTTGTGCGCGAAGGAGAGGCCGCTACCGGTCTCGGTGGTGCGGAAGATCGGCTGCGCGTTCTCCCAGATGGTGGCGCCGGTGGTCGAGTACCGGCAGTGCCCGACGGCGATGTGGCCCTGCAGCGACTGCAGGATCTGCTCGTCGAAGACCTGGCTGACCAGGCCGAGGTCCTTGAAGACCACGATCTGCGAGCCGTCGGAGACGGAGATGCCGGCGGCCTCCTGGCCCCGGTGCTGCAGGGCGTAGAGGCCGTAGTAGGTCAGCTTCGCGACTTCTTCCCCGGGAGCCCAGACGCCGAAGACGCCGCACTCCTCACGGGGTTCCGGTTCGGGCTGGTCGGACACGACTTGCGGGTCGGAAACCACCGAGGAGCTCCTGGGAAGACGTGGTCAGGCCGATTTCAGTGTAAACGGTCCGATCGCCGTCCCGGCCCCGCCCGACGTGGTTCTGACCACTTCGGACAGGGGCCGTGCGCCTGCCCGCCTAGCACGCGTCCGGCAGGGAGAGGATCTCCGTCAGCACCTGCGCGCCCTCGCCGCGGCGGCGCCACAGCCACCGCTCCGGCTCGAAGATGTTCTCCTCGGTGCCGGGCATCCTGGTCGCCACGACGTCGTCTTCGGCGTTGAGCCGGACCACGTCCACCACGTCGTCGTGCACCCGCACGCCGACGACGGCGAGGACTTCACCGCGCTCGTCGGCCGGGTGCACGAACTGGTAGCCGCGAGCCACCAGCTCCTGCAGTCCGGTTTCGATGTCGAAGACGGGGGCGACGGCCTCAGCCGAGGACATCGTCGAACTCACCGTCCTTGGCGCCCGCCAGGAACGCCGCCATTTCCGCGCGCGTGTACACGAGCGCCGGGCCGGTCGGGAAGCGCGAATTGCGCATCGCGATCTCGCCGGTGGTCAGCGGCGCGACTTCGACGCAGTTGCCGACCGCGCCGCTGTAACTCGCCTTGCGCCATTGGGCTCCGGACAGCCGATCGGCCGGGATGCCGTTCTCGAATCGCTCAGCCATGGTCCCACCTCTCGATGCGGAAGATCTTCCGAGGCTATGCATCTGCATGTGCATTTGCCCGCGTATCGGAGGCTAGCACGTTCGCATGCAGCGGTAAATGCACGTGCAGAATTTCTTGCAAAGTTCTCGGACGGTAAAGAATCCCAGGACTGCCGTTAACCTATTGGGTGATAGGCAACGGCACGAACGGCCTAATCGCTACTGCCGGTTACCGCTTTAGATCTCCTGGCGGCGCTTCGCGAGCATCGAACGGCTCCGCTCCGGCGTCTCCGCGTCGACGGCCAGCATGTCGAGGGCGCGGCTGTACTTTTCGATCTCTTCGCGCTTCTCGATGTAGTGCGCGCCGGTCAGGTATTCGACGTACGCGATGTTCGGCAGTTCCGGTTCGCCGAACCGCAGCAGCGAAAACGCGTGCTCGGCGGACAGCCCGCTGCGCGAGTACGGCAGCACCTGGATCGACACGTGCGGCAGCGCGCTCATCTCGAGCAGGTATTCGATCTGCTGCTTGAGCACCTTCATGCCGCCGATCGGGCGGTACAGCACCGACTCGTCGAGCACCATCCACACGCGGGGCGCGTCCGGCCTGCTGAACATCTTCTGCCGCCGCATGCGCAGCGCGACGAGCTGGTCGACCCGCTCGTCGGCCATCTCCGGACGGCCGTGGCTGAAGATCGCCCGTGCGTACGGCTCGATCTGCAGCAGGCCCGAGACGTAGATCGGTTCCCAGATCTGGATTCGCGCGGCGGCTTCTTCGAGGCCGACGAGGTCGGTGAACCAGTTCGGCATGGTGTCGCCGAAGCGCCGCCACCAGCCTGGCTCGTTCGACTGCTTGACCATCTCGAGGAACGTGCGGCGCTCGGTCGGGTCGTCGACGCCGTACATCGTCAGCAGGTCGGTGACGTCGCGTTCCTTGAAGCCGACCCGGCCCAGCTCGAGCCGGCTGATCTTCGACTCCGAGCCCCGGATGTTGTAACCGGCCTGCTGACGGGTGATGCCGGCTTCTTCCCGGAGCCGGCGCAGCTGGGAGCCCAGGATCATCCGGCGTGCCGTGGGGCCGATGTTCTGTTCACCTGCGGACGCGTTCACCGCGTTCATTCCCGGACCTTCCGCGCTCACGTCACCAGGGGGTTCTAGGCCGACTACCGAAAGTACACGTTGGGCCGTCCTGCGCAAAGAGGTGACCCGGTTTACCGCATGCGTGTGGAGTCCTACTCTACGTAGGGTACGAGACTTTCAACACAGAACTTGCGAGGTTCAAGATGCCCGACGCCGCGACCCGGACCGAACGAGTTCCCGTGGGGGTCGACCCGACCCGAGCGAGCATCGCGCGCGTGTACGACGCCTTCCTGCTCGGGAAGGACAACTACGAGATCGACCGGGAGGTCCTGCAGAAGGTGCAGAAGGCCGCCCCGGAGGCCCAGGACCTGGCGTTCGAGAACCGCGGCTTCCTCATCCGCGCCTGCCGCTTCCTCGCCAGCCAGACGGGCATCACCCAGTTCCTCGACCTCGGCTCCGGCCTGCCGACGGCGGAGAACACCCACCAGGTCGTCCAGCGGATCAACCCGGAGACCACGGTCGTCTACGTCGACAACGACCCGGTGGTCCTCGCGCACGGCCGGGCGCTGCTGGAGGAGAACGAGCACACCCACTTCGTCGCCGAGGACATCTTCGAGCCGCAGCGGATCCTCGAAAACGAGGTGGTCCGCGAGCACATCGACTTCACCCAGCCGCTCGTCCTGCTGCAGATGGGCACGCTGCACCACTACACCGGCGACCACGACCGGCCGGCCGAGATCATGCGGGAGTACGTCGACGCCCTGCCGTCCGGCTCCTTCGTCGGGATCAGCCACTTCTTCGACCCCGAGAACGAGGACTCCGCGACCGCGCGCCGGATGGAGGACTTCTTCCTGCACAGCCCGATGGGCTCGGGGACGTTCCGGACGCAGAAGGAGATCGAGGAGCTGTTCCCCGGCCTCGAACTGGTCGACCCCGGCGTGACGCTGTGCGCCGACTGGTGGCCGGACGGCCCGCGGCTCAAGGACCTCAACGTGGCGCAGCGGACCATCGCCGGCGGAGTCGGCCGCAAGCCGTGACCCGCGCTCCCCGTCCGTCAGAACCGGACGAGGGGGAGCCAGTGGGAAAGGTCGGCCCGGGTGCCCGATGCGGACACCCGGCCGTCCGCCACCGCCGTGGTCCAGTCCAGCCGCCCGGTCGCCAGCTCGAGCCACGTCCGCGGATCGGTTTCGACCACGTTCGGCGGGGTGCCCCGGGTGTGGCGCGGACCTTCGACGCACTGCACCGCGGCGAAGGGCGGCACCCGCACCTCGACCGTCCGGCCCGGCGCGTCGGCCGCCAGCGCGCGCAGGGACAGCCGGACCGCCGCGGCCAGTTCCGGGCGCGCCGGATCGGGCGCATCACCCTGCAGCCACGGGGAAATCGCCAGCACCGCCGCACGTAACTGTCCGGGGTCGACCGAACGCGAAGAGGCCATGGGCAAACAGTAGAGTGGCGCACCAAGACTTGGCAGGCACACCCGAGAACGTGGGGATGACGATGGCGCAGCGGGACGAGGCGGATCGGATGGTTTCGCAGCAGCCCACCGGAAGCGGAGCCGATCGCCCCGGCAGGCACGGCAAGCACAACCGCGCTTCGCGGCGCGAAGGCCAGCAGGCGCGGCGCACCGGCAAGCACGGCACGCCCGAGATCACCGCGGAAATGCGGGCGAACGCCCGCGCCAACCCCGACAGCTGGCTCTACGTCATCGACGAGGCCTTCGACCCGAACGGCCCGGTGCCGTCGTGGGCGGTCGTCGGCGCCTACCCGGTGAACGGCGCCGGGGACGTCGTCGCCGACTTCCACCCGAACGACCGCTACCGGCCCTCGCCCAAGGCGCTCGGTTTCCCGGACCCGGCGAACGACCTCGAACACCTGCTGCAGCTCGTCCGCACCGAGCACCGCCCGCCGTCGGACCTGCCGAAGGCCGTCCTCGACGCGACGCTGTTCGTCTACGCGATGTCGCCGGTGCAGCGGACCGTCATCGGCTTCCACAACACCGACGGCCGGGTCATGGTGCCCGCGTACACGCGCAAGGCGCTGGTGCCGAGGGAGTGGCCGCACGCGCGGGCCGTGCTCGGCCGCGACATCGTCGGCCTGCTCGGCGGCCACCCTGTCGCGATCAACCCGCACGACCTGATCACGGCCGTCGTGCCGGCGGAGCACCTGCTCAAGGCGCTCGCCGACGAACGCCGCTGACCTGCGGTTTCAACCCCATCGAGTGACCACCCGAGTCGCCGATCCGGCGGCTCGGGTGCATCGTGAGACTGAAGAAGTCTGACGAGACCGATGGGGTGCAAGAGGGTGAAACGTCGTTCGCTGGTGCCCTTCGCCGCCGCTGTCCTGCTCCTCGCCGGGCCGGTCCCGGCGAGCGCCGGGGACGGCTACGCCGGGGCCGAAGACCACTACGCGGGTTCGCAGATCGCCAAGGTCGAGGGCGTCGGCGAGGCGCCCGACGTGCTGTACGGCGGCGACGACCAGCAGCTCGGCCACGACGTCAGCGGGCACCAGGGCCCGGTCGACTGGCCGGGCGCGGCGGGATCGGGCGCCAAGTTCGTCTACGTCAAGGCGACCGAGGGCACCGGCTTCGTCAACCCGCAGTTCGCGCAGCAGTACAACGGCTCCTACAACGCCGGCCTGATCCGCGGGGCCTACCACTTCGCGCGGCCGGACATCTCCGACGGCGCGTCGCAGGCGCGGTACTTCCTGGCCCACGGCGGCGGCTGGTCGCCCGACGGGAAGACGCTGCCGGGCGCGCTCGACGCGGAGTACAACCCGTACGGCGAGACCTGTTACGGCAAGGACGCCGCGGGCATGGTCGCGTGGATCCGCGACTTCTCCGACACCTACTTCGCCGCGACCGGGCGGCTCCCGACGATCTACACGTCGACGAGCTGGTGGAAGCGCTGCACCGCGAACGACGCCGGCTTCGGCGGCAACCCGTTGTGGATCGCGCGCTACAACACCTTCATCGGCGAGCTGCCGGCGAGCTGGGACGTCCACACGATCTGGCAGTTCGCCGACCGCGGCACGCTGCCCGGCGACCAGAACTGGTTCAACGGCCCGGCGGACCGGCTGCTGGCGCTCGCGCTGGGCTGAACGGCCCAGCGTTTCGAATAATAGGTGTTAACCAGTCACCAATTGAAGATCGACTTCCGGAGAAAATCACCCACACGTATACCCAATTTCACGGAACTGAGTGACAAACGCCACGTCGTCCCTAACAATCGTGCTCGGGCGGCTACCTGCAGTAAGCCGCTCACCGCGAGGGTATCTGTGAAGGGATCCGACATGTCCTCATCCCGAAGAAGGCGACTGTTCGCCGCCCTGGTCGTCCCGGCCACGCTGCTCCTGCTCGGCAGCACGGCCCAGGCGACGACCTTCTCCCCCGAAGTCGACCCCGTGGCCGCGATCAACGCGGACATCGCCGCGCACAACCACGATCTGGGGTCGCAGATCCGGCGCGTCGAAGGCGACAAGTCGACACCGGAGACGCAGCAGGCGGCGCAGCAACCGCAGCCGGCGCAGGCCGTCCCGAACCAGGTGCTGGCCACAGTGGCCGGCATGGACGTCGCCAGCTACCAGGGCAACGTCGACTGGGCGAACTGGTGGAACCAGGGCAAGCGGTTCGTCTGGACCAAGGCCACGGAGAGCACCAGCTACACCAACCCGTACTTCGCGCAGCAGTACAACGGCTCCTACAACCAGGGTTTCATCCGGGGCGCGTACCACTTCGCCACGCCGAACACCTCGAGCGGCGCGGCGCAGGCGACGTACTTCGTCGCGCACGGCGGCGGCTGGTCGAAGGACGGCAAGACGCTGCCCGGGGCGCTGGACATGGAGTACAACCCGTACGGCGCGACCTGCTACGGGCTGAGCAAGGCGGCGATGACGGCGTGGATCCTCGACTTCCACGACACCTACCACGCCAAGACCGGCCGGTACCCGGTGATCTACACGTCGGCGAACTGGTGGGGCCAGTGCGTGAGCGGTGACTTCTCCAGCACGGCCCCGCTGTGGGTCGCGCGGTACTCGTCGACGGTCGGTGCCCTGCCCTACAACTGGGGCTTCTACACCGTCTGGCAGTACACCTCGAGCCCGCTCGACCAGGACACCTTCAACGGTGCCTACGACCGGCTCCAGGCCCTCGCCAACGGCTGAGCATCCCCGAGCCGGCTCCCGGATCGTGCCGGGTTCGCGTCATCACGACCGGGAGCCGGTTTCATGCCGTACCGTCCGAGCTTGCAGAATGCTGCAGCCACGACCGGGGGAACCGCACGCGCCCACCGGACGTCGGAAGCGCACGAACACCCCCAGCGCCCGGAAGGCATGGATCGATGACCTACCCGCCTCAGCCGGGCCAGCCCGGCCAGCCCGACCCGTACGGCCAGCAGCCGCAGTCCGGCGGCTTCCCGCAGCAGCCGTACCCGCAGCAGGGCGGGTGGGACCCGAACCAGCAGCAACAGCCGTACCCGACCCAGCAGTACCCGCAGCAGGGGTACCCACCGGCCTCGGGCGGTTTCCCGGCGAACCCGCAGCCGGCGTGGGGTGACCCGTACGCGCAGCAGCAGTGGGCCGACCCGAACGCCCCGCAGCAGCAGTCGGCGTGGGCGGACCCGAACGCGCAGCAGTACGGCCAGCAGGCGTGGGACCCGAACGCGGGCGGCCAGGTGTCCGGCTGGGACCAGGGTTATTCGCAGGGCTTCGGCGGGCCCCCGGCGCCGCCGAAGAAGAGCAGGACCGGGATGTGGATCGCCATCGGCGCCGCCGTGGTCGTCGTGCTCGCCCTGGTCGGCATCACGGGGTTCGTCGCACCCGGGTTCTTCCTGTCGAAGGAGGACACGGCCGCGCCCCCGGCGTCGAGCACGTCCGCCAAGCCGACGGCGCCGAAGCCGACGACCCCGCGGAAGACGGCCTCCGCCCCGAAGCCGACAGCGCCCGGCGGCGGCGACGGCGCCTCGGACGCCAAGGCCGTGCTGCAGGGGTTCATCGACAAGCTGAACGCGGGCGACAACAACGGCGCGGTCGCGCTGGGCTGCGCGGACTCGAAGGACCTGCTCGAGTCGTGGCTCTCGACGTTCCTCAAGCCACCGCTGCAGCTGCAGCTCGGCGACGTGCCGAACGACAAGTACCTGGTCGAGGGCCAGGTGACCGGGACGGCCGCCGGCAAGCCGGTCAAGGGCACGCTGAGCGCGACGAACTTCGACGACAAGGGCTTCTGCGTCAGCACGATGCTGGTGTCCTGAGCCGGTGAAGCTGTGGCGATCGCCGCTGGCGTGGACGTTCCTCGCGTCGGTGGTGCTGCTGCTCGGGGTCGGCGGCTGGCTGCTGACCGACCCCGCCACCAGCCGCAGCGACGCGCTGAAGACGGGCGGCCTGGCGGGCGGCGCGATCGTGGCGCTGTACGCACTGTGGCTGAACGACCGGCGCCGCCGGGTCGAGGAGCGGCGCCAGGACATCGAGCGGCAGCGGCACGAACTCGAGGCCCAGCGGGCGGAGCAGGACCGTTCCCGGGTCGCCGACGAGCGGTTCGCGAAGGCGGTCGAGCTGCTCGGCCACGCGGCGGACCAGGTGCGGGTGGGGGCGCTGCACGCGTTGGCGGGCTTGGCGCGGAGCCGGCCGGACTACACGCAGACGGTGCTGGACGTGCTGTGCTCGTACCTGCGGCGGCCGTTTTCGTACACCAGGCCGGCGAAGGGAGACCCGGATCCGGAGCAGGAACGCGAGCTCACGGTCCGGCTCACGGCGCAGCGGCTGGTCGTCGACCTGCTCCCGGGGCGCGATGACGACGGTTCGCCGTACGACCTCGACCTGACCGGCGCCCGGCTGGACTATTTCGACCTCTCGGGCAAGCTGGTCGGTGGCCTGCTGCTCCGGTACGCGTCCCTGCACAGCACCACGAACTTCAGCGGCTGCCGGTTCAAGGGCCGGGTGTACCTCACCGCGGCGGGCACGGAGTCCGGCCGGCTGGTGGGCTACTTCCGTTGCCGCGGCGCGATCTTCGAGAGTCACGCGTGGTTCAGCGGGACCCGGTTCGCCGAGACCGCCGACTTCCGGAACACGACGTTCGCCGGGCCGACGACGTTCAAGGACGCGGAGTTCGGCGGCGACGCCGAGTTCACCGGGGCACACGCGACGGATTCGCTCGACCTGCGGCGGGCCCGGTTCGCGGGCCAGACCGACCTGCGGTTCGCCTGCCTGCCGGAGTCTGTCTCGCTGTACAACACGGTGGTGCGGGCGGAGAAGGACGTGCGGCTACCTGATGTCTGGGCCACCGAGGAACTCGGTGGCGGTGACCTGCGGATCGTCGCCAAGGCGGGCTGAGCAGCCCCCGTTTTCCACGCTAGCGGAGGGCACCGACAGTTTCCGGTGCCCTCCGGTCACGTATCCACAGGTCAGTCGAACAGGGCCGGGAGCGTGCCTTCCCAAGCCTCGCGCAGCTCGTCCAGCGTGAATTCGGTGATGCCCTGCAGCTCCAGCGTGCCCGACTCCGGGTCCACCACGCCGGTCTTGCGCCACGGCAGGCCGCGGGCCGTGCACATCTCCGTGAAGCGGAGCTCCTCCGTGCGCGGGACCGCCACCAGGACCCGGCCCGCCGACTCCGAGAACAGCTGGACGAACGGGTCCTGGTCGGTGTCCAGGAACACCCGGGCGCCGCACTGTCCGATGAGGACGGTCTCGACCAGCGTCTGGATCAGGCCGCCGTCCGACAGGTCGTGGGCCGCCGAGATCATGCCGTCGCGGGAACCCGCCACCAGGATCTCGCCCAGGAGCTTTTCGCGCGCCAGATCGACCTTCGGGGGGACGCCGCCCAGGTGGCCGTGGAGCTCGCGAGCCCACGCCGAGCCGTCCAGCTCGTCGTGGGTTTCGCCCAGCAGCAGCAGGGTTTCGCCCGCCTCCGCGCCGATGCCCGTCGGGATGCGGCGGGTCACGTCGTCGATCACGCCGAGGACGCCGATCACCGGGGTCGGGAGGATCGCCGTGTCACCGGTCTGGTTGAAGAAGCTGACGTTGCCGCCGGTCACCGGGATGCCCAGCTCGACGCAGCCGTCCGCCAGGCCGTGCACCGCCTGCTCGAACTGCCACATCACGCCCGGGTCGGTCGGGGCGCCGAAGTTCAGGCAGTCCGACACCGCCACCGGCGTCGCGCCGCCCGTCGCCACGTTGCGGTACGCCTCCGCCAGCGCCAGCTGCGCGCCGCGGTACGGGTCCAGGTAGACGAACTTGCTGTTGCAGTCCGTCGCCACCGAGACGCCGCGGCCGGTCGATTCGTCGATGCGGATCATGCCCGAGTCCGACGGCTGCGCCAGGACGCTGTTGCCCCGCACGTACCGGTCGTACTGGGACGTCACCCATTCCTTGGACGCCTGGTTGGGCGAGGAGATGAGCTTCAGGACGTCCGCGCGCAGTTCGTCCGGAGTGGACGGACGCGGGAGCTTCGCGGAGGTGTCCGCGATCAGGGCGTCCTGAGTGGACGGTCGCTCGATCGGCCGGTCGTACACCGGGCCCTGGTGGGCGACCGTGTGCGCCGGGACGTCGACGACGACCTCGTCGTGCCAGGTGATGACCAGGTGCTCGCCGTCGGTGACCTCGCCGATGTCGGTGGCGATGACGTCCCACTTGCGGCAGACCGCCATGAACGCCTCGACGTTCTCCGGCGCCACGACCGCGCACATGCGCTCCTGCGACTCGCTGGAGAGCACCTCCGCGGGCGTCATCCCCTTGGCGCGCAACGGAACCCGGTCGAGGTAGATGTGCATGCCGCCGTCGCCGGCCGCGGCCAGCTCGGACGTCGCGCAGGACAGGCCGGCGCCGCCGAGGTCCTGGATGCCGACGACCAGCTTCTGGGCGAACAGCTCGAGGCAGCACTCGATGAGCACCTTCTCGGTGAACGGGTCGCCCACCTGGACGCTCGGCAGCTTCTTGCGGCCCGACGCCGACTCGTCACCCGAAAAGGTGTCACTCGCCAGGACGGAAACGCCGCCGATGCCGTCGAGGCCGGTGCGGGCGCCGAACAGGATGATCTTGTTGCCGGTGCCGGACGCGAACGCCAGGTGCAGGTCCTCGACGCGCATCGCACCGACGCAGAGGGCGTTCACCAGCGGGTTTCCCGAGTAGGACGGGTCGAACACCAGCTCGCCGCCGATGTTCGGCAGCCCGAGGCAGTTGCCGTAGCCGCCGACACCGGCGACCACGCCGGGCAGCACGCGCTTGGTGTCGGGGGCGTCGGCCGGGCCGAAGCGCAGCGCGTCGGCGACCGCGAGGGGCCGCGCGCCCATCGCCATGATGTCGCGGACGATGCCGCCGACACCGGTCGCCGCGCCCTGGTACGGCTCCACATAGGACGGGTGGTTGTGGCTCTCCACCTTGAAGGTGACCGCCCAGCCCTCGCCGATGTCGACGACGCCGGCGTTCTCCCCGATGCCGGCCAGCATCTTGGCCTTCATCTCGTCGGTGGCGGTCTCCCCGAAGTAGCGCAGGTGCTTCTTGGAGGACTTGTAGGAGCAGTGCTCGCTCCACATGACCGAGTACATCGCCAGCTCCGCGTCGGTGGGCCGGCGGCCGAGGATCTCCCGGATGCGGGCGTACTCGTCGTCGGCGAGCCCGAGCTCGCGGTAGGGCTGGGTGTGGTCCGGGGTCGCCCCGGCACGCTCGGTGGTGTCAACGGTGCTGGTCACGGTGTCCGTGTCAGGGTTCGCCACGGCCGTCAGGATACGTGCCGCCCGGTGGCGACCCGGACGGTGGGCCGCCGAATCCGGACGGGTGCGGCGCGGTGTGAGCAAGGCGACATCGAGCGGCCCGATGTGGACTCGGCTCCCTGTGGACAGCTCGGCTGCGCGGGCGGCGCGCGGCCCGGAATTGTCGGTGCCCGCGAGTAACGTTGAAACCGGGGGTCCCCCAGGTGGCCGGGCCGTGCCGCAGGGCCCCGAGCGGGTGCACGTGTGGGCGCGAAAGGGCACCCGAGCGGCCATGGTCCGGGAAAATCGGTCGCCTTCTCCCGGGCCTCGGCTTACCGTCGGGAATCGTGCTTTCCGCCACATATCCCTTCCCGCCGCTGCGGCTGCCCGCTCGGCCGACCGCGCGCCGCTTCCTGCTCGCCGTGTTCCGGGCTCGGCTCGGCACGGTGCTCGGGGCTGCCGCGATCGGGGTGGTCTGGGCGTTGCCCGGTGCGCTCGTGCCGCTGGTGATCGGCCAGGGCATCGGTGCGGTCGGCGCGCACGACGGCGGTGCCGTCTGGCGGTGGGCGCTGGCCGCCGCCGCGCTCGGTGTCATCCAAGCTCTGTCCGGGACCTGGATGCACTTCCTCAACTACGGCCTGTGGCTGCACGGTGCCGGCTCGACGCAGCGCGTCGTGTCGGCGCACACCACGCGCGTGGGCGCCGCGCTGCGCGAACACACCACCACCGGGAACCTCGTCGCGGTCAGCACGACCGACATCAACCACATCGGGAACACCGTCGAGATGACCGGGCGGGCGTTCGGCTCGCTGCTGGCGTTCGTCGTGGTCGCGGTGTGGCTGATCTCGACGTCGCCGCTGCTCGGCGTGGTCGCGCTGGTCGGCGTACCGCTCGCGGTGCTCGGCATCGGGCCACTGCTCGCGCCGCTGCAGAAGCGCAAGGCGAAGCAGCGCGAGAAGCGCGGGGACGTCAACGCGCTCGGCGCCGACATCGTGTCCGGGCTGCGGATCCTGCGCGGCATCGGCGGTGAGCGGCGGTTCTTCGCGCGCTTCCGCGAGACGAGCCAGCGGGTGCGGCGGTCCGGCATCGAGGTCGGCCAGGCCGAGGCGTGGCTGGCCGCGGCGGAGATCGCGCTGCCCGGCCTGGTCACCGTGGTGATCACCTGGCTGGGCGCGCGGCTGGCCGTGGCGGGCGAGATCGGCGTCGGGCAGCTGGTGTCCTTCTACGGCGTTTCGGCGTTCCTGATCTGGCCGGTCACCGCGGCGACCGAGGCGGTCGGCTCGATCACGTCCGGGCTGGTCGCGTCGCGGAAGGTCGTCGCGCTGCTGGCCATCCCCCCGAAGCTGGCGGACCCGGAGACGCCGGTGCCGCTGCCCGGGGGGCCGCTGGAGCTGGTGGACACCGCGTCGGGGGTCCGGGTCGCGCCGGGCCGGCTGACGGTGGTCGACTTCGGCGCCGACGGTGAGGCGGTGGCCGACCGGCTGGCCCGGTTCGCCGACCCGGCCGAGGGCGAAGAAGTGCTGGTCGGCGGGGTCCGGGCGGACCACGTCGCGCTCGCGGAACTGCGGCGGCGGGTGGTCTACGCGCACAACCAGGACATCTGGTTCTCGGGCGTGCTGCGCGAGCAGCTGGCCCCCGCGCGTCCTGGCGGCGTGAGCATCACCGAAGCGCTGTCCGCGGCCGACGCCGACGACATCGTCGACGCCCTGCCCGACGGCGTCGACGAAGTGATCGGCGAGCGTGGCCGCGAGGTGTCCGGTGGCCAGCGGCAACGGCTGAACCTGGCCCGCGCGCTGGCGACGGACGCCGACGTGCTGGTGCTCGACGAGCCGACGTCGGCGGTCGACGCGCACACGGAGGCCCGCATCACCGAACGCGTCGCGGCGCTGCGCCGCGGCAAGACGACGGTGGTGTTCAGCCAGAGTCCCTTGTGGACACATGTGGCGGACGAAGTATTCACGGCAAAGGCAATGACGGTATGAAACGGCTTCCCACGGCGTCCCGGCGGGACGTCCGCCGCTGGGCGCTGAAGACGGCGGCGATCCACAAACGCGAGTTCGGCCTGCTGCTGGGCTCGCTGGCGGTGGCCACCCTGATCGGGCTGGCCGGGCCGCAGCTGCTCGGCGCGCTGGTCGACGACGTCGCGGCCGGCACCACGACCGGGCGCGTCGACGTGCTGGCGGCGGCGTTCGTCGTGATCCTCGTGCTGCAGGCGCTGGCGCGGAAGATCGCGCGGATGCGCGGCGCGGTGTTCGGCGAGCTGGTGCTGGCCGAGACGCGCGAGGAGTTCGTCGGGACGGCGCTGCAGCTGCCGCTCGGCACGGTCGAGGCGGCCGGGACGGGCGACCTGCTCAGCCGGGCGACCACCGACCTCGGCCGGATCGACCACGCGGCGCGGTTCGCGGCGCCGGAGATCCTGGTCGCGGCGGTGACCGTGGTGTTCACGGTCGTCGCGATGGTGGTGACGTCGCCGCTGCTGGCGCTGGGCCTGCTGGTGGCGCTGCCGCTGCTGGTGCCGGTCAACGTCTGGTACCAGCGGCGGATCCCGGCGGTCATGCAGTGGATGCTCGACCGCTGGGCGGACCTGACCACCAGCGTCCACGAGACCGCGGAGGGCGCGCGCACGGTCGAGGCGCTCGGGCTGGCCGAGCGGCGGATCGGCGCCGCGTACGACGCTCTCGACCAGAGCATCCTCGGGGAACGCCGGATGCGGCGGTTGCAGCTGCGGTGGCTGCCGTCGCTGGAGATCAGCTACGTGCTGCCGCTGGCGGTCATGCTGCCGCTCGGGCTGCTCGCGTACACGAAGGGCTGGGCCGGGCTCGGCGAGATCACCACGATGCTGCTGTACGTCCAGGCGATGGCGGCGCCGCTCAACGAGGCGCTGTTCTGGCTGGAGGACCTGCAGGTCGCGGCGGCCGCGGCGCGCCGGATCCTCGGCGTCCACGCGGCCACGGCCGAGGACTCGCCGAAGGTGACCGACGTGCCGCGCGGCCGCGACATCGACGTGCACGGCGTCCGGTTCGCCTACACCGCGGACCGGGAGGTGCTGCACGGCATCGACCTGCGGGTCCCGCGCGGCGAGCGGCTGGCGATCGTCGGGCCGTCGGGCGCGGGCAAGTCGACGCTCGGGCGGCTGCTGGCCGGCATCGCGGCGCCGTCGGCGGGCTCGGTGCGGATCGGCGGCCAGGACGTCTCGGCGCTGGCCGACGACGTGCTGCGCGGCGAGGTGCTGCTGCTGACCCAGGAGCACCACGTGTTCTCCGGGACGCTGCGGCAGAACCTGGCGCTGCCGGCGCGGCGCGAGGGCGGCGACTGGACCGACGGCGAGCTGCTGGCGGCGCTGGACTCGGCGGGCGCGTCGGACTGGGTGGCGTCCCTGCCGTCCGGGCTCGACACGAAGCTGGGCTCGGGCGAGCACCCGGTGCCGGCGGCGATCGCACAGCAGCTGGCGCTGGCCCGGGTGGTGCTGGCGGACCCGCACACGCTGGTCCTCGACGAGGCGACGTCGCTGCTGGACACGGGCTCGGCGCGGGACCTGGAGCGGTCGCTGAACAGCGTGCTGGCGGGCCGGACGGTGATCGCGATCGCCCACCGCCTGCACACGGCCGCGGCGGCCGACCGGGTTGCGGTGGTCGAGGGCGGCCGCATCACGGAGCTGGGCCCGCACGACGAGCTGCTCTCGGCGGGCGGCTCGTACGCCCGGCTGGTGGCGGCGGCTTCGTAGTCCGGAATGTCCGGACTGCCGGACGTGTCACTCCCCGGTGGATGGCCCGTCTACCCGGGGAGTGACATGTCGTCGTTCGTGATGACCGCGGCGGAGCGCGAAGAGTTCCTGAGCGGGGTGCACGTGGGGGTGCTGGCGGTGGAACGCGCCGGCCGGGCACCGCTGGCGGTCCCGGTCTGGTACGACTACGAACCCGGCGGCGAGCTGCTGATCTGGATGGAGCGCGACACGGTCAAGGACCGGTCGATCCGCGCGGCGGGCCGGCTGAGCCTGGTGGCGCAGGACGAGAACCCGCCGTACAAGTACGTGACGGTCGAGGGCCCGGTGGTGGCGAACGACGAGCCGCCGACGCGCGAGCAGGCGTTGCGGATCGCGAAGCGGTACTGGCCGGAGGACCAGGCCACGGCGTACGTCGACTCGGCGCTCGGAGAGCGGTCGGTGCTGGTCCGGGTCCGGCCGGAGAAGTGGCTGTCGAACGACCAGAGCAAGTGACGCCTCCGGGGCTGTGGACAACTCACGTCCGCAGCCCCGGAACTGTCGGTCCTCACCGGTAGAATGGATACCCGGGGGGCCGAGGGCCGCCCTCAGGCCTTCACGAGCGCGTCCACCGCGCTGAAGAACATGCCCAGCCCGTCGTCCGACGGCCCGGTCAGCGCGTCGATCGCGTGCTCCGGGTGCGGCATCAGCCCGACCACGCGGCCGTTCTCGCTGCGGATCCCGGCGATGTCGTTGCGCGACCCGTTCGGGTTGCCGCCGACGTACCGGAACACCACGCGGCCCTCGCCCTCGAGCTCGTCCAAAGTGGACTGCTCGGCCATGTAGCAGCCGTCGATGTTCTTCATCGGGATGAGGATTTCGGCGCCTTCGTCGTAGCGCGTGGTCCACGCGGTGGACGTGTTCTCCACCCGCAGCCACTGGTCGCGGCAGATGAAGTGCAGGCCCTGGTTGCGGATCATCGCGCCCGGCAGCAGGCCGGCCTCGCAGAGGATCTGGAACCCGTTGCAGATGCCGAGCACCGGCATGCCCGCGCGCGCCGCCTCGATCACCGGCGTCATGACCGGCGCGAACCGGGCGATCACGCCCGCGCGCAGGTAGTCGCCGTAGGAAAACCCACCCGGGACGACCACGGCGTCGACGTCACGCAGGTCTTCGTCGGCGTGCCACAGCGGCACGGCCTCGCCGCCGGCGTAGCGGACCGCGCGGGCCGCGTCGCCGTCGTCGAGCGTGCCCGGGAAGGTGATGACCCCGATGCGCGCGCTCACGCGTCCACCCGCGTGATCGTCCACTGCTCGATAACCGGGTTCGCGAGGAAGCCTTCGGCGATCTTCTCCAGCGTCGCGTCGTCGACCGTGTCGTCGACCTCGATCTCGAAGTGCTTGCCCTGGCGGATCTCGGTGATCCCGGTGAACCCCAGGCGGCCGGCGGCGCCGAGCGCGGCCTGTCCCTGCGGGTCGAGGATTTCGGGCTTCGGCATGACGTCGACGACGACTCGGGCCACGGCAGGCTGCTCCTTATTCACGCAGGTCGTGGATACCCCGCGAGCATAGTTCACCCTCCCGATCCCCTGGCGGGGCCCACCGGGAAACCTACACTGGCCGAGGGCGCGGGGCTGCGCCATGATGAGTCGTTGACATCTCGCCAACAGGAGGCACCGTGGCCGTCCAGGAGTCCTACGACTACGTCATCGTCGGCGCCGGGAGCGCGGGGTGCGTCCTCGCCAACCGCCTCACCGAGGATCCTTCGGCCCAGGTCCTGCTGCTCGAAGCGGGCGCGGAGGACACCGCGGACGAGATCCACATCCCGGCCGCGTTCGCGTCGCTGTTCAAGACCAAGTGGGACTGGAACTACGAGACCGTCGAGCAGAAGCACACAGGCAAGACGTCGTACTGGCCGCGCGGGAAGATGCTCGGCGGCTGCTCGTCGATCAACGCGATGATCTACATCCGCGGCAACCGCGCCGACTACGACGGCTGGCGCGATTCCCACGGCGCGACCGGCTGGGGCTGGGACGACGTCCTGCCCTACTTCAAGCGCGCGGAGGGCAACCAGCGGCTCGGCGGGCCGCTGCACGGCACCGACGGCCCGCTGCACGTCGAGGACCGCCGGTTCACCCACGAGCTGTCGCACGCCTGGGTCGACTCGGCCGTCGCGTGGGGCCTCAAGCGCACCGACGACTTCAACGGCGAGAGCCAGGAAGGCGCCGGCGTCTACCAGGTGACCTGCAAGAAGGGCCGCCGGTGGTCGACCGCCGACGCCTACCTGCGCCCGGCGCTCGACCGGCCGAACCTCACCGTGAAGACCCTTGCGCCGGCGACCCGCGTCGTCTTCGAAGGCACGCGCGCGGTCGGTGTGTCCTATTTGGAGGGTGGGGTCGAGCGCACGGCCCGGGCTTCGGCCGAAGTCGTTCTTTCGGGTGGTGCGGTCAATTCGCCGCAGTTGCTGATGGTTTCGGGCGTCGGGCCGGCCGAGCACCTGCGGGAGCACGGCATCGACGTCGTGGCCGCGCTGCCCGGCGTCGGCGAGAACCTGCACGACCACCCGGCGTGCGGGATCATCTGGACCACGCGCGACACGACCGACCTGGTCGAATCGGCCACGCCGCGCGGCCTGATGCGCTACCAGCTGACCAAGCGCGGGCCGCTGACGTCGAACGTCGGCGAGGCGGGCGCGTTCTACCCGACGACGGACGGCTTGCCGGCGCCGGACATGCAGATCCACGTGGCGCCGACGTTGTTCTACGACAACGCGATGCGCGAATGGACGACGCCGGGCTTCACGTCGGCGGCGACGCTGGTGGACGTCGCGAGCCGCGGACGGCTGCGGTTGAAGTCGGCGAATCCGTTGTGGAAGCCGGAAATCGACCCGGCTTACTACTCCGAGCCGCGCGACATGGAGACGATGATCGCGGGGTTGCGGGCGTTGATCGAGATCGGGAAATCGGGCCCGCTGCGGCGGTTCCTGGACCGGCCGTTCCTGCCTTCCCGGCATGATTTGAGTGATGCCGAGCTGGCGGACCACGTCCGGGAGCACACGCAGACGCTTTATCACCCGGTCGGGACTTGCGCCATCGGGTCGGTGGTTGATCCGGAGCTGCGGGTGCAGGGGGTGGAGGGGCTGCGGGTGGTCGATGCTTCGGTGATGCCTGTGGTGCCGCGGGGGAACACGAACGCGCCGACGATCATGGTGGCGGAAAAAGCGGCGGATCTGATCCGGGGGAAGTCGGCGTAGCTGCCGTTCTGGGCCGGGCGGTTTGCGGAGGATCTGCGGCCCTCGGCCCCCCGGTATCCAGTTTACCGGCGCCCACCGACAGTTCCGGGCGATTCCGGGGCTGTGGACCCTCCTTGTCCACAGCCCCGGACCGCTCAACGCTTGCCGTGCAGGATGGTCACCAGCTTCGCCACCAGCGCGTCCGTCGATTCCTTGCGGTTGAACGACGTCAACGTCAACGGGGCCGTGAACCGCTGCCTCGCGATCGCCTTCGTGCGGGCGAACTCGCGCAACCCCTCCGGTCCGTGGATCCGGCCGAAGCCCGAATCGCCCACGCCGCCGAACGGCAGGGAGGCGATGCCCGCGAACGACAGCGGTGCGTTGATCGCCGTCATGCCCGTGCGCAGCTTCTCCGCCAGCTCCACGCCGCGGGACTTCGAAAACACCGTCGAGCCGAGGCCGTACTTCGTGTTGTTCGCGCGCTCGACCGCTTCGTCCATGGAAGCGACCTTCGCGATCGTCACCGTCGGGCCGAAGGTCTCCTCGGTGACCGCCTCCGAATCCTCCGGGACGTCCACCAGCACGGTCGGCTGCGCGTACCGGTCGCCGACCGCGTCTTCGCCGCCTACGACCGCCTTGCCGCCCCTGGCCAGTGCGTCGTGGATGTGCCGCTTGATCACGCCCAGCTGGGACGGCATCGTCACCGGGCCGTACTGGGCCGCCTCGTCCGAGCCCGCGCGGACGTCCTTCGACTTCTCGACCACTTTCGCCACGAACTCGTCGTGGACCTTCTCGTGCACGTACACCCGCTCGACGCCGATGCACGTCTGGCCCGAATTCGAGAACGCGCCCCACACCGTCGCGTCCGCCGCCGCGTCGAGGTCGGCGTCCGCGTCGACCAGGACCGGGTCCTTGCCGCCCGCCTCGATCACCACCGGGGTCAGCGTCTCGGCCGCCGCCGCCATGATGCGCTTGCCCGTCGCCGTCGAACCGGTGAACGCGATCTTGTCGACACCCGACGTCACCAGCGCCGCGCCCGTCTCGCCGAAGCCGGTGATCAGCTGCAGCACCGGCTGCTCCGGCACGATCTCGGCGAACGCGTCGACCAGCCACCTCCCGACGCCCGGCGTGTACTCGCTGGGCTTGAACACCACCGCGTTGCCGGCCGCGAGCGCGTACGCGATCGAGCCCAGCGGGGTGAACACCGGGTAGTTCCACGGGCCGATCACGCCGACCACGCCCAGCGGCTGGTACTCCACCGTCGCCGCCTGGTTCGACATCAGCAGGCCCGCCGACCGCTTCTGCTTGCCGAGAATCTTTTTCGCGTGCTTGCCCGCCCACGCGATGTGTTCGATGGCCAGGACGCTCTCGAGCTGCGCGTCGGCGATCGGCTTGCCGGTCTCGTCGCGGACGACCTGGCACAGCTGCGGCAGCCGCCGCGTCAGCACGCCCTTCCAGCCCTTGAGCCGCTCGGCGCGCCCGGCGAACCCGAGGCCGGCCCACCACTCCGCCGCGACGCGCGCCCGCTCGACGGCCGCCTTGACGTCCCCCGCACTGTGGATCGGGTACGTTCCGACCACCTCGTCGGTCGCCGGGCTGAGCGAGTCGAAGGTCTCGCCGACCGTCGTCGGCTTCGGCTGGACGGCAGTCATCGGCGTCTCCCGTGGGTCGAGGGTCAGCCCAGGTTACGACGTTACTGACACCGTGCCAATAGCTCGTGCGGGCTTCCGCACCAGCATTGCACCGGCGATCGCCGCGGCAAAGACACCGAACAACGGAGCGAGCCACAACGGCAGCACGCCGACCGACAGCGAGCCGAGCCCGAAGCCGCACGCCTGCACGGTGAAACTCAGCGAGAACCCCGCTGACCTGCGGTCCTTCGGCAAGAGCCGCTGCAGGTTGACCGACGTCGCGGCGACCAGCGGCCCGGTGCAGCCGCCGATGACCGCGATCGACGCGAGCAGGCCCGGCCACCCGAGGTCCCAGGCGAGCACCACCCCGCCGACGACGAACCCGCCGAGGAGCAGGCGGGGATCCCCGGTCCGGCCGCGCCACGCGTAGAGCGCGCTGCCCGCGATGCTCGCCCCGCTCAGCACGGCGATCACCACCGGCGCGGCCGTCTCCGGCGCGCCGAGGCGCTGGACCAGGGGCAGCGGCGCCACCTCGATCGTCGACAGCAGCAGGCCGACGGTGAACGCGCAGCACAGCCACGGCAGGTACGCGCCCGGCCGCACGGGCGGGACTTCGGCGGCGGATTCCACCCGACCGTGGGACGCCGGGCGGCGCGGGACGAGCGCGGCGGCGACCACGCAGGCGACGGCCATGGCGGCCAGCGGGACGGCCGTGCCGGCCAGGTCGAGCAGCGCGACCAGCGCCGGGCCGCCGATCAGCACGCCTTCGAGCAGCATCGCGTCGACGGAGATCGCACGCGGCAGCAAGGCGTCGTCGACGGTGTCGGCCAGGAGCGTCCGGAACCCGCCGGCCAGCGCTCCGCCCGAAATCCCCGGCAGCAGGACGAGCGCGACCAGCACCGGGGCGGGCGCGTCGGCGGCCACGGCGAGGGCGGCGTATCCGGCGGCGGTCAGCAGCAACAGCGCCGACAGGCCGCGGGCCGGGCCGACGCGGTCCAGCAGCCGCCCGACCGGCACCGCGCACACCATCTCGGTGGCGACGTAGACCGACATCAGCACGCCGCCCAGCCGGTACGAGCCGGTCGTAGCCGTGGTGAGCAGGGTGAACGCGAGCGGCGCCATGGTCCCGGGGAGCCGCGCGAGCTGCACGCCGGCCGACCAGCGCCAGTAGGCGCGGTGGGTGAGCAACGACATGGCTCCACGCTCTCCCGGCGCGGTTCTGCGGCACACTGATTCGGGTGAGAGCGAATCACCGGTGATCGAGCTGACCCTGACGGCGGCCGGCAGCCAACGCGTCCGTTTCGCCATCTCGCCGTTGGAGGAGGTCCTGGGCGCGGTCCAGACCCTGCTCGGCCTCCGGCGGCACCCCGCGCCGCTGCCGTGGCTCGACGGTATCCCCGACGTGCCCGAGCTGACGGCGGTGCTGAGCGCCCGGCACTACATCACCGAGTTCCTGAGCCCACCGCCCGACGGTCCAGAGACCACCGCCGAAGCCCAGCTCGCGGTGGTTCGCGCGACGCACCCGGACCAGGTGGCGCTGGAGCTGGGCATGGTCGACGCGGACTTGTCCGGGCTGCCCGCCGACCCGGCGGCCGCGCGCGACCTGCTCGCCGGCCAGCTGGAGACGGTGTGGCAGGCGGTGCTGGCCCCGCAGTGGCCGCGCCTGCGCGAGCTGCTCGCGGCGGACATCGCGCACCGGACGCGGCAGCTGGGCTCCGGCGGGCTCGCCGCGATGCTGGCCGAGCTGCACCCGCGCGTCCGGTTGTCGGGGACGTCGGTGCTGGTCGACGTCCGGGCCCGGGAGCGCCTGTCGATCGACTCGCGGGGGTTGCTGCTGATCCCGGCGGTGTTCGCGTGGCCGAACGTCGGAGTGGTGACCGTGCCGCCGTGGCAGGTTTCCCTGCTCTACCCGGCTCGCGGGGTGGCTTCGCTGTGGACTTCGGCGGGCTCTCCACCGGAACCGCTGGCGGAGATCCTCGGCCGGACGCGCGCCTTGTTGCTGACCACGCTCGACCGCCCCGCGGCGACGACCGAACTGGCCCAGCGGCTCGGGCTGGCGCCGGCGACGGTTTCGGCGCACCTCACGGCGCTGCGCGGGGCCGGGTTGCTGGCTTCGGAGCGGCGCGGGCACCGGGTGCTGTACCGGCGGACGGAGCTCGGCGACGCGTTGCTGGCCGGGAAACGGGACTAGGCTGGAATCGACCACCCGTGAAGGAGAACAACCGATGCGCATCGTCCATTTCGGACACGCCTGCCTGTTGCTGGAGACCGGTTCCGAGCGGATCCTGATCGACCCCGGCGTCTTTTCCACCGGCTTCGAAGGGGAACGGGAGCTGTCCGCCGTGCTGGTCACGCACCAGCACTTCGACCACCTCGACGTCGAACGGCTGCCGAAGGTGCTCGAGGCCAACCCCGGCGCCAAGCTGATCGTCGATCCCGGCTCCGCCCCCGAGGTCGAGAAGCTCGGCCTGGAGTTCGACGTCGCCGAGGTCGGCGCCGCCTTCACCGTCGGCGGGACGTCGATCAACGCCGTCGGCGGGCAGCACGCCGTCATCCACTCCGACATCCCCGTCATCCCGAACATCGGGTACGTCTTCGACCACGGGGCCTTCTTCCACCCCGGCGACTCCTTCTTCGTGCCCGAGCAGAAGATCGACGTACTGGGGCTGCCCACCGGGGCGCCGTGGCTGAAGGCCGGGGAAGCCGTCGACTACCTGCGGGCCGTTGCGCCGCGGGTGGCCGTGCCCATCCACGAAGCCGTGCTCGCCAACCCCGCCATGCACTACGGCCTGTTCGGGAACCTCGCGCCCGAAGGCACCGAGGTCAAGGTGCTCGACCGGGGCGAACCGGCGAAGTTCTAGGCCGCGACCGCGCGCAGCGAACCGTAGGTCGCGCCGAACGCCCGGTTCTCCAGCGCCACGTCCACCGCGTCGAGCAGGGCCTGGCGGAGACCGGGGCGGGTGAGGTCCGTGGCTTCCGCCCCCAGCCGGACCAGCCCGCCCCGGCGGGCCGACCGCGCCGCCGCCAGCACCAGCGCGAAGCAGCGCACCGTCTCCGTGCGGTGCGACTGGCTCGTGAACTCACTCACCCGGGCGCGGCGTACCTCGCCGGTGACGAGGTCGCGCACCGCGCCGAGGTCCGCGCACAGGCGAAACCCGTGCTCGGCCAGCGCCTGCAGCGTGCCCTGGGACGCGATCCAGCGCGGCGGCGCGAAACCGTCGACCGACAGCCCCGCCGCGTCCAGCGACGCCTTCGCCGCGATCAGGCGCAGCCGGGCCTCGTGCGCGGGCAGCGTCGCGAATTCGGCCTTCTTGCCCAGGTAGACCGTGCGGTGGGTGGGGGTGACGGTGTGGTCGTAGCCGTGCAGGAGCACGGAATCACCGCCGCGGGCACGGGTGCGCACCCACTCCGTCACCGGGCCTTCGCCGGTGCGGGCGGCGTACAGCAGCGACAGGGGCACCTTGCGGCGGTCGAGCTCGGCCGCGAGGTCGGCGCACCGGTGCAGCGTGCGCGGGGTGATTCCCGACAGCGAAACCAGCAAGCGAGCTTCCACGCCCCCCATTGGGACCCACGCGGCTGACGTCGCCGTGAACTGCGCAGAACGGGCGGGCGACCGTTGCCGGAAGGGTCAGACGCCCTCACGCAGTCGTTTGACCGCCACCGCGATCCGCCCGCGCAGGTCCGGGTCGGCAACCTGGCCCTCGGCGACGTCGGCGCGCGAGATCGGGATCCGCACGCACGCCTCCTCGACGATCTTCGCGCCCGCGTACGTCAGGACCTTGCGCAGCGAGTCGTGCGCGTCCCGGCCGCCGGTCGGGGCCGCGATCGACGATGCGTTGATCCAGGACACCGGCTTGCCGTAGATTTCGCCGCCGCCGACCGTCCAGTCCAGCAGGTTCTTGAACGAGCCGGGCAGCCCGCCCGCGTACTCCGGGGTGCAGATCAGGATCGCGGACGCCTCCGCGATCGCCGCCCGCAGGTCCGCGACCGCCGGGGGCAGCGGGTCGCGGTCGTCATCGGGGTTGAAGTGCGGCAGGTCGCCGAGGCCGGTGTACGTCTTGCTCGCGGTGAGGGTCGCGACGGTCCCCAGCACCGCCGCATTGCCCGAGCCGGCTCGCAGGCTGCCGCAGATCAGCAGGATCACGGGGCCAGTCTGCCAGCGAAAGCCCGGTGATGCGCTGGTACGCCTCGAGGTACCGGTCGCGCGTGGCCGTCACCACATCGGGGGGCAACGGCGGCAGCGGGGACACGCAGTTCCAGCCGGACGCCGGGTCGACCAGCCAGTCCCGCACGTGCTGCTTGTCGAACGACGGCTGCGGCACGCCGGGCTGGTGGCCGTCGGCGAGCCAGTAGCGCGCCGAATCCGGCGTCAGCAGCTCGTCGGCGAGCACCAGGCCGCCGTCCGCCCCGATGCCGAACTCGAACTTCGTGTCGGCCAGCAGCAGGCCCTGGTCCGCCGCGCGCGCGGCACCCCGGCGGTACAGCTCCAGTGACGCTTCCCGGACCTCCTCGGCGAGCGCGCGGCCCAGCACCGACACGCACGTGCCGAAGTCGATGTTCTCGTCCTTGTCCCCGGGCCGGGCCTTGGTGGACGGCGTGAAGATCGGCTCGGGCAGCCGCGCCGACTCGGTGAGGCCGGGCGGCAGCGTCAGCCCGCACACCTCACCTGACCTGCGGTAATCGGAGTACCCGCGGCCGGTGAGGTAGCCGCGGACGACCGCCTCGACCGGGAGCATGTCGAGCCGCTCGACCAGCAGCGCCCGGCCGCGGACCGGCGCGGGGACCAGCGGCCCGTCCCAGGCCACGAGGTGGTTCGGGAGGACGTCGGCCAGCTCGCGGAACCAGAACACGCTCATCGCGGTGAGCACCCGGCCCTTGTCCGGGACGTGCGTGGGGAAGACGTGCTCGAAGGCCGAAATGCGGTCGGAGGCGACGACCAGCAGGCGGTCGTCGCCCACGGCGTAGAGGTCGCGAACCTTGCCGGAGGCGAGCCACCGGCACGTGGGGAGGGGTGTCACGCACCGAACCCTAACGGGCACCCTGTGCCACCATGGATGATGCTGGCATGGCGTACGACTGGATCTCGGTGACGACCGACTACGGCCTGCGCGACGGCTTCGTGGCGGCCTGCCACGGCGTGATCGCGCGGCTCGCGCCCGCCGTGCGGGTGATCGACGTGACGCACGAGGTGCCACCCCAGGACATCCGGCACGGGGCGATGGCGCTGGCCCAGACGGTGCCGTTCCTGCCGCCGTCGGTCCACGTGGCCGTCGTCGACCCGGGGGTCGGCACGAACCGGCTCGGCGTGGTCGTCGTCGCCGGGGAAGGACTGCTGGTCGGGCCGGACAACGGCCTCCTGCTGCCGGCCGCGCAGGCCTTGGGCGGCGTCCAAGCGGCGTACGAGCTGGCCGAGCCCTCGCTGCGGCTGCCGACGACGTCGGCGACGTTCCACGGGCGTGACGTCTTCGCGCCCGCGGCCGCTCACCTCGCGCTGGGTGTCGCGCCGGCCGACTTCGGCGACCCGGTGGACGACCTGGTGGCGATGCCGGAGCCGTTCGTGGCGGCGTTCCCCGGGAAGCTCGTGTCGGAGGTGCTGACGGTCGACCACTTCGGCAACGTCCAGCTGGCCGCGACCCCGGCGGACCTCGAGCTCTCGGGCCTCTCGGGCGCGGTTTCGGTGCACAGCGAGCGGGTGGCCGTGACGACGGTGCTCGGGCGGACGTTCGCGGACGTGCCCGCCGGCGCCAGCGTGCTCTACACCGACTCCGCCGGACGGCTCGCCGTCGCCGTGAACGGCGGCTCCGCAGCCGCCGTGCTCGGGCTCGGGCCGGCCCAGGAATGCACCATCACCTCGTCGCCGACGGCGACCTGACCCGGCCGCAGCACCGCGGCCTGCACTCCGAAGACCACCCCGCCGTCCGGGCCGCGCCGGTAGGTCGCGAGGGCGCGGATCGGCTCGGGGCCGGCCTTGGCGCCGGTTTCCTGGTCGATCATCGGGACCGTGCAGCGGACGCACTGCTGGGCGTAGCCGAACTTCGCGGTGCCCGCGGACAGTTCGCGGGCTTCGTCTTCGCGGTGCGGTTCCGCCCAGCCGGCGATGACGATGTTGGGGCGGAACCGGTCCATCGGGACGGGGTCGCCCTGCCCGGCGGCGATCCGCTCGTTCAGAGTGTCCAAAGAGGACTCCGAGGTGATGAGCAGCGCGTGCCCGTCGGCGAACGCGGCCGTGCCCGGGGTGTGGCCGCCGGTGACGCGGTCGTGGCCGGGCGCGATGCGGATCAGCTCCGCGGGCCGGCCGAGCAGGTCCGAGAACCACGCGTCCGCCGCTTCGCCTTGGCGGACGCCGTCGCCCTGCCAGCCGTACGTCGACGTCGGGCGGCGCGGGCCGTCGAGCCGGATGGGGAAGACGACGTCGTCCCGGCCCGGGGCGGACAGCGCGAGCCGGTCACCGAGCACCCGCGGGCGGACCGCCGCCAGCACCGGGTGCGGCCGCTGGGTGAGCACGCCGCCTTCCGGCGTGACGAGCTGGAAGACCCGGTCGTGCGCGAGCCCGGCCGGCGTTACCTCGGCGGACGGCACGTCGGTGCCGGCGCAGCCCTTGACCGGGTAGTACGTCAGCCGCGCGATTCTCGCCATCTTCGCAGGTTACCCGGGCTGCGGCCGCCGAAGCGTCTTCGTTTCACAGGACCTGCGAAAGGAACCGCTGCAGGCGCGGGCTCTGCGGCTCGTCGAAGATCTTGGCCGGCGGGCCCTGCTCGACGATCCGGCCGGCGTCCATGAACGCCACCTCGTCGGCGACGCTGCGGGCGAAACCCATCTCGTGCGTCACCACGATCAGCGTCAGCCCCCGCTCGGCCAAGCCCGCCATCAGGTTCAGCACGCCCTTGACCAGCTCCGGGTCGAGCGCGCTGGTGGCCTCGTCGAAGAGCATCACCTCGGGGTCCATGGCCAGGGCCCGCGCGATCGCCACGCGCTGCTGCTGGCCACCCGACAACGCGCTCGGCCGGTACGGCGCCTTGTCCGCCAGGCCGACCTCGGCCAGGCGGGCGCGGGCGATCTCCGCCGCCTCCTCCTTGCCCAGCTTCTTCACACTCCGCAGCGGCAGCACGATGTTGTCCAGCACGCTGCGGTGGCCGAACAGGTTGAAGTGCTGGAACACCATGCCCACGCGCTGGCGCAGCGCGTCCGGGTCCGACCGGATCACTGACTCGCCGTCGAGCAGCAGGTCGCCGGAATCCGGCTCCTGCAGGCGGTTCACGCAGCGCAGCAACGTCGACTTGCCCGAGCCCGACGGCCCGATCACGCACGTCGTCCTGCCGCTTTCGACCCGGAGGTCCACCCCGCGCAGGACTTCGAGCGTGCCGAAGCTGACGTGGATGTCCCGCAGCTCCACACTGGACGAACGCACCGCCGTCGTCACGAGCTGACCTTCCCGCTGGCGACCAGGTCCAGCTCATCACCCTCGCCCGGCTCGTCCGCACGCACCTTGCGGCCGGTCCGGAGCTTCTTGTCGATGTAGTTCACCAGGTGCGTCAGCGGCACGGTGATCACCAGGTACACGAACCCGGCCGCGACCAGCGGCGACAGGTTGCCGGTGTTGGCCGCCAGGTCCTGGCCGATCCGGAACAGCTCGCGCTGCTCGGACAGCAGGCCGAGGAAGTACACCAGGCTGGAGTCCTTGATCAGCGCGATGAACTGGTTCACCAGCGCCGGCAGCACCCGCCGCACCCCCTGCGGGATGATCACCAGCAGCATCGCCTTGCTGTAGCTCATCCCCAGCGCGCGGCTGGCCTCCAGCTGTCCTTTGTCGACACTCTGGATGCCGGACCGGAAGATCTCGCCGATGTAGGCGGCCGCGATCAGGCTCAGCGCCAGGATGCCCAGCGGGTACGGGTTGGTGCCGACGACGTCCCGGGCGAGCGTGCCGAGACCCTGGCCGATCACGAGGATGGTCAGGATCGCCGGCAGTCCACGGAAGATGTCGGTGTACACCCGCGCCGGCCAGCGCAGCCAGACCTTCGTGGACAGGCCCATCACCGCCAGCACCATGCCGAGCACGGTGCCGATCAGCGCGGAGGTGACCGCCAGGATCAGCGTGTTGAGCAGGCCGGTCTTCAGCAGGTCCGGGAAGACCTGCCAGATGTACTCCCAGTTCAGGAAGGTGTCGAAAAATTGCTCCATGGAGGATTACTGCCCCGGCTTGAACTCGGCGGGCACCGGCGCGCTGGGCTCGAACTGGTCGTGCACCTTCACCCAGGTGCCGTCCGCGATGACCTTCTTCAGGCCGTCGTTGACCTTGTCGATGAGGTCCGTGTTGCCCTTCTTGAACGCGAACCCGTGCGGAATGGTCGTGGTGATCGCCTTGGTCACCTTGAGCTTCGCGTCCGGGTTGTTCTTCGCGTAGTCCTCGGCGGTGGCCTGGTCGAACACCGCGCCGTCGACCGCGCCGGTCTTCAGCGCGGCCAGGGCCGCGGCGTCGTTCGGGAACCGGACGGCCTGCGCGGCCGGGGCGTTGGTGCCCAGCCAGGTGTCCGAGACCGTGCCCTGGACGACGCCGATCCGCTTGCCGGACAGGGAGTTCTCGTCCGTGATGCCGGCGGTTTCCTTCGCCTCGATGCCGAGGGCCTGGTAGTTGTACGGCGCCGAGAAGTCGACCGTCTTCTTGCGGGCTTCGGTCTGGGAGATCGCCGAGCTGCCGATGTCGAACGTGCCGTTCGCGACCTGGCCGAGCAGCGCCGAGAAGTCGGTCGCGACGAACTCCAGCTTCAGGTTCTCCTTCGCCGCGATCGCCTTCAGCAGCTCGTTGTCGAAGCCGGTGAAGGTGCCGTTCTCCTGGTAGGCGTTCGGCTTGGAGTCGCTGAGCGTGCCGACGCGCAGGGTCTTGCCGGCACCGCTGTCCGAGCCGCCGCCGCACGCGGTCAGCGCCGCGAGCAGCGTCGCCGCGATCGCCGTGACCAGTGTCTTCTTCATGCTTCTCCTAACCCTGGAACCCGGCCGGCACCGGAGCGGTCGGCAGGAACTGCTGGTGCAGCTTAAGCCAGGTCCCGTCGGAGATCACCTGCTTGAGCCCGTCGTTGATCTTGCCGAGCAGCTCGCTGTTGCCCTTCTTCACCGCGAAACCGTGCGGCACGTCGGTGACGAAGCTCTTGACGACGACCAGCTTGGCGTCCGGGTTGTCCGTGACGTTCTTCTCGGCGATGGACTGGTCCAGGATGTACGCGTCGACCGCGCCGGTCTTGAGCGCGGTCAGCGCGGCGGCGTAGTCGGGGAACCGCACGGCCTGCGCGGTGGGGACCGTGGTGCCGAGCCAGTGGTCGCCGACGGTCGCCTGGATGACGGCGACGCGCTTGCCCGCCAGGCCCTTCTCGTCGGCCACCGGGGTGCCCTGCTTGGCCTGGATGCTCATGGTCTCGAAGTCGTAGGCCGCGGAGAAGTCCACGGTCTTCTTGCGCTCGTCGGTCTGCGCGATCGCCGAGCTGGCGATGTCGTAGCGGCCGGACGCGACCTGCCCGAGCAGCGCCGAGAAGTCGGTCGCGGCGAACTCCAGCTTCAGGTTCTGCTTGGCCGCGATGGCCTTGAGCAGTTCGTTGTCGAAGCCGGTGTAGTTGCCGTCCTTGAGGAAGATGTTCGGCGGTGCGTCGCTCAGCGTCCCGACGCGCAGGGCCGGGGAAGCGCTGTCCGAGCCGCCGCACGCGGTCAGCGTGAGAGCGGCAGCCAGCACGGTGACGATCAGCTTCTTCATGTCACGCCCCCAGGTTCTTCACGGGCAGGCCCGGGCCGCCCTGCTGGAGTTCCTTCGACAGCGGCGTGTTCTTGTAGAACTGCGCGTAGATGCGCGCGACCGTGCCGTCGGCGACGGCCTTCGCGAGCCCGTCGTTGAGCTTGTTCAGCAGGTCCACGTTCTTCTTCGCGACGGCGAACGCCGACGGGGTGTCCTTGTCCTCGACCGTGTACCCGAGTTCCAGCGGCACAGCCGGGTTCTGGTCCAGGTACTTCTGCCCGATGTCCTGCGGGACGACCCAGCCGTCGAGGGTGCCGTTCTTCAGCTGCGCGAAGCCCGCGTTGTAGTCGGGGAAGCGGACGACCTGGGCGCCGGCCACCTTGCCGCCGGCGAACTCGTCCTGCACCGAGCCCTGGACCACGCCGAGGCGCTTGCCGGACAGCGCGGCGAGGTCCTTGAGGTTCGCGCCCTTCGCGGTCACGACCGTGGTGAACCCGGTGTTGTAGCCGTTGGAGAAGGCGACCGTCTTCTTGCGCGCCTCGGTGCTGGAGATCGTCGAGCTGCCGATGTCGAACTTGCCTCCCGCGACGCCCGCCAGCAGCCCGGCGAACTCCGTGCCGACGAACTCGACCTCGAAGCCCTCACGCTTGGCGATGTCGCGCAGCAGCTCGTTGTCGTAGCCGGTGAAGCGGCCGTTCTCCAGGTAGATCGACGGCGGGGCGTCGCTGAGGGTGCCGACGCGCAGGGTGGTCGCTCCCGCGCTCGAACCACCGCAGGCGGCCAGTGTCATGGTCAGCGCGCCCGCGGTGAGGACGGCGGTGATCTTGGACAGCGTGGATCTCATCGCTTCTTCCATGGTGGGGACTGGCGCTTCGCAGCGCTCCGTGGTCAGCGATCGAGATTAGGGATTTCGCCCGTTCGAGTGGATTTGTTCCACTTCGTGGACGGGTGTGTCAGCTCACAGGATCGGCTGCGGCGCGTAGCCCGCGGCCTCGGGGAACCGCTCGAGCACCGCCGCGACGCGCTCGGCCACCTGGGCCACCTGCCGCCCGGCCGTCCCGGTGAACGAGATCCGGTCGGCGAGGAGTTTGTCCAGCTCACCGCGGTCGAGCGGGATGCGGTCGTCGGCGGCGAACCGGTCGAGCAGGTCGTTCTCCGCGCGACCTTCGCGCATTTCGAGCGCGACGGCGACCGCGTGCTCCTTGATGGCTTCGTGGGCCGTCTCACGTCCGACGCCCGCGCGCACCGACGCCATCAGCACCTTCGTGGTGGTGAGGAACGGCAGGTAGCGATCGAGCTCACGCTCGATGACCGCCGGGAAGGCCCCGAACTCGGCGAGCACGGTGAGGAACGTCTCCAGCAGGCCGTCGAGCGCGAAGAACGCGTCCGGCAGCGCCACCCGGCGGACGACCGAGTCCGAGACGTCACCCTCGTTCCACTGGTCGCCGGCGAGCTCGCCGATCATCGACAGGTAGCCGCGCAGCACGACGGCGAGGCCGTTGACGCGCTCACAGGAGCGGGTGTTCATCTTGTGCGGCATGGCGGACGAACCGACCTGGCCGGGCTTGAAGCCCTCGGTGACCAGCTCGTGGCCGGCCATCAGCCGGATCGTCTTGGCCAGGCTGGACGGCGCCGCGGCGAGCTGGACCACAGTGGACAGCACGTCGAAGTCGAGCGAGCGCGGGTACACCTGGCCGACGCTGACGAACCGGCGCCCGAAGCCGAGGTGCTGCATCACGCGGTCCTCGAGCTGGTCCAAAGTGGACTCGTCACCGAGCAGGTCGAGCATGTCCTGCGCAGTGCCGACCGGGCCCTTGATGCCCCGCAGCGGGTACCGCTCGATGAGGTTTTCGAGCCGTTCGAAGGCGACCAGCAGCTCGTCGGCCGCGGTGGCGAACCGCTTGCCGAGGGTGGTGGCCTGCGCGGCGACGTTGTGGGAGCGCCCGGCCATGACGGTGTCGGTGTGCTCGACGGCGAGCGCGGCCAGCCGGGCCAGCACGGCGGCGACCCGGGTGCGCACGAGCTCCAGGGAGCGGAGCTGCTGCAGCTGCTCGACGTTCTCCGTGAGGTCGCGCGAGGTCATGCCCTTGTGGATGTGCTCCTGCCCGGCGAGGTCGCTGAACTCCTCGATCCGGGCTTTGACGTCGTGCCGGGTGACGCGCTCGCGGTTGGCGATCGACTCGAGGTCGACGGTGTCGATCACCCGCCGGTACGCCTCGACGACGCCGTCGGGCACCTCGACGCCGAGGTCCCGCTGCGCCTCGAGGACCGCGATCCAGAGCTGCCGCTCGAGCACGACCTTGTACTCGGGCGACCAGAGCTGGACCAGCTCCGGCGAGGCGTAGCGGGCGGCGAGCACGTTGGGAATGCGGGGCTTGTCCGTCACGCCCTCACACTACCTGCGCAGGTCAGCAGGGTTGCACCTGGACGTCGGAGGCCTTCACGTAGACCAGCCGGTGGTTGTAGGAGAGCTGGAGGTACTTCGTCGCGCCGGTGACCAGCGTGTGGTTGTCCGGCACGCCCGCCGGGTCGAAGCGCGCGTAGTAGTTCTCCGCCTGGAACTCACCGGTGACGACGTAGCTCTGGCCCGCCGGCAGCGTCCACGGGATGGCGCCGACGGTCCAGATCGGGTCGAACGGGATGTCCGCCGGGTACTCGGACTGCTCGGGGAAGGCCCGCCCGTACAACGGCACCGAAGAGACCGCGGTGGCCCGCCGGCCGCCGGCGGGCACGGTCGCGCGGTGTCCCGGGTTCTCGAACCACGCCTGCTGGCCGCCGTACCAGATGGCCGTCCAGTCGCCTTGCTCGCCGGCGAGGGCGTACGTCCGGCCCGCGACCGCCTTGTCGCTCCAGTCGTCGATCGCGGTGGTCCCGGGCGAGCCGTCCGGGTGCACCACCGGGTCGGTGATCAGCGGCGAGCCGGCGTCCGGCGCGGTGTGCAGGGGGACGAAGTTCGCGCCGTGCGCCGGCAGCGGCGTGCAGGTGGTGCCGGTGCACGTCGTCATCGGCGGCTGGTTCGTGGCGTAGTCCGGCTTGATCGTGACGGCCTGGCTCGCCGGGCCGCCGGTGGCGTGGACCGGCGCCCCGAGCAGCTCCATGTAGTGGTTCCAGTCCCAGTACGGACCCGGGTCCCAGTGCGCGGCCGCGAAGTTCTTGGTGCGCTCGCGGGAAACGTCCTCGTGGCCGATGATGTGCTCGCGGTCCAGCGGGATGTGGTACTTCGCCGCGAGGTACTTCACCAGGTCCGCGGAGGCGCGGTACATCTGCTCGGTGTACCAGGTGCCGCCCTCGGCGGCGATGCCCTCGTGCTCGATGCCGATCGAGTGCTCGTTCAGCGTCCAGTTGCCGGCGTGCCAGGCGACGTCCTTCGTCGGCACCATCTGCGTCACCTGGCCGTCGGACGAGCGGATCACGTAGTGCGCGCTGGATCCGCTCGACGGCTTCTGGAAGGTGGCGATCGCCTGGTCGTACGGGCTGACCCCGCTGCCGGGGACGCTTTCGGTGTCGTGGATGACGATGTACTTGATCTGCTGGCCGTCGGCCGGCCGGTTCGCGGGGTCGTAGTTGCCGTAGTTGTTGGGGTCGCTGTGGTCGGCGCTCGACCAGTCGTAGGCGGCCGGCACGAACCGGCAGTCCAGGTCGGCCGGGCATTCGGGCGAGGGGGTGTCCTGCGCGGACGCGGTGACGGGCACGGCGGCGGCGATCACCAGCGCGAACGCCGCGGCGGTCAGGGTTCTGACGGGGAAGGTCACACGTCATGTTCCCAGAACCGCCGGAAGCGTTCACCACTCGGCGAAACCACCGTCGTCGTGCCGCCACACCGGGGATCGCCAGGCGTGGCCGGCCTCGTCCGCGCGGCGCACGGCCGCTTCGTCGATTTCGATGCCGAGGCCGGGTTTGAGGGGGCGCGCCGCGTAGCCGTCCTGGAAGGCGAAGACCGACGGATCGGCGAGGTACGCGTGTTCGCGGCCCTCGTGGTAGTGCATGCCCGCACTTTGTTCCTGGATCAGGAAGTTCGGGGTCGCGAAGGCGACCTGCAGCGACGCCGCCAGCGAAATCGGCCCGAGCGGGCAGTGCGGCGCGAGCGAAGCGCCGTACATCTCGGCGAGCGCCCCGATCCGCCGCAGCTCGGAGATGCCGCCGGCGTGCGACGGGTCGGGCTGGACCACCGCGACGCCCGCGTCGAGCACCGGCTTGAACTCCCAGCGCGAGTACAGCCGCTCGCCGACCGCGACCGGCACCGTGGACGCCTCGACGACCGACCGCAGCGCGTCGCCCTGGGTCTCCGGCAGCACCGGCTCCTCGACGAACATCGGCTGGACGTCCTCCAGCATGCGCACCAGCCGCCGCGCCATCGCGGGCGAGACCCGGCCGTGGAAGTCGATCGCCAGGTCGCGGTGCGGGCCGAGCGCCTCGCGCGCTTCCCACGCGCGAGCGACCGCCGCGTCAGCCTCCGCGGGCGACGCGATCGGGGCCAGCGGGCCGGCGACGTTCATCTTCACCGCGGTGAACCCGGCCTCGACCTGCGCGGACACGGCTTCGCGGATGCCGGACGGCCGGTCGCCGCCGACCCAGCTGTACACCCGGACGCGGTCGCGGACCGGGCCGCCGAGCAGCTCGTGCACCGGCGCGTCGCGGACCTTGCCCGCGATGTCCCACAGCGCGTGGTCGAACCCGGCGAGCGCGCTGGAGAGCACCGGGCCGCCGCGGTAGAAGCCCCCGCGGCGCAGCACCTGCCAGTGGTCCTCGATGCGCAGCGGATCCTGGCCGATCAGCAGCTCCGACAGCTCGTGCACGGCCGCGCGCACGGTCCCCGCGCGGCCCTCGACCACGGGCTCACCCCAGCCGCTGATCCCTTCGTCCGTGTCGACCTTGAGGAACAGCCAGCGCGGCGCGACCAGAAACGTTTCGACGTCGGTGATCTTCACCCGTGTCCTCCCGGCTACGCGGAATCCTTGGCGGCGGACCACCCGCCGTCGACGGTCAGTTCGGCCCCGGTGACGAAGGACGCGGCGGGCGACAGCAGGAAGGCGATCACGTTCGCGACTTCGCCCGGCTCCCCGAGCCGGCCCGCCGGCGTCGCCCGCGCGCTGCGTTCGCGGTCCTCGGGCGAGATGCGGGCCCACGCCTCGGTGAGCACCGGCCCGGGCAGCACGGAGTTGACCCGCACCTCGGGCGCGTATTCCACGGCGAGCTGCCGGGCCAGCGCGACGAGCGCGCCCTTGCTGGCGGCGTACGCGGGGTGGCCGGGCAGCCCGAAGTGGGCGTGCACCGAAGAGACCAGCACGATCGCGCCGCGCCGGTCCCGCAACGACGGCAAGCACGCCTTCACGGCCAGGTAGGTCCCGGTCAGGTTGACGTCGAGCTGCCGCTGCCACTCGGCGCGGCCGATCTCGTGCAGCGGCCCGGTGCTGGGCACGTAGGCGTTGCTGACCAGGGCGTCCACCTCGCCGATCGCCGCCCAGGTCGACTCGTCGGCCACCGAACCCCGGATCGGCGTGACGCCGTCGGGCAGCTCGGCGATGTCGACGCCGAGCACCCGGTAGCCGTCGTCGAGGAGCTTCCGGGCGGTCGCCCTGCCGATTCCGGAGGCCGCTCCGGTCACCACCGCTGTAGGCATCGCCGCTCCCCTCACGAGGTGAGAATAAATCCTAATTTAAGATTTCACAAGGTAGACTGGGGTCATGAGCTACCGCTGGGAGATCATGGCGGACGCCCTGCGCCAGGGGGTCGTCGGAATCGTGCGCACGCACGACGCGGAGTCCGCGGTGGAAGCGGCCCGCGCGGCCCTCGAAGCCGGGCTGCGCTCGATCGAACTGCCGCTGACGAACCCCGGCGCGCTGGACGCGATCTCCGGGCTCGCGGCCGCGTACCCGGAGGCGACGATCGGGGCCGGGACGGTGCTCGACGAGCCGTCCGCGGTGCTCGCGATTCGCGCGGGGGCGCGGTTCCTCGTGTCGCCGTCGGTGGACCGCGCGGTGATCCGCACTGCGCACCGGTACGGCGTGGCGGCGTTCCCGGGCGCTGGTTCGGTGACCGAAATCGTGCGTGCGCTGGAGGAAGGCGCCGACGCGGTGAAGGTGTTCCCGGCGTCGGCGCTGGGGCCGTCGTGGGTGTCGGACGTGCGGGCGGCGCTGCCGCAGGCGCCGTTGGTACCCACCGGCGGCATCGCCCCCGAGGACGTGCCAGGCTGGCTTGCGGCGGGTGCGGTCGCCTGCGGGATCGGCTCGGCGCTGACCCGCGGCACCGCGACGGAGATCGCCGCCCGGGTCGGGACGTTGCTGAGGAGCGCGCATGGCTGAGCTGGTCTTCGTCGGGTGCTACACCGGGGACGCCGGGAACGGCACCGGGATCACGACCTTCGAGCGGTCGCCGTCCGGCTCGCTGCGCGAAGTGGCTTGCCTGCCGCTGGAATCGCCGTCGTGGCTCACGCAGCACCCGTCGTTGCTGGTGCTGTACGCGGCGAACGAGACCGCTGCCGGCGGTGTGACGGCGTTGGCCATTTCGCCCTCCGGTGAGCTGTCGGTGCTGGGCACGGCCGAGACGGGCGGCGCGCACCCGTGTCACCTGGCGGTGACGCCGGACGGCCGGTTCCTGTTGTGCGCCAACTACACCGGCGGCAGCGTGGCGGTGTTTTCGCTGACGCCGTCGGGTGCGCTCCAGGCGCGGACGGCCCTGGTGCAGCACAGCGGCAGCGGCCCGGTGTCCGGCCGCCAGGAAGCCGCCCACGTCCACATGGCGGTCCCGTCGCCGGACGGTTCCGTGGTGAGCGCCGTCGACCTGGGCACCGACGAGATCCGCAGCTACACGCTGACGTCGTCGGGCGAGCTGGAGCCGCTGGCGGTGTCGTCGCTGCCGCCGGGCACCGGACCGCGTCAGCTGGTGCGGCGTCCCGGTACGGACCTGGCGTACGTCGTCGGGGAACTCGCCGGAACGCTGGTGACGGTCCGCGAGACGTCGCCGGGCGCGTTCGAGGTGGTCGCGTCCACCCCTTCGACGCTGTCTTCCGGGAAACCCAACCTGGTGGCGCACCTGGAACTGGCCGGCTCGCGCCTGTACGTGTCGAACCGCGGGCCGGACTGCGTGACGGAGTTCGCGCTGGACGACGCGGCAGCGGTGGCGGACCAGCCGTGCGGCGCGAACCCGCGGCACTTCGCGCTGGTCGACGGGACCTGTTACGTGGCGGCGCAGTCGGAGGACGCGGTCACGGCGTTCACGCTGACCGCGTCCGGCGAGGCGGAACTGCGGTACTACCCGACGGGGTCGCCGACCTTCGTGCTGCCCGTTTCCCTGCCTTGACCCCGGCATTCATAATGCGGTCACCACCTGCCGGCTGAGAGGGTCCCTCCATTGAGCGAACACCGGCCACGCGGGTTGCACGGCCAGACCGTGGAAACCCTGGCCAGCCGGATCCTCTCCGACGAGTGGGGCGAGGGCACCGTCCTGGACCTGCCCGCCCTGCGCGAAGAGCTCGACATCAGCCTGACCGCGCTGCGGGAGGCGCTCAAGGTGCTGGCGGCCAAGGGCATGATCGACGCCCGGCAGAAGCGCGGCACCTTCGTCCAGCCGCGCGAAAAGTGGAACATGCTCGACACCGACGTCATGCGGTGGCAGACCGCGGCCGCCGACGACCCGGCGCTGCTGGACGAGCTCACCGAGGTGCGGGCGGTCGTCGAACCCGCCGCCGCGCGGCTCGCCGCCGGGCGGGCGTCGGAGGAGGACCTCGAAGGGCTGCGGGAAGCGCTGGCCGACATGGCCGCCGCAGGCTCCGACCCCGAGGCGAGCGTCCAGGCCGACCTGGCCTTCCACCGGCGGCTGATGGCCGCCACCCACAACAACTTCCTGATGCGGATGGAACGGGTCATCGCGATCGGGCTGGCCGAGCGGGACAAGCTGGTGCACGGCGCGGCGACGGCGGAGGACCCGGTGCCGAGCCACCGGAAGGTGTTCGACGCGATCGTCGAGGGCGACCCGGTCGCGGCCGAGCAGGCGATGCTCGCGCTGGTCACGAAGTCCCGCGACGACCTCGAGAAGGCTCAGCGCACGCGGTCGTGAGCCGTGGGCTCCAGCGCCGCCTGGAGCATCCGGGCCGCCGCCGCGCGGGGCTCCGGGTCGACCGCGATCAGCGCGTTGACCACCGCGCCGTCGACCAGGGCGACCAGCCGTTCCAGCTCGGTCTCGGAAACCGGAGTGCCCGAGCGGGCGAAGATCTCCGTCAGCAGCTCGTTGAGCTGGGCCGACAGCGTCCGCATCAGCGGCCGCAGGTACGGGCGGCGGCCGGTCGCGACCAGCCGTTCGTACCGCAGGAGGACCGCTTCGGCGTCGGCCGCCGGGTCACCGCTCTCCGGGCCCAGCAGCATCTCCAGCACCAGGTCGACGGTCGCCTGCACGCCCCGGTTGCGGGTCGCGAGCTCCTCCAGCCGGGCGCGGCCGGTGGCCAGCTCGGCGTTCGCGTGGTGTTCGACGGCCGCCGTGACCAGGTCTTCCAGCGAGTCGAAGTAGTACGTCGTCGACGCCAGGGGCAGGCCCGCCCGCTCGGCGACCGCCCGGTGCCGCACGGCGTCGAACCCGCCCTCGACGAGCAGTTTCGCGGCGGCCTCGACGAGCGCGGCGCGCCGTCGCTCCCCCTTGGGGGTGGTCGCAGCGGTCATGGCCGGTCATTCTGCCAACCGGGCGGACCCGGGCTCAGAACTGGGGCGCGAGACGGTGCGCGAACGTCTCCACCTGCCCCGCGTACGGCGCCGCTGCGCCCGCGGAAGGCACGCTGACCAGCACCAGCACGCCACCGGACGCGGTGGCCACGCGGGCCGTGACCGTGCCGGCGGGCTGGGACTTGAAGACCTCCGGGATGCCCTTCGGGTACACCGCCGCGGCGACTTCGCCGCCCGGAACCGGGAACCCGGCGGACCGCGACACCGTCGAACAGGCGCCGCCCGGGACCGCCCGGGTGGTGTCGAAATGGCCGGGGAGCTCGCCAGCGAGGGCAGTGGCGAGCTCCCCGTCCACCTGTTCGCACCCGGAGGCGCCTTCGGCCAGCTGGCCGGTCTTCCCCTCCCCGGGACCCCCCTGCTGGGGTACCTGGGACGAGAAGTTCGGTGACCCCCCACCGACTTCAGGACGCATCGGGCTCTCTCCCGGTTGCACGGGACCGGCGTCCGATTGGGTGGCGTTGTCCTTGGCCGCGGTCAACAGGCCCGGGGTACCCCCGGACACCACGCCGTAGACCCCGAACCCGGCGACGACCAGCACGACGGCGCCCAGCCCGGCGGTGAGCCGGTTCCGGCGGCGCACGGTCTGCCGCCGGGATTCGCGGACGACGTCGTCGCGGGTGAACGCCGGCGGCGGCGCGTCCGGCGGCGCGGCGGAGAACAACGAGCGCAGCTCCTGCTCATCCATTGGTCTCCACCTCCCGTTCGAGGACCTGCCTCAGGTTCGCCAGCCCGCGGGCGGTCTGGCTCTTCACGTTGCCTTCGCTGCAGCCCAGCGCCTGCGCCGCGCCGGTCACGTCGAGTCCTTCGAAGAACCGCATGACCAGCACCGCCCGCTGCTTGGGCGGCACTTCCTTCAACGCCGCGAGCAGGTCCTCCCTGGTCGCGACGAGGTCGTCGAGGCCAGGCGTGTCGTCGGCGGGCTCCGGCAGCGTTTCGGTCTGCCACTCGCGCCGCCACGGCCGCCGCGATTCGTCGATCGACGCCCGGACGAGCGTCTTGCGCACGTAGGCGTCGGTCGCCGCGCGATCCCTGATCTTCGTCCACCTCCGGTGCAGTGCCACGAACGCCGTCTGCGCGAGGTCGTCCGCCCGGTGCCAGTCACCGCAGAGCATGTACGCGGTCCGGCGCACGGCGTCCCGCCTGGCGGCGAAGTACTCCGCGAACTCCTGCTCGTCGCGCTGGTCCACGCGCAGTCGTGCTCCGCTCTGTGGTCGTCCGCCCGGGAGGACGGAATCAGGGGCGTCCACGGTTGCACGCCCGGCGTGGGTTCGACCACTCAAGGGCTGATTGATCCCCGCGACGTGGGTGTGATGTGATCGCAACGTGACCTTCAGCCCGCCCGTACTGGACTTCCGCTCCGACACCGTCACCCGGCCGGACGAAACGATGCGGGCGGCGATGGCCTCCGCCGAGGTCGGCGACAACGTCCTCGAACACGATCCGACGGTCGCGGCCCTGGAGGAACGGGCGGCGCACGTGCTGGGCATGCCGGCCGCGCTGTGGACGCCGAGCGGGACGATGGCCAACCTGATCGCGCTCAGCCTGCACCTGCAGCGCGGCGACCGGTTCCTGGCCACCCGGGGCGCGCACGTGCTGGCCAACGAGCTGGGCTCGGCGGCGTGGCTGGCCGGCGGCATGCCGGACATCCTCGAGCACGACGGCGGCCCGGGCCGCCCTTCGCCCGACGCCCTCGCGGCCGCGATCGGACAACCCGGGCCGTACTTCACATTACGGACATCTCTGCTCTGCCTCGAGAACACCCACAACGCGGCCGGCGGGGCGGTGACCCCGCCGGACGAGCACGCCCAGCTGCTGTCCGTCGCCAAGGAAGCGGGCCTGACCGTGCACCTCGACGGCGCCCGGCTGTGGCAGGCCGCGGTCGCGCTCGAAGTGCCGCCCGCCGCGCTGACCGTCGGCGTCGACACCGTGTCGGCCTGCTTCAGCAAGGGCCTCGGCGCGCCGGTCGGCTCGGTCGTCGCGGGGAGCAGGACCTTCGTCGAACGCGCCCGCCGGATGCGGCAGATGCTCGGCGGCGGCGTCCGGCAGGGCGGCGTGCTGGCCGCGGCCTGCCTGATCGCGCTGGACCGCATCCCGGAGCTGGCCGAGTCGCACGAGAACGCCCGGCGGCTCGCCGAAGGCCTGCGCGAGCACGGCTGGCCGACGAACGACCCGGAAACGAACATCGTGCTCGCCGAGGTGCCCGACATCCCGACCGCGCTGGCCTGGCTCGAGTCGCTCGGCGTCCGCGCGGTGCCGATGGCGGGCAAGGTCCGGTTCGTCACCCACCGGGACCTCAGCGCGACCGACGTCGAAGAAGCCCTGCGCCGCATCAAGACCGGCGCCTGAAAACCGCGGGGGACCTCGTGAACTGGATCGTGTTCGACTACGGCGACGTGCTCAGCAAGCCGAGCCCGGCGCTGCCGGACCTGGCCGCGGCGATGCGGGCGCCACTGCCGGAGTTCCTGAAGGCGTACTGGGAGTACCGGATCCCGTACGACGCCGGCAGCACGCCGCTGGAGTACTGGCAGGCCATCGGCGACGCGGTGGGCGTACCCGTCGACGACGCGTTGTCGGCCGAGCTGACCCGCATCGACGTCGAGGGCTGGGGTCACCTGGAACCGTCCTCGCTGGCGCTGCTCGAAGGGCTCGCCGAGGCCGGTGCGAACCTCGCGCTGCTGTCGAACGCGCCGATCGCGTTCGGCGAGTGGGTCCGCGCGCAGGACTGGGCGCGGCACTTCCGCGTGACGCTGTTCTCGGGTGACGTCCGGTGCGTCAAGCCGGACGCGAAGATCTTCCGCCTGCTGCTCGACGAACTCGGCGCCGAACCGGCCGACTGCCTGTTCTTCGACGACCGCGAGTCCAATGTGGAGGGAGCGCGGGCGGTCGGGCTCCGTGCCCACGTCTGGAACGGCGCCGACGCCGCCCGGGCCTGGCTGGACTGATTTCACGCGCACCGCACGGCCGCCTACCCGCCGTGATCCCGATGACCTAGGCTGGACGTCCCCGACTTCCCCCCGGTAAAGGTGCCCATGGCGGAGAGCGAACGACCGTCGGCGCGCGTCGACTTCGAGCGGCCGAGCATCGCCCGCGTCTCCGACGCGCTGCTGGGCGGGCAGGACCACTACGAGGCCGACCGCGCGGTGCTGCGGCAGATCCTCGCCATCGCCCCGCAAGCCCCGGCGATGGCGCGGGAGGAGCGGCAGTGGCTGGTCCGCGCCGTCCGCTACCTGACCGAACGGCTGGCCGTCGACCAGTTCCTCGACCTCGGCTCCGGCTTCCCGACGGCCGAGAACACCCACCAGGTGGCGCAGAAGTACAACCCGGAAGCCCACGTCGTCTACGTCGGCGACGACCCGGTCGTGGAAGCGCACGGCCGGGCCCTGCTCGTCGACAACGACTTCACGCACATCTGCGGCACCGACCCGCTGAACCCCGGCGAAACCCTCGCCGGGGTCACCCGGTTCATCGACTTCGACCGGCCCGCCGGGCTCGTCCTGTGCGGGGTCGTCGACCACATCGCCGACCTCCAGCAGGCGCAGCAGGTGGTCAAGTCCTACGTCGGCGCCCTGGCACCGGGTTCGTACCTGCTCCTGCTGCACCGGCACAACCCCGGCGACGGCTCCGAGGCGGCGGCCGTCGCGGCGTCCCTGCAGGACCGGTTCGGCCGCACCGGCCTCGACACGCTCTACCGCCCCCGTGCCGAGATCGCGTCGTTCTTCGACGGCCTCGGCCTGCTCGAACCCGGGCTGACCGCGCCACACCAGTGGTGGCCGGACGGCCCGCGCCTGACGCCGCTGACGCCGGTCAACTGGACGGCGCTGGCCGGCGTGGCGCGGATCCCCTAGCCGTGGCTCAGTAGCGGTTGATGCGCCGCGGGTCCTTCTTGCCACCGGTGATCGCCTTGTAGCCGGCGGCGCCCAGGAAGGCGATGCCGCCGATGATGGCGATCCACAGGACGGCCTTGAACACGAAGCCGATCACGGCGCCCAGCACCATGAACGCCACCCAGGCGACGATCAGGCCGCCGACGATCTTCCAGAACATGGCTCCTCCGACTCTTCCCCGTGGCCCCACCGGCCCGATGACTCCACCCTGCCACCCGGCGCCGGGAAACTCCCCTCGTAGCGCCAACGTTCGGGGTTAAATCAGGGTTCCCCCTGGCCGAGCCAGGCGCCGAGGCGGCGGACGCCTTCGTCGATGTCCTCGGCGCTGCCGGCGAAGGAGAACCGGACGAACTTGCCGCCGTCCACCGGGTCGAAGTCGACGCCGGGGGTGATGGCGAGCCCGGTGTCGGCGAGCAGCCGCTGGCACCAGCTCAGGCTGTCGTGCGTGTACGCGCTGACGTCGGCGTACGCGTAGAAGGCGCCGTCGGCGGGCGCGAGCTTGTCGAGGCCGATGCGCTGCAGGCCGGCGAAGAGGCGATCGCGGTTCTCGCGGTACCGCTCGACGTGCGCGTCGGCTTCCGCGTACGCCTCGGGCGTGAAGGCGGCGAGGGCCGCGTACTGCGAAACGGCGGGCGGGCAGATGGTGAAGTTGCCGGTCAGGACGTCGATGGCGCGGTGGAGGCGTTGCGGGGCGAGCATCCAGCCGAGCCGCCACCCGGTCATCGCGAAGTACTTCGAGAAGCTGCCGAGCACGATCGGCTCCCGGCCGTACTGCCAGGCGCAGTCGAGCTCGGCGCCGTAGGAGATGCCGTGGTAGATCTCGTCGCTGATCAGCTGCACGCCGTGCGAGGCGCACCAGCCGGTGATGGCGGCGAGCTCCCCGGGCGGCAGCACGGTCCCGGTGGGGTTGCTGGGGCTGGCCACGATGAGGCCGTCGATCGGGCCGAGCTCGTCGAGTAGTTCCGTCGTCGGCTGGAAGTTCGTCTCGGCGGTGGTGGCGAACTCGACGACCTCGCAGCCGAGGACGGAGAGCAGGTTGCGGTAGGCGGGGTAGCCGGGCCGCGCCATGGCGACCTTGGCGCCGGGGTCGAAGGCGCTGAGGAAGGCGAGCAGGAAGCCACCCGAGGAACCGGTGGTCAGGACGACGTCGTGCGCCTGGACGTCGACGTCGTACCGCCGCCGGTAGTGCCCGGCGACGGCCTCGCGCAGCTCGGGGAGGCCGAGCTGTTCGGTGTAGCCGAGGGTGCTGTCCTGCAGGGCCTGCTGCGCGGCCGCCAGCACGGGCTTCGGCGCGGCCGCGGACGGCTGCCCGGCGGCCAGCGACACGAGATCGCCGTGACTGCGCTGCCGGGCCCCGGCCGCGGAGAGGACGTCCATGACGTGGAAGGGCGGCACACCGGCCCGCAGCGCGGGCCCCGCGAAGGCTCCGAGGTCGACCATGCGGCCAGGCTAGTAGCCGCGGTAGGCACCACCGTGGGCCATGGCCTTGATGCCGGGCACGTTGTCGAGGCTCCCGTACCGGTCGAAGGAGTACCTGACGCCGGCGATGATGTTGTCGACCGGGTTGTAGATGTTGTCGTGCCCGGGGAGCTTGTGGGCGTTGAACGTGGAGTCGATGCACTGCATGAGCCCCTTGGACGGGTGCCCGGCAGCGGCGTTCGAATTGCCGGTCAGGAAGATGTGGTCACCCTCCTGAGCCGTCCACGTGCCCAGCTCCGTGGTCACGCACCAGACGTCACCCCGCCCGGCGGCCTCCTTCTTCAGGAAGGCCCCGGTGATGACCGGGTTGTTCAAGTGCACGGAGAATTCCGGCTTCCAGCTCTCCGGCTGGTTCTTCCGCGCGACGGGGAGCACCCGGGGCCGGGCTCCGGACAGGTAACCGGCCAGTGCGATCGCGTCGAGGACGGCACCCGGCGCCTGGTAGATGACGACCTGCGGCTGCGAATAGCCCGGTCGCACGTACCGAGTGCCCTCGGCGTCGGTGATCGCTTCGAGCCACGCCTCGCGCTGCTCGCCGGACATCGCCAGGACCTGAGTGACCGCGTCGGACCGGGGATGCCCGGCGCGCGCCAGGAGATCCTGGGCGTAGTCGTGGTCCAGCCGGAACTGATGCCGGAGCCCGCACCCGCCGCGGTCGTCGACGTAGACCGCGTGCGGCACGCCGTCGAGGAGTTTGCGGAGCTTCGCCACCATTTCGGGCTTTGACTGCGCGATCGACATGGTGGGGCGGTGCCTGCGGGATTCGATGTGACCGTCGCCGGCGATCCACCCGAGGATGGCCGCTTCGGAGACGCTGATGTCCAACGACGATTCGGTCGGGGCCGGAGCTGACAGAAGGATTCGATCGCGCGACCGGACGTCCTCGGTGGTGACGAAGCCGGCCTCGGTCGCGTAGCGGTTTTCCTGCTTCGGCGAAACGAAGCCGTGCTTCTTCCGCCGGTGCACCGCGACGCCGTTCTCCGGCTGCTGCGCCGCACGCGGCTCCCAGCCACACTCCGGACAGACCGTGGGCAGGTCTGTGCGCCCGACGTTGACCCGAGGGAGGTTGAGCCAGCGGTGGTTCGGCGTCGTGGTGGCCTGCCACCGCGAGTTGAACATCCGGACCAGCTCGGCGTCTTCGTGGTGAACGACCCGGGTGATCCGCGTCCACTCGCTCTGCCCGGTGGCCGGATTGAAGCCGATGGTCTCGTCGCCGACCTCGACCGCGTCGTGCTTCAGCAGGCCGCGACGGGTCACGATCTGCGTGTCCAACGGCACGCAGTCCCAGTTGTTGATCGCGTTGGGATTCCCGCCGGATTCGTGCTGGATGATGGCCCAGATCTTCGGGATATCGGCATCCGTCACCGGAATCCCGGCCGCCTGCAGCGCCTTCATCGCTTCCTGGATCCACTGCTGGACGTTCCCCGGCGGCGGTGAGGAAGGCGGGCCACCGCTGGGCCCGAGGCCGCCGCCACCGCCACCTCCGCCGCCACCACCCCCGCCGCCGCCACCGCCGTGGTGGGACGAGCCGTTGCTGTGGATGCCGCCCGTGCTCTGGGGCGGTGCCGCGGAGCTGCTCGGCAGCGGGACCTGGTCGTAACCGCCCTCGATCTGCTGGGACATCAGCTTCTGCGACGCCTTGATCGCCGTGTCGGCCTGGGTCTGCAGGCCGGTCACGTCGCCGTCGTAGCCGGCAGTGATGTTGTGGATGTCCGTCTTCGCGGTGGCGAGGATCTCGTCGGCGCTGGGGCTGGGCCCCGGCTTGCCTTCGTCGTGCGCCTTCTTCGCCGCGGCCAGCGCGTTGTTGATGTCCGTTTCGGCCTTGGCGTTGCGCTCGTTGACCGCCTTCTCCGCGGCCAGTTGCTTGTCCTGGACCGTCTTCTTGATCTGCGCCAGGCTCGACTGCAGGTCGTCGAGGTCCTTGGCGACGTCCTCGAGGTGGGTCTGCACCTTGGTGCCGGCGTCGCGGACCTGGCGGACGTACTGGAAGAACTGGTCGGCCGCCGGGCCCGCCCACACGCTGCCGTTGAGCGCGTCGGTCGAATTCTTCAGGGACGCATTGTGGTCGCCCGCGTTCTTGCCCGCCTCACGGAACTGCGTCGCTGCCGCCGAGATTTTTTCCAGGTCGACCTTTTCGACCTGGTCGACCTTCTTCATGAAGGCGTCCCAATTGTCCGGCGTTCCGGCGCCGCCCGGGTTCAAACCCACTCTCGTGCCCCCTGCTTACTTGTCGACGTGCAGTTTCAGATCGCTCGCCCCGACCTGGTCGGTTTCGGCGATCAGGCCGGCGGCCTTGCGCATGGCGTACCCCAGCGCCTCCATGTGCTTGCCGGCGGCGTCGAACTGGCTGTGCACGCCGTCCTTGAACTTGCCGACCGCGCCGTGCGCGTCGCCCGTCTCGTCCATCCCGCCGAAGGGGCTTTCCTTCTCGTGGTCCAGGCCGGTGACCTTCTGCTTGGACTTTTCGAACTCGTCCTTCAGCTTCTCCACCTGGCCGGCCGCGATGGCCATCGAGTCCGGGTCGTAGACAGGCACGGTTCGTCATCCCCTTCGGAAAATCGTCTCCGCCCGATCAGACGTCGGCATGACCAGGACGGTTCCCGCGCTCACTCTATGACTTCACCGCCGGACGCGGGTACGGATCACCGCCAACTTCCACCCGGCGGGTTCAGGCTTCCGCCATCAGTTCGCGGATCCGGGTGGCCAGCAGGGCGTTGTCCGCCGGCGTCACCGTCGCCCACTCGCGGGCGTCGCGGTCGCGGCCCACCTGGAACAGATAACGGCCGGCGTCCGTGTCGAAGAACGCCACCACCCGGCCCGCCCGGTGGACCACGCCGTCGCGGGACGTGCGTTCCGCGCCGAACTGGCCGCGGGCCTCCTGGCCCAGCAGCATGCCCGAGAGCTCCTGGGCCTGGAACAACGGCACGCCGCGGTCCTCCAACGCCGTGACCAGCGCCTTCGCGTCGCCTTTCGCCGCCGCGTCCGCGGACTTCACGACGTCGTACGGGAGGCTGACCGTCTGGCCGATGCCCGGGCCGAGGTCGCCCGCCACCGAGACCGCCGCCTCCGGCAGGCCGTCCTCGGTGGCCGGGATCAGCCAGACCTCGCCGCTGTCCACCACCGCCAGCACCGCCTGGCCGCGCAGGCTGACCGCGCGGCCGCGGATCTCGCGTTCCGCCCACACCCACACGTCGATCCCGTACCCGGGGCGCGCCAGCAGGTGCAGCATGTCGGCCAGTTCGCCGGACGCCCGCCCGTTGCGGGCCAGGCGCCGCTCGCTCAGCGACGCCCACGCCGACTCGACCAGCTCACGCCGTTCGGTGCGGGTGGTCCCGGCGCTCGGCACGTCGAGCGCGACGTGCCGCCGGGGCAGTTCGAAGGACTCCCAGAGCACGTCGAACTCGAGGGCCGACAGCACGAGCGACACGGTCAGCGCACATCCCCGCCGTGGTCACCGAGCACGTCGGGCGAAACCATCCGCTGGTCGGCGAACAGGTCCTGGTCGTCGACGCCGTAGCGGCGGACGTGCTCGGCGTCGTCCTCCTGCGGTGCCGCCTCCGACAGGAACTTCGCCTCGCCGGGCTGCTGCTTCGGGCTGATCTGCTCGGACTTCCGCAGCGCGACGGCCTCCTCCTCGGGCAGCTCGCCGACCGGCAACGGCCGCACCGGGCCCTTCGGCCCGGTCTTCTCCCGGCGCTGCCGCTCCTTGTCGCCGCTCAGGGCGCCGCCGGCCGCGCCCGCGCCGATCGCCGCCGCGCCCGCGCCCAGCTCTCCCGGCGTCGCGCCGGGCTTGGGCGTGAAAGTGCGTTCGCCGGTGTACTGGCCGGGCGGGAGCGGGGCCTGCGGCATCGCGCCGACCGTGCGGCCCTTCGCCAGCAACCCGTCCGGGCCGCGGCCGGCCGAGCTGTCGATACCGGTCGAGCCGCCGGACGTGCCCCCGCCACCGCCGAGGGACTTGATCGGCGCCGTCGCCGGGGCCGATCCCGGCGGCAGGGAACCGGGCGGCACCGCGCCGGGTGCGCCCGGCGGGATGAAGCCTTCGCCCTGGCCCGCGGTCTGCGGACCCGGGGTGAAGCGGCCGGAGGAGTCGCCGGACGGGCCACGGCCCGGGGCCTGGACCCAGCCGGGGCCGGGTGACGCCGTCGGCGGCTTCACGCCCGCCGGCGTCGTCGACGAGCTCGGCGTCGTGTGCTGGACGGGCGCGGCGCCCGCCGAGCCGGTCTGCCGCGGCTGCTGCACCGGCCGGGACGGCTGTTGCTGCGCCGCGACGCCGTAGGCCGGGGTCGGCGGGTCGGCGTGCACGGTGTGGGACACCGGCTGCACCACCGGCGGGTCGACGTGCACCGAACGGACCTTGTCGGAAGCCGGCTTCACGCCGCCGTCCGGCGTCACCTGGACCGCAGCGCCGGCGACGTCGAGCACCCCGGGCGTGACCCCCGGGACGGCCAGCTTCAGCGACTCCGGGTCGGACAGCGACTGCGTCGACAGCAGGTTCGTGCCGCTCTGCTGCGCGTATTCGTTCAACGCCTGCTGCGCCTGAGCCTTGGCGTCGTTCGCGGCCTCGACCTGCCGGGCGTGGTCGGTTTCGAAGCCGATCAGGCTCAGCAGCACGCCGTCGGTGAGGGTGAAGCCGCCCGCGCCCTTCCGGACCGTCTCGGCGTCCGGCAGCTTGTACTTGGTCCGGTTGAACGCCTCGCCCTGCTCGAACACCATTTCCGCGGCGTGCGCGACCTTCGTGGTGGCGTCCTGGGAGAACCCGGCCTGCTCGGTGAGCACCTGGCTGGCCGCGCCGCCGGCCTGGCTCTGCCATTCGACGCCGAGCTTCAGCAGCTGCGCGCGCAGCGTCTGGTCGGTGTGGGCGAGCGCGGTCGCGACGGCCTTCAGCGCGTCGACGGCGGTGCCGATGCTGCCGGTGCCGTCGCCGTTGACCATCCGCGTGATCTGCGTGGCGATCGCGGTGTTGGTCCAGCCGTCGAACCGGTGGTTCTGGATCCCGGCCGCGAGCTCGGAGAATTCCACGCGCCCTCCCTAGTTGCGTGCTTTCAGGGTCTGCAGCGCCACGTCGGCGGCGTGCGCCGACATCTCGCACAGCTGCGGCTGGGTGAACCCGCCGCGGGTGATGGGGAACGCCCGGATGGTCAGCGTCTTGCCCTTCGCGACGCCGACGAGGGTGGTGCAGTCGGCCGGGTCGGTGGCCGCGCGGTAGCTCGTCAGCGCCGGGTAGCCGCCGACCGCCTTCGGTGCGGTGGTCAGGCTGTTCTTGCGCCGGGCCCCGGTGATCCACTGGTCGAGGTCCGCGGCGACCAGCCCGGCTTCGTAGCCGTGGAACGGTTCCGCCTTGTCGGCGTCGAACACGCAGACCGGCCCGTCGGCGCCGTCGGCCGGCCGGGGCACGCTGCTGATCTTCAGTGCGTCCAGCTCGACCTGCGGGAACAGCCCGCACAGGTCGACGCCCTGCACCGGGAGGTCGGCCGGGCGCTGGGGCAGCTGGGCGGCCTTCGCGCTCTGCGACGCCGCGGTGGCGGCCGTCTCGACCGGGTACGGGGTGCCGTCGGTGCCCGCGGAGCAGCCGGCGAGCGCCGCTGTCGCGAGCACGCCCCCGGTGATCCGCCGTGCGTGGTTACGCACCATGCCTGCCGCGGTCACCGAACACCGCCGCCTTCTCCTCGTCGCTGACCTTGTAGTCCTTCGCGGCGTCGCGCAGCTGCGAGACCAGGCGCTTGAGGCCTGCGACGTACTCACGGACCTGGCCGGCGTAGGAGCGGTCGCCGTCGGCGATGAGGGAGTTCCACGCCTCGATTGATTGGGTGCTGATCACGTCCGCCGACGGCGCGTCGATCCGCAGCTGGTCCAGCCGGGTGACCAGCTGGTCCTCGAGGGCGTTGGCCTGCTCTTCGACGATCCGGGCGACGTCGAGGAGCTTGTCCGGGTGGACCAGGACGTCTGCGGCCGCCGGCGCCACTGGGACGGCCGAGGTGAGGTCGTACGAGGGTCCTGACATGCGCTCCCCTGACGTCATACGGACAGTGACCGGCCGGTTCCCGTCGAGGCTACCAATCCGCGTGTGGCGGCAGCCTGAGTTTGGACGAAGAGCAGGCCCGGCCGGTTCCCCCGATCCGTTGAAATCAGGCGCGCTGCTTCGCCGCCGGGGCGCCGACCTCGCCGTTCGCCGCCTTCAGGGCGATGTCGGTGCGGTGGTGCGAGCCGGCGAGGTGGACCCTCTCGACGGTTTCGTACGCGTGCTTGCGCGCGGACTTCAGCGTCTTGCCGGTGCCGACGACCGAAAGCACGCGGCCACCGGAGGAGACGACGGCGCCGTCGTCGCGGCGGCGGGTGCCGGCGTGCAGGACGCCTTCGAGCTCGGCGCCGGTGATGACGTCACCGGTGCGCGGCTTGCCGGGGTAGCCGTCGGCGGCGATCACGACGGTGACCGCGGCCCCGCCGGACCACTCCAGCGGCGGGTGTTCGGCGAGCTTGCCGGTGGCGGTGGCGTGCAGGAGGCCGGCGATCGGGGTGCGCAGCAGGGCCAGCACGACCTGCGTTTCGGGGTCGCCGAAGCGGCAGTTGAACTCGATGACCTGGGGGCCGTCGGAGGTCAGCGCGAGGCCGGCGTAGAGCAGGCCGGAGAACGGCGCACCGCGGTTCACCAGCTCGTCGGCGACCGGCTGGACGACCCGTTCGACCAGGTCGTCGACCAGGTTTTCGGGCGCCCACGGCAACGGCGCGTACGCACCCATGCCGCCGGTGTTCGGGCCCGCGTCGTCGTCGCCGACGCGCTTGAAGTCCTGCGCAGGCAGCAGCGGGACGACGGTGTTGCCGTCGACGAAGCAGAAGAGGGAGGCCTCCGGACCGTCCAAATAGGACTCCAGAAGCACGGGGTGCCCGCCGTCGAGCAGCATGATGGCGTGCTTGCGCGCGACGTCGTAGTCGGTGGTGACGACGACACCCTTGCCGGCGGCGAGCCCGTCGTCCTTGACGACCCAGGTGGGCCCGAAGCGGGCGAGCGCGGCATCGAGCCGGGCGGGGTTGTCGACGACCTCGCAGCGAGCGGTCGGCACGTTCGCGGCGGCCATGACGTCCTTCGCGAAGGCTTTCGAACCTTCGATGCGGGCGGCCGCGGCGGACGGGCCGAAGCAGGCGATCCCGGCCTTCCGGACAGCATCGGCCACCCCGGCGACGAGCGGCACCTCCGGCCCGACGACGACGAGGTCGGCCTGCCAGCTCTTGGCGAGCCCGGCAACGGCCTCGGGATCGGCGGCATCGACACCGAGCTGCTCGGCGACGGCGGCGGTCCCGGCATTACCGGGAGCGCAGGCCAGAGCGGTGACGGCGGGATCACCGGAGGCCGCGAGGACGAGGGCGTGCTCACGGGCGCCGGAGCCGATTACCAGTACGCGCACGCCGCACAGCGTATCCGGCTTGGTTTGCGGGGGACATCGCACCGTCCTCGGGGGCGCCTGTCCACAGGTGTTCGCGGATGTGGACAACGTCGGTGTGCGGCTCGGTGATCCGGCCGTTTTGTCGGTCTCTGCCGATAGGCTGGAAGCGGGGGCAGCCCCCAGGGAGGGCGGGCCGTCGCTGGGGTCGGTTTCGGCTGATCGGCGGCGACCGCTGCCCGCCACCGGCTTGGCCGACCAGGCCCTTCCCCGACCCGCCGCCCCCACATCCCACCCAGGCGAGCCATGCCCTCACGTGCCCGGCACGACACCCACCCGAACAGGAGTCCACGCGCCGTTTACCGCGTCGACCGCCCAGGTACGCACTTCCGACGCTTGCGACATCAAGGGTGGCGCGAGTACATCCAGGGCACACCCTGTGTGAAAAGAGGTCACCAGATGAAGCGCAAACGTGTCGGCGTACTGACACTCGCCGGGTTGGCGTTGCTGAGCGTCACCGGCTTCGCCGTCGGGTCGGCGTCCGCTGCCGAGAGCGGGTCCGGCGATGCGGCCGCGCACGGGCGGGGCCACGATGACCCCGTGATCATCGGACACCGCGGCGCGCCCGGGTACCGGCCGGAGCACACCCTCGCCTCCTACGAGCTCGCCTACCGGATGGGTGCCGACTGGGTCGACGTCGACCTCGTGCCCACCAAGGACGGGCAGCTCGTCGCCCGGCACGAACCCGAGATCGGCGGCACCACCGACGTCGCCAAGCACCCGGAGTTCGCGAACCGGAAGAAGACCGTCGTGCTCGACGGGGTCACCACCACCGGGTGGTTCACCCAGGACTTCACCCTCGCCGAGCTGAAGACGCTGCGCGCGGTCGAGCGGATCCCGCAGAACCGGCCGCACAACACGCTGTACAACGGCCGCTACCAGATCGCCTCCTACCAGGAAGTCCTCGACCTGACCAGGCGCCTCGGCCGCGAGCTGCACCGCACCCTGGGCACCTACCCCGAGGTCAAGCATTCGACGTTCTTCCAGTCCATCGGCAACCCGACCGAGCCGAAGCTGGTGTCGATCCTGAAGCGCAACGGCCTCGACCGGCCGGACGCGCCCGCGATCATCCAGTCCTTCGAGGTGTCGAACCTGATCGCGCTGCACAAGCAGCTCCGGACGCCGCTGCTGCAGCTGACCTCGGCCACCGGCGCCCCGGCGGACTTCGTCGCGAACGGCGACAAGCGGACGTACGCGGACCTCGTCACGCCGCAGGGGCTGCGCGAAGTCGCGAAGTACGCGAAGTACCTCGGGCCGGACAAGGCGCAGATCATCCCGCGGGACAAGAACGACAACCTGGGCACGCCGACCGCGCTCGTCGCCGACGCCCACAAGGCCGGCCTGAAGGTGCAGCCGTACACGTTCCGGAACGAGAACCCGTTCCTGCCCGCGAACCTGCGCTCGTCGGCCGAGCCGGACGCCTACGGTGACGTCTTCACCGAGGAGGCGGCGTTCTTGAAGGCCGGCGTCGACGGCTTCTTCGCCGACCAGCCGGACACCGCCCTCGAAGCGCTGCACGCCTTCCTGGGCCGTTAATCACTTCCCCGCGAAGGGCGCTTCCGTGGACCCTGAGTCCATGGAAGCGCCCTTTTCCGGTGTCGTGCTGGTCAGCCGCGGTGACGAGACGCTGGTCGCCGAGGCGTCCGGGTACGCGCACATCGCCCACGGCGTCGAGAACACGATCGACACGCGGTTCGCGATCGCCAGCGGTACCAAGGGATTCACCGCGCTGGTCGTCATCGGGCTCCTCGCCGAGGGCCGCCTCGGGCTGTCGACGAGAGCGCGGGACGTCCTCGGCGAAGACCTGCCGCTGATCGACGACCGCGTCACCGTCGAGCACCTGCTGACGCACACGTCCGGCATCGGGGACTACTGCGACGACGACAACCCGCCGGAGCTCCCGCCGTGGCTCGTCACGTCGGCCGACTACCTGGCCGCGCTCGACGGTTTCCCGCAGCGGTTCCCGCCCGGCGAACGGTTCCACTACAACAACAGCGCGTTCGTCGTCCTCGCCCTGATCGCCGAACGGATCGCGGGCATACCTTTCGCCGACCTCGTGCGGGCGCGCGTCACCGAGCCGGCCGGGATGACCGACACGGCGTTCCTCCGCGCGGACGCGCTGCCCGCCCGGACGGCCACCGGCTACCTCGAAGACGGCCGCACCAACGTGTTCAGCCTCCCGGTCGTCGGCCACGGCGACGGCGGGATCTACAGCACCGCACCGGACTTCCGGAAGTTCTGGCACGCCCTGTTCGAGGGCCGGATCGTGCCGGACGCCTGGGTCGAGAAGCTGCAGCACGGCGACCGCTACGGCCTCGGCTTCTGGCTGCCGCGGCCCGGCGTGGTCCGGCTGGAGGGCGGCGACCACGGCGTCGCGTTCCGGAGCACGCACGAGCCGGCGTCCGGGCTCACCGCGACCCTGATCTCGAACGACCACCGAGGTGGCGGGCCCCGGCTGCGGCAGCTGGACGAGTTCTTGACGAAGGCTTGACACCCTCCGGGACCGGGGCTACCTTCGGCGAATTCAATGGTCTGGCCGCATACCTTTCAAGAGGTGCCCGATGGATGTTTCCGACCAGCAGACCACCCCCGACCACGCCGACGACGACAGCGCCCGCCTGCACCAGCTGGGGTACGCGCAGGAACTGAAACGCACGATGTCGGCGTTCTCCAACTTCGCCGTCTCCTTCACGATCATCTCGATCCTCTCCGGCTGCCTGACGCTCTACGGCTTCGGCATGAAGACCGGCGGCCCGGCCGCGATGATCTGGGGCTGGCCGCTGGTCGGGCTGTTCGTGATCCTGGTCGGGCTCGGCATGGCCGAGGTCTGCTCCAGCTACCCGACCGCCGGCGGGCTGTACTACTGGGCCGCGAAGCTGGCGCCGAAGAACGGCCCCGCGTGGTCGTGGTTCACCGGCTGGTTCAACCTCATCGGGCAGATCGCGGTCACCGCGGGCATCGACTTCGGCGCGGCGCTGTTCCTCAACGCGTTCCTCGACCTGCAGTTCGGCTTCGAGGCGACGCCGGGGCACACGATCCTGCTGCTCGCGATCATCCTCGTGGTGCACGGCCTGCTGAACACCTTCGGCGTCCGGATCGTGGCCATCCTCAACAACGTCAGCGTGTGGTGGCACCTCATCGGCGTGCTGGTGATCGTCGGCGTGCTGCTCTTCGTGCCGGCCAAGCACCAGGACGCGTCGTTCGTCTTCGGCAGCTTCGTCAACCAGACAGGCTGGGGTTCGACGTTCTACGTCTTCGCGCTGGGTCTCCTGGTGGCCCAGTACACGCTGACCGGTTACGACGCTTCGGCACACATGACCGAGGAGACGAAGAGCGCGGCGACGGCCGGCCCGCGCGGCATCGTCATGTCGATCGTCGTCTCGCTCGTCGCCGGCTGGATCCTGCTGATCGGCCTGACGTTCGCGATCCAGGACTACGACGGCGCGGTCGGTTCGGCCACCGGGGTCCCGCCCGCGCAGATCTTCATCGACGCGACCGGCGCGGTCACCGGCAAGTTCCTGCTGCTGATCTGCATCGGCGCCCAGCTGTTCTGCGGCATGGCGTCGGTGACGGCGAACTCGCGGATGATCTACGCGTTCGCCCGCGACGGCGCCATCCCGGGTTCGGGCTTCTGGCACAAGATCAACAAGCGCACGCAGACGCCGACCAACGCCGTGTGGCTCGCCGCGGGCGGCGCGCTGATCCTGGCCCTGCCGTACCTGTGGAGCGCGACGGCCTACGCGGCGGTGACGTCGATCGCCGTGGTGGGGTTGTACGTGGCGTACGTGATCCCGGTGTTCCTGCGGGTCCGCCGCGGCGACTCGTTCGAGGCGGGACCGTGGACGCTCGGCCGCTGGGGCAAGCCGATCGGCATCGTCGCGACGGTGTGGGTCGCGCTGATCTTCGTGCTCTTCATGCTGCCGCAGGTCTCGCCGGTGAACGTGGATTCCTTCAACTACACGCCGATCGCGTTCCTGGTGGTGCTCGGTGGCGCGGCGCTCTGGTGGGTGGTGTCGGCCCGGAAGTGGTTCAAGGGACCGAAGGTCCAGGGTTCCGCGGCGGAACTGGCGGCGGTGGAACAGGAACTGAAGGAACTCGGCTGAGTGTCGTGAGGGGTAAGGCGCGTTCCAACGCGCCTTACCACTCACGACCGCGTTCACTCGGCGGGCGCACCGATGGTGTCCTCCCGTTCGGCGTGGCGGCGCAGGAGGTCGTACTGGCAGCCGAGTTCGTAGGCCTGGTCCTCGTACTCGCGCTTGGCGGCCAGGTGCGGCCGGACGCACTCGCTGTAGTGGCGCAGGTCGTCCTGCTCCAGGGAGCCGTCGCGGAACGCCGTCCAGAACACCAGCGTCGCCGACACGACCATGACGAGCGCGACGAGCACCGCCATCAGCACGGCGAGGCCGTTCATCCCGGACAGCAGCCCCTCGGTGGAGACCCGGACGAACATCACCACGCCCATCAGGCCCACCAGCAGCCCGACGGTGAGCAGGCTCAGCTTGGCGCCGGTGGACAGCTTGCGCCACTCCAGCTGCCGGCGGTGGTTCTTGTGCTGACGCTGGTTGTGCCCCAGGTGGTGCAGGGCGGTCGCGGCGCCGACGGTGGCCAGCACCGAGATCACCACGCTGATGAGCAGCGGCAGGCCGAGCGGGGCCGTCCAGTCGACGTTGAACACCGAACTGGCCAGCCACACCATGATCGGCAGGTCGACCACGGTGACGGTGAGCAGGGTCAGCACCCGGGTGAGCCGGTTGACGCGGCGGTGACGCAGGCTGCCGCGCACCTGTTCCAGCTCGATCAGGCCGTCGAGGAGACCGGCCCTGGCGTGGGCTTCGGCGACCGTCAGGTTCTGCCCGTGCGGGCCGACGACGTGGTCGTCCAGCACCCGGTCGGACAGGTAACGCAGCTCCCGGATCCGGGCGAGCAGCCGGTCCGCCTGGGTGATCGCGGTGCCCCCGGGGTGCTCCCGCTCCCGCGGGCGCCGCGGCTGCGGGAGCGGCAGGTTGCGCATCTCGTCGCTGCTGGTCATGGCGGTACCTCCTCGTCTGCTAGTAAGTGATCTCCACCCGCCGCATCGCGGCAGCCGCGGTTTCGTCGAACCGGCCGCCGGCCATCGCCGTCCGGCCGGGTTGGGTGCCGACGCCGGCCGCGTCGACCGGCTGGCGCACCCCGGCCTCGCGGAGCGCGTCGGACACGACCCGGGCCCGCAGGTCGGCGAGGGCCTGGCGGCCGGCCACGGTCGACCCGGGCGGATCGGCGGCGTAGCCCCGGACGATCACCGCATCGGACCGGCCCGCCGCGGTGATGCTTCCGGCCAGAGCACGCAGCAGCTCCAGGGCGCCCGGGGACAGCACCGCCGAGTCGCCGGTGAACCCCAGCGCGCTGTCGGAGACGGTGGTGCTGATCCGCCCCGCGGGCCCGGCCACCGACGTCACCCCGGGCACGGGCACGACCGGCGTGGCGACCGTGGCGAGGGGCGGCTGGGCGGCGACACGCTTGTCGTCGAAGTCGCAGCCGGCGGCCTTCGCCCGCGCGCAGATCGCCTGCCAGTACTGCAGGAGCTTGTCGTGGGCGGGCCCGGGCAGGGGTGGCTGGGCGCCGGCGACGCTGCCGATCCCGGTGAACAGCACGTGCCAGTTCTCCAGGTGCGGCAACGCGTTCTTGGCGGCGAGCTGGTCCGCGACCGTCGCCGGCTGGGCGTCCCAGCCGACCTGCCGGAGATCGAAGGCCCCGGCGGTGCTCAGCCCGCTGCTCACCACGACCAGCCGCCCGGGCGCGACCCCGCGGACGGCGGCGTCGATGCCGCCGAGCAGATCCAGCCCCGGCCGCGCGGCGACCGTGGCGGCGACCGCGTCGGCGACGGCCTGGACGTTGCGCTCGATGAGCGACGGTCGTTGCAGTCCGTGCTCCAGCGAACCGTCGGCTCGCCTCGGCGTGAGGACGATCTCGCGCGAATCGGCCCCGTCGGCGGCCGAGACGAGCGCGACGCTGCTGTTGCCGGAGCCCTGCGGCGAGGCGTTTCCGCTGTTTGCGGCGTCGAGGAGGATCTTGCGCGCCGCTTCTGTGAGGACCGGGCGAGGCTCGTTTGCGCCGGCGCTGGCGACAAGGACCACCCGGTCGCCACCGGCCGGGTTGACCGCCTTCGGGGACACCGCGCACCCGGCAACTGACAGGGCGAGCAAGCCGAGGGCGGCAAATGCCGGGAGACGGCGGGTTCCCGTGTCGAGCAGGGCTGTTGCCTGCGGAATCCGCAGCGCTGACGGAAGATGAGTGGAGCTGGTTTCGTGGCCTGAACCGAAGGTGCAGGGCTTCATGGCGACCTCCCTGGGGCCGATGAGGCAACCTCAGGGTGACATTTGCCGAGTAACAATGTCAATTGCCGTGACGATAGAGGCTCTAGGCGTTTTTCCGGCCGCAACCTCGACGTCTCTTCGCTCCGCAGTCGAGCACCGGTCGAGGCCGGGGAGTCGTTACCTGATCGGCCTAGTGGAGGAGGTACCCTCGCTGCGGCAGGTGAACCAAGCGTGACGCGCACCCGTGCATCTGCCATGGCCTCATCTGGTATTTGTCCAACAAGTGTCATGTTCGGGGTGTCAAATGGCAGGGGAAGGGTAGGCTGGCCTGATGGCGAAGCCCGACGCCGCCGTCGAGGGCGTCCGAAACGTCTTCCTCAAGCTGCGCACCCGCAGCGGCCTCAAGGTCGAGCGGCTCAGTGCGACGGAGGTCGACGTCGGGCTGCTCGCCGACCTGCCCGTCGTGCGCCGGTACGCGCGTGAGCACGCCGTGTCCACCGACCAGGCCATCGTCGACGTCGTCACCCGGGTCGCCGCCGACCTCGAGCCGACCGACCGGCTGATCGCCGACGCCGTGCTCGCCCTCCGCCTGCTCGAGGAACTGCTCTCCGACCGGCCGAAGCTGCGCGGGCTGTACGCCGATGATCTCGGCAAGCGACGCAACGCACTCGCCCAGCACTGGGAGGCGTACCACCGCCTGCTCGACGTGAGCGAGATTCCCCCGGCCCCCACCGTGCGCACCTTGCGCGGCTCGGTCGAAGCGCGCGCCCTCGTCCAGCTTGCGGAGCGCTGCGTGCACAACCCGGAAGCCTCGCTGCTGGAGCCGGCCGCCGATTCCCGCGAGCCCAGCAACTCGATCGTCGTCGTCGGCGGTGCGGTGACGGACGTGGTCGTGGTCTCCGACGAGCTGCCTGGCATCGGGGCCGCGGTGCAGGCGACTTCGTTCGAGGAACACCCCGGGGGCAAGGGACTCAACCTGGCGGTCGCCGCGCGGCGGTTCGGCCTCCGCGCGCGGCTCTTCGCCGCCATCGGGGGCGACGAGGCCGCCCGGGAGCTCAAGCGCTACATGCAGCAAGAAGGCCTCTCGACCGAGCTGATCCGCACCACGCCGGGAGAGGCGAATCCGCGAGCCCTGATGCTCGTGACACAAACGGGCGAGACCCGTTACCTGGGCTGGATGAACAAGGGTAAGGTCTCGCTGTCCACAACGGAATTCGAGCAACCGCGCACGAAACGAGCAATCGCCGACGCCGATGCGGTAATGGTCACCTTGGAACCACCGGTGGAAACGGTGCAGTGGGCGCTCGACACAGCCGCCCGGCAATCGCCGAAACCGCTGGTCCTGTTGCAGGCTTCGCCACCCATGGAAACACCGCAACAGCTTTACCGGCATCTTCACGGCGTCGATTACCTCGTCGGCCGTGAAGGCGAACTGCGCGGGCTGCTGTCCTACCCGGACCGCCCCGACACGGTCGACGCGCTGGCTGAGGAACTGCTCACCCTAGGCGTGGAGACGGTCTGCGTGGTGGAGAACTTCGGCGCCAAGATCCGGTCCCGGACCCTGTCCAGGGACATCGAGGGCCCGAACGTTCCACTCGAAGACACACCCGGGGCACGCGAGGCGTTTTCCGCGGCTCTGACTTTCCAGCTCCTCAAGGACGGCGGAGACCTGACCTGGGACGCCCTCGAATGGGCGATCCGGGCCATGACCGTCAACCTGACGCTCGAGGAGATCACCGACTCCATGCCCGGCACCGAGGACGTCGACCGGCTGTGGAGGAAATCCGACGTGGAGAGCTCATGACCGAGGTCGTAGAGCACACATTGCAGGATGTGGACGGCGATTTCCGGGTCGTCGTCCTCAGCGATACCGAGCAGCCCAATCCGGCGTGCGCGGCGGTGTTCGGCAATCCGCAGGACGGGTGTCTCGTGCGGATCCAGTCCCGGTGCCTCTACGGCGAGATATTCGGATCCACCAACTGCGACTGCCTTTACCAACTCGAGAAGTCGCTCGAGGAGATCAAGCGGAACGACGGGGTCCTCATCTACCTGGACCAGGAAGGCCGTGGCGCCGGTCTCCTGACGAAAGCGCGGGGATACCAGCTCTGCCAGGACACCGGCATCGACACGTTCGCCGCGTACGCGGCGATGAACTGCAAAGCCGACAGCCGCTCGTACGAGGACGCCGTGGCGTTGCTGAAACAGCTGAAGCTCAAGGAAGTCACGCTGTTGACCAACAATCCCGGGAAGCTGGCCGGCCTCGACATCGGCGAGATCAAGGTGCGGCACCGGTCGCTGGTGATTCCGAAGCCGGGCGACCACACCCTCGACTACCTGGTCGCCAAACGTGACAACCAGGAACACATGCTGTCCGTCGCCGCCCGGCTGCGGTGGCGGGTCATCCGGTTCGCCGGGTCACGCTGGTTCAGCCGTCGCCGGGCCGCGCTGCGCAAAGCGGCTGCCGGTCCGGCTCAGCCGGACGGCACCCGGGAGCGCCAGGAGCAGGCCGCCTGACCGCCGTTCCGGGCAGCCCGACGCGGCTGCCCGGGACATCCAGCCCGTTCAGGTGGCCGCCCGCCGGGATTTCGTCGCCGGGGCGGGATCCGGTGCCGCGCTGCGGTGGCCCGGGCGGACCACCGTCACCGCCGCCGCACCCAGCGCGCCCACGCCTGCGAACGCGTAGAAGCCCCACGGGTACGCGATGCCCGCCGTCAGGAGGGCGCCGCCGAGGACCGGGCCTGAGATTGCTCCTATCCGGCCGATGCCCGCCGACCAGCCGAGGCCCGTGGCGCGGATCGCGTCCGGGTAGATGCGGCCGATGTACGCGTACACCAGCACCTGGGCGCTGAACACGAAACAGCCGGTCAGGAACACCGCCGCGTACAGCCCGACCGCCGGCAGCTTCACGCTCAGCAGCGCCAGGAACAGCGCGCCCGCGCAGAACCAGACGATCGCCGAGGGGCGGATGCCGACGCGGTCGGCGACCCGGCCCGCGACGAGCAGGCCGATGATGCCGCCGACGTTCAGCGTCAGCAGCAGGCTCAGCGCCGCGCCCAGCGGGTAGCCGGCCTGGCGCATGATCTCCGGCAGCCAGGTGTTCAGGCCGTAGACCAGCAGCAGGCCCATGAACGACGTCACCCAGAACGCGATCGTCGCGCGCAGCAGGCCGCCCCGGAACAGGCCGGCGACCGCGTGCCCGGCCGAGCGCTCGGTCTCGCGGACCCGCTGGAACGTCTCGGACTCCGGCAGGTACTTCAGCATCAGCGGGATCAGCACCACGGCGGGCAGCGCGCCGGCGACGAACATCGCGCGCCAGCCGAGCGGGGTGATCAGCACGATGCCCAGCAGCGCCGTCAGCACCGCCCCGACGTGGTAGCCGGTCATCACCGTGGTCGTCGCGCTGCCGGCCCTGCCGTGGCGCGCGTACTCCGTGACCAGCGTGATCGCCGTCGGCAGGCAGCCGCCGAGGCCCAGCCCGGCGACGAACCGCAGCAGTCCGAAGACGAACGTCGAGGGCGCGAACGCGCACAACAGCGTGCACACCGAGAACAGCGCCACCGAGATGATCAGCGACTTCCGGCGGCCGATGACGTCGGTGACCGTGCCGATCGCCAGCCCGCCCAGCATCATTCCGGCGAGCCCGACGGTCGACACCACCGCCGCCGTGCCGGGGGTCAGGCCCCAGACGTGGCCGCGGAGCAGGACGGGCAGGACGGTGCCGAGCACGACCAGGTCGAACCCGTCCAGCAGAACGGCGGTCCAGGCCAGCGGCACGACCCAGGAGCGGGGGCCAGGGGACATCGGGTACCTCCGGATGTGCGTCGGTGCACGTCTTCCGCACACGTGTGCGGATTGCGCACAAGTATGCACAGGGGGTCCGACAGAATCCAGCGCGGTTCCACTGGGCGGAAGTCCGGCGGCCCCGCGCGACCTGCGGAAAGATCCGGCGGGTGGAAATCCTGACGCTGATGGGCGTGCTCGCGGGCTCGCTCGCGCTGACCGCGCTCGCCCGGCGCTGCAACCTGTCCGCCCCGCTGCTGGTGGTGGTCGTCGCGCTCGGCGTCGCGCTGATCCCCGGGGTGCCGCGGTTCGAGCTGGAACCCGAGCTGGTGCTCACCGTGGTCCTGCCGCCGCTGCTGTACTCGACGTCGCTGGAAAGCTCGCTGGCGCACTTCAAACGCGCGCTCCGGCCGATCGTCGCGCTCGGCGTGGTGCTGGTCGCGGTGACCGCCGTGGTCGTCGCTTTGGTCGTGCACCTGCTGCTGCCGGACGTGCCGTTCGCGTCCGCGCTGGTCCTCGGCGCGGTCGTGGCGCCGCCGGACGCGGTGACCGCGGTCGCGATCGGCCGCAAGCTCGGCCTGCCCCGGCGGGTGATGACCGTGCTGACCGGCGAAAGCCTGGTCAACGACGCCGCCGCGCTGACGCTCTACAAGGTCGCGCTCGCCGCCGTCGCGGGCACCGCGGGTTCGGCCGGGCACGGGTTCGCGGTGTTCGGGGTCGCGACCGTGCTGGGCATCGGCGTCGGCCTGGCGATCGGCGCGCTGGTGGTGCTGATCCGGCGGCAGCTCGACGACCCGCTGATGGAGTCGGCGTTCGGGATCATCGTGCCGTTCGCCGCGTACGTCACCGCCGAGCACCTGCACCCCTTCAGCGACGACTTCAGCGGGTCCGGCGTGCTCGCCGTCGTCGCGGCCGGGCTGCTGCTGGGCCACCGCGCGCTGTACGCGTCCCCGGCGACGCGCATGCAGGACAGATCCGTGTGGGCGTCGATCGACGTCCTGCTGGAGGCGCTGGTGTTCGCGATGATGGGCCTGCAGCTGCCGTTCGTCCTGGAAGGAGCGCAGCACGCGGCCCGCGACAACGGGACGCTCGCCCTGGTCGCGGTGGCGGTGCTCGCGGTGACGATGCTGGTGCGCATCCCGGCGGTGTTCGTCTCGGCGTATCTGCCGCAGACGGTCCGGCTGTTCGGCCGCGACCGCTCGGCGCCGTCGTGGCGGACGCTGGCGGTGGTGTCGTGGACCGGCATGCGCGGGGTCGTCACGCTCGCCGCCGCGGCCGGCGTCCCGGCGGACGCCCCGGCCCGCGAGGAGATCCAGCTGTTCGCGTTCACCGTGGCCATCGGCACGGTGCTGATCCAGGGACTGACGCTGCCGCCGCTGATCCGGGCGCTGAAGGTGGAGGACCCGGAGGAGGCGTCGCGGGACGAAGCCGAGGAACTCGCGGCTCGGGAAGTCGCGAAGAAGGCGGCGCAGGACCGGCTGCGTGAGCTCAGCCGCGAGCGGCTGGCTTCGCTGGACCTGCCGCAGGAGAAGGTCGACCGGCTCAAGGAGCGGCTCCAGCGGCTGATCGACATGCGCTACCGGTTCGCCAAGGCGGCGATCACGTTGTCCGGCGAGGAGCATTCCGGCAGTCCGCAGGCGCAGTTCGCGAAGGCCCGGCGCGAGCTGCTGATCACCCAGCGGAAGGCGATGATCGAGGAGAACCGCGCGGGCCGGCTCGACGACGAGGTGCTGCGGAAGGTGCTGCGGGAGCTGGACCTGGAGGAGATGTCGGTGACCGCGACCCTCACGAACCGAATGAGCTGACGACCTCCCAGGTCCGGAGCCGTTCTTCGCTCGACCGGAGGACGGTCTTCTCGTCGCCGATGATGGCGAGGTCGGCCGGTAGGAGGGGATCTGGCCGTAGCTGGCCATCTGCTCGACGGCCAGCGCGCGGATGGTGTCGGGATCGTCGGTGACGATCGCCGGCAGGGCGGCGATGATCCGCTTGCCCGCGGGCAAGGCCGGGACGATCTCTTCGGAAAGCGCTCTCGGCCCGGCGAGGAACGGCAGCGTACCGTCGGCGAGCTCACCGGTGACGCACAGGCCTGCGGCCCCATCGCGGCGACGATGACCGGGACGTCCCCGCCGCTGGCCACAGTGGACGGACCCGGCGGGTGCGCCCGGACGGTCTCGCCGTCGAAGTCGACGGCTTTCCCTGCGAAGACCTGCTTGAGGACGGTGAGGTGCTCCGCAGGTGCCGGATCGCGACGGCAACTGCGCCCGGCGCGCGGAGCCGAGCTCCCCGCCCTTCCCTGGGGGGCGTGCCCGGCTCCAGTCTACCGGCACGCACCGACGGTATCGGCAATTCGCGGCGAATCCGGCCGAGTTATCCACATGCGCCGGCGTTGTCCACAGATTTCGGCGGACCGCCCTTTCGCGCCCCAGGCACCGATACGCTGGAAGCGGGACCGGCCCCCCAGGGAAGGGCGGGGCGCGTTCGGGAGTCGGCGGCCTGCCTCGCCTGCCCCGAACAGGTCGTCGACGAGGGTGGGCGCCGAGTCCGTGTCGCCCGGGGGAAGCGTGACTCCGATGGTCATGCACCCAAGCTAGCGAGCCACGCCACCGGTTTCCGGCTTCCCAGGACTTGAGAACCCGAGCGAGGGGCGCGGGATTCGCCCACTCTGTGGCGAAACCGATCACTCAGGAGAGCCCATGTCGCTGACCGAAGTCATCGAAGGCACCCGCAAGGCCGTCGACGCGGATCCGCACAACGCCGCCGTCTCCTTCAGCGTCGGCCACGTTCTCAAGCCCGGCACCAAGACCGAAGTCGAGGTCAACGTGCGGGATCACGCCTTCACCGTCGACGAGCCCGCCGCGCTCGGCGGGACCGACCAGGCCGCCAACCCCGTCGAGTACGCGCTCGCCGCGCTCGGGTCGTGCCAGGTCATCACCTACCAGTTCTGGGCGGCGAAGCGCGGGATCCCGATCGACTCGATCAAGGTCACCGTCGACGGCGACCTCGACCTGCACGGCTTCTTCGGCTTCTCCTTCAACACCCGCCCCGGTTTCGGGGACGTGCGGGTGTCGGTCGAACTCGAAGGGCCCGCGAGCCGGGAGCGCTACGAAGACCTCAAGCGCGAGGTCGACGAGCACTGCCCGGTGCTCGACCTGTTCCGCAACGAAACGCCCGTCAGCACCAAGCTGACTTAGACGAACTGGTGCCGCACGATCGTCTGGTCGCGGCCCGGGCCGACGCCGATCGCGGAAATCCGGGCGCCGGAAAGCTCTTCCAGGCGCTCGACGTACGCCCGCGCGTTCGCCGGGAGCTCCTCGAACGTGCGGCAGCCCGAGATGTCCTCGAACCAGCCCGGGTGCTCTTCGTAGATCGGGATCGCGTGGTGCACGTCGGTCTGCGTCATCGGCATGTCCTGCGTGCGGAATCCGTCGACTTCGTAGCCGACGCACACCGGAACCTTCTCCAAGCCGGACAACACGTCCAGCTTCGTGAGGAAGTAGTCGGTGATGCCGTTGACGCGCACCGCGTACCGCGCGATCACCGCGTCGAACCAGCCCGTGCGGCGCGAGCGGCCGGTCGTGACGCCGAACTCGCCGCCCTGCTTGCGCAGGTACTCGCCCGACTCGTCGTGCAGCTCGGTCGGGAACGGGCCGGAGCCGACGCGGGTGGTGTACGCCTTGAGGATGCCGAGCACCGTCGTGATGCGGCCCGGGCCGATGCCCGAGCCGGCGCTCGCGCCGCCGGACGTCGGGTTCGACGACGTCACGAACGGGTACGTGCCGTGGTCGACGTCCAGCAGCGTGCCCTGTGAGCCCTCCAGCAGCACGGTTTCGCCGCGCTCCAAGGCCTGGTTCAGCTGCAGGCGCGTGTCGGCGATGCGGTGCGCGAACTTCTCGCCCGCGGCCAGCACCTCGTCGGCGACCTGGTCGGCGTCGAGGGCCTTGCGGTTGTAGACCTTCACCAGCACCTGGTTCTTGAACTCCAGCGCGGCTTCGACCTTCTGGCGGAAGATCTTCTCGTCCAGCAGGTCCTGCACGCGGACGCCGACGCGGGCGATCTTGTCCTGGTAGCACGGCCCGATGCCGCGGCCGGTGGTGCCGATCTTGCGGCTGCCGAGGTAGCGCTCGGTGACTTTGTCGATGGCCACGTGGTACGGCATGATCAGGTGCGCGTCGGCCGAGATCAGCAGCTTGGACGTGTCGACGTCCCGCGCTTCGAGGCCGGACAGCTCTTCCAGCAGTACGCCCGGGTCCACCACCACACCGTTGCCGATGACGTTGGTCACGCCCGGGGTCAGGATGCCGGACGGGATGAGGTGCAGGGCGAAGTTCTCGCCGTTCGGCAGGACGACCGTGTGACCGGCGTTGTTGCCACCCTGGTAGCGGACGACCCACTGGACGCGGTCACCCATCAGGTCGGTGGCCTTGCCCTTGCCTTCGTCTCCCCATTGGGCACCGATGAGCACGATGGCCGGCATGTGACACTCCAGGTGTTCGACGACTGAGGTTAAGTGTCCCGGACGGACACCGGTGGCGCTGCTAAATGCCGGTGCATGACTGTAACGGAGGACCCGCGGGTGCGCGGAATAGTGGTGGCCTGTGGCGACGAGGCAGCCGGCTTCGAGGAGGTCGACGACGTCGAGTCGATCCGCGTGCCGAGCCGCCCCGGCAAGGCGGAAATCGACCCCTTGCTGGGCGAACACGATCACCTGGTCGTCTCGGGCACGGACGCGGACCTCGCCGCCGTGGTGGTGCGGCTGCTGCGGAAGGACGCCGTCTCCGGCGTGTCGGTCGGGTTCGTGCCGTCGTCGCCGGATTCGGTCGTCGGCGCGCTCTGGGGCCTGCCGAAGACGCCGCTGCGGGCGCTCGCCCTGGCGTTGCGCGGCGAGGTCGACCCGGTGCCGCTGATCCGCGACGACGTCGGCGGCGTGCTCGTCGGGCGCGGGCAGCTGCGGATGGTCCGCGGGGTGGCCTACGCCGACGAGCAGGTCGCGCTGCGCGGGCCGGCCGCGTCGATCGAGGTGACGCCGGACCCGGGCGGGCCCGGGATGGCCGTGCGCGTCGTGAAGGGGACGTTCTTCAAGCGGCCGTCGACGCTGTACTCGCGGGCGTTCCAGATCGGCTGCATCCCGACCCGGCCGGTGCGCGACGACGTCGTCTACGACCGCGCCGTGAACAAGTGGACCTGGTACCGGCACACCGAGGACCTCCGGCTGGTGCGAGGCGCCGTTTGACGGACAGCAACATGTCACCTATACGTGTTGTACGCGCCATTCGCGTGCCTCAGGGTTAGCTGTCCCCACTTCTGACCCGGAGGCAGCAAAATGCCAACCAGGCGCGCTGTTCGTCATTCGTTCACCGTTCTCGCCGTCACCGCGGTGTTGTCCGGAACCCTGGCCGGCGTCGCAGACGCGACCCCGCCGGGCATCCCGTCGGCGACCACCGCGAAGTCCGAGCTCGCGGCCCTCACCGTCAAGGCCGACGGCTCGCTGACCGGCTACAGCCGCGACAAGTTCCCGCACTGGATCGACCAGGGCAACAGCTGCAACACCCGCGAAGTGGTGCTGAAGCGCGACGGCACGAACGTGGTGACCGACTCCAGCTGCGCCGCGACCTCCGGCAAGTGGGTCAGCCCCTACGACGGCGCGACCTGGACGGCGGCGTCCGATGTGGACATCGACCACGTCGTGCCGCTGGCCGACGCGTGGCGCACCGGCGCGTCGTCGTGGACGACCGCGCAGCGCCAGGCGTTCGCGAACGACCTCACCGACCCGCAGCTGATCGCCGTGACGGACAACGTGAACCAGGAGAAGGGCGACAAGTCGCCGGACGCCTGGAAGCCGCCGCTCGTCGGCTACTGGTGCACCTACGCGAAGATGTGGGTCGCGGTGAAGTACAAGTTCAAGCTGACGGTCAACTCCGCGGAGAAGACGGCGTTGACGGACATGCTCGGCCGCTGCTGAGCGCTGTCAAGGGGAAATCCTTGCGGTGCCAGGGAATGGGACCGCGGTTCGCCTGGTGAGACGGCCTTCAGCGCGTGGTTAGCGTCGGCGGTTGAAGACGCAACCACTCCCGCTGGAGGCCGTCCGGTGTCCCTGCTTTCCCGCGCCCGCAACGCCGTGGCCCTGCTCGCCCTGCCCGTCCTGCTGACCGCGTGCGCCGCCGCGGGCACCGAACAGGCCGCTTCCGGGCCGCCCCGGCCCGGCGGCACGCTGCGCCTGGGCATCTCGTCCGCGCCCGACTGCCTCGACCCGCAGCAGGTCGCCACGAACGCGGCCATCAACGTCGCCCGCCAGCTCGTCGACTCGCTGACCGACCAGGACAAGACGACCGGCGAGATCAAGCCGTGGCTGGCCGAGAAGTGGGAGAGCAACGCCGATTCCACGGCGTTCACTTTTCACCTGCGCCCCGGCGCGACCTTCTCCGACGGCACCCCGGTCGACGCCGCCGCCGTGAAGACCAGCTTCGACGGCATCAAGGCCCTCGGTACGAAGGCTCAGCTCGGTTTCGGCTACCTGGCCGCGTACCAGGCCTCGACCGTCGTCGACCCGCAGACCGTGCGCCTCGAGTTCTCCTCGCCCAGCGCGCAGTTCCTGCAGGCCAGCTCGACGGTGTCGCTCGGCGTCCTGGCCCCGGCGGCGTTCCGGAAGACGCCGGAACAGCGCTGCCAGGGCGACGGCCTGATCGGCTCCGGGCCGTTCGTCTTCGAAAACCTGAAGCAGAACCAGGAGATCGTCCTGGCCAAGCGCAAGGACTACGCCTGGGGCTCGTCGCTGTTCAAGCACCAGGGCGAGGCCTACCTCGACAAGATCGACTACAAGATCGTGCCCGAGCCCGGCGTCCGCACCGGCAGCCTCGCCTCCGGCCAGCTCGACGCGGCCACCGACATCCAGCCGGTCGACGAGCCGCAGTTCGCCGGCAACGGGTTCAGCGAGAACGTTCGCCCCAACCCCGGTGTCGTGTTCAACCTGCACGCGAACACCACCCGCGGCGTGCTCACCGACGAGAAGGTGCGCCAGGCCGTGCTCAAGGGCGTCGACCGCACCGAGGTCGTGAACACCGTGCTGACGCCGAACTACAAGGCGGCCACGAGCATCCTCGGCTCGGCGACACCGCTGGCCGGCGACCTCTCGCAGCAGCTGGCGTACGACCCGAAGGCCGCGGCCGCACTCCTGGACGGCGACGGCTGGGTGCCCGGCGCCGACGGGATCCGCACGAAGAACGGACAGCGGCTGAGCGCGGCTGTGGTGTTCTCGCCGGTGTTCAACCAGAACCGCAGCGTGCTGGAGCTGGTCCAGCAGCAGCTGCGCAAGATCGGCTTCGACCTGAAGATCGAGCAGCACACCACCGCCGAGACCACGCAGATCCAGCTGTCCGGCAACTACGACTTCCTCTGGTACAACGTCACCCGGGCCGACCCGGACATCCTGCGCGGCCAGTTCTCCACCAAGGCCGGCAACCGCAGCAAGCTCGCCCCTGGCAACCCCCTCGACGTCGCACTCGACGCCCAGTCGTCCACTGTGGACATCGCGAAGCGCAAGCCGTCGGCCGACGAGGCGCAGAAGCTGATCATCGAGCACGCCTACGCGATCCCGGTGTTCGAGCTGACCCAGGTCGTCGCGCTGAGTTCGAAGGCGCACGCCGTCGACTTCGAGGCGTCGTCACGGCTGCAGCTGTTCGACGCGTGGCTGTCGTGAGGCGCTACCTGCTCCGCCGCGTCGGGCAGGCGGTGTTCGTGCTGTGGGCGGCGTTCACGCTGTCGTTCCTGATCCTCTACCTGCTGCCGGGTGACGCCGTTTCGGCGAAGCTCGCCAGTGGTGAGGCGGGTTCGTCGGCGACGCCCGAGCAGCTCGCCGCCGCTCGCGCGGAATACGGTCTCGACTCGCCGTTGCCCGTCCAGTACCTGAAACGCTTGCTCTCGGCCCTGCACGGCGACTTCGGGCGCAGCGTCGCCACCGGCGACGACGCGACGCACATGGTCGTCACGGCGCTGCCGCCGACCCTCGCGGTGACCGGGCTGGCGCTGGTGTTCGCCGTGCTCTTCGGCGGCGGTTCGGCGTTCCTCGGCACGTTCACGCGGTTCCGCTGGCTGCGGCAGGCGCTGCTGTCGCTGCCGTCCCTGGCGATCTCGCTGCCGCCGTTCTGGGTCGGGCTGCTGCTGATCCAGTTCTTCTCGTTCCGGCTGCGGCTACTGCCCGCCCTGGGCACACAGGGGTTCGCGGCGCTGATCCTGCCGGCCATCACCCTCGCCCTGCCGGCCGGCGCGATCATCGGCCAGGTGCTGGCGAAGAGCCTGGCCACCCAGCAGGAGCAGCCGTACGCGGAGATCGCCGCGGCCAAGGGCGCGAGCCGCTGGCGCGTCCACTTCGGACACCTGCTGCGCAACGCGGCCGTGCCGACGCTGACCGTCGCCGGGGTGGTGGCGGGCAACCTGGTCGCGGGGTCGGTGATCACCGAGACGGTGTTCTCGCGCGACGGCGTCGGCCGGATCACCGCGGCCGCCGTCACCGCGCAGGACGTCCCGGTCGTGCAGGCGGTGATCGTGCTGGCCGCGCTGGTGTTCGTGGTGCTCAACCTGGTCGTCGACCTGCTGTACCCGGTGCTCGACCCCCGCATCGCCCGCACCCCGGAGGTGGCCCGTGGTTGACCTGGCTCTTCCGAAGCGCCGGGTGAAGGTGGCACCCGGCGTGGTGGTGGCCGTCGCCGTGCTGGCGTTCGTGCTGCTGGCGGCGTTCGTGCCGGCGTTGCTGACCGGGTACGACCCGATCACCGGCGTGCCCAAGGAGCGGCTGCAAGGCCCGTCGCTGCCGCACCTGTTCGGCACCGACGAGACCGGCCGGGACGTCTACGCGCGGGTGATCCACGGTGCCTCGCTCTCCCTGCGGGCGACCGCCATCGCCGTGCTCGTGGCCCTGGTGGCCGGTTCCGCGCTCGGCCTGCTCGCCGGGTTCCGCGGCGGCTGGGCGGACACCGCGATCATGCGGGTCGTCGACGTCTTCCTGGCCATCCCGCCGATCCTGCTCTCGCTGGCGCTGGTCACGGCGCTGGGCTTCGGCACGACGAACGTCGCGATCGCCGTCGGCATCGCGAACCTGGCGTCCTTCGCGCGGGTCATGCGTGCGGAGGTGCTTCGCGTGCGCAGCGGCGTGTTCGTCGAAGCGGCGCGGGCGTCCGGAGTGCGCTGGTCGGGCGTGCTGCTGCGGCACGTCCTCCCCAACGCGGCGGGCCCGGTGCTCGCCTTGGCGACGCTCACGCTCGGCACGGCGGTGCTCGAGGTGTCGGCGCTGAGCTTCCTCGGCTTCGGCGCGACGCCGCCGACACCGGAGTGGGGTGCGCTCGTCGCCGGCGGGCGCAGCTTCCTGGCCACCGCCTGGTGGATGACGACGTTCCCGGGGCTGACGGTCGCCGCGGTGGTGCTGTCCGCGAACCGGCTGTCCCGCGCGCTGGACGGAGGAGACCGATGACCCTGCTGCGGATCTCGGAACTGGCCGTGTCGTACGGAGGAGTCCCGGCCGTCCGCGACGTCAGCCTCGACGTCGGCGCCGGTGAAGTGGTCGCGGTCGTCGGCGAATCGGGCTCGGGCAAGTCGACCACCGCGCACGCGGCGATCGGCCTGCTGCCGCGCGGCGGCCGGGTCGACGGCGGTGCGATCACCTTCGACGGCCGGGACCTGCTTTCGCTGTCGGACCGGCAGTGGCGCCGGGTGCGCGGGCGCGAGATCGCGCTGGTGCCGCAGGACCCGGCGGTGTCGCTCAACCCGGTGCACCGGATCGGCGACCAGGTCGCCGAGGTGCTGAAGATCCACGGCCTCGCGGACCGGCGGTCGGCTTCGGTGCAGGCGATCGAGCTGCTGGAACGGGCCGGTGTGCCGGCGCCGGCGCGGCGCGCGCGGCAGTACCCGCACCAGCTGTCGGGCGGGCTGCGGCAGCGCGTGCTGATCGCGGCCGCACTGGCGGGGCGGCCCAAGCTGATCATCGCGGACGAGCCGACGTCGGCGCTGGACGTCACTGTGCAGCGGCGGATCCTCGACCACCTGACCTCGCTGGCGGCCGAGGCTGGGACGGCGATCCTGCTGATCACGCACGACCTCGGCGTCGCCGCCGACCGGGCGTCGCGGATCGTGGTGCTCTCCGGGGGCTCGGTGGTCGAAGAGGGTTCGTCGGTCGTCAGCGCGCCGGCACACCCGTACACGCGGCAGCTGCTGGCGGCGGCACCGAGCATGACGAGCGCTTCGCGTCCTCCCGCGCCGGCCGCCGAGCCCCTGGTGTCGGTGCGCGACCTGGCGAAGACGTTCGACGGAATCCGCGCGGTGGACGGCGTTTCGTTCGACATCCCGCGCGGCCAGACCCTCGCGCTGGTCGGCGAGTCCGGTTCGGGCAAGTCGACGACGGCCCGGATGGTGCTGCGCCTGGAGACGCCGTCGGCGGGCTCGGTGGTGTTCGACGGCCAGGACATCACTTCCCTCGCCGGTGCGGAACTGCGCCGCCTGCGACGGCGGATGCAGATCGTCTACCAGAACCCGTACGCGTCGCTGAACCCGAAGTTCTCGATCGAGGACGTCGTCGCGGAGCCGCTGCGGGCGTTCGGCCTGCCGCGCACGCGGGTCCCCTCGCTGCTCGACCAGGTGGCCCTGCCGGCGTCGGTGGCCCGCCGCAAGCCGGCGGAGCTGTCGGGCGGCCAGCGCCAGCGGGTGGCGATCGCCCGCGCGCTGGCGCTGCAGCCGGACCTGGTGGTGTGCGACGAACCGGTGTCGGCGCTGGACGTGTCGGTGCAGGCCCAGATCTTGCGGCTGCTGGCGGAGCTGCAGTCATCGCTGGGGTTGTCGTACCTGTTCATCTCGCACGACCTGGCGGTGGTGCGGCAGCTCGCGGACCAGGTGGGCGTCCTGCGGGACGGCGTCCTGGTGGAGCTGGGACCGGCGGGACGGGTGCTGGCGGAACCGGAATCGGAGTACACGAAGGAACTGCTCGCGGCGATTCCCGGACGTTCGGCGCAGAAGGTCGGCTGATGGTCTACCGGAACCTCGGTGTGTGCCGGGGCTCCGGTTTCCGCAGCCATTCCTGTCCGATGGTGATTTTCCGGACCGGTTCGGGGTAGTCGCAGATCACCGGCCAAACCTCGAAAGGACGGTAGCTCTTGGTCGACCAGCCGTTGTCCCGCCGGAATCCCTCAAGGTAGCTGACCGTCACCCAGGATGGCTTGGCTTCCATGACTTCAGCCTTGCGCCATCCGTCTTCCCAGGCCCACACCGGATCGCCCGGGTCATATGAAGTCGCCGACTGGTACGCCCCGACTTGCGCGGCCCCCGGTATCGATGTCATCGGACATCGGGCGACCCCGCCCATCACCCGGAATTCGGCCGGCGTCATGAACGGCTTCACGCCGAACGGATCCCATCGCGAGTCACCTCTGACAAGACTGAGCCCATCAGCCGCGGCTTGGTGATAGATGGGTGTTCCCGCGGGAATCAGGCGGAGGCCTTCGATAAAACCGATGCGCGCTCGCAAGCTGGTCGCGACCTTGACTTCTGCGTAACGGTACGCCGGACGTGAATCGAGTTGCTCAACCCTTACGACGCGCCCCGGACTCCAGATATCGTGGCCTGACATCCGCACCCACACTTTGTCGCCGAAGCGGAAGCTTCTGGCACGCGAACCGGGCAATTTTGCTCCCATCTGAGATGAACGAGGGAGCGATAGTAACCCGATTACAACACTAGCACAGACTGCGTACAGAACCCCTGTTTTCCCGTTAGGCCTGGTCAGGAGCGCGGAACAGTTGTTGGAACGTGCCCCACGGCGCTAGTTTCGGCTCCAAGTCGACAAACGCTCCGTCGTGCAGCAAATCGCTCCGCTCGGCCGGGCTGACCAGTACGCTCGGGTGAGTGCGGATCCTCTTCACGTGCCGCCCGGCGTACGGCCACCTCTTCCCGCTGCTGCCGCTGGCCGACGCCGCGAAAGCCGCCGGGCACGAAGTCGTCTTCGGTACCGGCGACGCCTTTGTCCCCAAGGTTCGGGACCTCGGGTTCGAAGCCCACCGCGCCGGGATCGGGATCGGTGAGGCCGAAACCGAGGCCAAGCGGCGGCACGGCGAGGACGCCGGCTTCCTCGACGTCGGCATCACGATGTTCGGCGAGCTCCTGCCGCAGTCCCTGCTCGACGACCTGACGCCGCTGCTCCCGGAGCTTCGGCCCGACCTCGTCATCTACGAGATGAGCGACGTCGGCGCCGGGATCGCGGCGCGGCGGGCGGGGCTCCCCGCCGTCTCGGTCGTGATCGGGCGGTCGATGCCGCCGGACGTGCTGGCCGTGGCCGCCGACCGGCTGCGGCCGCTGTGGGGCGAGCTGCCTGCCGATGCGCTGCTGGGCGATGCCTGCGTCGACGTCTGGCCCGACAGCGTCCGCGATCCCGGTACCGCCGGCGTCCCCGAGATCTTCCGGATGCGCCCGACGCCGCACGACCCCGACGTCCCGCTGCCGCCCCTTCCGGACGACGGCTTCGTCTACCTGACGCTCGGCACCGTCGTCTACGGCGCCACGCAGGTGCTGCGCGGCGCGATCCGCGCCCTGGCGGAGTTCGACGTGCTGGTGGCGCTCGGTCCGGGTGATCCCGCGGCGTTGGACCCCGTCCCGGACCGCGTCCGGGTCGCGGGGTTCGTGCCGCAGGCCGAGGTACTGAAGCACGCCGGTCTGGTGGTGCACCACGGTGGCACGGGCACGACCCTCGCCGCCCTCGCGGCCGGGTTGCCGCAGCTGATCCTGCCGCAGGGCGCCGACCAGTTCGCCAACGCCGAGACCCTCAGCGCGCTCGGCGCCGCGAAGGCGCTGGCCGGCGACGCGGTCCGGATCGACGCGATCAAGACCGCAGCCCACACCCTCCTGACCGACCCGAAGCCGCGGGAAATCGCTCAGGGTGTCGCACGGGAAATCGCCGGAATGCCCTCGCCCGAACAGGTCCTGGCCGACGTCGTCAGCTGGGCGGGTTGACCAGCGTCAGGATTTCCCGCGCCACGGCGTCGTTCTGGCGGAAGGACAGGGCGTTCGTCCGCGGCCGGGTGAACGCCGCCGCCGAGCGGGCGCTCGTGTGCGGGCCCACCGCGAACCGGTGCGGGTGGGCGCGGCCCGTCGCGTCGAGCAGGCGGGAGTCCGACACGCGCGTGTGGATCCGTCCCGACGGCAGCAACGCGCCCGTCACCGGGTCTCCCACGGTCTCCTCGGCCAGTTCGCCCGTGTCGCGCAGCTGCCGGAGGAGGCTGTCGGCCGCGCGGGTCACGCTCGGGCCCGGCAGCCGCGCTTCGACGAGCGTGCGGGCCCGCACCGTCTCCGGGTGGCTCGCCGAAGCAGCCACGAACACGCCGTTCTCCGCCGTGACCCGCATTTCCGCGCCCACGAAGGAAACCAGCCCCGCCTCGTGCAGCGCCAGGAGTTCCTCCAAGCGGCGCGGGGGCGGTCCGCTGGCGTAGTACGAGAAGAACCCGTGGAACCAACCGTCCATATCGGACACCTGGGAGGCGGCGTCCAACCGTCCTTTCCGGACCAGCGTCGGCAACTGCGCGTACACCGACAGCAGGGCCATGAACGCACCCAGGTCGGCGCTGAACTCCTGGTCCGCCCGGCGCGCCAGGTCGGCTTCGACGTACTCCCGCAGTTCCTTGCCGAACTCCTCCGCCGTACCGAACTCGCGGCCGTGCAGCGGCCGGTCCAGCCGGTCGAGGTCGAGCCGGTCGGCCTCGGCGGGCACCGCGCGCTCGACGAGCTCGCGCATGGCCGGCGAATCCCAGGCCAGGTCGGCGAAGGCGTCGGCGAACACCGCGAAGTCCAGCCGCACCCGCTCGGGGTGCCCGGTGAACAGCTCGCTGTAGTAGCCCCAGGCCAGTTCCTTCGCCATCAGCGGCCAGACGTCCCGGCGGAAGTCGAGGGCGGCGCCGGCCAGCTCGTCGATCGCGTAGGCGTCGAAGAACCTGAGCAGCCGCAACGGTTTCCCGCGCAGCCGGTAGCCGATCTTCGCGTGGTAGGGCACCCCACGCCGGGAGCCGACGTGCAGCACCGGCTCGGCGCCGCTCGGGTGGTAGCGGAGGCCGCCGCAGGGCCGCTCCTCGAACCGGCCGCCGCGGCCCTCGGTCAGCAGCAGCATCAGGTCGACGAACGCGAGCCCGAAGCCCCGCACGAGCACGGTCTCGCCCGGGGCGATGGCGGAGTAGTCGACGTCGGCGGTGTAGCCGGCCGGGTAGTAGGCGAGCCCGTGCCGCGCGGCGAACGAGACCAGCTCGCGCTCCCGCTCGTCGGGTTCGGCGTCGAGGTGCCCGACGGTGAACACGACGGCGTCCGCGGCGATCGCCGAGCCGTCGGACAGGCTGACGGTGTTCCCGGCCACCCCGGTCGCCCGGGCCGCGTGCTCGACGACGTCGACGCCGCCGGGCAGGTCCGCCACGACGTGCCGGTACACCCAGGTCAGGTAGGCGCTCTGCAGGCGCCGGGTGGGGAAGTCGAAGGGGTCGAGCGCGGTCAGCTCGGCGACGACGTCGGCGGGCACTTCGGCCTCGAGCCCGCCGTCACGCACCTTCCGCGCCCACTCCAGCAGCGACGGTCCCGGCCGCACCGGGCCCGCCATCGTCACCGAGTCGTCGGTGAACATCGTGACGTCCTCGGGCATCGAGTTCATCCGCAGCAGCGGTGACTGGTCGTAGCGCCACACCCGGCCGGGGCCGGGCGGGAACGGGTCGATCAGGTGCACCTCGAGCCGGCGGCCGCCGAGCAGTTCCCCGGCGTTCGCGCCGAGCCGTTCGAGGACGCCGACCCCGCGGGGTCCGGCGCCCACGACAGCCAGGGTGAACGGCGGGAGATCGGCCACGAACCCGAAGCTACGCCGGGCTTCCGGCGCCGGAAGCCCTTCCCACAGGACGGAACCCATCCGCCCCGCCCGCGGCTCCGAAGTCCTGGGGTACACCGGCGAAAGGAGCGAACTTGACCTTCGTCCACCGAGGCGCCCGGGCCTCAGCTACCTGCCGTGACCTGCGAATACTTGGCCGATGAGATCGGTTCGCCGCACCGCGTCCACACCGCGCAGGACGTGGTCGGCACCCTCCTGGAGGGGAACTGGGCGATCTTCGCCCACGAATGGGCCGACCCGGACGGGATCGACCCCGAGCACTGGCGGGACGTCGTCGAGGCCGCCGCGGAGGCGGCCGGGGTCGACGTCGAGTTCGTGGTCATCCCGCGGCGGTCCCTGACCGTCGTCTTCAACCGGGCCGTGCCGCCGAGCTTCGAGCAGGTCCGCGCGTCGATCGAGGTCATCGAACGCGCGCGCCGGGCGGGCTGAGCGTGTCCGTTTCTCCCCGGTGGCCACCTCGCGAACGCGAGGTGGCTACTTTTGCCTCTGGCGACCGACCAACTGGTACGGAATGATCCACCGGTGACTCCTGGGCGACCGGTCAGACACTGCGGGCTATCGTCTGACCCGTTCGGGAAAGCTCCGTGACACCTTGGATACCAGCGAAAGAACCTAGAGATTTACCAACTGTCACGGGACACTGGCTGGGGGAACTCACGTACCGTGACGGCCTGGTGACCAGCCGGTCAAATCGACGACTGGTCCGAGGCGGGGCACGGTCTGCACACGGAGTCGGAGAAACGCATGGCAGCACCGCCGGACCGGGTCACGTTCCGCGAGGTGTTCGGGATCGCCGAGTTCCGGGCGCTCTGGTTCGCGGAACTGTTGTCGATCGCCGGTGACCAGCTGGCGAGAGTCGCGTTGTCGATCCTGGTGTTCACCACCACCGGTTCCGCCACGCTGACGGGTCTCACCTACGCGCTGACCTTCGCCCCGTCGCTGATCGGCGGCATCTTCCTGACCGGTCTCGCCGACCGGTTCTCGCGGCGGACCGTGATGGTCGCCGTCGACCTGGTGCGCGCCGGGCTGATCCTGCTGGTCGCCGTGCCCGAGCTGCCGTTCTGGGTGGTCTGCGTGCTCGTCGGCGGCGTCTCCCTGCTGAACCCGCCGTTCAAGGCCGCCCAGCTCGCGCTGCTGCCGCAGGTCCTGGAGGGCGACCGGTTCGTCGTCGGGATGGGCGTGCGGACCATGACGGTCCAGACGGCGCAGCTGCTCGGGTTCGCCGGCGGCGGCGCGCTGCTGCTGGCCCTCGACCCGCACGTGGCACTGGTGCTCGACGCCGTCACGTTCCTGCTGTCCGCGGCCTTCGTCCGGTTCGGCGTGCGCCCCCGCCCGGCCGCCGCGAACGCGGAGACCCGGAAGTCGTTCTTCGCCACGATCGGGGCCGGTGGCCGGGTGGCGTTCGCCAGCCCCGCGCTGCGGACGCTGGTGCTGTTCACCTGGCTGATGGGCCTGCTGCCGGTCTACGAGGGGATCGCCGCGCCGTACGTGGCCTCGGCCGGCGGCGGCCCCGAGCTCGTCGGGCTGCTGCTCGCGGCCGACCCGGTGGGCAGCGTGATCGGCACGTTCATCTTCACGCGGTGGGTGCCGGCCGACGCCCGGCCGAAGCTGATCGCCCCGCTGTCGGCGGCGTGCGGGGTGCCCATGCTGGTCGGCTTCGCCCAGCCCGGCCCGTGGGTCTCGATCGTCCTGTTCGTCCTGTCCGGGGCGTTCGGCGCGGTCGCGCTGCTGCAGGCGACGGCGTCGCTGACGCTGGCGGTTCCGGACGAGAACCGCGCGCAGACGATGGGACTGTCCAACACCGGGCTGACGACGATGCTCGGCCTGAGCCCGCTCATCGGCGGGGTGCTGACGGACTACTTCGGGGCGCAAACGACTGTCGGCATCTTCGGCGTTGCCGGATTGATACTTACGGCGCCGCTCGCTCTGGCGTGGCGGCGAGCGCGGGTTTCAAGGGCAGGCGGAAGCGGGCACGACTATGAGACCCAGCGCGCCGAACACGCCTGAACACGCTCGACACGCTGGCTTCGTCATCGCGACCTTGCGGCGCGGCTCCGGCTCACTGATCTCTGGAACGCATCGCTGGCCACCCTTCGATCCGGCGTCCCGGAAAATGTACACACCTAAGGCCCTTGTGGACAGACGGCAAACGGGCTGAAACTGTGCGTGAGTGGTTCATCACCACCACCGAGCGCAAGGGTTTGGGGGAAAAATGGTCACATTGGGGGAACGGTCTGGACAAGGCGTGATTTCTGGTGTTGCGGGCTGGGCGCTGTGGCGGCGGCCGCCCCGCTGGATCGCCGTCACGCTCGCGGCGATCGCAGTACTGGTGGGCTGGACGGCCGTCGCCACGGTCACCACCCCGGTCACGTTGAAGCACCTGGGCATCCTGGGCCTGCTGGGGGCCCTCGCACTGGCCCAAACCGAGGTCAGCCGCCGGATCGAGCGCCAGCGCCGGATCCTGAGCGACGGCCCGCACATGAACATGACGTCGGTGTGGCTGCTGCCCGCCGCGCTGCTCCTGCCGACGCAGCTGGTCACCTTGCTCGGGGTGACGCTGTACGTCGGCCTGGCGCTGCGCAGCTGGTCGGGCACCCGCCCGGGCCAGCCGCACCGGGTCGCCGCGAACGCCACCAGCGCGACGCTGTCGGCGTGCTCGGCCGGCCTGGTCACGCTGTACTCGCCCGAGCTCAGCGTCGTCACCGTCTCGATCGCGGTGCTGGTGTACTTCGTGGTCAACGCGGCCCTCACCGGACTCGGCCTCTACCTCGCCAACCCGGACGAGGCGACGGTCGAAAGCTGCCTGGGCGGCATGGACGACAACCTCCTCGAGCTGTCCACGCTGTGCGTCGGCGGCCTGCTGGTGATGGTGCTCGGCCACGAGCCGCTGCTGTCGGTGCTGGTCATCCTGCCGCTGTACGTGCTGCAGCGGTCCGTGCTGATCAAGCGGCTGGAGGAGCTGGCCACCACCGACCAGAAGACGCAGCTGCTCAACGCCACCACCTGGCAGGACGGCGCCCAGCGCGAGATCTCGCGCGCCGCGCGCGAGAACGGCAGCTTCGGCGCCATGATGATCGACCTCGACCACTTCAAGCGGATCAACGACACCTACGGGCACCTCGCGGGGGACGACGTGCTCAAGGCGGTCGCCGCCGTGGTCAAACAGGAGACCAGGGCGCACGACCTGGTCGGCCGGTTCGGCGGCGAGGAGTTCGTCGCGCTGCTGCCGTCGACGTCCAAAGAGGACGCCATCGTGACGGCGGAGCGGATCCGGCAACGGGTCAGCGAGCTGATCATCAGCACCACGACCAACGAGGGCGCCGCCGTCGACATCGAACGGCAGACGGCGTCCATCGGCGTCGCCGCCTACCCGCTGGACGGGTCGTCGATCGAGGAAGTGATGGCGTCCGCCGACGCGGCCGTGTATGCGGCCAAACACGGCGGGCGGAACAGGGTGGTGGGGTCCGCCGCGGCGGCCTTGGCCGCGGCTTAGCGCGCTACCGCAACCGCTCGATGACGTCGCTCGCCTTGGTCTGGAGGCGGGCGACGCCGCCGACGGTGAATTCGGTGAGCAGGTCGATCAGGGCGTCCTGGTCCGGCGGCTCGCCGTCCCAGGTGGCCTGGACCAGTGATTCGGTCATCGCGAAGAAGAGGGTGACGAGCGCGCGGTCGGCGCGGCCGGAGTCGATGCCGTGCGCCGCCCATCGCTTGCGGCTCGCCTCGGCGTAGACGACGGCGAGCCTCTCCCTCAACCGGGTGAGAGCGGGGTCGCCGGCGCGCTCGGCCGCCCGGAGTACCCCGTAGCCCTCGGGGTGGTCGGCGACGAAGGTGACCATGTTGGCGTAGTTGGCCCGCGCCCAGGCCCGCAGACCGGGCTGGGTGTCGGCCACCGAAGGCCCCGCGATGGCGGTGAACGCGCTTTCCTCGGTGACCGCCACGACCTCGGCGAACAGCGTCGCGCGGTCGCCGAACTGCTCGTAGACGGCCTGGCGCGAGACGCCGGCTTCGCGGGCGATCTGCTCGATCGTCGCGCCCTGCATCCCGTGCTGCGCGACGACCCTCGCCGTCGCCCGCAGCACGCGGGCGCGCTGCTCGGAAGCCGGGAGCTTGCGCGGCCGCCCGCGCGGAGCCGGGCTTGACATGGTGGTCCACCTCACGTGATTCTTTTTCCGACACCTCTGTCTAAAAAGGTGTTCCCCCGCGCACTCGACCTGCTCAACGAGGAGCAAGCATGCGTATCTTCCCCCGCCGCGCCCTGTCCGCGGCCGTCGCCACGGTTTCCGTTCTGGCCCTGGCGACGCTCGGCCCGCCCGGCGCCTCGGCCGCGTCCTTCTACGATCCCCCGTCCCCCCTCCCCGCCGGCCGCAACGGCGACGTCATCCGGCACGAGGCGTCGACGTTCTACATCGACCCGATCCAGCTGATCAAGGCCGACGCGGACGTGCAGCGGATCATGTACCTCAGCCGCGACACCCACGACACGCCGATCGCCGTCACCGGCACGGTGCTGACCCCGCACGCGGCCTGGCACGGCTCCGGCCCGCGTCCGATCGTCTCGTACGCGGTCGGCACGCAGGGCGAGGGCGACGACTGCGCACCGTCGAAAGCGCTTGCTGCCGGCTTCGAGTACGAAGGCCCGTTCATCGCCGGGTTGCTGACGCGCGGCTACGGCGTCGTCGTCACCGACTACGAAGGGCTCGGCACGCCCGGGGACCACACCTACGTCAACCGCGCTTCGCAGGGACACGCGGTGCTCGACGCGATCCGCGCGGCGCAGCGGCTGCCGGAAGCGGGCTTGCCGGACGACGGCCCGGTCGCGATCGCGGGCTACTCGCAGGGCGGCGGCGCGTCGGCCGCGGCGGCGGAACTGCAACCGGGCTACGCGCCCGAGCTGAAGCTGAAGGGCGCGTACGCCGGCGCGGTGCCGGCGGACCTCGCCGAGGTCGCCAAGAACCTCGACGGGCACTACGCGGTCGGCTTCCTCGGGTTCGCGCTGGTGAGCTTGAACTACGCGTACCCGGAGCTGAACATCCCGGCGCTGCTCAACGCGCGCGGCAAGCAGCTGTTCGAGCAGGTCCGGACCGAGTGCACGGTGGAGGCGATCGCCGCGCACGCGTTCACGCAGTCGGCGTCGCTGACCAACGACGGCCGCTCGCTGACCGCGTACCTCGGCGAAGAGCCGTACAAGTCGCGGGTGGGCGAGCAGAAGATCGGCTCCCTGAAGCCGTCGGCGCCGGTGCTGATCGTCCACAGCGCACTCGACGACATCGTGCCCTACGCGCAGGACCGCGACCTGGGCCGGACGTGGTGCGGCAAGGGCGTGAAGGTGCAGTTCAGCACGTCGCTGGTGCCGACGCACGTGCTCGGCGCGGTCCGGGCGTACCCGGAGGCGTTCGCGTGGCTGGAGGGCCGTTTCGCCGGCCTCCCCGCGCCGGTCAACTGCGGCTGGTTCTGACCCCTCCCGCAGCCGGTCGTGAGTGGGAAACAGGGTTCTAACCCTGTTTCCCACTCACGACCGGTGGGTCACTTCAGGCCGGTGGCTTCCGCGGCGGCGGGGTCGGAGTCGGCGAGGAAGGTCCGGCAGCGGTCGTACTCCTCGGTCTCGCCGATCTTGCCGGCGGCCTTGCCCAGGACGGCGAGGGCGCGGAGGAAGCCCTGGTTGGGGCGGTGCGACCAGGGCACCGGGCCGAAGCCCTTCCAGCCGGCGCGGCGCAGCTGGTCGAGGCCCCGGTGGTAGCCGGTCCGGGCGTAGGCGTACGCGGCGACGGTCTCGCCCGCGTCCAGGGCCTTCTCGGCCAGCGCGGCCCACGCCTCGCTGTAGTCCGGGTGTTCGGCGGCGACGGTGGCCGGGTCGGTCCCGGCGTCGAGCGCGGCCTGGGCGGCGGTGTGCTCGGGCAGCAGCGTCGGCTCGGGGCCGAGCAGGTTGTGCGTCATGCCGCCCATTCTGCCTCTAGAGGAGAAGGGTCCCCAGCACCCCGGCCCCGGCCAGCAGCAGGGCGGCGACCAGCACGCCCGCGACAACTCGTTTCGGCATCATGGCGCGACACCATGCCAACCCGGGCGCGCCGGATGCAAGTCGCCCACCCGTAGGGGTGAACCCGGATTTTCGCGTCCTTTGCCACGGTCTTGGCCCACTCGTGACCATGACCGGCCATGATGTCCGGCATGGCCAAGGCAGTCGACGTCCCGGTGGACGTGATCCCGCGCAGCCCCGTCGGCAAGACGCGGCTGTTCTTCACGCGGCACTGGCACCGCGGCGCCCCCGGGCAGCCGACCCCGGACTGGGTGCTCCGCTTCTGCTACGGGATGTGGCTGGTCGCGTTCGCGTTCAAGCTGCTGGGCTCGTCGTGGGACATGTCGTGGCACTTCCGCTGGCTGCGCGACGACCTGGCGCCCCCGCACCTGATCAACACCGTCGGCACGGTGATCATCGTGGTGCTGGTGGCGATCCACAGCTACACGGGCCTGGGCTGCGACAAGCGCTCGCTCCGGCTGATGCAGATCGGGCTCCTGACGTTCCTGGTGGCCGCGCCGCTGGACGTGATCAACCACCGCGTCAACGGCCTCGACCTGACCGCGTGGAGCCCGTCCCACATGATGCTGTACCTGGGCACGGGCATCATGCAGGCGGGCGTGCTGCTGGGCTGGCTGCGGCTGTCCCCGCCGGGCCGCTTCCGAACCGGCGTGCTGCTGGGGCTGTGGGCGTTCTTCCTGGAGAACACGTTCTTCCCGAACGGCCAGCAGGAGTACGGCATCCTGGGCCTGCGCGCGTGGGAGCGCGGCGAGCCGGAGGCGGAGAAGTCCCTGCTGGACTTCGCGGCCAACCAGATCGGCCACCCGGTCGACCGGACGGCGGTGCTGCACTTCACGATGCCGATCCCGGAGTGGGTGTACCCGCTGTGGGGCATCGGGGTGATGGCCCTGATCCTGGCCCTGGCCCGCCGCACGCTGGGCTTCCGCTGGGCGGCTTCTTCGGTGGCGCTGGCGTACGTGGCCTACCGGTCGGTGATGTGGCCGCTGCTGCTCGGACTGGGGTTCCCGGTGTCGACGGTGCCGTTCTACCTGCTGTTCGTGGGCCTGGCGGTGGACCTGGCGTTCGCGATGAGCGCCGGTGTGCTCCAGGCCGGCGCGGGGGCGTTGCTGGTGACGGCGTTCGGGTACGGCGCGTTCTGGCTGCAGTCGCAGTTCCGCCCGTGGGTACTCGGCGACGCCCACACGGAGTCGGCCCCACCGGCGGCGTACTGGACGGCGGCCGTGGTGCTGGCCGGGGTGTTCGCCCTGTGGGCGGCAGCGGGCCCGGCTTCACGACGCTGGTCCGAGCGACGAGCGGTGCCCGAAACGGTCTGAACACGACGCAGGGGCGGCACTTCCGCGCTGGAAGTGCCGCCCCTTCGTTCGTGACTACTTGAGCTTCGTGCCCGCCGAGCCCAGCGCCTGGCAGGCCTCGACCACGCGAGCCGCCATGCCGGCCTCGGCCGCCTTCAGGTACGAGCGCGGGTCGTAGACCTTCTTGTTGCCGACCTCGCCGTCGATCTTCAGGACGCCGTCGTAGTTCTTGAAGAAGTGGTCCACGATCGGCCGCGTGAACGCGTACTGCGTGTCCGTGTCGACGTTCATCTTCACCACGCCGTACGACACCGCCTCGCGGATCTCCTCCGGCAGCGAACCCGAGCCGCCGTGGAAGACCAGCTCGAACGGCTTCGAACCCGCCTCCAGGCCGAGCTTCTTCGCCGCCGCCTCCTGGCCGCCCTTGAGGACGTCCGGGCGGAGCTTCACGTTGCCCGGCTTGTACACGCCGTGGACGTTCCCGAACGTCGCCGCCAGCAGGTAACGGCCGCGTTCGCCCGCGCCCAGCGCGTCGATCGTCTTCAGGAAGTCACCTTCGGCCGTGTACAGCTTCTCGTTGATCTCCGCCTCGACGCCGTCTTCCTCGCCGCCGACGACGCCGATCTCGACCTCGAGGATGATCTTCGCCGCCGCCGTCTTGGCCAGCAGCTCCTGGGCGATCTCCAGGTTCTCGTCGAGGTCGATCGCCGAGCCGTCCCACATGTGGGACTGGAACAGCGGGTTCTGGCCGTTCTTCACGCGCTCGGCCGAGATCTCGATCAGCGGGCGGACGAAGCCGTCCAGCTTGTCCTTCGGGCAGTGGTCGGTGTGCAGCGCGACGTTCACGCCGTACTTGGCCGCCACGACCTGGGCGAACTCCGCCAGCGCGGTCGCGCCGGTCACCATGTCCTTGACCTTCTGGCCGGAGGCGAACTCCGCGCCGCCGGTGGAGAACTGGATGATGCCGTCGCTCTCCGCCTCGGCGAAGCCGCGGATGGCGGCGTTCACGGTCTCGGACGAGGTCACGTTGATGGCCGGGTAGGCGAACTCGTTCGCCTTGGCCCGGTCGAGCATCTCCGCGTAGACCTCGGGGGTGGCGATGGGCATCGTTACTCCTCCTTGGCACAGGGTGGTCCCGACCGCATCGTACGAGGTGTACCGCCGCCGCACACCGGTCCCCGGGCAGAAACTTTTCCGCACGTGGAATCGGTTCAGAAGGAGCGCGTCCGGCCGCCGGGCGCCCCGGCGGCCGGACGCGGATCACAGCAGCTCGGAGGCCAGCGCGCGGTAGGCCGGCCACGGGTCCTCGTTCAGGACCTGGACCACGACCTGGTCCGCCCCCGCGTCGAGGTGGGCCGCCAGGCCCGGGGCGATCGTCGCCGCGTCGCCGTGCAGGGCCAGCGCGTCGACCAGGCGGTCGCTGCCCTCGCCGGCGAGGTCCTCGTCCGTGAAGCCGAGTTTCCGCAGGTTGGCGACGTAGTTCGACAGCCCGAGGTAGTACTTGACGGTGTTGCGGCCGATCGCCCGGGCCTCGTCGGCGTCGGTCGACAGGACGACCTTGTGCTCCGGCGCCAGCAGCGGCCCTTCACCGAGGATTTCGCGCGTCGAGCGGGTGTGCTCCGGCGTCGTCAGGTACGGGTGCGCGCCGGCCGTCCGCTCGCCCGACAACGCCACGACCTTCGGACCCAGCGCCGCCAACGCCCGGCCGGAGACCGGGACACCCGCCGCGTCCAGGCCGTCCAGGTAGTCGACCAGCGCCGCGTACGGCTTCTTGTACTCCTTCGTCGCCTCGCGGTGCCCCGCGCCGATGCCCAGCAGGAAGCGGTCCGGGTACTTGCCCGCGATCCGCTCGTACACCTTCGCGATGGACGCCGGTTCGTCCTGCCAGATGTTCACGATGCCGGTGGCGATGACCAGCGAGTCCGTCGCCGCCAGCAGGTCGTCCACGGACGCGAGGTCGCCGACGCCGGGCGAGCCGCCCAGCCAGATCGCGCCGTAGCCGAGCTTCTCCGCCTCTGTCGCGAACTTCGCGTCGACGTTCGCGTGGTACCGCCAGATCCCGAGCTTGCCGAGTTCGATTGCCATAGAACACCCCAACGCACGAAGTACCGGTTTTCCTCCCGGTTCCCAGGACCCGGGAAGACTAACGTCGGGAGCATGACCAAGCTGGGCAACACCGACCTCGACGTCTACGGCCTCAACCTGGGCGGCAACGTCTTCGGCTGGACGGCCGACGAGCCGCAGTCCCACGCCGTGCTCGACGCCTACGCCGCGGCCGGCGGCAACTTCGTGGACACCGCCGACCTCTACGGCGGCGGCGGCCGCTCCGAGGAGATCTTCGGCCGCTGGCTGGCCGCGCGCGGACGGCGTGACGACTTCGTCGTGGCGACCAAGGTCGGCGGCTGGCCGGAGCGGCCGGGCCTGTCGGCGAAGAACATCCAGGCCGCGGCCGAAGACTCGCTGCGACGGCTGCAGATCGACCACATCGACCTCTACTACGCCCACATCGACGACCGGGAAACGCCGCTCGAAGAGACGCTGGGCGCGTTCGACGCGCTGGTCCGCGCGGGCAAGGTCCGTTACCTCGGCGCGTCCAACTACACCGCCGAGCGGCTCGCCGAAGCACTGTCCATTTCGGACCAAAACGGGTTCGCGCGGTACGCCGCGCTGCAGCCGCACTACAACCTCGTCGAGCGGGACTACGAGCGCGACCTGGCCCCGGTCGTCGAGCGGGAAGGCCTGGCCACGCTGCCGTACTTCGCCCTGGCCAAGGGATTCCTCACCGGCAAGTACCGCACGAAGGACGAAACCGGCGACAGCCCGCGGGCCGCCCGCGCAGCGTCCTATTTGGACGCCGGTGGCGAGCGCGTGCTCGCCGCACTGGACGAAGTAGCGGCCGCGCACGGCGTTTCGGTCGCCTCGGTGTCGCTCGCGTGGCTCCGGCAGCAGCCGACGGTCGCCGCGCCCATCGCCAGCGCCCGGACACCAGAGCAGCTCGCCGACCTGACCGCTTCCGTGGCGCTCGAGCTGACGGAAGCCGAAATCACCGCATTGAGCGACGCCGCCAGCTGAACATACTCATGGGTAGCTTACTGCCGGTAAGTTGAGGTACGGTGCCCTCAAGTGACGTCTAGGAGGGCACCGTGGCCAACCCGTTTTCGCTGCTGAGCGGCACCAAGAAGGTCGACGGCAAGGTCGTGCTGATCACCGGCGCGGCCCGCGGCATCGGCGCCGGGCTGGCCGAGCGGCTGGCCGCGCGCGGCGCCAAGGTCGCCCTCGTCGGCCTCGAAGCCGAGGAGCAGCAGAAGGTCGCCGACCGGATCGGCCCGAACGCCCGCGCCTGGGAAGCCGACGTCACCAGCTGGGACGCCCTCGAAACCGCGACGAGGGGCGTCGTCGAGCACTTCGGCGGGATCGACATCGTCATCGCCAACGCCGGCATCGCGACCGCGGGCTTCGTCCGCTCGGTCGACCGGGCCGCGTTCGAGAAGGTGATCGAGGTCGACCTGCTCGGCGTCTGGCGGACGTTCCGCGTCACGCTCCCGCACGTCATCGAGCGCAAGGGCTACCTGCTCGCCATCTCCAGCCTCGCCGCGATCACGCACGCGCCGGGCATGGCCAACTACGCCGCCGCGAAGGCCGGCGTCGAAGCCTTCTCCAACAGCCTCCGCGCCGAGGTCGCCCACCTGGGCGTCAAGGTCGGCGTCGCGCACCCGACGTGGATCCGCACCGACCTGGTCGAGAGTGCCGACGCGCACCCGGTGTTCGGCAAGCTCCGCGCGTCGATGCCCGGCCTGATCGGCAAGACCTACCCGCTGGACGTGGCCCTGGACGACCTCGAAGCGGGCATCCTCAAGCGCGCCCGGACCATCCACGTGCCGCGCTGGGTCGGCGCACTCAAGCTGTTCCGCGCGTTCCTGCCGCCGGTGATCGAGATCGGCTCCCGCAGCCGGGTACCGTCGGCGGACAAGGCCGCGCTGGCCGACATCGAGGCGCGCGGCGCGTTCGAGTCGGCGGTCACCGGCCACGGCGGCCGGGCCGCCACCAAGGGGTGAAGATGTCCCGTCGCGACCAGATCAGGATGACCGAGGACGAGGTCCGCGCGTACCTCGCGGAGCAGAAGGTCATCAACGTCGCCAGCATCGGCCCGAACGGCCGCCCGCACCTGGCGCCGCTCTGGTACTTCCCGCACGAAGCCGGCGTCGCGACCTGGACGTACGGCACGTCGCAGAAGGCGAAGAACTTCCGGCGTCTGCCGGAGGCGACCGTGCTGGTCGAGGACGGCGACAGCTACGAGAAGCTCCGCGGCGTCTCGTTCGAGGCCGACGTCGAGCTCGTCGAGGACGTCGACGAGGTCACTCGGATGGGCACGGCGCTCATGCAGCGCTACTCCGGCGCCAAGCCGGGCGACCCGGCACCCGCCGAACTCCATGCCTTCATCGCAGGTCAGGCCGCGAAACGCGTCGGGCTGGTGTTCCGCCCGACCAAGGTCGTCAGCTGGGACCACGGCAAGCTCGGCGGGACGTACTGATCAGTAGCCAGTACTTCCAAGTAACTGTTACCTGAGGTAACGTCATCTCGGCAGCCAACTCGACGCAGCGGAGGCCGACAGATGACCGAGCGGTTCAAGGTCGTGATCGTGGGCACCGGGTTCTCCGGGCTCGGCCAGGCGATCCAGCTCGAAAAGGCCGGCATCCGGGACTACGTGATCCTGGAGAAGGCCACCGAGGTGGGCGGCACCTGGCGCGACAACTCCTACCCCGGGTGCGCGTGCGACGTGCAGTCGCACATGTACTCGTTCTCGTACGAGCAGAACCCGGGCTGGTCGCGGTCGTTCTCGCCGCAGCCGGAGATCTTCGGCTACCTCAAAGGTGTCGCGGACAAGTACCGGCTGCGCGAGAAGATCCGCTTCGGCGTCGAGCTGACCGGCGCCCACTGGGACGAGCGCGAGCGCCGCTGGACGGCGACGACGAAGGACGGCCGCGAGTTCGTCGCGCAGTTCCTCGTCTCCGGCGTCGGCGGCCTGCACATCCCGCAGATCCCCGAGCTGCCCGGGATCGCGAACTTCCAGGGCCCGACCTGGCACTCGGCGCGCTGGAACCACGACTACGACCTGCGCGGCAAGAAGGTCGCGGTGGTCGGGACCGGCGCCAGCGCCGTCCAGTTCGTCCCGAAGATCGCCCCCGACGTCGCCGAGCTGACGCTGTTCCAGCGGACCCCGCCGTGGATCATGCCGAAGCCCGACCACGCGATGCCGTCGTGGGCGCAGACGCTGTTCAAGCGAGTCCCGGGCACCCAGCGCCTGTACCGCAACGCGCTGTATTGGCTGCTCGAAGCGCGGGCCATCGGCTTCAACGGCCATCCGGCGATCATGAAGGCCGGCGAGCTGATCGCGAAGCGGAACATCGCGAAGGGCATCCAGGACCGCGCGCTGCGCAAGAAGGTCACGCCGGACTACACGATGGGCTGCAAGCGCGTCCTGATCTCCAACGACTACTACCCGGCGCTGAACCGGCCGAACGTCGACGTCGTCACCGACGGGATCCGCGAGGTCAAGGCGAACTCGATCGTCGACGGGGCCGGGGTCGAGCACGAGGTCGACGCGATCGTCTACGGCACCGGTTTCAAGGTGACCGACGCGCTGGAGTACCTCGACATCACCGGCGTCGACGGCCGCAACCTCGCCAAGGAGTGGGCGACCGAGGGCATGCGGACGCACAAGGGCATCACCGTGTCCGGCTATCCGAACCTGTTCTTCCTGCTCGGCCCGAACACCGCCCTCGGCCACAACTCGGTGGTGTTCATGATCGAATCGCAGTCGCGGTACGTGGTGGACGCCATCAAGCTCGCCGATTCGCGCGGTGCGGCGGCGTTGGACGTCCGGCCGGGCGTGCAGGACGAGTTCCAGCGCGAGATCCAGGACAAGCTGGTCAAGGGCGTCTGGACGCAGGGCGGCTGCAAGAGCTGGTACCTCGACGCCCAGGGCGTGAACCGGACGATCTGGCCGGGCTTCACCTGGCGCTACTGGCTGGAGACCCGCAAGGTCGACCCGGCCGACTACGAACTGTCCGGCCGCTCCTGACCCGGGGAGCCCGACGTTTCGCCGCCCGGCGAAACGTCGGGCGCGAAGCCTAGGACGGCAGCCAGGCGCCGATCACCGGCTTGAACTCGCGGACGCTGCGCTGCGCGATGACCCCTTCCAGGAAGTACGGGTCCTGGTCGATCGTCTCCTTGAGGTGCGCTTCGTCGTCGGCCTGGTACAGCGTGACGCCGCCGGTACCGTCGCCGAGCGGGCCGGCGACCGCGACACGGCCCTCCCCGGCCAGTTTCGACAGGAACTCGCGGTGGCGCGGCCGGACGTCCGGCATCTTCTCCTGGACGTAGGTGATTTCGACGAGGAACCAGGCCATGTGGATCTCCGGGGTCGGCGCGGGCGGGACGGACCCGACGCTACCCGCGTCACAGTTCTGTACCAGCGGGCGATCTGTGGCACCGGCATCTGAACCCGATAGGCTGGGCACGCGTCAGTACCTGTGTGAGCGCTGTGAATACCGTGAACCTGCTGACGCGGCACACCGTGCAAGCCGGGGTCGAGAACAGGCAGGGGTTCATGCTCGAGGGCAATGCGGAACGCAGCGTCGAGGCGACCCTCGGCCACCTGCGGGTCATGGACGGTCCGGCCCCGGCGCAGACCGCCGCGCCACTGACCCTCGAAGACCTCTACCGCCAGCACCGCATGCGGCTGGTCCGGCTGGCGATTCTGCTGGTCGACGAGCCCGCGACGGCGGAAGACGTGGTCCAGGAGGCCTTCACCGGCCTGCACCGCAACTGGGGCAGGCTCCGGGACGCCGCGGCCGCGGTCGGCTACCTGCGCACCGCGGTGGTCAACGGGTCACGCAGCGTGCTGCGCCGCCGCAAGACCGCCCGGGAGTACGTGCCGCCGCACGCCGTCAACGCGCGCTCCGCGGAGAGCCTCGCGATGCTCTCCAGCGAGCACCAGGCGGTGGTCAGCGCGCTGTCCAAGCTGCCGCCCCGCCAGCGCGAAGTGCTGGTGCTGCGGTACTACGGCGGGCTGAGCGAGGCCGAAATCTCTGAGGCCGCAGGCATTTCGAAGGGTACCGTCAAATCGACCGCCAGCCGGGCGCTCGAGGCACTCCAGAAGGCCATGCAGACCCCACAGTGACCCGGGTGGACCATTCCGATCACTGAGTCGTATCACCATGCTTGGTCCAGACCAATATATGCTGGGGGGCGTGAGAGGCGCCGGAGATTTCGTGATCATGGGCGGCCGGGTCGCAACCCCGGACCGTTTACTCGACGACGGCTGGGTGGCCGTCTCCGACGGGCGGATCGCCGGCGTGGGTTCCGGGACCCCGCCGTCGGGCGAACACGTCGACGTCGGCGGGGCACTGGTGGTGCCCGGGTTCATCGACACCCACTGCCACGGCGGGGGAGGTGCTTCGTTCACCTCCCTCGATCCCGAGGAGCTCCTGACGGCGGTGCGAGCGCACCGCCGTCACGGCACCACCACCATGCTCGCCAGCCTGGTGTCCGACCCGGTGGACATCCTGCGTGAGCAGGTCGCCGCGCTGCGTGAGCTCGTCCAGGACGGCGAGGTCGCGGGCATCCACCTGGAGGGGCCGTTCATCTCGAAGGCCCGCTGCGGCGCGCACGACCCGGAAACCCTGCTCGAACCGGACACCGGCACGGTCGAGAAGCTGCTGCGCGCGGGCCAGGGCGCGATCCGGATGGTCACCATCGCGCCCGAGCTGCACGGCGGCGTGAAGGCGGTCCGCCAGCTGGCCGAGTCCGGCGTCATCGCCGCCATCGGGCACACCGACGGCGTCGAGGAGCAGCTGCTGCCGGCGATCGACGCGGGCGCGACGGTGGCCACCCACCTGTTCAACGGCATGCGGCCGCTGCACCACCGCGAGCCCGGCCCGATCGGCGCGCTCCTGGACGACGAGCGCATCACCATCGAGCTCATCTGCGACCTGGTCCACCTGCACCCGACGGTGGTGCGGCTGGCGGCGAAGCACGCGGGCCGCAACCGCACGGTCCTGATCACGGACGCGATGTCGGCCACCGACGCGGCGGACGGCCGCTACACGCTGGGCCGTCTCGAGGTCGACGTCCACGACGGCGTCGCCACCCTCGCCGACAACGGCTCCCTGGCCGGCAGCACCCTGACGATGGACACCGCCTTCCGCAATCTGGTCGGGGGTGCGAAACTCGGCATCCTCGACGCGGTGCACGCGACGTCCCAGCGGCCCGCGGAGCTGCTCGGCATCGCCGACCGCACCGGGATGCTGTGCTCCGGCTACCAGGCCGACGTCGTGGTCCTCGACCAGGACCTGCGGCCGGCGAAGGTGCTGCGCCGGGGAGAATGGGTCGCCGAGGTGGGAACGGCTACCTTGAGCACATAGGTTTCCTGCGAGCGGACGGGCGGAGATGAGCGAGCCGAAGGACCCCGAGCAGCTGCTGGCGGACGCCCTTCGCGCGCAAGCCGTCTTCGCCCCGCAGGCATCACCACCGCCCACGGCGGAGCCGGCCACCGACGCGGTCCCGACCAGCGCGATCAACGAGCTCCCGTCGGCGTACGGGCTGCTCTCGGGCGCGAGCGCGGACTCACTGGAGCGCGAGCGAGCGGCCCTGGACGCGGCTTCGGAGGCGCCCACGGCGTACTCGCCGCCGCCTCCGCGCCAGTCCGCACAGCTGCCCGCGTACTGGATCCTGATGCTGGCGGTCCTGCTGGGCCTGGCGGCGGGGTCCGTGGTGGGCCTGCTGACGCTGGTCTGAGGCGGGTCTCAGTCACGACTCAGGGTGACCCTGTACCGTTTTCGAGGTGATTCTCGCCCAGAGCACGGTCAACACGATGTCGCTGCTGCCGTCATGGCTGGACCCGCAGCACCTGCTGAGCGGCCTGACGACGCCGGTCATCGCGGTGCTGTGCCTGATCATCTTCATCGAGAGCAGCATCTTCCCGGTGCTCCCCGGCGACTCCCTGCTGTTCACAGCGGGCCTGTTCATCGCGAACGGCACCCTCAAGGCGCCGTTGTGGCTGGTCTGCGTGCTGGTGACGATCGCGGCCCTGCTCGGCAACGTGGTCGGCTACTACATCGGGTACTTCGCGGGGCCGAAGCTGTTCAACCGCCCGGACTCGAAGTTCTTCAAGCGCGAGTACGTCGACAAGACCCACGAGTTCCTGGAGAAGCACGGCCCGAAGGCGGTGGTGCTGGCCCGGTTCGTCCCGTTCGTCCGGACGTTCATCACGTGGATCGCGGGCATCGGCCGCATGGACCCGAAGCGCTACTTCACGTACACGGTGATCGGCGGCATCCTGTGGGCCGCGGGCATCACGATCCTCGGCTCGCTGCTGGGCAACATCTCGTTCATCAAGGACAACGTCGACGCGATCTTCGTGCTGATCGTGCTGGTGTCGGTGGTGCCGATCGGGCTGGAGTACCTGAAGTCGCGGCGGGAGAAGAAGGCGCTCGCCGAGGCCGATCCCGAGGTCACGCAGCGGATTCCGCGCATCAAGGACTAAGCGTTCACACCCGGGCTGTCGGTCGGCAGCCCGATCGCCTCGGCCGCGGCCAGCAGACGTTTGTCGTAGGTGACGAACGATGTGAGCTGCCTGCCGAACACAGCGTGCGCGGTGGCGAGGTGGATGGCGTCGAGCGAGCGGAGATCCGGCGACGGGTACGCAGCGGCGGTCCGGCGGACCACGTCGTCGATCTCGTACTTGGCCACCCGTGCCAGCACCGCCGGGACGTCGGTCACCAAGACGGGGTCGCTACGCAGGAGAGCCCGCGGCACCTCGACTTCGGCCAGCGTCGAGGTGACGAGCATGGTGCCCTGCCGTTCGTCCAGCCAGTCGACCAGCGCCGTGCTCTCGGCCTCGTGCCGGATCAGCTTCACCAGGGCGGCCGTGTCCAGGTAGATCATCAGTACCGTTCGTCGTCCCGAAGCTCGCGAACCAGTTCCCCGGCTTCGAGGTCGCTCCGGACGGGTCCGTGCGGGCGCGGCATCGGCCCGTTCACCGAGGCCGGGTGCAGCTTTCCCGAAGCGATCAAAGCCGAGACCGGGCTCGGCTGCGCGGGGACGATCCGGGCGATCACCGTGCCGCGTTCGGTGATTTCGACGTCTTCGCCGGCCTTCACCCTGGCCAGCACGCCGGCGGTGTCCTGGTTCAGCTCGCGCACAGCCACTTGGTTCACGCACCCAGTGTAGTACAAGAGCGTAGTACCAACTAGGTCATCGAGAACATCGAACCAGGGTTGAACAGGTTCTCCGGGTCCAGCGCCCGCTTGATCTCCCGGTGCACCCGCAGCCCCACCGGCCCGATCTCCCGCGCCAGCCACTCGCGCTTGATCTTCCCGACCCCGTGCTCCCCGGTCACCGTCCCGCCCAGCGACAGGCCCACCTCGAGGATCTCGTCGAACGCCCGCTGGGCCCGGGCGAACTCGTCCGGGTCGTCCGGCTGGTAGACGATCGTCGGGTGCATGTTGCCGTCGCCGGCGTGGCCCACCACCGCGATTCGCAGGCCCACCTCGGCGCTGATCTTCTCGCACCCCCGGATCAGCTCCGCGATGCGCGTCCGCGGCACGCACACGTCGTCGGTGAGCCACAGCCCGTACGTCTCCAGCGCCGTCAGGACCACCCGGCGGGCCTGCAGGAGCATCCGCCCCTCCTCCAGGTCCTCCGTCGTGTACGCCAGGTCCGCGCCGCAGTCCACGCAGATCTGCTCCAGGGCCGCCAGCTCGCGCCGGGCCACCTCGCCGCCCGCGTCCGACTGGCCCAGCAGCAGGGCCTGGCAGTCCGACCCCGCGCCGAGGTCCGTCTTCAGGTACGCCTCGGCCGCCTTGATCGAGGACGCGTCCATGATCTCCAGCAGGGACGGCACCAGGCCTTCCCGGACCACCCGCGCGACCGCCTCGCCCGCGGCTTCGGTCGTCGAGAAGCCCGCCACCAGCGTCGCCGGGGCCTGCGGCAGCGGCTTGAGCTGGACCGTGGCCTGCGTGATCACCCCGAGCGTGCCCTCGCTGCCCACGAACAACCGCGCCAGGTCGTAGCCCGCGACACCCTTGACCGTGCGGCGGCCCGTCTTCAGCAACGATCCGTCGGCCAGGACGACCTCGAGGCCGAGCACCGAATCCGTCGTCACGCCGTACTTCACGCAGCAGAGGCCGCCGGCGTTGGTCGACAGGTTGCCGCCGATCGTGCACCAGTCGTAGCTCGACGGGTCCGGTGGGTAGAACAGCCCGTGCTTCTCCACCGCGGTGCGGAAGTCCAGGTTGACCACGCCCGGCTGGACGACCGCCAGCCGGTTGCCCGGGTCGATCTCGACGATCTCGTTCAGCTTGGTCAGCGACAGCGTGACGCAGCCGTCGATCGCGTTGGCCGCGCCGGACAGGCCGCTGCCCGCCCCGCGCGGCACGATCGGCACCTTCGCCTCGGCGCACGCCTTCACCACCGCCTGCACCTGCTCGGTGTTCGCGGGCAGGACCACGGCGAGCGGCGTGCCCGACGGCGCCAGCGGCATCATGTCGCGGGCGTAGGAAGCGGTGACGTCGGTGTCGGTGAGCACGGCGCTCTTGCCGAGCAGGTCGCGGAGCCGGGTGACCAAAGCTTCGTCGCTCATGGCCTCATCGTAAGCCCGGACAGTCCGCAGTGCGGAAATTTTGTTTCGAATCCGGCCGGAACGGAGCAGCGCGTCAGCGGACCAGACCCAGCAGCTTCTCGATGTGGATGGTCAGCACCACCCGCTGGTCGGCGACCATCGCCGAGCGGTACTCAGCCCAGTCCGGGTGCTCGCCAGCTGCCCGCCGGTAGTAGTCGACGAGGGCTTCGACCGTCTCGTCGTCGGTCGCGGCCGCCGGCGCGGTGAGTGAAGCCCGCCCTTCGGCGACGACGTAGCTCCAGCCGTCCTCGCTGCCCACGTGGTAGGTCACCCGCGGGTCGCGGCGCATGTTCTTCGCCTTCGCCCGGGTCTCGGTGATCGACGCGGTGATCGTGTTCGCCTCCGGGTCGTACAGGTGGGTGATGGTGGACAGCTGCGGCCGGCCGTCGCGGCGGATCGTGGCCAGGACGCCGTGCCGGCGGGCCGCGAGGAAATCCTTGAATGCTGTGTCGTCGGTCATACCCCTTCCAACCGGCACCCGCCGGCTTTGTTCCGGGGAGGAGGCCGGCGAAATCTGCTTGCATACGGCAACTAAAGTGTGTTGTGCCACATCACGAGGTACTCCGCTTGCAGAACAGCTGTCAAAGGCACATCCTTGCCTGAGGCAACTAGTTGCAGCCACCAACCAACGCCGTGAAGGATCACCATGGCACCGAACAGCTCCGCCATCCGGCCGACGGCCGAACTGGACCTGGCCGACCAGCTCGGGCACGAGCTCGTCCGCCTCGTCCGGCTGATCAACAAGGCGAAGTCGCAGGTCGCCAAGCAGGGTCCGGACGGCATCGAACGGGCGGCGTACGCAATCCTCTTCACCCTCATCCACGAGGGCCCGCAGCGCACCAGCCGGCTCGCCGAGTCGCTCCACTCGGAGATCTCGACGATCAGCAGGCAGTCGAGCTCGCTCGTCCAGCACGGCCTGGTCGAGCGGCAGGCCGACCCGGAAGACGGCCGGGCCTGCCTGCTCGCGCCGACGACCGAGGGCATGCGGGTGTTCGAAGAGAACCGCAAGCAGCGCAACCAGTGGCTGGCCGAAGTGCTCGGGGACTGGACCGACGGGGAAATCCAGACCCTGAACCGGCTCTTCGCCCGGCTCAACACAGGTATCGAGAACCACTCTCCACAGCTGGCCGACGCGCACGCGTCCGCCGGTGCACCGGCCAAGGGGGCCAACGCATGAGCACCACCACCGAAACGGCACCCGCCGAGGCGGGGCAACCACCCCGGCTGAGCCACCGCCAGATCGTCACGATCCTGAGCGGCCTGATGTGCGGCATGTTCCTCGCCGCGCTCGACCAGACGATCGTCGGCACGTCGATCGTCAAGATCGCCAACGACCTGCACGGCTTCGACCTGCAGGCGTGGGCGACCACGGCGTACCTGATCACCTCGACGATCGTCACGCCGATCTACGGCAAGCTGTCCGACATCTACGGCCGCAAGCCGTTCTACCTGGCCGCGATCGGCATCTTCGTCGCCGGCTCGCTCGCTTCGACGTTCGCGACGTCGATGTACCAGCTCGCCGCGTTCCGCGCGGTGCAGGGCCTCGGCGCCGGCGGTCTGATGTCGCTGGCCATGACCATCCTCGGCGACATCGTGCCGCCGCGTGAGCGGGCCAAGTACCAGGGCTACATCCTGGCCGTGTTCGGCCTGTCGACCGTGCTCGGCCCGGTGCTGGGCGGCTTCTTCGCCGGCATCGACACCCTGGCCGGCCTGCACGGCTGGCGCTGGGTCTTCCTGATCAACGTCCCGATCGGCGTCATCGCGCTGTTCGTCGTGGCCAGGGTGCTGAACGTGCCGCACGAGCGGCACGAGCACAAGATCGACTGGTGGGGCGCGCTGACGATGATCGTCGCGGTCGTGCCGTTCCTGATCGTCGCCGAGCAGGGCCAGAAGTGGGGCTGGGGCGACCAGAAGGCCATCCTCTGCTACGTCATCGGCGGCGTCGGCGTCATCGCGTTCATCGTGGTCGAGCGGCTGATGAAGGACGCCGCGCTGATCCCGCTGCGGCTGTTCAAGAACTCGACGTTCACCGTGGCCATCATCGGCGGTGTCATCGTCGGTGTCGCGATGTTCGGCGCGATCACGATGATCCCGCAGTTCATGCAGGTCGTGCAGAACTACACGCCGACCGAGTCCGGCCTGCTGATGCTGCCGCTGATGGCGGGCATCATGCTCAGCTCGATCGTCTCCGGCCGGATCACCGGGAAGACCGGGCGCTACAAGGTGTTCCCGATCGTCGGCACCGTCATGATCGCCGCCGGTGCTTTCTTCTTCGCCCAGGTCAAGTACGACTCGGCGCTGTGGCACCCGCTGGTCGCGGCGGCCATCATCGGCCTCGGCCTCGGCCAGTGCATGCAGACGCTGATCATCGCGGTGCAGAACGCCGGCCCGCGCAGCGACATGGGCGTCTCGACCGCGTCGGCGACGTTCTTCCGCCAGATCGGTGGTACCGCCGGTGTCGCGATCTTCCTGACGGTCCTGTTCAACACCCTGCTGCCCAACATCACGAAGGCGTTCGGCGGGCAGCTGCCCGCCGGGGCCGGCGCGGGCATCGGCAACCTGTCGGAGAACACCAGCGGCATCTGGAACCTGCCCGAGGCGATCCGGACCCCGGTGCTGATCGGCTTCACCGAGTCGATCACCACGGTGTTCTACATCGCGGGCGGCGTGGCCCTGCTGGCGACCGTGGTGCTGCTGTTCATGAAGGAGATCCCGCTGACCAACGCGGCCCCGGCCGCGGCGGCCATGGAAGGCGGCGAAGCGCTGCTCGAGGCGGACGACCACGCCGACGAGCCGACCGAGATCGTCGAGCCGGTGCGCCCGGCCGACCGCGAACCGGCCCTGGTCGGCGGCGGGCGGCACGCGCTGAGCACCAACGGGCACGGCGACTACCAGGCCGTGTCGGGCGCGCTGCCGATCACGAACTCCGTGGCCGAGTCCGAGCTCGACACGCCCGTCGGCGCGGGTGGCCTGCCGGTGACCGGCCACATCCGGCGGCAGGACGGCAGCCACGTCGCGGGTGCGGCGCTGACCCTGATCGACCAGCGTGGCCGCCAGGTCGCGCGGGCCACCGGGGCCGCCGACGGCAGCTACTCGGTGCCCAGCCAGGGCCCGGGCGCGTACGTGCTCATCGTGTCCGCGCACGGCCACCAGCCGCAGGCCTCCAGCGTCGTGCTCAGCAACGGGCCGGCCACGGTCGACGTCACGCTCACCGGGTCCGGCGAGCTGACCGGCACCGTGCGGGCGGCCGCCACCGGCCAGCCACTGCCGAACGTGACGGTGACGCTGACCGACGGCCGCGGCGAGGTGAACGGCGCGTTCATCACGACCACCGACGGCACCTACGCCTTCGTCGGGGTCGGCGCCGGGGCCTACACCCTGGTCGCCAGCGGCGCGGGCTACCGGCCCGTCGCACTGACGCTCACCGTGCCCGACAGCGGCGTGCTGCGCCACGACGTCGAGCTCGCCAGCTCGGTGCAGCTGTCCGGCACCGCGCGGACCGAAGGCGACCGGATCGTGCCGGACGCGCGGATCACCGTGCTCGACGCCGAAGGCAACGTGGCCGCGGTCGCGCGAACCGACGGCGAAGGCCGGTACGTGGTCAGCGACCTGCCCGCGGGCGCGTACACCGTGGTCGCGAGCGGCTACCCGCCGGCGACCAGCCAGGTGGAGCTGACCGGCGGCGAAGCGGACCACGACGTCCGGCTGAGCTACGACCAGGCCCTCGACGAGCTGGTCGACCGGTCATGACCGGCCTGCGCGCGACGCTGCGCACGGCCGAGGGCTGGGTGGTGGAGCACGCGGTGCTCACCGTCACCGACCCGGCCGGGCGGCAGGTCGCCCGGCAGGCGGCCGACGTCCGCGGCGAGGTCGTCACCGACGCCCTCGCGCCGGGCGTCTACACCGCCGTCGTCACGGCGGCCGGGTACACCCCGGTCGCCCGGACGGTCCAGGTCGCCTCGGACGGCAGCGGCTCGCTCGGCGACGTCGTGCTGGCCCCGGTCGCCGAGGCGATCGAGCTGCCGCCCGCCGGGCCGTGGGTGATCGACCCGATCCACTCGTCGGTGGTCGCGACCGCCCGGCACCTGGGCATCGCGAGCATCAAGGCGCGGTTCCCGGACGTCTCGGGCCGGATCGAGATCGGCCGCCCGGCCGAGCGGTCGTCGGTGCACGCCGAGATCAAGGCGGCGAGCATCGAAACCGGCATCAAGATGCGCGACGACCACCTGCGCTCGCCGGACTTCCTCGACGTCGACGTGCACCCGGTGATCACGTTCACCAGCACCGGCCTGCGCCAGCGCGGTGTGGACTCGTGGACGCTGCTGGGCGAGCTGACGCTGCACGGCGAGCGCCGCGAGGTCGAGCTCGAGCTGACCTACGGCGGCTGGGGCCCGGACCCGTGGGGCGGCGTGCGCACCGCGTTCCACGCCGAGACGACGCTGCACCGGAACGACTTCGCGATCAACTACAGCGCGCTGGCCCGGGCCGGTGTCGCGGTGGTCGGCACGACCGTGAAGGTGGAGCTGGACATCGAAGCGGTGCAGGGCGAGACGCTGCCGCAGTTCTGAGCCGGCTGCGGGGAAGGCCCTCTCACCACTGGGTGAGGGGGCCTTCACCGTTCGTGAAAGCTGAAACTTCCGGAGGGCTCGATTTGACCGTTCGCCGCGGGCCGTTCACCCGGGCCACGTAGGCTCGCGGGGTGAACGTCGTGAGCACCGAGGCCGCGGGCGTCGGCGTGAGCTGGCTGGACACCGCCGGACCGCTGCTCGTCTGGGTGATCGTGCTGAGCTTCGTGCTGGTCGAGTGCGCGCTGATCATCGGGCTGTTCCTGCCCGGTGACTCGCTCCTGTTCGGCGCGGGCGTGGTGCTGGCCCAGCACGGTTCGGACGCCAACGCGTGGTTCCTGTCGGGAGCCGCGCTGATCGTCGCCGTCCTCGGCAACCAGATCGGGTACTACATCGGCCGCGGCAGCGGGACGAAGCTCATCGCGCGGCGCGACGGCAAGGTGCTGAACCGGCACAACCTCGAGCGCGCGCAACGGTTCCTGGACCGCAAGGGCTTCTTCGCGATCGTGGCGGCCCGGTGGATCCCGTGGATCCGCACCCTGGCCCCGCTGATCGCCGGCGCCGCCCGGATGGACCCGCGCCGGTTCCTGGCGGCGACCGCGCTCGGCGGCCTGCTCTGGGTGCCGACACTGGTGCTGCTCGGCTACTACGGCGCCGGCCTGCTGGACGCACTGCCGTGGCTGAAGACGGCCGCGCTGTGGATCAGCATCGCGTTCTTCGTGTTCGGCACGGGGTACGGCGTGCTGCGCTACCGCCAGGAGATGCGGCGCCCGGTGGACGAGCGGGACGACAGCAACGCCCGCGCCTGAGCCCTCAGAGCTGCGGGTCGGTCCAGATTTCGAGCTGGATGCCGTCGGGGTCGCGGAACACGATCACCCGCGACCCCTCGAACGTGCGTGACGGCGCGGCCGGGAGGTAGGAGACGCCGAACTCCTGGAGCCGGCATTCCCATTCGGCCAGCTCGGCGGCCGAATGCACCCGGAAGGCGACGTGGTCCAGACCGGTCCGGCGCTCGTCGAACCCGCGCCGGCCGGTGTCCGCGTGCTGTACCAGGACCACGGAGAACTCGTCACCGGCCGAGCGCAGCACGACCTTGCGCAGTCCCGTGTCCGGCTCTTCGCGCCGGGTGACCTCCTCGAGGTCGAGGACACGCACGTACCACGGCACGCTGCGGTCCACGTCGGTCACGGTGAGCGCGAGGTGGTGCACGGACATGAGTTTGGCCATGGCTTCCGAAGCCGTCCTTTCGCGTGGCGGCTTCCCAGAGTTGCACAGCGTTCGACGCGCAAAACGCGAGTGACCAAGTTCCCCGTCCGATCGTGATCTCGCCGTCTCCGGCCGTCTCACCAGACGGACGAAACCCACTCAGTGCAACTGATCTCTCACGCGGGGTCACGAATACGATCCAGCACGGCCAGCCGTCCCTCGCGCTCGATCCGCCGGGTCGTCACCCGGTCCGGGTAACAGCGCGTGAACATGTTCGTGAAGTGCGTCCCGTAGTGGATGACCTCCTCCCCGCCCGCCAGTGGCCGGACGGTGGTGCCGAAGGACGGCTCGTGGAAGTACGCCAGCGTGTACCGCTCCCGGGCGGCGAGGCGGACCTTGTGCGGCGTCGACAGGAGGCGCCCGCCGGTGAGGAACTGCAGGATGTCACCGGGAAAGACGGTGAACACCGCCGGCTCGGGCTCGACGAAGTGCCACGGCTCGTCGTCCTGGTACATCCCGGCCGTGCTCTCCGACGGCAGCCAGTTGCGGTTGCGGTGCTCCCCGGGCACCGGCGGCCGGATGAAGAGCCCGCCGACGTCGTCCTGCGCGGCGATCACGAGCAGTCCGTAGTCGGTGTGCGCGCCGATCCCGCGTTCGGTGGTCGCGGACCGGGCGGGGAACCGCAGCACGCGCATGTGGTGCCAGCCCTGGCGGGTGAGCCGGGTCAGCCGGTCGATTTCCACGCCCAGCCCGAGCGCCACGAGCTGCAGCAGCCGCTCGCCGATGCTCCCCACCTCGCGGAGGTGGGCGGTCATCGCCGACCGGTAGCCCTCGTCCGGCCACGGCACCGGCCCGTGGCACGGCCAGCCGCCGGTGACGCGGGGGTCGTCGGCCGGGATGTCCGGGCAGACGGTGAAGATCTCGGAGAAGTCGGCTTCGCCCGCGGTCACCTCTTCCCCCGAAGCGATGTATCCGCTGTAGGTCAGGTCGCTGACGAACTTCGCCTTTTCCGGCAGCGACCGGGCGAAGAACCGGCGGCTTTCGGCGAGCGCTTCCCGGGTGATGCGGTCCTGCTCGCCGGTGGCCGCGACCTGGAAGATCCCGTCGGTCTCCCAGGTGCGGACCAGCTGGCGGCCCAGGATCCGGTCGACGGTCCGCCCGCCCACCGAATCGGGCAGCTCGAACGTACGCATGATGTGTCCACCTTTCGCGCGGTAGTGGGAACGCACCCCACACGAAAGCCGGGAAATGCCGGTTCACAAGGATCAGCGGCCGCCGCCGACCTCCAGCACCGCCCCCGTGGTGAACGACGACGCCTTCGAGAGCAGGAACAACACGGCTTCGGCGATTTCCGCCGGCTGCCCGGCGCGGCCCAGCGGAATCTGCGGCGCGTACTTCGCCATCCGGTCCGGCAAACCCGCGGCGGCGTGCAGTCCGGTGTGGATCATGCCGGGCCGGACGGAGTTCACGCGGATCCCGTCGCCGGCGACCTCCTGCGCGAGCCCGAAGGTCAGCGTGTCGACCGCGGCCTTCGACGCGGCGTAGTGCACCCACTCCCCGGCCGAGCCGGTGCGCGCGGCCGTCGACGAGATGTTCACGATCGCGCCGCCGTCGCCGCCGTGGCGCGTGGACATCCGGCGGACCGCCTCGCGGCAGCAGAGGAACACCCCGGTGACGTTGACGTCGAGGGTGCGCCGGACGACGTCGACCTCGTAGTCCGCCAGCCGGCCCGGGGTGTTGCCGACGATGGCCGCGTTGTTGACCAGCGCGGTGACCGGGCCCAGCTCGGCGGCCGCGTCGAACAGCGCGCGGACGTCGTCCTCGTCGGAGACGTCCGCGCGAAACGCCAGGGCTCGACGGCCCTGCGCACGCACCTCTTCGGCGACGGCTTCGGCGGGTTCGGGATCGCCCGAGTAGTTGACGACGACGTCGTAGCCGCGGGCGGCGGCCAGCGTGCAGATCGCCGCACCGATCCCGCGGCTGCCGCCGGTGACGACGAGGGTCAAATCGCGAAGTTCGCCAGCGGCAGGTTCTCCAGCACCAGGTCGGCGCGGTCGCGCGTCTGCGAGATGAGGTCGGCGTTGCGCTGGTCCGAACCGAGGGCCCGCTGCCGGGCCTCGACCAGCGAACGGCCGTAGCGGCGGTGGCGCGACACGAGCCGCTCGATCCGTTCGGGCTCGTCCGGGGCGAGGAACCAGGCCTCGGTGAGCAACGGCCGGATCGCGCTCCACGGGTCGTCCGGCAGCAGCAGGTAGTTGCCCTCGGTGATCACGAGCTGGACCTCCGGCGGCACGGCGACGGCCCCGGCGATCGGCTCCTCGATCTCGCGGCGGAACTCCGGCGCGTACACCGTTTCGCGGCCTTCGGCGAGGCGGCGGATCAGGTGGTAGTAGCCCGCGGCGTCGAAGGTGTCCGGGGCGCCCTTGCGCTCGGTGCGGCCCAGCCGGCGCAGCTCGACCTGCGCCAGGTGGAAGCCGTCCATGCCGACCACGGCCGCGCGGGAGCCGAGCGCGTTGGCCAGCGCCCAGGCCAGCGTGGTCTTGCCCGACGCGGGCGCGCCCACGATGCCGAGCACGTTGCGCTGCCCGCGCACGGTCAGGCCCTCGGCCCGGGCCAGCAGGTCGTCGAACGCCGTCATGTCCTGTTCCTTCCTGCGATCGCGGTCGTCCACGACCGCGGTCCCACATGCCGCACCCGTTCGGCGGCCACCTCGTTGGCGAAGCGGATCCGGTCCGTCACCGTCGGTTCGCGCACCACGGCCACGGCGAGCGCGCCGTGCCAGACGTCGCCCGCACCTAGTGTGTCCCGCGCTTCCACGGCGGGCACAGGCACCTCACCCGAGCCGCCGTCCGCAGTGGACCAGCGCACCGGACCGGGCCCCGCGGTGGTGATCACGGTCGGGACGCCCCGCTGGTGGAGGCCGGGTTCCGGCGCGCTGAAGTGCGCGGAGCACGCGGCCACGTCGACCAGGGGCAGCAGCTCGTCGAGCACGGGCTTCCAGCTCCCGGCGTCGAGCACGACCGGGACGTCCCCGGCCGCGCGGGCGACCGACAGCGCGAGGCCGGGGTGGTGGCCGTCGACGAGCACCACGTCCGCGTCGACCGTGCCGTCCCAAGTGGCTTCGGAGCCGGCCGCGTTGCGGGAGACGACCGTCCGCTCGCCGTCCCGATCGCGGACGGCGGCCGCGCTGACCGCCGGCGGTCCGGCCCGCCCGGGGTCCAGGTCGACGACCCGGACGCCGTGGGCTTCGAGGTCGGCGCGGGCGAGCGCGGCCAGCGGGTGTGCGCCGAGGACGGTCAGCAGGGTCGCCTCGGCGCCGAGCGCGGCCGCCGTCACCGCGGCGTTCGTCGCGGGGCCGCCCGCGGCGACGTCCACCTGCAGCGACTGCACCTTCTCGCCCGGCGCCGGCAGCTCCTCGACCCGCTGGACCAGGTCCACGGTGCACAGTCCCGCCAGCAGCACTCTCACTTCAAGCCGGCCACGTGCGTCGCAGCCGCCGCTTCTTCCACTTCGCCGTTCTCGTTGAGCCGCAGGGCCCCGGTGAGCAGGCCGACGACCTGGTTCATCGAGTGCGTCTTCGGCGAGACGACCGCGACGCGCCTGCCGAGGCGGTGCACGTGGATGCGGTCGGCGATGTCGAACACGTGCGGCATGTTGTGGCTGATCAGCACCACCGGCAGGCCGCGGTCGCGGATCCGGCCGATCAGGTCGAGCACCTTGCCGGACTCGGCGACACCCAACGCGGCGGTGGGCTCGTCCATGATCACGGCCTTGGTGCCGAACGCGGCCGCGCGGGCCACCGCGACACCCTGGCGCTGACCGCCGGAGAGCGTCTCGACCGGCTGGCTGATCGACTTGATGTTGATGCCCAGCTCGTCGAGGATCCGCTGCGCCTCGGCCCGCATGGTCGCGGTGTCGAGCTTGCGGAACAGCCCGAACGGGCCCTTGAGGCGCTTTTCCCGGCCCAGGAACATGTTCGACGCGATGTCGAGCGCGGGCGCGACGGCGAGGTCCTGGTACACCGTCTCGATGCCGTAGTGGCGAGCGTCCAAAGGGGACTTGAAGTGGACGGTCCTCCCGTCCACTTTGATCTCCCCCTCGTCCGGGATCACCGCCCCGGACAGGGTTTTGATGAGCGACGACTTCCCGGCGCCGTTGTCCCCGACCACGGCGAGCACCTCGCCGGGCAGCAGGTCGAAGTCGGCGCCGTCGATGGCGGTCACCCGGCCGTAGCGCTTCACCAGTCCACGGGCTTGCAGGATCGGTTCGGTCATGACTGCTGCTGCCTCCTCGCGATCCGGTCCACCACGACGGCGGCGATGAGCAGGGCGCCGGTGGCGAGGTCCTGGTAGTTGCCGTCGACGTTCATCTGCGTCAGCCCCGACCGCAGCACCGCCACGACCAGCGCACCCATCAGCGTCCCGAGCACCGAGCCGCGGCCGCCGAAGAGGCTCGTCCCGCCGAGGACGACGGCGGTGATCGAGTCGAGGTTGCCGAGCTGGAACTGGTTCGGGTCGGCGTTCGGCGTCCGGCCGAGCGCCTGCCAGGCCGCGATGCCGAAGGTCAGGCCGGCCACGATGTACACCGAGAGCACCGTGCGGTTGACCTTGATGCCGGACAGCCGCGCGGACTCCGGCGCGTTGCCGACCGCGTAGACGTGCTTGCCCCACGCCGTTTTCGTCAGCGCGTACCAGACGCCGAGGTACATCAGCAGCGCCAGCGTCATGCCGTAGGTGATCGGGATGCCGCCGAAGAGGTAGCGCTTGGTGCCGAGCCACTGGAGCACCCCGTCGGTCACCGGCACGGCCTGGCCGCCGGCGATCAGCTTCGACACCGCGGTCAGCATGGTGAACGTGCCGAGCGTGATGATGAACGCCGGCAGCTTGATCCGCGTGGCCAGCCCGCCGATGAAGATGCCGACGAGGATCGTCAGCACGACCCCGGCGAGCAGGGCGACGAAGCCGTTGGTCCCGGCCGCCGCGAGCTTCGCCATGATCAGCGTCGCGACGACCATCGAGGCCGCGTTGGACAGGTCGATGCCCGCGATGAGGATGACGAGGGTCTGTCCCAGCGCAAGCGTTCCGACGACCAGCGACTGCTGGACCACGGTGGACAGGTTGTCGAGGTCGAAGAACGTGTCCGTGGCCAGCGAGAACACCACGATCGCGACGACCAGGGCGAGCGCCGGGCCGACTGCGGGGGCGCGGAGCAGGAAGTCCCCGAGCGACTCGCGTTCCCTTGTGGACACTGTGGCCGTTGTCATTTCGCTCCTCCCCAGCAGTTCTGCAGGCCCCAGGCCGAGTCGTGGCTCTCGATGCCGGGCAGGGGCTTGTCGGTGATCACGGCGGACCCGGTGTTCACGAAACCGGACGGCTTCTTGCCGGTCTTCGCGTACTCGACGGCGGCGAGCACGCCCTGCTCGGCCATCTTCTTCGGGAACTGCATGACGGTGGCGGCGAACTGGCCGTCCTTGACGTTCTGGACGCCTTCGCAGCCGCCGTCGATCGAACCCATGACGATCTGGTTCGTGAGCCCGCGGGCCTTGAGCGCCGCGTACGCGCCGCGGCCCATCGGCTCGTTCATCGAGTAGACGGCGTTGATGTCGGTGCTGCGCTGCAGCAGGTTCTCCATGCCCTGCTGGGCCAGGCTCTGGTCGCCGTTGGCCGCGGTGTGGCCCTTGATCTCCGGCGAGCCGTCGGTCAGCCCGATGCCCTTGAGGAAGCCGCCGTGGCGCTGGGTGTCGACCGTGCTGCCCGCCGTGCCGTCGACCATCAGCAGCTTGGGCGGGGTGCCGGCCAGCGCGGCCTTGACGTAGGCGCCCTGCTGCTCGCCGGCCGCGAAGTTGTCGGTGGCGAAGGTGGCGTCGACGGCGTCGGCCGGTTCGGTGGCGGTGTCGAGGGCGATGACCAGGACCCCGGCGTCGCGGGCGTCCTTGATCGCCTTGAGCACGCCGGTGGACGAGCTGGGCGTGATCAGGATCGTGTTCGCGCCCTGCTGGCGGAGGTTCTCGATCGCGCGGACCTGGCCGTCGTTGTCGCCGTCGAACTGGCCGGCGAGCGCGCTGAAGTCGGCGCCGTTGGCCTGCGCGGCCGCTCTCGCGGCGTTGCGGAGTTCCACGAAGTAGGGGTTGGTGTCGGTCTTGGTGACCAGGCCGACCTTCGCCTTGCCGCTTCCGCCCGTGTTGGTGTTGCCACCCCAGTGGCGCTCCACCGTGCACCCGGTCGTCGCGGCGAGGACGGCGGCGAGCGTGAGCGCGGTGAGACTTCGCTGTCTCATGGATTCCCAGCCTTTGTTCTGTCGGGGCTTGCCGATGGTCGGGAAGGTAGACAGACTGCTCGGTGCGCGCAAGCGTTTGCGCAAACGCTTGCCGGAAAGGATCGGTATGGCCCAGTCGAAGTCATCGCGGCCGACCCAGCGGGACATCGCCGAGCTCGCGGGCGTCTCGATCACGACCGTCTCGCACGTGGTGAACGGGACGCGCGCGGTCGCCGAGGACACCAAGGCGGCGGTGCTGCGGGCGATCGAGACGACCGGCTACACCGGCGACGCGATCGCGCGTTCGCTGGTCACGGGCGGTACGCGGTCGATCGGGATGGCGATCTCGCTGGTGGCCAACCCGTACTTCGCGACGCTGATGCAGGCGATCGAGCGGGAGGCGTCGGCGCACGGCTACACCGTCCTGCTGGCCGACACCCACGACGCGGCGGACACGGAGCGTGACACCGTGCGGGCGCTGCGCTCCCGTCGCGTCGACGGCCTGCTCATCACCCCGGCCCCCGGCGACGGCCCGGTGATCGGCGAGCTGGTGTCCCTCGACGTGCCGACGGTGCTGATCGACCGGCTGTCCACCCGCACCGACGTCGACCAGGTCGGCTCGGAGAACATCCAGGCGACGTCGGCGCTGACCGCGCACCTGGCGACACTCGGGCACCGGCGGATCGGGATGATCAGCGGCGTGCCCGGGCTGTCGACGAGCGAGGAGCGCGTGCTGGGCTACCGGCTGGGGCTCGGCCGGTCCGGGCTCACGTGGTCGTCCGACCTCGTGGCCTGCGGGAACTCCTCGCGCGAGGGCGGCGCGCTGGCGTTGAGCACACTGCTGGCGCTGCCCGAGCCGCCGACGGCGCTGGTGGTCGGGAACGACAGCATGATGGTCGGGGTGCTGCACGAAGCTCGCCGGCGCGGGCTGCGGATCGGCCGCGACCTGCCGGTGGTGGTCTACGACGACGTCGAGTGGGCGGACTTGGTCGACCCGCCGCTGACGACGATGGCGCAGCCGATCGAGGAGATCGGCCGGCAGGCGGTGCGGCTGCTGCTGGCCCGGATCAACGACCCGGCGCGCAAGGCCGAGACGGTCCGGCTGGCCCCCACCCTGCGTCACCGGGAGTCGTGCGGCTGTCCCCCGGTTCACTCACTTCAGTGAATCTGGGTTCCTGACACTCCGGCGCGGCCGTTCAGCGGATACGTTTCCGCTGAGCGTCTGCGAGGGCTTATGACCGCACTTTCGCCGGAGCTCCGGTTGTGGGACCCCCCGGTCACCTACCGGATCGGCGTCGCGATGGGTGTTTCCGCGAACCCGTACTCGGGCGAGCTGCTGCGCGCGATCAGGGCGGCCGCGGCGCAGGCGGGGTGCGACGTCGTCCTGGCCGACACCGGCGACACCGCGAGCGAAGAGGCCGCGGTGGTGCGCGAGCTGCGCGCGGACCTGGTGGACGGCGTGCTGCTGGTCCCCTCGGCCGGCGACGAAGCGGTGGTCAACGGCCTGGTCCGGATGGGCGTGCCGACGGTGCTGGCCGACCGGGTGGCCGCCCGCAACGACGTCGACCAGGTGGGCACGGAGAACGTGCACGCGGTGGCGTCGCTGGTCCGGCACCTGACTTCACGCCGCCATCGGAAGATCGGGCTGATTTCGGGCGACGAGAACCTGGAGATCAGCCGCGAGCGCATCCGCGGCTACCGGCTGGGCCTGGAGCAGGCGGGGCTGCGGTTCAACCGCGAGCTGGTGGAGTGCGGGTTTTCGAACCCGGGCGGCGCCACCCGCGCCACGGCCAAGCTCCTGGACGGCTGGCCGTCCCCGACGGCACTGGTGGTGGCGGACGAGTCGATGCTGGTGGGCGTCCAGTACGAGGCCCACCGCCGGGGCATCCGCATCGGCTCGGAGCTGGCGGTGGTCGGCTACGGCGACATGGACTGGGCGCAGCGCGTGAGCCCGGCGGTGACCACCCTGGTCCAGCCGGCAGCGGACCTGGGGCGGCGGGCGGTCCAGCTGCTGATGTCCCGCATGGCGGACCCGGACCGGCCACCGGAGTCGGTGTGGCTGACCCCGAAATTCCTGCACGGCGCTTCCTGCGGCTGCTGAGCCCTGCCGCGGCCCCCGTGAGTGGGAAACAGTGTTCTAACGCTGTTTCTCACTCACGACAGCGTCGCCGCGGCCTCCAGGAGCATCCAGGCGCCCACCTGGACCGACATGTCCCGCTCGGGCGCGTCCTCCGGGAGGGGCCACGGGGCCGGGCGGTCCCAGTACGCGCTGAACACCAGGCCGGGCGCCGCACCTGACCAGCACGCCTCCGCCGACGTCAGGACCAGCGACCGGGCCGTTGCGGCTTCCGGGCCCGGCAGCGAACGAGCCGCCAGAGCCAGGTAGCGGGCCAGGATCGCCGCGAACAGGCCGCCGTCGCCGCCGCCCTGGCCACGGATGACACCCTCCGGGGCGAGGTGCTCCGCCACCGCCCGCACGGTCCGGGCCGCTTCGTCCACTAAGGACAGCTCCAGGCAGGCACCGAGGTAAACCCCTTGGCAGTAGGTGTAAATATGCTTCACCAGCTCACCGGTATCCGCCCGGATCCCGTCCCAGACCAGACCGGACACCGGATCGACCAAAGTGGACGTCAGCCACGAAGTCATCTCCCGGGCGCGGGACAGATTCCCCGATCGGGCGTGGAAGATCGCCGCCGGGCCGTTGGCCGGGGCGTTCTTGAAGTCGTCGCCGCGGCGCCACCAGATTCCGCCGCCCGCTGCCGCCGTCCAGCCCGAAAGGAGCTGCGCGTCGATCGCCGCCAGTGCCGGGCCGACGTCGATGCCCAGTGAGGAAACCCGTTGCAGCGCAAGGCCGAGCCACGCGATGTCGTCGTAGTAGTCATTCGTCCACCGACCGAAGTTGCGCAGCCGCACCGAACGCACGAACGAGCGGATCAACGCCAAGCGCGCAGCCGAAGGAGAACGCAACTGCGCGTCGACCAGGGTGTCCAGCAGGTGGGCCTGCCACCAGTAGTTCCAGTGCCAGTGCAGCCGCTGATCCAGCGCCGCCGGCCAGCGGCTGCGGCCGAGGACCGTGCCGGGCAGGCCCCACACCCGGCGCAGGTGCCGCGAAGTCACCGCGCGTTCCGCGGCCGAGACGTCCATGACGCAATCGTGCCTTGCCCATCCACATACCGCTCGGTATGTTCGGTGGTCATGACGACGGCCCACGTCACCTGCCCGCTGTGCGAAGCCACCTGCGGTCTCGAAGTGACGCTCGACGCGAACCAGCAGGTCACACGCGTCCAAGGGGACGAGCAGGACGTCTTTTCGCGGGGCTACATCTGCCCCAAGGGCGCGTCGCTCGGCGCGCTGCACCACGACCCCGACCGGCTGACTGCCCCGCTGCTCAAGCGCGACGGCGAGTTCGTCGAGGTCAGCTGGCAGGAGGCGTACGACGAGATCGCCCGCCGCCTCCCGCCGATCATCGAACAGCACGGCCGGGACGCCGTCGCCGTCTACGCGGGCAACCCCGGCGTGCACAACATCGCGCTGACGCTCTACGGCCGCGTGCTCTACAAAGCCTTGGGCACCAAGAACTTCTACAGCGCGACCTCGGTCGACCAGCTGCCGAAGCACTACTCCGCCGGCACGATGTTCGGCGACCCGCTGGCCATCCCGGTGCCCGACCTCGACCGGACGCGGCACCTGCTGATCCTCGGCGCCAACCCGCTCGTCTCCAACGGCAGCCTGATGACCGCGCCGGACATCCGCGGCCGGCTGCGCGGGATCCGCGAGCGCGGCGGCAAGATCGTCGTCGTCGACCCCCGCCGCACGCGCACCGCCCAGTTCGCCGACGAGCACCACGCCATCCGCCCCGGCACCGACGCGCTGCTGCTGTTCGCGCTGGTCAACGTCCTGTTCGCGGAAAACCTCGTCGCACCCGGGCGCCTGGCCGCACACCTCAACGGCCTCGACGACGTCCGCGCGCTGGCCCAGCCGTTCACGCCGGAGGCCGTCGCCCCGCGCACCGGGATCGACGCCGACGAGATCCGCCGGATGGCGCGGGAGCTGACCTCGGACAACGCCGTCGTCTACGGCCGGATCGGCACCACGACCCAGGCGTTCGGCACCATCGCGAGCTGGCTGGTCGACGTCCTCAACGTGCTCACCGGCCACCTCGACTCCCCGGGCGGCGCGATGTTCCCGCTGGCCGCGTGCCAGCCGACCGGGAACCGGCGGCCGTTCGCCGTCGGGCGCTGGCGCAGCCGTGTGCGCGGCCTCCCCGAGGTCGTCGGCGAACTGCCGGTCGCGACGCTCGCCGACGAGATCGAAACCCCGGGCGAGGGCCAGGTCCGCGCGCTGATCACGGTCAGCGGCAACCCCTGCCTGAGCACGCCGAACGCCGGGCGGCTGGCCGCGGCGCTCGGCACGCTCGACTTCATGATCTCGGTCGACGTCTACCTCAACGAGACGTCCCGCCACGCCGACGTCATCCTGCCCGGCCCGTCCCCGCTCGAGCGCCCGCACTTCGACCTGGCCTTCTACCAGCTGTCGATCCGCAACGTCGCCAACTGGACCCCCGCGACGCTGCCGTCGAAACTGCCGCAGGAGTGGGAGACCATGCTGCGGCTGACCGGCATCGTCGCCGGTCAGGGCCCGGAAGCCGACGTCGCGGCGCTCGACGAATTCGTCGCCGCCGACGTCGCCCGCCGCGCCGGGCTGGAGGTCACCCAGGACCGGACCGGGCCCGCGCGCCTGGTCGACCTGATGCTGCGGGCCGGCCCCTACGACGTCACGCTCGCCGACCTCGAAGCCGCGCCGCACGGGATGGACTTCGGGCCGCTGCAGCCGCGGATCCCCGAGGTGCTGTGCACCGCGTCCGGCCGGATCGAACTGGCACCCGAGGCGATCGTCGCCGACGTCCCGCGGTTGCGGGAAGAACTCGCGAAGGCCGCGGACGACGGGCTCGTGCTGATCGGGCGACGACACCTGAGCTCGAACAACTCGTGGATGCACAACCTGGCGCCGCTGGTCCGCGGCGGCAACCGGTGCACGGCCCAGGTGCACCCCGAAGACGCTGCCCGGCTGGGCCTCACCGACGGCGCCCTCGCGTCGGTGACTTCCCGCGCGGGCAAGCTCGAAATCCCGGTCGAGATCACCGACGAGGTGCGCCCGGGCGTGGTGAGCATCCCGCACGGCTGGGGCCACGACGTCGCCGGCTCGCGGACCCGGGTGGCGAACGCGAACCCGGGCGTCAACTCGAACCTGGTCGCCGACGAGACGCTGCTGGACGTTCCGTCCGGAACGTCGGTGTTGAACGGCATTCCCGTCGAGATCGCCCCCGCCTGACGCTGTGTTGTCCGGGCTCCGCCCCGAGCCGGGGGCTTCGCCACCCGGGGCCGCCGAAGGAACACTTGACACCGCGGCGAGCCGTCAAGGATTCTGCGACCGGCATGTTTACGTGAACATCGGAGTTCGCATGGCCCGCCTTCGTCCCTTGCTGCTCGTCCTGTTGCTCGTTTCCCTGGTCCAGGTCCCGCAGAGCGCGTCCGCCGCCACCAACGGCTTCCGCGGCGTCAACTGGGCGGACGCCCGCGACAACTACGTCGACGGGTGGGTGATCCCGACCGGTCTCACCGCCGGGGACAGCTACGACAGCGTCCGCAGCAAGGCGGACGGGATCATCAGCGGCTTCCAGCAGAAGCTCGGCGCGAACACCGTGCGGCTGCCGATCAACCCGCAGAGCGTCAATTCGGACTGGTGGGGGCGGTACAAGGGCGCCGCCGACTCGGCCCTGTCCCACGGCATGAAGGTCATCTTCGGCTACTGGGAAGCGAACAAGGACGGCTTCGTCGACGACGTCACCGCGTGGAACACCATGTGGGACAAGGTGACCGGCGACTACGGCGGCAACGGCAACGTCTACTTCGAACCGATGAACGAGCCGTTCGGCTACAGCCTGAACGCCTGGGTTTCCCTGTGCTCGACCTGGCTGTCCCGGCACTCGAACATCCCGCGGGGGCGGGTGCTGATCAGCGGCACCGGCTACAACGACAACGTGACCGGCGTCGGCGCGGCGAGCGCGTTGAACGGCACGCTGCTGTCGCTGCACTTCTACGGCTTCTGGGCCTCGGACACGACCCGCTCGGCGTGGACGGCGAACCTCAGCAACCGGCTCGGGTCGTACTCTTCCCGCACGATCATCGACGAGGCCGGCGCCCCGATGACGACCGGCCTGGACTACTCCGCCGGGCACCAGGACGGCAACAACTTCACCGCGTACTTCGCCGCCACGACGGACCTGGCGCGGTCCCGGCAGATGGGCGTCGTCTACTGGCCCGGCCTGCGTTCGGGCGACACGTACTCGATCACCCGCCAGAGCGGCAGCGGCCTGGAGACGAACAACGCGACCGGTGTGGTCCAGCTGCGCTGGGGCTGGGGCCTGTAGGCGTCACCAGGCGCGGCCGAGGTCGGCGTGCTGCCGGATCCAGGCGTGCATGACGATCCCGGCCGCGACGCCGGCGTTGATCGAGCGGGTCGTGCCGAACTGCGCGATCGACACCACCAGCGACGCGGCTTCCTGCGCTTCGCCGGAAAGCCCCGGCCCTTCCTGCCCGAAGAGCAGGACGCACTCACGCGGGATCTCGGCCGTCTCGACCGGCTGCGACCCGGGCGTGTTGTCCACCGCGACGACGGCGAGGCCGTGCTCGGCCGCGAAGGCGATCAGGCCGTCGACGTCGTCGTGGTGACGCAGGTGCTGGTAGCGGTCGGTCACCATGGCGCCGCGCCGGTTCCAGCGCCGCCGGCCGACGATGTGCACTTCGGCCGCGGCGAACGCGTTGGCCGTCCGGACCACGGTGCCGATGTTGTGGTCGTGCTGGAAGTTCTCGATCGCGACGTGGAACGGGTGCCGTCGGCTGTCCACATCGGACACAATGGCTTCGCGGCGCCAGTAGCGGTAGGCGTCGACGACGTTGCGGCGGTCGCCGTCCCGCAGCAGCTCGGGGTCGTACCGCTCGTCCGACGGCCACGCACCCGGCCACGGGCCGACCCCGACCTCTTCGCGGCTCACCCACTCGGTGGGTCCGGGTGTTGTGCTCACCCGCCGATTGTCGCCTAGCCCAGGTGGACCGGGCGCACGTGGGTTTCCTCGTCGTGGCGGTGGCGCCACCGGTGGTACACGCCAACGTAGGAGTAGGCGACCACCACGATCGCGATGATGCCGATCGCCGGCAGCCACGACTGCGGGAACACCGTGCCGTACAGGTAGTAGGCGTTGAAGCCGCCGGGCAGGTCGCCGAGGCCCTCCTGGTGGCGGAAGTAGTTCTCCAGCGCGGTCAGCGGGCACGGCACCGGCGTCACGTTCACCAGCACGCCCCAGGCCGCGGCGAACAGGTGGACGAAGATGAGCTTCGGCCAGCGCCAGGCGACGAAGCCCCCCAGCCCGATGAGCAGCAGGGCCAGGATGTGCACCACGACGGTCACGTCGGCCAGGAACTTCGCCATCGCACCCCCCTCCACCGATCCCCCTACCAGCGACTTTACTCCGCCGCGCGGATCCGGCCGCCCTCAAGAGTGCCCCGGCGGGTGATTTTTAACCCAGCGGAGCAACCCCGTCACCTGGGCGGTGACGGAGGGGTTACACCCGGTGGAAATTCCGGTGGCCGCTTGGCGGGGTACTGCGTCGGTTCCTCGTGCGGGTACTGATCCGGTGCACCGTCCGGTTTCTTCCGGTTCGGGTCGGCTGGGCGCTGCGGTTCCGGCGGCTCCTCCATGCCCCGACGGTACGCCGGGGTGACCCGCCCGGCAGCCGGATTTCACTCAACGCGATCGCTGACTGCGGGCTCGCCGTCTTCCGGGAGGTGGACGTCGGTGACGTTGATGTTCACCTCGACCACCTGCAGCCCGGTCATCCGCTCGATCGCCGTGATCACGTTGCCGCGCACCGCTCGCGCGAGGTCCGCGATGCCGACGCCGTACTCGACGAGCACCTGCAGGTCGACCGCGGCCTGCTTCTCGCCGACCTCGACCGACACGCCCTGGCCGGCGCTGGCCGACGCGCCCGGGATGCGGTCGCGGATCGCGCTCAGCGCCCGCGCCGCGCCGCCGCCGAGGTCGTGCACGCCGGGGACCTCGCGCGCGGCGAGCCCGGCGATCTTCTGGACCACGGTGTCGGCGATGGTCGTCGTGCCCTGCTTGGTGACGAGTGCGGTCTCGGTCATGATTCCTCCCTGGATGTCCGGCGCCCCAACGGTTTCGTCACCAAGGACCGCCAGGACGGGAGGTCGTCACTGTGACGTGGGTCTCGCGAACGCCGCCCCGTCGAGGTCGGTGACCTCCAGGCGCAGCCGCACGTCCGCCCACGCCGTGCCCGCCAGCACCCGGCGCACGGCTCCGGCCGCCCGGTCCAGCAGCGGCGGGATCGGCAGCCGGGTCGCGATCAGGCGGATCCGGACCACGTCCGGCCCCAGGTCGACCGCGGGACCGTCCCAGGCCACCGGCACCGCCGGGCGGACGCCGTCCACCGCTTCGAGCGCGCCGACGATCTTCTCGACGGCTTCGGCCGGCGTCACCGGGCCTCCGGCTCGATGTCCATGATGGACACCGACACCTCGGCGACGACCAGGCCGGTCTGCTCGGCCACGAACCGCGTCACCGCGCGCTGGACCGCCCGGCCGACCGCCGCCGCCTGGTCGGCCGCCGCGGTGACCAGGTCGATCCGGATCGTCACCCGGCCGTCGGTGGTGCGGACCCGGACGCCGTCCGCCGGTGCCGGGTCGAGGCCCTTCCAGCGCTGCCGGGCCGCGCGCGTCCACGACGTCACCAGGCCGCGCAGGCCCGGTTCGAGGCGCACCACCCCCGGTGTGGTGATCGCCGCCCGCGCCGCCACGCTGGCGATCACCGGGTCGGCGATGACGTAGTCGGCGGTCATTCCCGTGGCTCCCCGTAGACATCGTCGACAAGCAGGTCGAGCTTCGCCAGCGTCAGGCCCACCCGGGCCGCGGCCGCGGCGGTCACCCGCTCCCGCACCTTCGCCAGCGCCACGCCACCGGCGGCGTGCCGCAGGCTCACCGCGAGGGTGAGGGTGACCTCGACCCCGCCGGGGACGGGCCGCACCCGGCAGCGCCGCGCCCGGACGCCGTCGACCGTGTCGGCCGCGTACCGCAGCACCGCGGCCACCGCCTGCTCGCTGACCTCGACGAACCCGGGTTCCGGGGTCGGCAGGGGCACCATCGAACCGCGCCGGGCCTCGGCCCGCACCGCCGACATGATCCGCCCGAACAGGTCCGGCGACGGCACGTCCTCCTCGGCCGCCAGCTCGGCTGTGGCCTCGCGCAGCGCCAGCAGGCTCTCGCGCGCGGCGCGGCAGTGCGGGCAGGTCAGCTCGTGCTCGTCGGCCACCGCGTCCAGCCGCGCCCACACCTGGTCGACGTCACGTTCGCAGGGCAGTTCGTAGTCCGTCATCGCCACGGCTTCATCACCTCCGCCAGCTGGGCCCGGGCGCGCGCGATCCGGCCGCGGACCGCGGTCGCGGGCACGCCGACGATTTCGCCGATCTCGTCGTAGGACCGGCCGTGCACCTCGCGCAGCAGCCAGCACGCTCGTTGCTCCGGAGTCAGCTTCTCCAGCGCCGAGTTCAACGCCGCGAGCTGGCTGCTGACCTGCACGGCTCGCTCCGGCTGGAGGTCGGCCCGCGGCGACTCGGCGGTGTCGAGGTCGACGTCGGCCCGGGGCTTGCGCGCGCGGATCGCGTTGAGGCAGCGGTTCGTGGTGGCCCGGTAGAGCCAGCCGACGAAGGCGGCGTCCTCGCTGAGCTGGCCGAGCTTGCGCCAGGCGGTGAGGAACACCTCCTGCACGACGTCTTCGGCGTCGCCGCGGTGGGCGAGCATCTTGACGGCGAGGCGGAACATCGGGCCCTGGTAGCGCAGCACGAGCTGCTCGTACGCCCGGACATCGCCGTCCCGCGCGCGGCCGACGAGGGTCACGTCGTCGAGCGGCGTAGTCGTCGTCACGGCACCTCCTCACGGGGAGGACACCGGCGGGCGGAAAACGTCACGCGGTGATTGTCGGTGACGGTGGTCACCGGGGCGAATCCGCGGATCCGCCCCGGTGGTGGTCAGTCCAGGCCGAGGTCGTCCTTGCCGAGGATGTACCGGTACTCCAGGCCTTCCTTCTCGATCGCCTCGCGCGCGCCGGTGTCGCGGTCGACGACCGTCACGACGCCGACGACGTTCGCGCCCGCCTCGCGCAGGGCTTCCACCGCCGTCAGGACGCTGCCGCCCGTGGTCGACGTGTCCTCCACGGCCAGCACGCGCTGGCCGCGGACCTCCATGCCCTCGATGCGCCGCTGCATGCCGTGTTCCTTGACCGCCTTGCGGACCACGAACGCGTCCAGCACGACCCCGTCGGTGGCCGCCGAGTGCAGCATCGCCAGTGCCACCGGGTCGGCACCCAGCGTCAGGCCGCCGGCCGCCACGTAGTCCCAGTCCGCCGTCAGCTGGCGCAGGAGCTTGCCGATCAGCGGCGCGGCCGCGTGGTGCAGCGTCGCCCGCCGGAGGTCGATGTAGTAGTCGGCTTCCTTGCCGGACGCCAGGGTCACTTTTCCGTGCACTACGGAAAGATCGGTGACCAGCCTGGCCAGTTCGAGTTTCGCCGCTTGATCCAACCCGGGGTTCGCCACGGCCGAGAGTCTTACACACGGCCGGGTTCACTCACCGGCGGATGTGGCGTCGACCGCACGCCCGCGCGTCGCCGCCCAGGCCGGGACCAGGATCGCCACCAGCGAAAGCACCACGGCGATCGCGAGCACCACCAGGTAGATCGACACCGGGCCGGACGGCAGCAGCGACCCGGTCACCACCAGGCAGAAGGGCACGATCGCCCCGGCCGCGACGAGCGTGCCGAGCAGCACCGCGATGGTCGCGATCAGGCCGCCTTCAACACCCGCCATCCGCAGCACCTGGCCGCGGGTGAAGCCGCTCAGCCGCTGCATCCCGAACTCGCGGCGCCGCCGCGCGGTGGCCATCACCAGCGTGTTCACCACGGAGATGACCGTGTAGGCGAGGATCATCCCGACGAGCAGGTAGTTGACCCAAGCGCCGATCTCGTTGCCCTTCGCGTGCGCCGCGATGAGCGTCTCCCGGTCACCGACGAACACCGGCAGCCCGGCGGTCGCCTCGCGCAGGCGGGCGGTCAGGGTCGCCGCGTCGACCCCGGGAGCGGCCTGGACCAGCAGCTGCGGCGCCAGCCCGAGCGTCGTGTGCGGGGCCAGCAGCGCGGCGGGCAGCACGAGCCGTTCGAACCCCGGGCGCTGGTGCACGACGGCGGTCACCCGCACGTCCACCGGCGTGCCGTCGCCGAGCTTCAGCGACAGCGTGTCGCCGACGTGGTGACCGAGCGTCGACGGCACCTCGACCGCGTTCCCGGTCAGCTCGCTGATCCCCAGCGCGGGCCGGCCGTCGTCGTTCTGGCCGGAGTCGAACGGTTTCTCGACGAACACCGTGCTCGTCACGTACTCCGACGCGCCGGCGACGCCCGGCACCGCGCGCACCCGGCCCAGGACCGCGGGGTCCAGCCCGCCCGGCGCGCCGACGACCGCGTCCGCGCGCAGGTCCTCGGTGAAGGCCTGGTTCGAGGCCGCTTCCTGGGTGGTCTGCAGGTAGATGTTGGCGGTCGCGATGCCGACGGCGAGCATGATCGGGGTGACCGCGCCGGCCGCCCGCACCGCGCCGACGCGGGTGTTGCGCAGCGCGACCCGGCCGTTGACGCCGGTCAGCGCGTGCACCGGCCAGCGCAGCAGCGTCGCCACCAGCTTCGTGACCCCGGGACTGATCGCCGCCAGGCCGAACGCCCACAACATCACCGCCGGGCCGGCCGTGCTGGCCGCGACCGGGCCGGTCATCACGGCGACCGTCACGATCGCGAGCGCCGTTCCGCCGCCGAAGCACAGGATCGCGGTGATCAGCCGGATCGGCGTCAGCCAGCGGCGTTCGACGGCGGCTTCGGCGAGCGCCTCGGTCGGGCGGACCCGGGAAGCGCGCCGCCCCGCCACGAAGGACGCGGCGACGACGGCCAGCAGCGACGCGCCCGCGGCGACCGTCGCCGGGACCCAGCCCTGCTCGAACCGCAGCACGTCGGGCACGACCTGGTGGTCCGTGAGCTGCCCGAACAGCCAGTTCCCGAGCACCGGGCCGAGCGCCACCGCGACGGCGACGGCGAGCAGCCCGACGACGAACGCCTCGCCGAGCACCATCCGCCGCAGCTGGCGCGGGGTGGTGCCGACCGCGCGCAGCAGCGCGAGTTCGCGCTGGCGCTGCTGCGTCGACAGCGTGAGCGTGCCCGCCACGACGAACACCATGACCAGCGCCGACAGCCCGCCCGACACCGCGGACAGCACGATCAGGTTCTCGGCACTCTTGCCCGTCTCGGGGAACTCCAGGGCACCGCGATCGACGCCGGTCGTCACGACGCCGGCGTCCCCGACCGCCGCCGACACCGCGGCGACGTCACCGCCGAAGACGCCGATGGCGTCGAAGCGGCCCGGGTGCCCGGACAGCTTCTCGGCGTCCGACGGCGCGAAGAACAGCGCGGAGTCCCGCATGGCCTGCGGCGCTTCGGCGATCCCGGAGATCCGGTACCGGCCGACCGTGCCGTGCGCGGCGACCGGCAGGGTGTCCCCGGCAGCGAGACCGAGCCCCGCGTCGACGACGACTTCGCCCGGCTTCGGCGCCTCGCCCTTCAGCGTGTACGGCGTCAGCACGGCGGAGTCCCAGGCGTGCCCGAGCACCCTGGACGCGCCGATCTGCGCCGGGAAGGTGACCTCGCCGACCACGTTCGTGACACCCGGAACCGCGCGCAGCCGGCCGGCCAGCGCCGCGTCGAGCCGGACGCGCTCGGGCAGGGTCGCGGTCTCGGTCTTGTGCTTGTCCTCGGGTTCGAGGGTCGCCGGATCTTCCCGCGGCTGCTCGAACGTCTGCTGCCCGCCGACCACGATCGGCGCCGCGGCCAGCCGCTGCACCGGCGTCTCCGACCGGATCCCGGTCTCCATCAGGCCACCGCACGCCGAGATGACCAGCGCGCCGAAGAACACGGCGACGAACGTCGCCAGGAAGCCGCCCTTGCGCAGGCGGAGGGTCCGCAGTGCGAGCTTGAACATCAGGCCGCCACCCGGCCCCAGGCCCCGAGGTGCGTCATCCGCTCGGCGACGGCCTCGGCGGTCGGCCGGGCCAGCCGCCCGGCGATCCGGCCGTCGGCCAGGAACACGACCTCGTCGGCGTAGGACGCGGCGACCGGGTCGTGCGTCACCATGATCACCGTCTGCCCGGACGAGCGGACGGAGTCGCGCAACAGGCCGAGCACCTCGGCGGCGGTGCGGGTGTCGAGGGCACCGGTCGGCTCGTCGGCGAACAGCACGGCGGGGTCGGTGACCAGGGCGCGGGCGATGGCGACACGCTGCTGCTGGCCGCCGGAAAGCTGGCCGGGCAGGTGCTTGCGGCGCCCGTCGAGCCCGACGTGCGCCAGGATCCGTTCCACCAGCCGCTTGTCCGCGCGCTTGCCGGCCAGCTGCAGCGGCAGCACCACGTTCTGCTCGACCGTCAGCGCCGGGAGCAGGTTGAACGACTGGAAGACGAAGCCGACGCGGTCGCGCCGCAGCTTCGTCAGGTAGGTCTCGTTCTTGCCGTCGAGGTCCTGGCCGTCGAGCACGACCCGGCCGGACGTCGGGCGGTCGAGGCCGGCCGCGCAGTGCAGGAACGTGCTCTTGCCCGACCCGGACGGGCCCATCACCGCGGTGAAGCCGCCGCGCGGGAACGCGATCGAAACGCCGTCCAGCGCGACCACGCCGCCGTACTCCTTGCGCACGGCGTCCAGCCGGACCGCGTCGCCTGCCTCGTGCCACCCAGTTGTCATGGGGAAAACGCTATTGAGCGAGCCCCCGGACCACCCTGGTGCGCGCGTGCGTCTTCGTGGTGGGGACAGCCCTACTCAGGTGCGGCCCTTGCCGCCGAAACCGCCGCTGATCCGGCGCAGCACCGCGCGTGGCAACAGGCCGCCGATCGCGACGACGGCCTTGTACTGCAGGCTCGGCACGGAGATCACCTTGCCGCGGCGCAGGTCCGCGAGGGCCTCGCCGACCACCTGTTCGACACCCAGCCAGGCGATTTTCGGGCCGGGTTTGCCGATGCCGGCCCGCTCGTGGAACTCGGTCGCCGTGAAACCGGGACAGAGCGCCATCATCCGGACGCCCTTCGGCAGCGAAGCGGCGATGCCTTCGGTGAAGGAAGTGACCCAGTTCTTGCTCGCCGTGTACGTCGAGCCGCGGCCGCTGAAGAACCCCGCCACGCTGCTGACCTGGATGATTTCGCCGTGACCGCGCTCGATCATGCCCGGCAGCACGGCCCGGGTGAGCCGCAGGACGGCCGTGACGTTGACGTCGAGCTGGCGCTGCAGCGCGTCCGGCGGGATGGTCCAGAAGTCGCCGTTCAGCCCGAACCCGGCGTTGTTCACCAGGAGGTCGACCGGGGCCGCCGCGAGCCGCTCCTCGACCGCCGCCCGTCCGTCCGCTTCGGACAGATCGGCGGGGAGCACCTCGACCGCGACGCCGTGGCGTTCGCGCAGTTCAGCGGCGTAGGACTCCAGCCGCTCGACGTCACGGGCGACGAGCACGAGGTCGTACTTTTCGGCGGCGAGCGTGCGCGCGAACTGCGCGCCGATGCCCGCCGTGGCCCCGGTTATGAGAGCGGTGGTGGTCATGTGGGTGAACATACTCGCTGGTCACGGGCGGACGTGCGTTCGATCGGGCCGGGAAGTATGGTCCGCCGCATGGGTAAGCACACCAGGCGCAAGAGCGGCTACCTGCCCAAGGTCGCCGCCGGCGCGGCACCCGTCGCGCTGCTCTTCGCGGCTCCCGCGACGGCGCTGGCGATCCCGGCCCCCACCGCGGCCGAGCTGACCCTGCCGCTCGACCACCGCGGCGACAACACGTTCGAACGGGACGTCTCGGCCACCGGCGACGACGGTTCGTCGGTGACGCGCGAGACCGTGACCACCACCCGCCACGACTTCCTCGCGAAGGAGATCGCCGGCGCAGTGGTCGCCAACGACCTCACGGAGTCCACGACCGCCACCCGCGAGGAGCAGCAGACGGAGACGTCGGCGCCGTCGCAGGAGTACGAGGCCCTCACCCGCACCGGACGGCACACCCTGCGGCTCGGCCAGGTCCGCGCGGGCACCGGCAACAACCAGCGGCTCGGCCAAGCCGAGGCGCGGGATCTGTCGCTCTCGCCCCTCGGCGGCTCCGCCGCGCGCCGGATCGGCCTCGGCGAGGGCGCGGCCCACGGCGTCTGGCTGGCCGACGGCGTCGACGTGCTGAGCCAGAACGCCGAACAGCTCGACACCGGCATGCACGGCACCTTCGCCGGTGACCTCCAAGGAGCGCTGTCGGCCCGCCGGTCGTCCGGCCAGGCCGCCGACCTCGGCCGCCTCGGCGCGGTCGGGATGACGTCCGAGCAGCACGCGACCGGGCAGATCACCGGCGTGCTGGACGTGGACCAAACCCACGAAGCAGGTGGGCAGCTGGGCCCGGCCTGGGGCCTGGTGAAGACGAGCCAGTCCTTCGGCCCGGCCGGCCCGGCGGGCTCGATCCGCGGCGACCTCGGCATCGACCACGTGGTCCACGCCGAAGGCGGCACGACGTCGGTCCGCGGCACGCTCGGCCGGTCGGCGTCGATCGGCGTGCTCGACCAGCCGGCGCTCGGCTTCTAGCTTTCGCTCTTCGGCGGGTCCGCGGGCGGCTGCGGCACCGGCGTCCCGGCTGCCGGGGTGCCCGGCGCGGCGGGCGCGGTGGCCTCGGACGGGACCGGGGCGCTCGCCTGGTGGCGGCCGGCGTCGTAGTCCTCGTCGAACGGGTCGACGATGTCCGCGATTTCGCCCAGGTCGCGCAGCAGGCGCTCCAGCCGCGACGGCCCGGCGGTCGGGACGACGCTGGCGAGCACCCACTCGTTCTCCAGCCAGGCCACGCCGACGTCGCCACCGAGCTGGTCCGCGGCGTCGACGAGCTCCTGGGTGATCACGACGCGGGCGCCGTCGGCGTCGTCCGCGAAGGCGTAGCGCGCGCCGATCGGGCCGAGCATCTCGGGCATGTCCGCGCGCTGGAACGGGACGCTGGACAGCCACATCTCGATCGGGATCCGGTGCTTCTTGTTGCAGCGCACCGCGACGACGACCGCGGGGATCTGCCCCTCGGTCTCGATGTCGAAGATGAACACCGGGCGGCGGCCGTCGGAGGTGAAGGTCGAACCCGCGACGACATTGACGGCGGCGTCCGCGCCGAAGTAGCCGATGGCGCCGTTCGACCACTGCTGCGGCAGCCGCTCGTCCTCCTCGACGAACTGCCAGCCGCGCAACTGTGCCCAGCGCATCCGCTCGCGGTTGCGCGAGCCCTCCTTCGCCCGGTCGGCCGCGAGCAGCCCCAGCCCCGCCACCAGGGCGACGGCCGCGATGACGAACCAGATCCACGCCGGAATACCCACGACGGCCAGGGTATCGCCTGTTACGCCGGAGGGATGATCGCCGGTCCCCGTGTCGCCGGGCCCATTCGGAGCATTTTCCGCACCGGCCGGGTCGACAAATCGCCACTGTGGACGGTCTCGTGAGTGGTAAGGCGAGTTGGAACTCGCCTTACCACTCACGAGGGGTCAGACGCGGGTGACGGTCAGCGAGTCACCGGCTTCGAGCTCCGGGCTGTCGACGCGCACGGTGTCGCCGTCCCGGATCTCGCCCGACAGCAGTTCCTTCGCCAGCTTGTCGCCGATCGCCGACTGGACCAGCCGCCGCAGCGGGCGGGCGCCGTAGATCGGGTCGAAGCCGTTGAGGGCGAGCCACTCGCGGGCGCCGTCGGTGACGTCCAGGTGCAGCCGCCGCTGGGCCAGCCGCTTGGCGAGCCGGGCGACCTGGATGTCCACAATGGACGTCAGCTGCTCGGTGCCGAGCGAGTGGAACACGACGATGTCGTCGAGCCGGTTGAGGAACTCCGGCTTGAACTGCCGCTGCACCACGTCCAGGACCGCGTCCCGCCGCTGGCGCTCGTCGAGCCCCGGGTCGGCGATGGCCTGCGAGCCGAGGTTCGAGGTCAGGATCAGGATGGTGTTGCGGAAGTCCACCGTCCGGCCCTGGCCGTCGGTCAGCCGCCCGTCGTCGAGGACCTGCAGGAGCACGTCGAAGACGTCCGGGTGGGCCTTCTCGACCTCGTCGAGCAGCACCACCGAGTACGGGCGGCGCCGGACGGCCTCGGTCAGCTGGCCGCCCTGGTCGTAGCCGACGTACCCGGGCGGGGCCCCGACCAGGCGGGCCACCGAGTGCTTCTCGGCGTACTCGCTCATGTCGATGCGCTGCATCGCGCGCTCGTCGTCGAACAGGAACTCGGCCAGCGCCTTGGCCAGCTCGGTCTTGCCGACGCCGGTGGGGCCGAGGAACAGGAACGAACCGGTCGGCCGGTCGGGGTCGGCGACGCCGGCCCGGGCACGGCGCACCGCGTCCGAGACGACCTGCACGGCCTCGGCCTGCCCGATGACGCGCCGGCCGAGCTCGTCCTCCATCCGGAGCAGCTTGCCGGTCTCACCCTCCAGCAGCCGGCCCGCCGGGATGCCGGTCCACGCGCTGACCACGTCCGCGACGTCGTCCGCGCCGACCTCCTCCTTGAGCATGACGTTCTGCTGGCTGGCCTCGCTCGCCGCGGTGGCCGCTTCGAACTCCTTCTCCAGCGCCGGGATCCGGCCGTAGCGCAGCTCGGCGGCCTTGCCGAGGTCGCCGTCGCGCTCGGCGCGCTCGGACTCGCCGCGCAGCTGCTCGAGCTGCTCCTTGAGCTCGCGGACGCGCTCGATGGAGCCCTTCTCGTTCTGCCAGCGCGCGGTCAGCGCCGTCAGCGTCTCGCGCTTCTCGGCCAGTTCGGCGCGCAGGGCGGCGAGGCGCTCCTTGGAGGCGGAGTCCTCCTCCTTCGACAGCGCCATCTCCTCGATCTCCATGCGGCGCACGGCCCGCTCGACCTCGTCGATCTCCACCGGCCGCGAGTCGATCTCCATGCGCAGCTTGGACGCGGCCTCGTCGACCAGGTCGATGGCCTTGTCCGGCAGGAAGCGCGCGGTGATGTAGCGGTCGGACAGGGTCGCGGCGGCGACCAGGGCGGCGTCCGTGATCCGGACACCGTGGTGCACCTCGTAGCGCTCCTTCAGGCCGCGCAGGATCGCGATCGTGTCCTCCGGCGACGGCTCGCCGACCAGCACCTGCTGGAAGCGCCGCTCCAGGGCGGCGTCCTTCTCGATGTGCTGGCGGTACTCGTCGAGCGTGGTCGCGCCGACCATCCGCAGCTCACCGCGGGCGAGCATCGGCTTGATCATGTTGCCCGCGTCCATCGCGCCGCCCTCGCCGGTCGCGCCGGCGCCGACGATCGTGTGCAGCTCGTCGATGAAGGTGATGACCTCGCCCGCGGAGTCGGTGATCTCCTTGAGCACGGCCTTCAGCCGCTCCTCGAACTCGCCGCGGTACTTCGCGCCGGCCACCATCGACCCGAGGTCGAGGGCGACGACGCGCTTGCCGCGCAGCGACTCGGGCACGTCCCCGGCGACGATGCGCTGGGCCAGCCCTTCGACGATGGCCGTCTTGCCGACGCCCGGCTCGCCGATCAGGACCGGGTTGTTCTTCGTGCGCCGCGACAGCACCTGCACGACGCGGCGGATCTCGGTGTCGCGGCCGATGACCGGGTCGAGCTCGCCGGCGCGGGCGCACTCGGTGAGGTCGACGCCGTACTTCTCGAGCGCCTTGAACGTGCTCTCGGGGTCCGCGCTGGTGATCCGGGCCGAGCCGCGGACCTTGGCGAACGCCTCCTGCAGCGCGTCCGGGGTCGCGCCGTGGCGCTTGAGCAGGTCGGCGACCTGGCCGCCCTCGGTCGCGAGCCCGACGAGCAGGTGCTCGGTCGAGACGTACTCGTCGCCCAGCTCGGTGGCCAGCTTCTGGGCGCGCGTCAGCGACTTCACGGCGGGGGTGTCGAACTGCGGGCTCGACACGGTCGCCCCGGTCGCCGACGGCAGCGCCGCGATGAGCGGCTCGAGCTCCTTGTGCACCACCTCCGGGTCGGCCCCGACCGCGGTCAGCAGCGGTGCGGTCAGCCCCTCACCCTGCGCCAGCAGGGCGCCCAGCAGATGGGCGGCCGACACGTGCGGGTTGCCGGCCATGGTGGCCGCCTGCGCCGCGGACGAGATCGCCTGCTGGGTCTTCGTGGTCGGGTTGAAAGCGTCCATCCCTCACCTCATGCTCGGTACTTCAAAAGTCCTGGTGACAGGCCTGACCGTGACCTGACACTATCTCTAACGCAGGAAAACTTGAGTCTGTTCCGCTCAACTTCGTCCGGGGGCGACGGCGCTCGCCGGCAAGCGCGAGCCAAGCATGCCGAGCCCGGCCACGGCCAGGCCCGCGCACGCCCCGACCAGCACCCAGGGTAACCAGTCGGCGACCGAAAACAACGAAACGACCGCGGGTGCCAGCACCTGCGCCACGGTGAACGCGTACTGGTACGCAGCGAGATAACGTCCGCGGGCCACCGGTGGTGCCGCGGCTTCGGCGAGCGCCCCCGACCGGGGCCCGAAGACCAGGTCGCCGGCCGCGAACACCAGCGTCGACCCCAGCAGGTAGGGCACCTGCCAGCCGTCGGGCACCAGCAGCACGCCCAGGCTGACCACGCACCACACGGAGAACAGCGCCGAACCGGCCCGCATCGCCGCGATCCGCGTCAGCCCGGCAGTGAGCTTCAGCGCGAACGTGCCGCCGACGCTGGTCACCACGGTGAGCAGGGCGAGGATCGCGCCCGGCAACCAGGCCGGGCCGTGCAGCCGGTCGAGCACGAACACCGGCGTGCCGATCAGGAAGAAGTCCAGCGACAGCCCGAACAGCCCGCTGAACAGGATCAACGCGAGGTACGGCCGGTCGCGCAGCACCCGGGCCGAGCGTTCGCGCTCCTGCCGGCGCGGCCGCGCGAGCCGGACGAAGAACACGAGGATCAACGCGGCCGCGAAGAACGTCAGCGCGTCCACGGCGAGCGCGATGCGGTAGCCGGCGTCCCCGAGCCAGGTCAGCAGCAGGCCCGCCGCCAGACCGCCGAGGCCGAAACAGCCGGCCCGCACCATCCCCACCACGGCGAACGGCCGATCCTTCGGGACGTCGCCCGCGACGTCGGCGATGAGCACGAACAGGGAGCTGTAGAACAGCTGCTGCCCGGCGGACAGCAGGACGGCGGCCGCCATCACCGGGCCCGGGCCGTCGGCGAGCAGGTACGCCCCCGCGCCCGCGGCCTGCAGCAGCTGGGCGCCGACCACCACGGCGCGGGGCCCGACGCGGTCCACGAGCCGTCCGGCGAGCGGCGGGACGACGAGCCCTCCGACGGCACCGAGGGTGACGGCGGTGCCGGCCACCGCCAGCGGCACCCCGACCACCTGCGTCACGTAGACCAGCGCCAACGGGAGGAACAGACCCGAGCCGAAGTTGTCGATCCCCAGCGCGCACAGCAGTGCGACCCGGTCACGCGTCACCTGCCGACGTTAACCCTGGGCAATGGTCCTAAGTCAGGACCGAACGGACAGTTTCAGGGGAGGAAAAAGCCACTTCGAGTGTGCGTCTTCCTGCCCTTGTCACTTGTTCGTGTCAGCCAGGCAGGCGGCGCTGCCGAGCGCGCGCCGGAGATCGGCGTTCATCTCCGCGAGCCGGGCGGTGAGGTCGGTGACGCGCTCGTCGTCCCAGCCGCCGAGCGCCTTCTCCATGAACTCCAGGTAGTTGACGCGCCAGCGGGCGAGCTCGGCCCGGCCCTTCTCGGACACGCTCACCAGCGACGCGCGGCCGTCCTCGGGCGCGGGACGGCGGTCGACCAGCCCGGCGGCGGAGAGCTGGGTGATCTGCCTGCTCACGACCGAGAGGTCGACGAACCGGCGTTTCGCCAGCTCGGAGGGCCGGGCCTCGCCGTTCTTCGCCAGGTCGGACAGCAGCATCGCGGCCGCCGGGTGCAGCCCGGGCTCGCTCTGCCAGGCCTGCATGATCCAGGCGTGCTGGAGCTGGGAAGCGGTCTTCAGCTCGCGCATGAGCTCGACCCGGACGTCGTCGTCGGTGTCGTCGAAGCCCATCGGAACCTCCCTTAGTTGTGCCATACAAGTTTATTGCCGGACGCTTGCTCGGGACAACCATCTCTCCGGTGAGGTCGCCCACGCCCGGCCGGGGCTGGTACACCCGGTCGGAGCAACAATGCGGGCAAAAGGCCGCCCGGCCGCTACCCTGCGGACGGGCGGTGCGCGCGGCGCATTCCGGTGACATGGAGTGACGAGGTGGCAGCAGTGGCGAAGGACCCAGGAGGCGGTCCCCGACCCGTGAACAACCTCCCATGACAGCCGATTCCGTCAGCCCGTTCCCCCGGTCTTCGGCCCCGCGCGAGGCCCCCGCGGCCGTCACGGCGATGGTCCGGCTCATCCGGGACAGCTGGGCCAAGTCGGAGCCGTACATCGCCGACATCTCGCAGTTCTTCTACGGGATGCTGTTCACCCTCGCCCCGACCACGCGCGACTTCTTCCCGATCAACATGGAGATCCAGCGCGGCAGGCTGGTCCGCGCGCTGGTGCACATCGTGCAGATGGTCGACCGGCCCGACGACCTCGCGCCGTTCCTGCGCCAGCTGGGCCGCGACCACCGCAAGTTCGGCGTGGTCCCGCGGCACTACGAAGCCGTCGGCACGGCGCTGCTGGCGTCGCTGAAGAACCACCTCGGCCGGGAGTGGACGCCCGAGGTGGAACGGGCCTGGGCCGAGGCGTTCACCATCGCCGCGCGGGCCATGCAGGACGCCGCCGCGTCCGACACGAACCCGCCGTCGTGGTCGGCCACCGTGGTCGAGCACCGGCGGCTGACCTGGGACCTCGCCCTGGTGCGGCTGGTGCCCGACCAGCCGGTCCCGTACCACCCGGGCCAGTACGTGAGCGTCGAAGTGCCGCAGCGGCCGCGGCTGTGGCGGTACCTCTCGCCGGCGAACGCGCCGCGCGAGGACGGCGGCATCGAGTTCCACGTCCGCGCCATCGACGGCGGCTGGGTGTCCCGGGCCATCGTCAGCCACACGCAGCCCGGGGACGTCTGGCGGCTCGGCCCGCCGCTGGGCCGGATGACGGTCGACCGCGAGTCGTCGCGGGGCGTGCTGATGGTCGCCGGCGGGACCGGGATCGCGCCGCTGCGGGCGATCCTCGACCACCTCGCGCTGTGGGGCGAGAACCCGAAGACGCACCTGTTCTACGGCGGGCCGGCGCGTGAGGACCTCTACGACCTCGAGGAACTGCGCGCGCTCGCGGCCACGAACCCGTGGCTGAACGTGACCCCGGTGGTGGAGCGCGGCGGCGACGTCCCCGGGTTCGAGCAGGGCACGCTCGCCGAAGCCGTCACGCGGTACGGCGCCTGGCCCGGGCACGACATCCTCGTGTCCGGCTCGCCGGCGATGATCCGCGCGACGGTGTCGCGGATGCTGGTCGCGGGCAGCGCGCTGGACCAGATCCAGTACGACCCGTTCACGATCGACTAACCCCGGCCCGGCCGGGTCGTTCCGGTGAGCAATTTCGTTACGCTTCGAGAATCAGTAACGGGTAACGGATTTATCCGGCGCACGTGATCATTTTTACGCTATGCCAGACGGGGTTGACCCCGCGTGGCCGAATTGCTCCGTTCGAGCGGGAACGCGCGTAATCACGCGCATCTGCACGGGAATTCGCCTACAGTCGGGAACCCTCGGGGGCGGCACCGCACAGCGACGCCGCGTGCACGGCATGCAAAGCCTTTGCAGGACTGGAGATTACCGTTCCCGATGAGTGCTGAATCCGTGAAGGTCTCCGCAATGCCCGAACCGCTGCCCGTTTCGGCCGTGGAAGGCCGTGAACTGGCCCGGTTGATTCGTGAAAGCTTTGCGGAGATCGAACCGAAAGCCGACGAACTGGCGCAGTACTTCTACGGCGCGTTGTTCGTGGTCGCGCCCGATTGCCGGGATCTGTTCCCGGTCACCATGACGACCCAGCGGAGCCGGTTGCTGCGCGCGCTCGTGTACGTGGTGCAGATGGTCGACCGGCCCGACGAGCTGGTCACCTTCCTCGGGCAGCTGGGCCGCGACCACCGGAAGTTCGCCGTCGTCTCGCGCCACTACGACGCTGTGGGGGTCGCGCTGATCGCCGCGTTGAAACGATTTCTCAAGGAGAAGTGGACGCCCGAGGTCGAGTCGGCGTGGACGACGGCCTACGGGCTCATCGCCAAGACCATGCGCGAGGCCGCCCAGGCGGAGACCGGGCCGGCCGCGTGGGCGGCGACCGTGCTGGAGCACCGGAAGCTCTCCCGCGACGTCGCGCTGGTGAAGGTGCGCACCGAGGGCCTGCTGCCGTACCGCGCGGGCGGCTACGTCAGCGTGGAAGTGCCGCAGCGGCCGCGGTTCTGGCGGTACCTCTCGCCGGCGAACGCCCCCCGCGGCGACGGCGAGCTCACCTTCCACGTGCGCGCGGTGCCCGGCGGCTGGGTCAGCGGCAGCATCGTCAACCACACCAGACCGGGGGACGTCTGGCGCCTCGGGCCGTCGATGGGCGTGCTGAACGTGCGCCCGACCTCGACGAAACGGCGGCTGCTCATGATCGGCGGCGGCACCGGCATCACGCCGCTGCTGGCGATCCTCGACGACCTTTCGCGCTGGAAGCGGAACCCGCCGGTGCACCTGTTCTTCGGCGGCAAGCGGCCGGAGGACCTGTACGCGCTGGACGAGCTCCGCCGGCTGGCGGCGACGTCGAAGTGGCTGACGGTCACCCCGGTCACCGAGGAAGGGGCGCTGGCCGGCGGCGACCGCGGCACGCTCGCCCACGCCGTGACCCAGCGCGATTCGTGGCGGAACCACGACATCCTCGTTTCCGGTTCGCCGCCGATGATCCAGGCGACCGTCGCGAAGCTGCTGGCCAAGGGGATCGACCTGGAACGAATATCGTACGACCCGTTCACCCTGGACTGAGTCGTGCCCGAAATGCGCTGAGAGACTCTCAGCGTCCCGCGCCGGACCCGCGAATTCTCGCTATCTTCGCCGATATGGAGATGACTATTCCGGTTTCGGACGGCACGATCGGCGGCTACCTGGCGGAACCCGCCGGCGCGGGACCACACCCGGGCGTGGTGCTGATCCACGACGCGTTCGGGCTGAGCCAGGACACGAAGAACATCACCGACCGCTTCGCCCGCGAGGGATATCTCGCGCTCAGCCCCGACCTCTATTCGCGCGGGGGGATGCGCCGCTGCGTGCGGCGGGTGTTCTCGGACATGTTCGCTCGTTCCGGTCGTTCCTTCGACGACATCGAGGCGGCCCGTTCGCTGCTCGCCGATCGGGCGGACTGCTCGGGCCGGGTCGGCATTGCGGGCTTCTGCATGGGCGGCGGCTTCGCGCTCGTCGCGGCTTCGCGCGGCTTCGAGGCGTCGGCGCCGTACTACGGGCAGCTGCCGAAGAACCTGTCGGTGCTGGACGACGCCTGCCCGATCGTCGCCAGCTTCGGCAAGAAGGACTTCGGCCTGCGGGGCGCCGCGGCGAAGCTCGAGACGGCGCTCACCGAGCGTGGCATCCCGCACGACGTCAAGGAGTACCCGGACGCGAGCCACGGCTTCGCCAACAAGATCGACACCGCGGCGCCGGTGAACCTGCTGCTCAAGGTGGTCGGGTTCACCTACCACCACGAATCGGCCGAAGACGCGTGGCGCCGGGTGACGTCGTTCTTCGGCGAACACCTGCAGCAGCCGTCCCCACCTTCGCACTGAGCCGGGCGGAGCAGCGAATTCGCCGAACGGCGGTAGTTCGTTGACCGTTGTGCCCGAATCGACTTATGGTCTAGACCACATCTTCCCCGGATGTGCTCGTTCGTCCTTCCTGGCGGAACGGCGCTGTTCCCCTTCGAGGAGCCGAAAATGACCTGGAAACGCAAGCTCTTCGCGGCCGCGTCCGGTGCCCTGCTCGCACCGGTGCTGGTCGTCGTCCTCCCCGCCGCTTCGGCGAGCGCCCACGGTTACGTGTCCGACCCGCCCAGCCGGCAGGCCAACTGCGCGGCCGGGAAGGTCCCCAACTGCGGACAGATCGTCTACGAACCGCAGAGCGTCGAAGGCCCGAAGGGGCTGCGCAGCTGCAACGGCGGGCTGTCCCAGTTCGCCGAGCTGACCGACGAGTCGAAGCCGTGGCCGGCGAAGTCGGTGGGCACGACGGTGACGTTCAACTGGGTCTTCACCGCCCGGCACTCGACGTCGAACTACGAGTACTACGTGGGCAACACCCGCGTCGCGGTGTTCAACGGCAACAACCAGCAGCCGCCGTCGACGCTGTCGCACACGGTGAACCTGGCCGGCTACTCGGGCCGGATCAAGGTGCTGGCCATCTGGAACATCGCGGACACGGCCAACGCGTTCTACAGCTGCATCGACCTGCAGGTCGGTGGCGGCGGCCCGACCACCCCGCCGCCGACCACCACCACGACCCCGCCCCCGACCACGACGACCCCGCCGCCCACCACGACCACCCCGCCGTCCAGCGGAACGTGGTCCGCGGGCACGGCGTACAAGGCGGGCGACGTCGTGACGTACAACGGCGTGAGCTACCGCTGCCTCCAGCCGCACACGGCGATCGCGGGCTGGGAGCCGCCGAACACGCCGGCGCTTTGGCAGCGCCTGTGAGAGTGGTCCTGGCCGTCGTCGCGCTGCTGCTGACCGGTTGCGCGACGACGGCCGCCCCTTCGTACAACGCGGCCGACGTGATGTTCCTGCAGATGCTGATTCCCCAGAACGAACAGGGGATCGAGATCGTGAAGCTGGCTTCGGCTCGCCCGGTCCCGGCGGCGGTGAAGGAGCTGGCGAAGGCGATCGAGGTGACGCAGCAGACCGAGGTCGCGGACATGCGGCGGTGGCTGGCCGAGTGGAAGCAGCCGGAGACGGTGGCCCCGGAGGCCCACGCGGGTCACGGCGGCATGAAGATGACGTCGCCGGACCTGGTGGGAGCGCTGCGGTCGGCGCCGGACAGCGAGTTCACCCGCCGGTTCCTGGACGTCCTCACGGGACAGCAGCAGGGAGCGGTCGAGCTGGCCCAGACGGAGAACGGGACCGGCGGCGGGGTCAACGCCCAGGCCCGGGACTTGGCGCGGCGGGTGATCGAGTCGCGGACGGCCGAGGTCAAGCAGCTGCTCAACGTGAAGACGTGATCCCGCGGCCGCGATCCTGTCTGAGCAGGCCCCCGTTTCCACGCTACCGGCGAGCACCGACAGTTTCCGGTCCCGGAGAGCCATGAGCCGGAAGCTGTCCACCCCCATCCGCGCGAAAGGGCCTCCCCGGTCGCCCGGGGAGGCCCTCTTCGCTTGAATCGTCAGCGGCGCTCGGGTCGTCAGCGGCGCTTGGGCCGCCAGACCACCAGCGCCGTCTGCTGGTTGAGCGGCACCAGGTCCCGGCGGTAGGACGCGTGTGCCGCCGCCGTCGCCTGCTCCGCGGCCACGTACGCCGCGGCCAGTTCCTCGGTCAGCTCGGTGATCCGGGCGCGGAGCGCGTCGACCTGGTTCTCCAGCTCGATGATGCGCTTGATGCCCGCCAGGTTGACGCCGTCCTCCTGCGACAGACGCTGGACCTCGCGCAGCAGCGCGATGTCCCGCATCGAGTAGCGCCGGCCGCCGCCGGGGGTGCGGCCCGGTGACACCAGGCCCTGCCGATCGTACGTGCGCAACGTCTGCGCGTGCATCCCGGCGAGCTGGGCTGCCACCGAGATGACGAACACCGGGGTCTCCTCGTCCCCGTCCTGGGGAATCCCGCCGAACACCACACTCACCTACCTTGCAGCAGCTCGGTGATCTCGGGCCGGGGGTCGTGCCCGGCCATCGCCTCGGCGTACGCCTGCAGTGCCTCGCGCGCCTTGTCGTCCAGTTTGGCGGGGATCGCCGCCTGGAGGGTGACGAGCAGGTCACCCTGCGAACCGTCGCGCTTGGCGATGCCCTTGCCGCGCACGCGCAGCACCCGTCCGCTCGCCGTGCCCGGCGGCACCTTGAGCGAGACCTTGCCTTCCAGCGTCGGCACCGTGATCGTGGTGCCGAGCGTCAGCTCCGTGAAGTCCACCGGCACGGTGATCGTCAGGTCGAGCCCCTTGCGCCCGAACAGCGCGTGCGGCGCCACGTGCACCCGGACGTACAGGTCGCCCGCCTGCGCCCCGCCCCGGCCCGGCTCACCCTGGCCGGCCAGCCGGATGCGCTGGTCGTCGTCGACGCCCGGCGGGATCCGGACGGTCAGTGTGCGGGTCCGCGTGCTGATGCCTTCGCCGCCGCACTCGGGGCACGGGTCGTCGATGATCGTGCCGCGGCCGCGGCAGTCGCGGCACGGCTCCGAGAACGCGAACGCGCCCTGGCTGCGGCTGACCAGCCCCGAACCGGAACACGTCGGGCACGTCCGCGGCGACGTCCCCGGCCGGGCGCCGTTGCCGCTGCACGTGGCACAGGTCGCCGGGCTCGACAGCCGCAACGGCAGGGTCGCGCCCTTGACCGCCTCGGTGAAGTCGATCCGGACGTCCGTCTCGACGTCGGCCCCGCGCTGCGGCCGGTTCGCCGTCGCGCCCGCCGATGTCCGGCCGCGGCCGAACAGCCCGCCGAGGATGTCGCCGAGCCCGCCGAAACCGCCCTGCTGACCGGCGCCGGCCTGGCCGAAGATGTCGCCCATGTCGAAGCTGCCGGTGCCGCCGCCACCGGGGAAGTTGAACCCGCCCGCACCGCCGAACAGGCGCCGCGCCTCGTCGTACTCCTTGCGCTTGCTCGCGTCGGAGAGCACGCCGTAGGCCTCGGAGACCGCCTTGAACTTCTGCTCCGCCTGCGCGTTGCCGGCGTTCGCGTCCGGGTGGTTCTCCTTGGCCAGCTTCCGGTAGGCCTTCTTGATTTCGTCCGCGGTGGCGTCGGAGGAGACGCCCAGTTCACGGTAGAAGTCCTTACCGATCCATTCCCGTGCACTCATCGGGCGTCTCCTCCTTCCACTGGGTTTCTCTTACTGCTGCTGCTCATCGACTCCGCCGCCGAGTGGCAGCTCGCCACCGACGGACGGGTCCCGCGGGGCCGCGCCGGGCTCGTGGTCGGTCACGCCGACCAGCGCCGCCCGCAGTACGCGGTCCCCGAAGCGGTACCCGCGGCGCATGACCACGGTGACCGTCGGGCCCGCCACGTCCGGCGAGGTGTTGTGCTGTACGGCCTCGTGCACGCTCGGGTCGAAGGGCTCGCCCTCGGCACCGAACGACTCGAGGCCCGCGCGCTGCAGACCGCTGATCAGCTTGTCGCCGACGGCCTTGAACGCGCCGGTGAGGTCCCCGTGCTGCTCGGCCCGCTCGAGGTCGTCGAGCAGCGGCAGCAGGTCGTTCACCACGGTCGCCTTCGCGCCGATCACGACCGCCTCGCGGTCGCGTTCCACCCGCTTGCGGTAGTTGGCGTACTCCGCCTGCAGGCGCTGGAGGTCGGCGGTGCGCTCGGCCAGCTCCTTCTCCACATCGGAGACGACCGTCACCGCATCGTCCACAATGGATTCACCCAGCGAGGGGCCCGCGTGCTCCACGGGCGCCTCGTCGGGCTCCGGCGCGGCGTGGGCCGGACCGGGCGGGCGGACCTGCCCGGTCTGGGGGTCCACCCGGCGACGGTCCCGCACGACCACCGGCTCCTCGGGGCCTCGGCCCTGGTTCTCGGATTCGTCGTAGCTGTGGGTCACTTCTTCGGGTCCTCTTCGACGATCTCGGCGTCCACCACGTCATCGGCCTTGGCCTGGCCGCCGGCCGCACCGGCGTCCCCGGCCGCACCCGCACCCGCACCGCCCGCGGCACCGGCCGCGGCGTCGGCGTTCGCGTTGGCGTACAGGGCGGTGCCCAGCTCCTGCGAAGCGGCGTTCAGCTTCTCGATCGCCTCGCGGATCTTGGTCGAGTCCGTGCCCTTCAGCGACTCGTTGGCCTCGTCGATCGCGGACTTGACCTTGCCCTTGAGGTCCTCGGGCAGCTTGTCGTCGTTGTCCTTGACGAACTTCTCGGTCTGGTAGACCAGCGTCTCCGCCTGGTTGCGGGTTTCCGCTTCCTCGCGGCGCTTCTTGTCTTCCTCGGCGTGGGCCTCGGCGTCCTTGACCATGCGCTCGATGTCGTCCTTCGGCAGCGCGGAGCCACCGGTGATCGTCATCGACTGTTCCTTGTTCGTGCCCAGGTCCTTCGCGGTCACGTGCACGATGCCGTTGGCGTCGATGTCGAAGGTGACCTCGATCTGCGGCACGCCACGCGGGGCCGGCGGGAGACCGGTCAGCTCGAACATGCCGAGCTTCTTGTTGTGCGCGGCGATCTCGCGCTCACCCTGGAACACCTGGATCTGCACCGACGGCTGGTTGTCGTCCGCGGTGGAGAAGATCTCCGAGCGCTTGGTCGGGATCGTGGTGTTGCGCTCGATGAGCTTGGTGAACACGCCACCCTTGGTCTCGATGCCGAGCGACAGCGGGGTCACGTCCAGCAGCAGGACGTCCTTGACCTCGCCCTTCAGCACACCGGCCTGCAGCGCCGCGCCGACCGCGACGACCTCGTCCGGGTTCACGCCCTTGTTCGGCTCGCGGCCGCCGGTCAGCTCCTTGACCAGTTCGGCGACGGCCGGCATGCGGGTGGAACCACCCACGAGCACGACGTGGTCGATGTCGCCGACGGAGATGCCCGCGTCCCGGATGACGTTGTTGAACGGCGCCTTGGTGCGGTCGAGCAGGTCCGAGGTGATCTTCTGGAACTCGGCGCGCGAGAGGGTCTCGTCGAGGAACAGCGGGTTCTTGTCCGCGTCCACGGTGATGTACGGCAGGTTGATGCTGGCCGAGTTCGAGCTGGACAGCTCGATCTTCGCCTTCTCCGCCGCCTCGCGGATGCGCTGCAGCGCCATCTTGTCCTTGGTCAGGTCGATGCCGTTCGTGGCCTTGAACTTGTCGACCAGCCACTTGACGATGCGCTCGTCCCAGTCGTCACCACCGAGGTGGTTGTCACCGGAGGTGGCGCGGACCTCGACGACGCCCTCGCCGATCTCCAGCAGCGAGACGTCGAAGGTGCCACCACCGAGGTCGAAGACCAGGATGGTCTGCTCCTTTTCGCCCTTGTCCAGGCCGTACGCCAGCGCGGCGGCGGTCGGCTCGTTGACGATGCGGAGCACGTTCAGGCCGGCGATCTGCCCGGCTTCCTTGGTGGCCTGCCGCTGGGCGTCCTCGAAGTACGCCGGGACGGTGATGACGGCGTCGGTGATCGTCTCGCCCAGGTACGCCTCGGCGTCGCGCTTCAGCTTCATCAGCACGCGAGCGCTGATTTCCTGGGAGGTGTAGTTCTTCCCGTCGATCTCGGTCTTCCAGTCGGTGCCGATGTGCCGCTTCACGGACCGGATCGTCCGGTCGACGTTCGTGACGGCCTGGTTCTTCGCCGGCTGACCGGTCAGCACTTCGCCGTTCTTGGCGAAGGCGACGATCGACGGGGTGGTCCGGGAGCCTTCCGAGTTGGCGATGACCGTCGGCTCGCCGCCCTCAAGGACGGCGACGACCGAGTTGGTCGTGCCGAGGTCGATGCCGACCGCTCGCGCCATGGTGCTTCCTCCTGTGTACGGCTGCTATGTTCGTGACCTGCAGGTTCGTTCTCGCCTTGAGCGAGCCCCTGGCAAGTTTTATCCGGCCTTCGCGCGCCTCGTCAAGCCGGACTTGAGTCGACTGCGCTCAACCTCTGTACCCAGCCTAACGAGGGGGTGGGCCTTCTTGTTCCCGGGTCAGGTGGCCCAGTGCGATGTGACGCCCATCACCGGCAGATCGCCCCGTGGCCAGGGACGACCCGGTTCACCAGGTACGCCACCTCGGCCGCCCGGGCGCAGGCGGAGTTGAACAGCCCCGTATGGCCGTCATCCGTGCGGGTCAGCAGCGCCGCACCGTCGATGGCCGCCGCCAGCCCACGGGCCCAGGCCAACGGCGTCGCCGGGTCGTGGGCGCCCCCGACCACCAGGATCGGCGGGGCGCCGTGCACCGGGTGCCGCTGAGGCGGGTTCTTCGCCGGCACCGGCCAGCCCGTGCAGCCGCCGGCGAAGTCCCAGTACTCCGAGTACCGCCAGCTGTGCGGCGCCACCCGGCGAACCAGTCCCGCCAGGAAGCCCATGTCACCCGGCCCGGTGAACGGCGACGGGAAGTCGTGACAGCCGATCCCCCGGTAGGCCGCGTAGATCTCGGACGTGAACTGGTTCCGCTCGGTCAGCCCCCGGGCGTCCGGGAACTCGCCGCCGGCCGCGGCCAGGTGCTTGCCCAGCTCCGGCCAGTCGTCCCGGAGGTAGAGGTGGCCGTACACGCCCGCCGCGACCTCGTCGGCCGTCGCGGGACGGCCCAGGTCGCTCGACCAGATCGAGCCACGGGCCGCCCGGGCCACCACGTCGTCATAGAAGCGGAGGACGTCCTGGCCGTGCAGGGCGCACTCCGCCGAGCCACGGCACCAGCCCGCGAACCGGACCAGCGCGTCTTCGGTGGCCGCGGCCTCCTCGAGGATCGCCTGGTTCATCGGCCGCGCGTGGTCGATCGCACCGTCGAGCACCATCGCCCGCACCCGGTCCGGGTGCTTCGACGCGAAGACCGCGCCCAGCTCGGTGCCGTAGGAGAGGCCCAGCCACGAAACACGAGGCTCGCCGAGCGCGGCCCGGATCGTCTCGATGTCCTCGGCCGCGCTCTGCGTGTCCGCGTTCGCCAGCAGCGGCCCGGTGCGGGCCAGGCAGTCCGCGCCCGCCTTCCGGTTGTGCGCGACCAGCGCCTCGAACCCCGCCCGCGTCGACGGGAACCGGTCCAGCGCCGGGTCGTACAGCGTCTTCGCGTCGCAGGTGATGCGTGGCGTGCTGAACCAGTCGCCGCGCGGGTCGAATCCGACGACGTCGAAGCGCTGCCGCAGCGCACCCAGTTCCGGCGAGGCCAGCCCGCCGAACTGCACGAATCCGACGCCGGACCCGCCCGGCCCGCCCGGGTTCACCAGCAGCGAGCCGATCCGATGAGCCGCATCGAGCGCGGGCAGCCGCGCCAGCGCGAGCTGCGCCGACCCCAGTTCCGGCCGCGCCCGGTCGATCGGCACGGCGACCGTCGCGCACTCCGCCGTGGGCTCCTGCTGCGTGGCACACGGGTGCCACACCAGAACCGAGGCGGAGGCGACGGCCGGCACCGCCGCCATGACCACGACCGCGAAGACGACCGCGGCAACCCGGCGCATGTCCATGAGCTGTTTCCTCCCCCTGCACGCCGGCCTTCGGCGTGCTTCCTTCCTAACAGCGACCACCGACAAATCAGGAGCGGCGGCCGGTCCGGGAGGTGAGGGAGAAATCGGCATTTCCTTGCTGCACAACGACTTCCGTCGGCTCACCCGTCCAGGAAGTCACTCGATAGTGGGAATCCGCGGAGACCGGCACCCCCTGCGCCGGCGTCTCCGCGGCCTCCCCGCGCGTGAAGCCCACGACGCCGAACGTCGCGATCGCCCCCAGCAGCGCGGCCACCAGCACGCGCCGTTCGATCCTGCCCATCGGAAAAGCCCCCGTAGTAAGAGAAAGGTCAGGCCGCGCGGACCGTGACGCTGCCGCTTTCGGTCGTCAGGTCCAGTACGTGCTGCGCGGTCCCGTCGTTGCGCACGCCGATGTCGCGGTGCCCGCTGTCGCTGCCGCCCTCGACGCGGTACGGCCCGCCCGGCACCGTCAGGTCGATGCCGCCGCTCTCGGCGTGCACCTTCACGTCGTTCGCCTGCACCAGCGTGAATTCGACACTGCCGCTGGAAGACGTCACGTCGACCGGGCCGTGCACCCCGCTGCCGGTGATGCTGCCGGACTCGCTCTGCAGCTGGACCGGGCCGACGTCGGCGAGGTCGATCGAACCGCTGTCCATCCGCAGCTTCACCGCCCCGGCCACGTCCTCGACCTTCGCGTGCCCCGAATCGACGCTGACGTCCACACTGGACATTCCGGCGACGTCCAGCCCGCCCGAGTCGACGGTCCCCGTCACCGGCACCCCCGCGGGCACGACGACCTCGAAGTCGACCGTGCAGTTCGTGCCGCACGAGCCGAGCACCAGCTGGTCGCCTTCGACGCGGTAGAAGGGCCCCTCCGGCTTGCCCCGCCAGTGGTAGCCGACCTCCTGGCGCACCGTCGCCGCCCCCGAGCCGGCGCGGATCTTCACCGACCCCGAGTCGGCCTCCAGCTTCACGCTGCGGATGGTCTGCGAAACGGTGTCGGTGTTTTCGAAGTCCGAACCCCAGCCCCACCCGAACGCGGTCGCCAGGCCGACGCCGATCAGGACGATGCCTCCCAGAGCCAGAAGCGGGCGCGCCATGGTCGTTGGTCCCCTCAGTGTTGTTTCCTCTGCGTCGTTCCCTTCGCGTGAGAAACGTTAGGGCGGGGTGAACGGGCCGTACATGGGGGTAACCCCCCGAAAGACCCTGAGATCCCTCCCTGAGACGCGCGGGAGGGGCCCGGGGCCTAGCCTGGCGCAAGTCTCCAGTTCCGTGATCAGGAGGATCCATGCCGCAAGCACCCGGCCCGTACGAATCCCTGCCCGACGTGCCGTCGTTCACCCTGCGCAGCAACGATGTCGCCGACGGCGAAACCCTGGCCACGCCCCATTTGTCCGGCATCTTCGGCGCCGGCGGCGAAGACCGTTCCCCGCACCTGGCGTGGGAAGGCTTCCCGGCGGAGACGAAGAGCTTCGCCGTCACCTGTTACGACCCGGACGCCCCGACCGGCAGCGGGTTCTGGCACTGGGCGGTGTTCAACATCCCGGCTTCGGTGACGGAGCTGGCGTCCGGCGCGGGTGACGGCTCCGGCCTCCCCGAAGGCGCGGTGACGCTGAAGGGCGACGGCGGGGTCAAGCAGTTCCTCGGCGCGGCGCCCCCGCCCGGGCACGGCCCGCACCGCTACTACTTCGCGGTGCACGCGCTCGACCTGGACAAGCTGGACGTGCCGGAGGACGCGACGCCGGCGTTCCTCGGCTTCAACATGTTCGGGCACACCCTGGCCCGCGCGGTGCTCACGCCGGTGTACGAGAACAAGGGCTGAGTTTCCCGGGCCCGGCGCTGTTGCCGATCGGCAACGGAGCCGGGCCCGTTTTTGTCGGACCCCGCTGACACACTGCGGTCATGCCACCACCGATAGCGACACCCCGGTCGAGAGCGCTGGGGTTCGGACTGCGGAAAGCGCGGAAGGCGCGCGGGTACGGGCTGCGCGAGCTGGCCCGCGCGACGGGCGTGCACGCGGCCGAGCTGTCCAATTGGGAGCTCGGCCTGCGGGTGCCCCGGATCGAGGACGTCGCGGTCCTGCTCGGTCAGCTCCGGGTGCCCACCGCGGAACGTGACCGGCTGTTCGAGCTGGTCCGCACGGCCCGCGAGCCGAACTGGGCCGAGAAGGAGATGCCGGACGCGCCGGCCATCCTGACGACGCTGGCCGAGTACGAGCGCACGGCGGCCGCGATCTTCAGCTGGCAGCCGATGCTGGTGCACGGCCTGCTGCAGACGCCCGACTACGCGCGGGCGATCCTGTCCTACGGCGGTTCTCCCGCGGAGCTGGTCGAGCAGCGCCTGCGGGTGCGCACGATCCGGCAGGCGGCCCTGCGTGAGCACCGCGCGCCGGATTGCTCGATCCTGCTCGGCGAAGCCGCGCTCAGGCAGCAGATCGGCGGGCCGGAGACGTTGGCCGAGCAGCTCCACCACCTCGTCGATCTCCCGCGGCGGCTGGCGGTGCGGGTGGTCCCGTCCGGCGGCGGTTTCCACCCTGGGCTCAACGGTTCCTTCAGTGTCTTCGAGTACTCGGACCTGCCTGCCATCGTCTTCTTGGACCAGCATCGCGGCAGCGCCTACATCTACGATGAGGAGCAGGTGACGGACTACAAGTCCGCCGCGAAGACCATGAACTCCCTCGCACTGGACGTGGACGCATCGCGCACGTTCATCGAGGGGGTGATCGCCGATCTGGAGGCCTGACGTGACCTGGCGGAAGTCGACCTACAGCGGGCAAGAGGCCGAGTGCGTGGAGGTGTCGCTCGCCCAGGTGGTGCGGATCCGCGACACGAAGGACCGCCCGGGCGGCACCCTCGAAACATCCACCCGATCGTGGGATGCGCTCCTCGTCGACCTCACGCGTTAGCGGACGAAGTTCCCCGCGTTGGGCCCTTCGCGCTCCAGGTAGTGACCCTTGGTGTGCTCCTCGAAGCCGAACTGCCGGTACAGCCCGTGCGCGTCGGCGGTGTGGAGCATCCAGCGAAACCGGGCGCCGGGCCCGTTGTCGATCATCTCCCGCACGATCTCCTTGCCGAGGCCGGTCCCGCGGGCGGAGTCGACGACGAAGACGTCGGCGAGGTAGGCCGAGGAGACGCCGTCGGAGAAGGCGCGCGCGAACCCGACCTGTTCGCCGCCGCGGTAGGCGCCGACCACCCGCCACGAGCCGGCGATCGCGGCTTCGACCTGCTCACGCGTGCGCCAGCGACCCCAGTAGGCCTCGGTGGAGAGGAACTTCCACACCACGTCGAGGTCCACCCGCGCGCGGTCGTCGTCGAGTTCGTAGTCGCCAAAGGTCCGCATGATCCGAAGCTAACCGGGCCGTCAACGCGGTTTCAGCAGGTAGTCCACCACCGGCCGCAGCTCCTCCGCCGACGGCGGTTCGTCGTCGATCAGGCCCTGGATGAGCAGCCCGTCGATACCCGCGAGGAAGACCCGGAACGCCACCTCGTCGTCGTGGCGGACCATCGACGTCAGGACGTCCAGCCAGCGCCGCGCGGCCGGGCGGAGCTCGGGCTTGCGCGCGGCCAGCAGGTACAGCTCGTACTCCGCCATCGTGCGCCCGCGCCGCGGCCCGAGCGCCTCGGCGAGCAGGCCGGCGACCTCCTCGGCGCCACGCGAGCCGCGTGACCGGGCCCGGTCGATCATCCAGTAGACCTCGGTCGCCATGTCGCGGGCGCAGGAGATGAGCGTCGCGACCAGCAGGTCGTCCAGCGACGAGAAGTGGTAAGTGGTCGAGGTCGTGGGTACCCCGGCCTCGGCCGCGACCGTCCGGTGGGTGACGCCCGCGACGCCGTCACGCTCGATGATCCGCAGCGTGGCCGCGATGAGTTCGGCGCGCCGCTTCTCGCCACGGGCTTTGCGGCCGTCCGTCTGCAGCTTCACCATCGGGTGAAAACTACCGGAACGATCGTCCCGAAACAAAGAGCGACGTACACCACATCGGTGGGACTTACGGTCCCTCAACAGGTTACTCATCGGTAGGAAGCATTAGTCTGCCGGTCACCACCACGAATCATCCGGACGAAAGGCACCCGAACGATGGGCGCTCTCCAACTGACGCTCGGCGGGATCTCCGTCGTGCTCGGCCTCGTCGCCTGGGGCATGTTCGCCGCGACGATCGCCCGTTTCGTGCGGGTGATCCGCCTCGGACAGCCCGACTCGACGCGCAACGGGCCGTTCTGGCCGCGCATGAAGACGCTGATCAAGGAGTTCGCCGCGCACACGCGGATGAACCGCAAGCGCAGCGTCGGCCCGGCCCACTGGCTCGTCATGTGGGGCTTCCTGCTCGGCTCGCTCGCCCTGTTCGAGGCCTACGGCGAGGTCTTCGTCCCGACCTGGGGCTGGCCGATCCTCGACGACTTCCCGCCGTTCCAGCTGCTCATGGAGCTGCTCGGGCTCGGCACGATCGTCGGCATCCTGGTGCTGATGGCGATCCGCCAGCGCAACCACCCGCGCCGCGCCGACCGCCAGTCGCGCTTCGCCGGCTCCAACTTCAAGTGGGCGTACTTCATCGAAGCCGTCGTCCTGATCGAGGGCATCGGCATCATCGGCGTCCGGGCCGCGAAGTCCGCGCTGAACACGCACGAAGGGCCGCTGTGGGCGTCCTTCGTCTCGAACCCGATCGGCCAGCTGCTGCCGGCCAGCCCGAACCTGGTGACGATCTTCGCGTTCGTCAAGCTGATGAGCGCCACCGTCTGGCTGATCGTCGTCGCCCGCACGATGACCATGGGCATCGCCTGGCACCGCTTCAGCGCGTTCTTCAACATCTACTTCAAGCGCGAGGACGACGGCGGCGTCGCGCTCGGCGCGCTCAAGCCGATGATGAGCGGCGGCAAGGTCCTCGACCTCGAGGAAGCCGACCCGGACGAGGACACCTTCGGCGTCGGCAAGATCGAGGACTTCAGCTGGAAGGGCTGGCTGGACTTCTCGACGTGCACCGAGTGCGGCCGCTGCCAGGAGCAGTGCCCCGCGTGGAACACCGGCAAGCCGCTGTCGCCGAAGCTGGTCATCACGCAGCTGCGTGACCACGCCTACGCGAAGGCGCCGTACCTGATGGCCGGCGGCAAGCGGGACATGGCCGGCGACGAGATCGGCCTGTCCGGCGACAACATGTACGCCGGGATCGACGTCCTGGCCATCGCCGAGTCCCAGAAGGCACTGGTCGGCGACGACGGCGGCGTCATCGACCCCGACGTCCTGTGGTCCTGCACCAGCTGCGGCGCCTGCGTCGAGCAGTGCCCGGTCGACATCGAGCACGTCGACCACATCGTCGACATGCGCCGCTACCAGGTGATGATCGAGTCGGCGTTCCCCAGCGAACTGAACGGCATGTTCAAGAACCTGGAGAACAAGGGCAACCCGTGGGGCCAGAACGCCAAGGACCGGCTGGCCTGGACCGAGGACCTCGACTTCGAGGTGCCGGTGTTCGACGGCGACCTCGGCGACGCCGAGTACCTGTTCTGGGTCGGCTGCGCCGGCGCGTTCGAGGACCGCGCGAAGAAGACGACCCGCGCGGTCGCGGAGCTGCTGCACATGGCGGGCGTCAAGTACACCGTGCTCGGCTCGGAGGAGTCCTGCACCGGTGACCCGGCCCGCCGCGCGGGCAACGAGTTCCTGTTCCAGATGCTGGCGCAGCAGAACGTCGAGATCCTGAACTCGGTGTTCGAGGGCCGCGAGCGCAAGGCGCGCAAGGTCGTCGTGACCTGTGCGCACTGCTTCAACACCCTCGCCAACGAGTACCCGGAGCTGGGCGGCCAGTTCGACGTCGTGCACCACACGCAGCTGCTGAACCGCCTGGTCCGCGAGAAGCAGCTGGTGCCGGTGGCGCCGGTCGCCGAGGACGTCACCTACCACGACCCGTGCTACCTCGGCCGCCACAACAAGGTGTACGAGGCACCGCGCGAGCTGGTCGGCGCGACGGGCGCCCAGCTGCGTGAGATGCCGCGGCACGGCGACAAGTCGATGTGCTGCGGCGCCGGCGGCGCGCGGATGTGGATGGAAGAGAAGATCGGCAAGCGGATCAACGTCGAGCGCGTCGACGAGGCGCTCGGCACCGCGCCGTCGAAGATCGCCACCGGCTGCCCGTTCTGCAAGGTGATGCTGAACGACGGCCTCACGGCCCGCCAGGCCGACGGCAGCGCGAGCGAGAAGGTCGAGATCGTCGACGTCGCGCAGATGCTGCTGGAGTCGGTCAAGCGCAAGCCGGAACCGAAGCCGATTGCGCTCGGCGCGCCGTCGCTCGCGGAGGAGTGACGCGAAACTTTCGCACCGCGGCCCCGATCAGGACGTCCTGATCGGGGCCGTTTTCCGTGGCCGGAAGATCGGGTTTCCAGTAGCCATTCCACTACCCGTTGTCACAACTTTGTCCAGTCCCGCAGGCCCGCTAGCTGGGACTTCGCCGTGGTAATCGTTTTCTTGAAAAATGTTCATGATAATCACTGAAATGGCCCATCGAGTGAAGGACAAACGACGGCCTGAACCCTGGACAAGCGGCGTATCCTGGCCTTTCCTCGCCGCCGCCGTTGCCAGCGAGGGCACCATTGACGATCACGGAATCAGGGGGCGGCACGGATGCGCGAGGACCGGCGGACGACCACCGGACGGCACGCTCTCCGCACCGCACCCGAGGTGGAGGACCGGTTCCCGGCCCCCGTCGGCCAGGACCCCGTACCCGCTCAGCGGACGCTCGTGCGCCCGTATGTCCTGACGCGCGGCCGGACGCAGTCCCGGCGGCACCTCGCGATCGAAGCGATGGTCTCGACCCGCGCCGGCGCGCACTGGAACGGCGCCCGGCTGACCGGCGAGTTCCGCTCGGTGCGCACGCTCTGCCACCAGCCGCGCTCGGTCGCCGAAGTCGCGGCCAACCTGAGCGTGCCGCTCGGCGTCGTCCGCGTGCTGCTGGACGACATGGCCGAGCAGGGCCTGGTCACCATCCACGACAGCCGCACGAGCTCCGACGGCCGTCCCGCGGTGGCGCTCATGGAACGCGTTCTGCACGGCCTGCGGCGCCTCTGAGCATTACGCTCACAGGAGTGAGCGAGGAATCCGCGAGCCCCGGTGACTCCGGTGGCGAAAGCACTCTGACCGTCCTGCTCGCCGGCGGGGTGAACCTGGCGATCGCCGTGATGAAGCTGATCGCGGGCATCATCACCGGCTCGGGCGCGATGCTGTCGGAAGCCGCGCACTCGGTGGCCGACACGATCACCGAGGTCCTGCTGCTGACGGCCTTGAAACGCTCGGCACGCCCGGCCGACCGCGTGCACCCCTTCGGCTACGGCAAGGAGCGCTACTTCTGGTCGCTGCTCGCCGCCGTCTCGATCTTCGCCTCGGGCGCGATGTTCGCGCTGTACGAAGGCATCTCGACGCTCTTCGGGCACGGCCAGGCGCAGAGCACGTCGCTGCTCAGCTACATCGTCCTCGCCGTGGCGTTCCTGCTCGAAGGCACGTCGTGGGTGCAGGCCGTGCGCCAGGTCGTCCGCGAATCGAAGGCCGAGAACCAGTCGCTGGGGACGTACCTGCGGCTGATCGACGACCCCACGCCGAAGACCGTCCTGTTCGAGGACTCCGCCGCGCTGATCGGCCTGCTCCTGGCGTTCGCCGGCATCGGGCTGCACCAGCTCACCGGCTCGGAGGTCTGGGACGGCATCGCGTCGATCGCCATCGGCCTGCTGCTCGCGTGCGTCGCCTACCTGCTCGGCCGGACCAACCGCGGCCTGCTCGTCGGCCGGCAGGCCCACCCGCGGCTGGTCCGGGAGATCCGCGACCACCTCTCCGGCGCGCCGGAGATCGAAGCCGTCGTGGACCTGCAGACCATGCTGATGGGCACCGACCAGGTCCTCGTCTGCACCCGCGTGGACTTCGACGACTCGCTCGGCGCCGCCGACCTGGAACGCGCGTGCGTGCGGCTCGCGTCCGAGCTGACGGAACGGTTCCACGACGTCACCGAGGTGTTCATCGAGCCGGTGCCGCGGTCGGATCCGGAACTGCGGGCGACGGTGCTGGCGCGGTACGGCGACGTCGCCGAGCGGTGGAGCAACTTTCCGGCGCCTCAACGACCTCAGTAGCCGAAGTCCTGCACCCAGTACCAGCCCTTGGTCGTGACGCCGACGCCGAGCTTCTTGAGCGAGCAGTTGAGGATGTTCGCGCGGTGGCCCTCGGAGTTCATCCAGGCATCCATCACCTGCGCGGCCGACGTCTGCCCCTTGGCGATGTTCTCCGCGCCGGGCTTGGAGTAGCCGGCCTGCTTGATGCGCTGGTCGAACGTGGTGCCGTCGGGGCTGGTGTGGGAGAAGAAGTTCCCGGCCGACATCTGGTCGCTGTAGTCCTGCGCCGCCTCCGTGAGGTGCGATTCCTCGGTCAGCGGATCGCAGCCTGCCTTCGCGCGCTCGTCGTTGACCAGCGCGAGGACCTGGGCGGTGGTCGAGGGCGCGACGCGGGCGGCCGCCTTGGTGCTCGGCGGCGGAGCCTCGGACGTCGTGGCCGGCGGGGCCGCGGACGTCTCGGTCGGCGTGGGTGCCGCGGAGGACGTCGTCGGGGCGGGAGCCGAGGACGAGGGCGCGGCAGGCTGACCGGGGGTGGTGGTCTGGACCTGGCCGCCGGCGAGGTCGGTGCCGCTGCCGCTGCCGGCTCCGGCGGGGGCGTTGGGCAGCACCAGGGCCGCGGCGCCGAGCTCGGCGGTGTTTCCTTCCGCGGTGGCCATCCAGGTGCCGGCCGCGGCGGAAAAAACGCCGAGCAGCACACTGAGTGACACCATCACCACGTGAGCACGTTCACCAATGGGGGACACGGCGCAGGAACGTATCACGGGACGATTACGCCGAGAACCCTACGAACGCCCTGGTCACATTTCCCGTCGGTGACAGGTCCCGAATTCGCGGCAATCGGACGCTTGCGCGTTACTCCATTCAGCGTATTCGGACGACGGGTCGGATCCTGGCCGGAGGCGGTTGCTTTACCCGTGAAGCCAACTTTGCCCGCGACCGTTGTGCACTTGTACGAGATTTCCGCGTCCACGGCCAGTTCTGGCGCGGTGCGCGCGCAGGACGGCGTGTGGTCGTCCGCGACCTCGAGGCCGGTGAGCGGCACGTCGCCGGTGTTCTTGACCAGAATCGAAAAGGTGACCGTGTCGCCTTCCCGGACTTCGCACGGGAGCGTGGCACCAGACCCGGTTTCACGCCTTCATACTCACTCTTTCGTGGCGCCGGTCAGCTTCGCCGTCGACTCGTGGGTGAGGGTGGTGGCGGCCTGGACGAAGCCGATGATCGTCCGGAGTTCGTCGTCGGTGTAGCGGTCGCAGAGCTCGTGCATGCCCTGGACGAGGTGGTCCCACAGGTGCACACCCTTCGCGATCGACTGCAGGTCGAGCGCGATGAGGATCTTGCGCCGGTCGTCGGGGTGGCGCTCGCGGTTGACGATGCCCTTGCGCTCCAGCCGGTCGATCATCGCCGTCACCGACGCGGGTGCGAGGCCGGAGAGCCGCGCCAGGTCCTTCGGCGTCTGCGAGCCGAAGCGCGCGAGGTAGTCCAGGACCTTCGTCTCCACCGCCGACAGTCCGCGGGTCTCGGCGATCGCGGTGTGGAACATGACCGTCTCCGTCGACAGCTCCCGCGACCTGAGCAGGACTTCTTCGACGAGTTTCGCGCGCTCGCTTGACACGGCGACCAGCCTAGCCCACCCTTTAGTTCGATAAAACGAATTACTTTCTAAGAGATTCGAGGGGACGAACGACATGACACGGGCACTGATCATCGGGGGCGGCGTCGCGGGCACGATCACGGCCATCGCCCTGCACGAAGCCGGGCACGAGCCGGCGGTGTACGAGGCTTACGACCGCGACTCCGAGGGCGTCGGCGCGTTCCTCACGCTGGCGGTCAACGGCCTGGAGGCTTTGGCCCCGCTGGGACTCAAGGACGTGGTCCGCAGCGTGGGCTTCGACTCGCCGCGGATGTCGATCGGTCTCGGCAACGGCACCCGGCTGGCCGAACTCTCCGGCGGCGCCCTGGCGAACGGCACGGTGAGCCGGACCGTTCTGCGTTCCGACCTCTACGTCGCGTTGCGCGACGAAGCCGTGCGGCGAGGCATCCGCATCGAGTACGGCAAGCGCTTGATCGACGCGAACCAGACGGAAACGCACGTCAGAGCGGACTTCGCCGACGGCTCGCACGCGGCGGGCGACCTCCTGATCGGCGCCGACGGCCTCCGCTCCCGCGTCCGCACGATCATCGACCCGGACGCGCCGTCACCGCGGTACGTCCCACTGCTCAACACCGGTGGGTTCGCCGAAGGGCTGGACCTGCCGGACGAGCCGGGCGTGCTGAACATGGTGTTCGGCAAGCGCGTGTTCTTCTGCCACGTCGTCAGCACGGACGGCCGCGTCTGGTGGTTCGCGAACCCGGCCCGCAAGACCGAGCCGACCGCGGCCGAACTGGCCACGCTCGCCGGGGAGAAGCTGCGCGCCGAGCTGCTGCACCTGGTGGCCCGCGACCGCACGCCGGCCACCCGGATCATCCGCGCGACCCGGGAGATCTACCCGGCCTGGCCGACGTACGACTTCCCGACAGTCCCGGTCTGGCACCGCGGCCGCATGGTGATCATCGGCGACGCGGCGCACGCGACGTCACCGGCGGCGGGCCAGGGCGCCTCGATGGCCATCGAAGACGCCGTCACGCTGGGCAAATGCCTCCGGGACGTGCCCGACGTCGAGCGCGCGCTGACCACGTACGAGAGCTTGCGGCGCGGGCGGGTCGAAGCAGTGGTGGCGGCCGGCAAGCGCAACGGCGACCAGAAGGTGATCGGCCCGGTCGGGCGCGTCGTGCGCGACTTCTTCATCAAGCGGGCGTTCGCGAAGCCGTTCGAGGAGGACCCGAACGCCTTCATGTGGAACCACCGCATCGACTGGGATGAAAAGGTCGCGGCTTAGCGCCAGGTGTCGACGCGGTGGAAGTTCTTGTACGCCCGGCTCGGGGTCGGGCCGCGCTGCCCCTGGTAGCGGGACCCGGCTTCGCTGGAACCGTACGGGTGCTCGGCCGAGCTGGAGAGCCGGAAGATGCAGAGCTGGCCGATCTTCATGCCGGGCCAGAGCGTGATCGGCAGGTTCGCGACGTTCGACAGCTCCAGGGTGATGTGCCCGGAGAAGCCGGGGTCGATGAACCCGGCGGTCGAGTGCGTGAGCAGCCCGAGGCGTCCCAGCGACGACTTGCCTTCGAGCCGGCCGGCGAGGTCGTCGGCGAGGGTGACGAGCTCGAAGGTCGACCCGAGCACGAACTCGCCCGGGTGCAGCACGAAGGGCTCGTCGCCCTCCTTCTCGACCAGTGAGGTCAGCTCGTCCTGCTGCAACTGCGGGTCGATGTGGGTGTACTTGCTGTTGTCGAAGACGCGGAAGAACCGGTCGAGCCGGACGTCGATGCTGGACGGCTGGACCATGCCGGCATCGAAGGGGTCGATGCCGAGCCGGCCGGCGTCGAGCTCTTTGCGGAGGTCACGGTCACTGAGCAGCACGGCCCGAAGCCTATCCGGTGGGTTCAGGCGGCCCGCATGTGCTGCGCGTAGGTCGTGTCAGGCGCGAAGAGCTTCTCGAGCCGCTTCACGTACCCGCGCCGCCCGGCCTGCCCGATCCGTTCCTGCAGCGCGGTGGCCCCGGGAATGAACCGCCGAACGGTCTCGGCGGCGAAGTTGACCCCGGCGACGGCGACGATCGCGGCCTGCGCGACGGGATCGTTCGGCAGCCCGAGGAAGTCGGCGTTGGCCTTCCCGAGCACGAGCCGGCTGATCGACGAGTGCACGGCGACGGAGACGTGCGAAAGCACCTTCCCGACGGCCCCACGCCCTTCGCCGACGGCGGCGTTGGCCTCGATCAGCGCCTTGGCGAGCCGTTTCGAGTCGTCGTCGGGGATGAACTCGGTGGCGGCGAGCAGCCACAGCAGTCGCCAGGCGTCCTCTTCGGAGGTGGGCAGCAGCTCGTCGTCGACGCCCATGAGCCAGCCGATGTACCGCCAGAGGTGCAGGATGTCGCCGCGTTCCCGGGCGGAGTAGCGGAGGCCGAGCAACTGCGTGCCGAAGACGTAGACGAGCGAGAAGAGCAGCAGCGTCCCGGCGGTCTGCACCTGGTTGACGGGCCGATCCCAGGCGGCGTAGTCCCAGTCCTCCCGCCGGTTCATGGCGGCCCGCACATGGGCGTGCACGACCCGGATCCGCAACGCGGCGGCGTACCCCTTCCCCCCGTGCTTGAGGGCACCGGGCGTGGTGACGTCGATCCACCAGGCAGCGGTCTCGACGAGCCGCCGCGTGGCCTTGTGCTCGATTTCACCGGTCCCGACCAGCGCTTTCGTCGCCCGCGATGCGAGGTAGCCCCCCATCAGCGACATGTCACCGAGCGGAAAGAGCCCCAGCAGCCCGGCCCGCGTGATGGCTTTCGCGCCGCGCTCGAGCCGCTCGTCATCGACCCAGTAGGGCTTGGCGTCGACTTGGTCGAAGAAGTCCTTCAACGGCCCGGCCGCTTCAGCGCGGCTCTTGAGCGCCGCTTCGAAGAGGGCACGCCCCTCGCCTTTGGGCTGCTGCGCCATCCAGGCGACGACGTCGTCCGCGAGCTTGTCCTGCACCTGCGCGAACTCGCGCAGCCGCGCGACCTGCCGCTCGTCACCGCGGATGTCACCTTCGATGAACAGCCGCTGGGCCAGCCGGAACCCGCCTTGCCGGAACAGCTCGGGCTCGTCCATGGCGCGCACCTCCACCAGTCGACAACAAGTGTTGTCACTTGACGCGCGCGAGTCAAGGAGGAGGGTCCTGGACAAGGGGATCACGGTGCCGTGTATGCTGACGACGCACTGCGGATGTAGTTCAATGGTAGAACATCAGCTTCCCAAGCTGAATACGCGGGTTCGATTCCCGTCATCCGCTCTCACAAAAGGCCTCGGGCGTGAAGTCCGAGGCTTTTTGCTTTTCGTCAGTTCCGCGGTTTTCACCGTGAAACCACCGATGACAGTCACCGTGATTCCAGCCGACGCCGCAGATGCGCCACATGGGCGGCGGGCAAGCCGGTCTCCTCCGCACGCGCCAACGCCTCCGCAGCCGACGCGGAACCCAAGCGGTGCAACAACTCCGCCCGCGACGCGTGCCACCACGGGTACTCGGCCAACCCCGGCAACGCGTCCACCAGCGCCAAAGCCGCGGCCGGGCCGTCGCGTTCGGCCACCGCCGCCGCGCGGTTCAGCCTCACCACCGGGGTGTCCTGGACCGTCAGCAGCACGTCGTACCAGGAAATCACCGCGTCCCACTGCGTCTCCGCGTACGTCGGCGCCAGGTCGTGGCAGGCCGCGATCGCCGCCTGGACCACGTACGCGTTCGGGACCGCCGGGGTCCGGCGCAGGCCGCGGCCCACCAGCTCCACGCCCTCCTTGACCAGCGACGCGTCCCACGACGAACGGTCCTGCACCGAGAGCAACGCCGGCGAGCCGTCCGGGAGGAACCGGGCCGCGCGGCGGGCGTCCTGCAGCAACACCAACGCCAGCAGACCCAGGGCCGTCGGCTCGTCCGGCATCAGGGACACCAGCAACCGGGCCAGGCGGACGCCCCCGTCGGCGAGCGTGGCGCGGCCCGTGTAGCCCTCGTTGAAGATCAGGTACACCGTCGACGCCACCCCCGCGAGACGCGCGGGCAGTTCCTCCGCCGAAGGCACCCGGTACGGGATCCGCGCCTGAGCGATCTTCTGCTTCGCCCGCGTCAGCCGCTTCGCCATCGTCGCTTCGGGGACCAGCAAGGCGCGTGCGACCTCCGCGGTCGACAACCCGCCCAACGTCCGGAGCGCCAGCGCCACCTGCGCGTCCAGCGACAACGCCGGGTGGCAGCACGTGAACACCAGGCGCAGCAGGTCGTCGCGGACCGAGACCGGGTCCGGGAACGGGTCGACGGCCGGCATCGCGTCCGCCTCCTTCCCGAGCCGCTTCGCTTCACGCCGGACCACGTCCACCGCGCGGCGGCGGGCCGCGACCAGCAGCCAGCCACGCGGGTTTTCGGGGACGCCGTCGCGCGGCCACGTCTCGAGCGCGCGCACGACGGCGTCCTGCACCGCATCCTCGGCCAGGTCGACACTTCCGGTGACGCGGACCAGCGTGGCCAGTACCCGGGTGCCCTCGTTTCGGACCAGCCGCGCGACCGCGTCCCCGGTGCCGCTCACCGGCCGAAGTCGACGACCGGCCGGACCTCGATGGCGCCGTCCCAGGCGCCCGGGATCTGCGCCGCGACCTTGACGGCTTCGTCGAGATCCGCGCATTCCAGCAGGTAGAAGCCGGTGAGGGCTTCCTTCGTCTCCGCGTACGGGCCGTCGCTGGTGACGATGTCGCCGCCCTTGCCGCCGGTGACGCGGACGGTCGTCGCGGTCGCGGTCGGGTACAGCGCCGCGCCACCGCGGATGACCGCGGCCGCGCCGGCGCCGAACTCGTCGTAGTCCTTCAGCATGCCGGCGGCTTCGGGCCGGGTCGGGTCGACGTCGGAGGCGTAGATCAACGCGGCGTACTGGGGCATGGCTGCTCCTCACAGGTCCTGACCGGCGCCGATCGCCGGTTCTCACTGTAAGGACGAACGGGCGGAGCCGCGCCGGGACAACCGCGCCGGATTTTTCTCAGCCCTCGACGAGCTCCCAGTCCGACTCCGGTGTCTCGCGGTCGTACACCTGGCCCGGTGCAGCCTTCAGCACCGTCCGCACGTCCGGGTACAGGTTCGCCACGTGCTCCAGCTCCAGGCCCTCGACCTCGAAGTCCTCCGCCTCCGGGACCTCGAACCCGACGAACAGCCAGGTGCCGTCCTGCTCGCGCACGACCTGACGGACCGCGCGCACCGGCTGCTGCGGCCCGGTCGGGATCTCGGTCAGGCCGGTGCTGATCTGGGCCTCGTCGTCCGGCGAGCCTTCGTACGCCCAGTTCGCCCGGCGCTGGGCGAGCAGGCGGACGTCCTCGTCCTCGTCGTCGGAGCCGGTCACCGACGAGAGCAGCCACGTGCGGCGCTCCGGGTCCCAGTCGGCGGCCATGCCCGTCGGGAGGTCCGCCAGCGCGCCCAGCTGTGGCAGCAGCTCGAAGGCTTCGCGCAGCGACATCTTGCCGAAGCTCTCGCGGTTGACCAGCACGTCGTCGGACAGCTCGGTGCCGTCGCTGATGAACCAGTCGTCCTCGTCGTCCAGCACGACGAAACCCAGCGCGTCGGGGTCGTTCACCAGGGCCAGCGCGATGATGACCGGCCCTTCCGGGTCCTGGCGCAGCGGCCATTCGGTCGACATGCGCCATATCCCACCATCGCGGCGCCGCCCACCGGGAGCCGGGGTCACCCGATCGGTTAATTCATCAAATGTTGATATCTGCGCCCCGCAGGATCATCATGGGGGCATGGTGCTCTCGAAGCGAGTCGCCCGCTTCAACCGCGTCGCGACCAACCAGGTTCTCAAGCACGTCGCCGGCTGGGCGCCCGGCTTCGCCATGGTCGTCCACAAGGGACGGAAGTCCGGGCGCGAGTTCCGCACGCCGGTCAACGTCTTCCGCACGAAGGACGGCTTCGTCGTCGCCCTGACCTACGGCCCCGGCGCGGACTGGGTGAAGAACGTGCTCGCCGCCGGCGGCTGCACCCTCGTCACCCGGCGGGAAAACCTTTCCACCCACGGCGCCGAGCTCGTGCATGATGAGTCGCGGAAGGCCATGCCGGTGCCGATCCGGCAGATCCTCGGCCTGCTGGACGTCAACGACTTCCTGCTGCTGAAGCGGGATTAGGGGGAGAAATGCTGCTCGAGGGGGAACTCGTCCGGCTGCGCGCGCTCGAACCGGAGGACGCCGAGCGGATTCACGCGTTCGTGACCGACCCGGAGGTCGGCCGCTGGATGGAGAACGACCACCCGCTTTCCCTCGCCCAGGTGCGCAAGCGCTGCGAAGACCGCGCGGTCAACACCTACGAGAAGGTCGTCCTCGGCATCGAAGCGAAAGCCGAGCGCAAGCTCATCGGCGTCATCGACCTGCGCGACGCCGAGCCCGAAATCGGCGAGGCGTACCTCGACGTCTACATCGGCGACGCCGAGTACCGCGCCGGCGGCGGCTACGGCACCGAGGCGCTGCGCCTGATGTGCCGGTACGGCTTCAACAACATGCGGCTGCACCAGGTCACGCTGTGGGTCGTCGCCGAGAACGAGGTCGCCCGGCACGTCTACCGCAAGATCGGGTTCGTCGAGGAGGGCCGGCACCGCGAGGCGTTCGTCGGCCTCGACGGGCAGCGGCACGACATGATCCTGATGAGCATGCTCAAGGGCGAGCTCAAGTGGTGAGCCGCTTCGGCGCCTTCAGCCGCCACGCCTCTTCGAGCAGCTCACGCAGCTGATCGACGTCCACGCGCTTGAGATCCACGATGATCGAGCCGTACCCGTCGTAGTGCGGGGTCGTGAAGAAGGCCGCGTCGCCGGAACCCAGCAACGCGGCCTTCTCGTCGTGCCCGCACAGCACCACCAGGCCGCCTTCGGCCTCGGTGCGCAGCCGCGCGAAACCCTTGCCCGCCACCTTCAGCGCGGGCGTCCGATACCACGTCGACACCTCGACCTCCGGCAGCCCGGAGGCGAGGTGCACGACGTCTTCCCAGGTCGTCATGGGTCCATTGTCGACCCGGCGGCTTGGAAAAACGGGAACTACGGCAGGCGGGTGATCCGGTCCGCCGCGGGCGGCGCCAGGTTCGGGTGCGCACCCAGGTAGGCGATCAGCGCGTCGAGGTCCACCGGGCCGCCCGACAGGTTCGTGCCCTTGGTGAACTCGGTGAAGCCGTCCCCGCCGGCGGCGAGGAAGTTGTTCACCGACACGCGGAACGTCGCCGCCGGGTCGACCGGCGTGCCGTTGATCGTGAGGTTCGAGACGCGCGAGCCGATCGGCGCGCTCGCCGAGTACGAGTAGTGCAGCGAACTCGAGATCTGCAGAATCTTGGTGCCGGCCGCGGTCCACTGCTGTTCCAGCACGTTCTTCAGGTTCGCGCCGGTCAGCGTGATCGTCTGCATGATGTTCGAGAACGGCTGGACCGTGAACGCCTCGCCGTAGGTCACCACGCCGTCGCCCTCGCCACTCGGCGACGACTTGTACGTCAGGTCGGCGCGGATGCCGCCCGGGTTGGTGATCGCGACGACCGCGTTGTTCGACTGCGTGCCCGCGAGCTGCGCGTCGGCGATGACGTCGCCGAGCGGCGACTCACCGGCCGCGTTGCCCGCCGCCGGCAGGTCGGCGGTGATGGTGCCGACCTGCCGGTTCGCGATCGGCGCGGACTTGGTCTTGGCGTCGGCGACCAGCGCGGCCACGGCCGGGTCCGGCGTGACCGTGCGGGTGACGATCTCGTTGAACGCCTTGGTCTGCGACCGCACGACGTCGCGGGTCTTCAGGCTGATCTTCAGGTCCACCACCGACAGCAGCCGGCCGAACGACGAGCCCTGGATGACCGGCCGCGGTTGGCCCGCCGGGTCGTTGATCACGCAGTTGTACTGCTGGTGGCTGTGCCCGGTGAAGAAGGCGTCGACCTTCGGCGTCACCGCGGCCGCGATCGCGGCGGCCGGGCCCGGGCGCAGCTTGCAGTCGTTCGGGCCCTCGACCTCGGTGCCGTCGCCCTGGTGCATGAGCACGACCTGGGCCTTGACGCCGAAGTAGTCGAGCAGGTTCGCGGTCCGGTTGATCGCCTCGACCTCGTCACCGAACTTCAGGCCCTTGATGGCCTCCGGCGTGACGACGGAGGGCAGGTCCTTCAGCGTGGCGCCGATGACGCCGACCGGCACACCGCCTTCGAACTTGACGGTGAACGGCAACAGCGCGGGCAGGCCGTTGGTGAAGTACACATTGGACCCGAGGAACGGGAACTTCGCACCGTCGAACGTCGGCTGGAACTGGCAGCCGTCCGTCGGGTGGCAGCCGCCGAACTGCATGCGCTGCAGTTCCTTGTAGCCCTCGTCGAACTCGTGGTTGCCGACGACGGACGCGTTGACGCCGAGCATGTTCAGGAAGTCGATGGTCGGCTCGTCGTGGAACAGCGCCGAGGTCAGCGGCGACGCGCCGATGTTGTCCCCGGCGGACACGACGAACGAGTTGCGCACCTGCGCCCGCAGCTGCTTCACGTGCGTGGCCAGGTAAGCGGCCCCGCCGGCGTCCACAGTGGTCCCGTCCGACTGCACCACGCGCCCGCTGGAACCGGACGGCGGCTCCAGGTTGCCGTGCAGGTCGTTGAACCCGATGATCCGGACGTCGGTCGTGGGGTCCGGGCGCTGGCCCGCGGACGCGGGTGCGGTGGTCACCGCCGTCGTAGCCAGCGCGGCCGCGGCGAACACCGCGAGCCGGGTAGAAAGCCTCATGAGTGTTCTTCCTCCGATTCGCGCCCAGGGTCCCCGAACGGGCGCACGGCGGAGGATTCTGCCTGGTGAGCCGGTCACCTACCAGGGTCAAAAGACGGCCGTAAAGCGAATGTCACCTAACGGCTTCCGTCGAGCAGCACGCGCGCCACGAGCTCCGGGTCGTCGTTCATCGGCACGTGCCCGCAGCCGGGCAGCAACCGGAACACCCCGTGCGGCGCGACTTTCCGCAGGTCGGCGACGCGCGGCCGGGCGAGGATCCGGTCGCGCTCGGCCCAGGCGATCGTCACCGGGACGCCGGTGACCGGGCCGGTGAAGCGGAAGTCCCCGCGGGACTGGGCGGCGGTGGGTTCGAAGCCGGGCGCGGTGGCGAGCGCGTGGGCGTCCTCGACGACGGATTCGGGCGTCTGCCGCTCGGGCCGCCCGACGATCATCCCGGTCAGCGCGCGCCGCCCGGCCGCGGTCGCGGCGATCCGGCGCACGACGTGCGGCGGCGTGCGCTGGGCAAGGGCACGGTGGGCCTTGAGCGTCGCGATGGCGTACACCTTCTGGCGCCGGTTCCACAGCCCGGCCGGCGACAACGCCGTGACGCTGCGGACCAGCCCGGCCTCTCCGAGCGCCAGCGACAGCAGGCCGCCGAGCGAGTTGCCGGCGACGTGCGGCCGGTCGAGCCCGAGGTCGGTGAAGAGTTCCTTGAACATCACCAGCGCGGGCTCGATGCCGTACCCGCCGGACGGCTCGGGCGACTCCCCGAAGCCGGGCAAGTCGACGGCGATGACGTCGCGATGCGGCGTGAGCAGCGGAAACACCGGCGCCCACGCCTGACGGCGGTGACCGATGCCGTGGATCAGCACCAGCGGCTCGCCGCGCCCCGCACGGTCGTAGACCACGTCGTCCATGACCCGAGGGTAGCGGAAACCTACGACCGGCGGTAACAGTTACTCTGCGTCCGGCTCGACCCGGCGCCCGCTGTCGGCCGACCGCTGGACGGCGTCCAGCACGCGGTGCACGCGCAGGGCGTGCGCGAAATCGGGGAGGTCGCCCTTGAGGTGCCGCGCGTAGGCGTGCGCCACGTTGTACGACGGTTCGGCGCTGCGTCCGGCCAGCTGCGGCAGTTCGTACCGGGCGGGAACAGTCAGCTTTTCGAGCGTGCCGGTCCGGCTGCCGCGCAAGGTCAGCTTCGCGATCCAGAACAGCGGGTCCGCGGCCTCGACGACCAGCGTGCCCTCGGTGCCGTTGATCTCCCAGTGGAAGTCCGTCGCGGGCGACGTCCCGCCGCGCACGTGCAGCGACGCGACCGCGCCGCCGGTCAGCACGCCGGTGACGGCGATCTGGTCCGGCGCGGTCATCGCGACCGACTCGCCGGTGACCTCGTCGCGCACCCGCGGCCGGACGGTCGCCATCGTCGCCGAGAGCGTGGTGAAGCCGCCGAGGACCATGGCGAGCGCGTCGACGGTGTGCGCGAAGGGGATGGTCAGCATCGTCGCCCCGCCTTCGGGGTGCAGCTGGTAGTCCCGGCCGGCCCGCACGCTCGGCCCCCAGTTGGCGCCGGAAGCGATCAGCGACGTCGAGAGGACGCGGCCGACGTAGCCGTCCTTGATGAGGTCACGCAGGTAGCGCAACGCCGGCGCCGAGCGTCCCTGCAGGCCGACCGCCGTCGTCTTCCCGCGAGCGGCTTCGGCCAGCGCCTCGGTTTCGGCCAGGCTCACGCCCAGCGGCCACTCGCTCAGCACCTGCTTGCCCGCGGCCAGCGCGGGCTCGATGAGCGCCCGGTGCTCGGGCACCTTCACGGCGACGACCACGAGGTCGACCTCCGGGTGCCGGGCCAGCTCCCCGGCATCGCCGAAGGTCAGGGGGACGCCGTACTTCTCGCCGGCCACCCGCGCGGACTCGGCGTTGCTGCCGCTGAGCGCCCGGAGTTCGTAGCCGTCGACCGCGGCCAGCGCGGGCACGTGCGCGGTCGCGGCCCAGCCGCCGTTCGCGCTGAGCCCGACGATGCCGACCCGGACCGGTGCCATGAGCGTTCCTTTCGTTGCCTGCACAAGAGTTCGACGTGCCGAGCGTCGTGGTCATTCCCCGGTCGGCGCAAGCAGCATCCGGTTACGCCGGCATGACTTCGGTAACACCCGGCCGGGCGGTGCCGATGTGGCGGACGTTCCGACATGTGGGGGAAAGATGGGCATCGAGGTCGTTCTGATCGTGCTGGTCGTCGTGGTGCTGCTCATCGGGGGCACGGTGCTCAGCGCCTGGCATTCCGAACGCGGCGAAGAGCGCGACGACGACTGACCGATCGGCCCGGCGGCGGGTCGGCCAAGTGGCCGATGGTGACCGGGCGGCGCGGCTCATCGACCGAAGCGGCACCGGCGGCAAGATCCATACCGTCGGTGGCATGACGAACGCACAGGTCACGGCCCTGCAGTACGGCTTCATCGGGTTCCTCGCGCTGTGGGTCGTGGTGCTCGTGCCGCAGCTGATCACCCAGCTCGCCCGCCACGGCGGCCTGCGCCTGCGCGGCCTCGCCGCCACCGCGGCGGTGCTGCTCTACGGCTGCATGACCCTCGCGGTCGTCCTCCTGCCGCTGCCGGGCCCGGGCACCCGCCGGCTGGCGCAGACGGTGCAGCTGCACCCGTTCCAGTGGATCGCCGACATCCACACGGAGCTGCTCAAGCACGGCGGCGGGGACTGGTTCACGACGCAGGCGTTCCAGCAGGCGTGCCTGAACGTGCTGCTGTTCGTCCCGCTGGGGGTGTTCGCGCGGATCCTCTGGCGCCGCGGCCTGATCGGCACGGCCCTGATCGGCTTCACGGCGTCGCTGTGCATCGAACTCACGCAGGTCACGGCCAACTTCGGCACAGCACCGTACGTCTACCGCATCTTCGACGTCGACGACCTCATGAACAACACGGCAGGCGCCGGCGTGGGCTGGGTGTTCGGCGCGCTGCTGCTGACGTTCCTGCGTTCACCGGTCCACGTGCAGCCGGCCCGGCGCGAGCGGGTCGACTTCGCCCAGACGCGCTAGCCGGGCTTTCCGCTGCAAGGCGGCTCGTTTGGCGGCCCGCCGGTCTTCGAGCACGACAACGAGCGCGGCGACGGCGAGGACCAGCGCAACCAGCCCGAGGACGATCGGAAGCTGCACGAAATCCTCCTCGGTACGGCGCTGTGCGGGAGATCACACAGGGTACGCAGGTTCGTGGTGAATCCGCTACCCCTTGCGACGGGCGCGGGCGGCGAACCACATGTGGTCGGGAGTGAGCCAGCGGTCGAAGACGAAATCGGCCGAGGTCAGGACGTGGTCGAGGGCCAAGCGGCGGCAGGTGAACTCCTGGTGCCACGCTCGTCCGCGCGCCGAATAGCGGACCGTCGCCGAGAGCAGATCGCCGTCGCGGACCACGTCGGCGAGCTCGATCGTCACCTCCCCGAGCAGGCGGCCCTGGCCGGACGCGGCCGTGTCGAACCACTCGGGCGGATGCCACTCGACGATCAGCTGCCCGTCCGGGCTGAGGTGGCGCCGCGCGGCGGCGAGCATCGCCTGCCGGTCCGCGTCTTGCTCGGTGTTGATCAGATGGCTGCCGAGAAGGACCGCGTCGAATGTCCGCCCGAGGTCCAGATCCCCGATTCGCACGCAGACTGCCGGGGAGCGGACGTGCGCGAGCATGGCGGGCGAGTCGTCCACGGCGACGAGCTCGTGGCCCAGCTCGGCAAGCGGGTGCGTGACGCGGCCGGCGCCGCTGCCGAGTTCGAGGACCGAGGCGTCCGGCGGGACGGCGGCGTGCACGATCTCCGCCTCACCGTTCGGCGGCAGGAGCAGGTAGACCTCGACGGGGGAACCGTCCGTGGTGACCTCCATCCCCCGAGCGTGCCGGAAACTGGACCGGTGAGCACCCGACCCACCAAGGACCAGCTGGCCGCAGCGCACAACACGACCATCCGGGACGTCATCGCGCCCGACCTCGACGTCCTGTTCTGCGGCATCAACCCCGGCCTCTACTCCGGCGCCCTCGGCCAGCACTTCGCCCGCCCCGGCAACCGCTTCTGGCCCGCGCTCCACAACGGCGGCTTCACCCCACGCTTGTACAAACCCAGCGAACAACACGAACTCCTCGACCTCCACCTGGGCATCACGAACGTCGTGGCCCGGACCACGGCCCGCGCCGACGAACTGTCCGGCGACGAACTGCGCGAAGGCGGGAAACTGCTGGTCGCGAAGGTCCTCGAGTACCGCCCGCGCTGGCTGGCCGTCGTCGGGATCACCGCCTACCGGACCGCGTTCGGCTTCCCGAAAGCCCACGTCGGCCCGCAGGACCACCACCGGATCGGTGACACCCGCGTGTGGGTGCTGCCGAACCCGAGCGGGCTGAACGCGCACTGGACGCCGGCCGGGCTGGCGGCCGAGTTCGGGCGGTTGCGGGCCGCATCCGATGACTGTCGAAATCGTTGAACGGCTGCGGGCCACCCTCAGTAGCGCCAACTGCCCCATCAGGTTCCTTCCCGTCCGGCCAAGCCAGCTCGACAAGATCGACTTCTACCCACAGTTTGCTGTGACCTGCAGGTTGGGCCATGAGGGGGATTTGGCGTCATGAGCTGCGCAATCGCGACTCGTACCTAGCAGGAGGAGTCACCTTGGCCGGTCCAGCAGGGGGATCGGACGGCGCCGGCGAGGCGACCCGAAGGCGACGGCGCAGAGACGGAGGCCCACGATGCACGGCATCGAGCCCAGCCGCAGGCCCAGCGGGCCGGCCGGACCCGGCGGGCGCAGTCTCGGCGTGGCGGTCGTCGATCCGGTCCCGATCTTCCGCGACGGCCTCGCCGCGCTCGTCCACCGCAGCCAGGGGCTGCACTGGGCGGGCCAGGCCGCCAGCCACCACGCCGCGCTGCAGCTGTGCGAGCAGGTCAAGCCGGACGTCGTCGTGCTCGACTCGGCGCTCGACCCGAACTGCCACCTGACCAAGCTGCTCAACGCGGGTGACCCGGCGCTGATCCTGGTCACGCTGATCCGTGACGCCAACCGCACGCAGCAGTACCTCGCGGCCGCGATCGCCGCGGGCGCGCACGCGATCGTGCCGCGGTCGATCGATTCACGGCGGCTGGCCGAAGCGATCCGGCGGGCCCACACCGATCGCCGTTACATCGATCCGGCGCTGGCCGCACTGACGGCCCGGCCGAAGCGCACGACGGTCCCGAAAAGCGACGACAGCCCGCCGTCGCCCCGCGGCGGGATGCCCCTGTCCCGGCGCGAGTACCAGGTGCTCCAGCTGGTCGCCGAAGGACTCGAAAACTCGGCGATCGCGAAGCTGCTCTTCCTGTCCGTCGAGACGGTCCGGACGCACGTGAAGAGCATCCTGCGCAAGCTTTCCGCCCGGGACCGGACACACGCGGTGACGATCGCCTTCCGCAGCGGGATCCTCGTCGCCCGGGCGGAGGACGGCCACGTCCCGGTGACTGCCGACACAACCGCCCTTCCGAACCAGCGCTGACCCCAATTTCGCCTACCCGGAAGTGCGGATCTGCTTGCCCTGGTTACCCACAGGTAATATCCTGAAGTTACCGGCGAGTAAGGCGAACATGTGCCCGGCCGGGGAGCCGAACACATTGGAGTGACGACATGGGCCACTACAAGAGCAACGTCCGAGACCTGGAGTTCAACCTCTTCGAGGTACTCGGCGTGCAGGACCGCCTGGGCAAGGGTGTGCTCGCCGAATCCGACGAAGAGACCGCGCGCGGGGTGCTGTCCGAGCTGAACAAGCTCGCGACCGGCCCGCTCGCCGAGTCCTTCGCCGACGCCGACCGCAACCCGCCCGTGTACGACCCGAAGACCTTCAGCGTCAAGATCCCCGAGTCGTTCAAGAAGAGCTACAAGCAGCTCCTCGACGGCGAGTGGTGGCGCCTCGGCCTGACCAACGACCTCGGCGGCTTCGGGCTGCCCCCGACCGTGCAGTGGGCGGCGTCCGAGCTGATCCTCGGCGCGAACGCCCCGCTGTTCATGTACATGGCGGGCCCGAACTTCGCCATGATCGTGAACAAGAACGGCACCGAAGAGCAGAAGCACTGGGCCCAGATCATGATCGACCGGCAGTGGGGCGCCACCATGGTGCTGACCGAGCCGGACGCCGGCTCCGACGTCGGCGCGGGCCGCACCAAGGCCACCAAGCAGGAGGACGGCTCCTGGCACATCGACGGCGTGAAGCGGTTCATCACCTCGGCCGAGCACGACATGAGCGAAAACATCATGCACCTGGTGCTCGCCCGCCCCGAGGGCCCCGGCATCGAGACCAAGCCGGGCACCAAGGGCCTGTCGCTGTTCCTCGTCCCGAAGTTCCACTTCGACTCCAAGACCGGTGAGCTGGGCGAGCGCAACGGCGCCTTCGTCACGAACGTCGAGCACAAGATGGGCATCAAGGCCTCGACGACGTGCGAGCTGACCTTCGGCCAGCACGGCACCCCGGCCAAGGGCTGGCTGCTCGGCGAGGTCCACGACGGCATCGCGCAGATGTTCCAGGTCATCGAGTACGCCCGGATGATGGTCGGCACGAAGGCCATCGCGACGCTGTCGACGGGTTACCTCAACGCGCTCGAGTACGCCAAGGAGCGCGTCCAGGGCGCCGACCTGCCGAACATGCTGAACAAGACCGCGCCGCGCGTCACCATCACCCACCACCCGGACGTCCGCCGCTCGCTGATGCTGCAGAAGGCGTACGCCGAGGGCCTGCGCGCGGTGTACCTCTACACCGCGTCCTTCCAGGACCAGCTGTGGACCGGCGAGGGCGACCAGAAGCTCGCGCACGGCGTCAACGACCTGCTGCTGCCGATCGTCAAGGGCGTCGGCTCCGAGCGCGCCACCGAGCAGCTCGTGCAGTCGCTGCAGACGCTGGGCGGGTCCGGCTTCCTGCAGGACTACCCGATCGAGCAGTACATCCGCGACGCCAAGATCGACTCGCTGTACGAGGGCACCACGGCGATCCAGTCGCTGGACTTCTTCTTCCGGAAGATCGTCCGTGACAAGGGCCAGTCGCTGGCCTTCGTCGCCGGCGAGATCACCAAGTTCATCGAGTCCGAGGCGGGCAACGGCCGGCTCAAGAACGAGCGCGCGCTGCTCAAGCAGGCCCTCGAGGACACCCAGGGCATGCTCGGCTCGCTGATCGGCTACCTGACCGCGTCCCAGGAGGACCCGCAGAGCATCAACAAGGTCGGCCAGCACACGGTCCGCCTGCTGATGTCGGTCGGCGACCTGCTGATCGGCTGGCAGCTGCTCAAGCACGCCGAGGTCGCGATCGGCAAGCTCGACGCGGGCGCGTCCGCCAAGGACACCCCGTTCTACGAGGGCAAGATCGCCGTGGCGTCGTTCTTCGCGAAGCAGGTGCTGCCGGAGCTGACCGCCCGCCGCGCCATCGTGGAGGCCGCCGACAACGAGCTCATGGAGATCGACGAAGCCGCGTTCTGATCAACGCATTCCGCCGAAGGGCCCCTTCCGACCCGGAAGGGGCCCTTCGGCGTTTCGACGTCATACCGCCGGGGAATTCCGTCTGCGAGAGTTCGCGGGACCGAGTGGCCGGACCCGCGATCACCGAGAGGAGAAAGTGATGACTGTCGCCGGCATCATCAGCGCCATCGTCGTCGGGCTGATCATCGGTGTTCTGGGCCGGCTGGTCGCTCCCGGCAAGCAGAACATCCCGGTCTGGCTGACCATCGTGATCGGTATCATCGCCGCCTTCATCGGCACCGCCATCGCGCGGGGCCTGGGCTACGCGGACACCAACGGCATCGACTGGCTGGAGATCCTCACCCAGGTCGTCCTGGCCGCGATCGGTGTCAGCATCGCCGCCGGCGCGTACGGCCGTCGTGGTGTAACCCGGTAACACCCAGGAACCTCGGCCCGGCCGGTCCACCTTCGGGTGAACCGGCCGGGCTTTTCCGTGCCTACCGCCTCGACGCCCGCGCGAGGGCGACGGCGAACCCGCTACCCGCCAGCAGCAACACCGCCGCCCACGTCATCGTCGTGGTGATGGCGTGCGCGGACGACCCGCCGGTGAGCGTCAGGAACAGGCTCCCGAACACCGCGACCCCGACGACCTGGCCGAGCTGCAACGTCGTCGTGAGCAGGCCGCTGGCGTCCGCCGCGCTCGCGAGCGGGACGTGCGTGAGGGCGTGCGCCATCAGCGATCCGAACGCCAGGCCCATGGACAGGCCGAACAGCACGAGCGCGGCGAAGAACAGCGCGCCGCCCTTGCCGCCGTCCTGCAGGCTCAGCCCCAGCAGCCCGTACGCGACCGCCGACCCGACGTAACCGAGTGGTACCAGCGCCGCGTGGATGCGTTCCGGCAGCTTGTGCCAGAAGAAGCCGCAGATGCCGAAGACCACGCCGCCGGGCGCCATGGTGAGGCCGGCGGCCAGCGCCGTCTCCCCGAGACCCGCCTGCAGGTGCAAGGCCACGCAGAAGAGGAACCCGCCGTAGGACGCCATGCCGGTGGCCAGGGCGGCCAGTCCCGGCGCGACCCCGCGGACCTTGAGGACGCCCAGGTTGACCAGGGGGTCGCGCACCCGGCGTTCCACGACCACGAACAGCACGGCCAGCAGTACGCCCGCCGCGAGCGAGCCGAACGTCCATGTGGGCCAGCCGGTTTCGTGCCCGAGGACCAGCGGCAGCACGACGAGCACCACCGCGGGCACGGCGATCGCGAGACCGGCGAGGTCGAGCCGCCGGCCCGCCTTGGCCGCACCGCCCGGGACCAGCCGGAGGGCGAGCACGGCCACGAGCACGCCGATCGGCACGTTCACCAGGAAGATCGGCCGCCAGCCCGCCCCGAACAGGTCCGCGCCGACGAGCACCCCGCCGAGGACCTGACCGGCCACGAACGCGACCGAGATGACCGCGGTGTACGCGCTGAGCGCCCTGGCCCGCGCGGGGCCGGTGAAGTGCGCCTGGATGACGCTGATGACCTGCGGCATCATCAGCGCGGCGCCGGCGCCCTGGGCGATCCGCGCGACGATCAGCGTCGCCGGATCCGGCGCGAAGCCGCACAGCAGCGAGCAGACGGTGAAGGCGACGACGCCGGTGACGAACAGCCGCCGCCGTCCGAACAGCTCGCCGAGCCGGGCGCCGGTGATCAGGAGCATCGCGTAACCCACGGTGTAGCCGGACACGACGAGCTGCAGCGCGGCGCCGGACGCCTGCAGGTCGGTGCGGATGTCGGTCATGGCGACGTTCACGACGGTGACGTCGAGCAGCGCCATGAACTGGCCGAGCAGGAGGACGGCCAGCATGAACCACGGCCGCCTGTCCGGCCGGGCAGCCCGGTCCGGAATGGCCGCGGCATCGGTGGTCAGTGTCATGCGTCCGACCTTGAGGTTCTTCGGTCTTGGCCGGAGAGAGCCTGCTGATGCTGGTACCTGGAACACCTGGTTCGCCGAAAATTGTCGTACCTCTCGGGCACCATGTCCCCATGACGTCAACGCAGGTCCACACCAGCCGCCGGGAGGAACTCGGCCAGTTCCTCAAGGCGTGCCGGGCACGGATCGGCCCGGCCGAGGTCGGGCTGCCGCCCGGCGTGCGCCGCCGCACCAGCGGGTTGCGGCGGGAGGAGGTCGCGCTGCTCGCCGGCGTCGGCGTCACCTGGTACACGTGGCTGGAGCAGGGGCGGCCGATCAACGCGAGCGCGCAGGTGCTCGACGCCGTGGCGCGCACGCTGCGAATGGACCACCCCGAGCGCGAGCACCTCTACCGGCTGGCGGAGCTGACGCCGTCGCGGCTGCCGTCGTCGGTCGAGGAGGTGCCGGACGCGGTGGGCGAAGTGCTGCGCGCGCTCGACCCGCTGCCGGCCACCGTGGTCAACGGCCGGTTCGACGTCCTGGCGTCGAACGCGGCGCAGGAGGACCTGTTCTGGGAGTGGCACAGCCTGCCGTGCCTGCACAAGAACCTGCTGTGGTGCTGCGTGACCGAGCCGAACGCGCGGCGGTTCCTGCTGAACTACGACGAGGAAGTGCCGCACATGGTTGCGCGGATGCGGGCCGAGTACGGCAACCACGTCGGTGACCCGTCGTGGGAGGAGGACATCCGGCGGCTGTCCGCGCTGAGCCCCGAGTTCGCCGGGCTGTGGGCGCGGCACGAGGTGGCGGAGCCGCGGGCGAGGCTGCGGGAGTTCGAGCACCCGCGGGCCGGCCGGATGCACTTCCGGCTGACCGAGCTGGCCGTGTCGGAGGCACCGGGTCTGCGGATCCAGGTGTCCACTCCGGACAACGCGGCGACGTGGGCGTTGCTGCCCAGGACCCGGCGGTCGTCATGACGGTACTGGACCTGAGCGATCAGGGGCTGACGTCGGTGCCTTCGGTACCGCCCGACGTCACCCGGCTCGACCTGTACAAGAACTCGATCTCGGAGGTGCCCGGGTCGCTGTGGTCGCTGACGTCGTTGGAGGTGCTGAACCTCGCAGCGAACCGGATTTCTTCGCTGCCGCCGGGGATTTCGGCGCTGACGTCGCTGCACACGCTCGACCTGGCGCACAACCGGTTCGACGCGCTGCCGGACGAGCTGGGCGAGCTGGCCGGCCTCACCGAGTACCTGTACGTCAGCGACAACCGGCTGACGAAGTTCCCGGATGCCTGGTGCCGGCTGGGGAAGCTGCGGTACCTGGGGTGCACGGACAACCGGCTGACGGCGCTTCCCGCGGACCTCTCGGGGTTCGCGGCGCTGCGCGAACTCCGGCTCTACCGCAACGAGCTGACCGCGCTGCCGGAGTCGATCGGCTCGCTGAGTGCGTTGCGGGAGCTGCACCTGCGCGGCAACCGGCTGACGTCGCTGCCGTCGTCGATCGGGGCGCTGGGTGAGCTGCGTCAGCTGGATCTGCGGGAGAACGCGTTGACGACGTTGCCGGCGTCGTTGGCCCAGCTGTCCAAACTGGACAAGCTGGATCTCCGGTGGAACAAGCAGTTCCGCGAGCCGGCGTGGCTGCGCGACTTCGAGGAGGCTGGTTGCATGGTCCTTCGCTGACAACTCAACACAGAACGGTCGGACGCGGACCGTAGGTCGCCGTGTGCGACGTCCGCCTGACCTCGGTGCCGCTCGCGACGTCGTAGAGCACGCGCGTGTCGGTGACGCTGAACCCGGACGAGCCGATCGACGGCCGGCACGGGCCGCTCCCACCGGAGCCGAACTGGATCGGGGGCGGGTCGCCGGGGGTCTGCTCGCCGGTCTGGCCCTCGACGCGGAAGTGCCGGGTGCCCCAGATCCGGACGGTCACCGCGTCGCCGGACACCGTGGCCTGGATGGCGATGCCGGTCGCCGCGTCGTTGGTCAGCTTGAGCTCGACGGGGCTGCCGTCGGCGTTGACGGCCTTGGCGTCGCGGCCGGCGGGGTAGCGGTCGAGGTAGTGGTCGTGGTTCAGGTGACCGGCGTCGGCGAGCCCGGCGAGGTAGGCGGCGTTGTACAAAGTGGACGCCAGCTGCGAGACGCCACCACCGACGACGTCGGGTCCGGTGCCGTCCTCGTCGACCGGCGCGGGCACGTAACCGGCGTCCGCAGTGCGCGGGCCGGAGCGGCCCCCGAGGCTGAAGGTCTCGCCGGGCTTGACGATGGTGCCGGAGACGCGGGCGGCGAGCGTCTGGTTGTTCGTCGCGGCCGGGCCGGCCAGGCCACCGGTGGTGAACTCGCCGATGACCTCCTTGATGCCGAGCGCGCTGGCGGCGTCGGTGGTCACGCTGGGTGCCGACGCGCGGTAGACGACCGGGAGATCGCGCTGGTCCGTCTTCTTGAGGACGTCGATCAGGGGGAGGAAGGTCTTCTCCCAGTCGATCTTGCGGGCGTCCTCGGAGGGCTCGACGGCGGGCTGGTCACCGCTGAAGACGATCTGCGCGTCCTTGCCGTCGGTCTCGGTGCTCGCGAGGTCGTCCTTCAGGGCGCCCTGCAGCTTGCCTTGGTCGATCCGGACCTCGAGGGCCCCGCCTTCGACGGGCGCGAACTGGAACGCCGACGCGATGACGGCCGGCTTCAGCGGAACGTCCTTGCCCTGGCCGTGCACGACGACCGGCTTCGCGACGGCGGGCACGACGATCTGCTGGTAGGCGGCCTGCACGCCGGCTGCGGTCGCCCGCACGGGCGTGATCGCCATGGCGAGCTTGACCCCGCCGGGGTCGAGCCAGTGGTCGGTGACGGTGTGCACGGCCCCGGCGAGATCGGTGAGCTGCTGGCCCTGCCGCGGCAGGACCGGGTAGGGCGTGACACCGCCGTCGCTGCCGTCGATCGGCGTGAACCCGACCGAGCCTTCGGTGGCGAGGTGGTTCAGCTTGCCCTCGGCGAGCTCACGCAGGGCATCGCTGATCCGGTTCGGATCGGTGCGCGTGGCGACCCCGACCTCGCGGCTGGTGAAGAAGGACATGATCCGCGTGATCGGGCTGAGCGGCTGGTGCCCGGCGAGCCCGAGGGTGTTCGGCCAGTCGAGCCCGAGCCCGGACTGCGAGGGCACCAGCGCGGCCTGCACATCCCCGCCGTGCACGACAACGGGCCGGATCAGCCGCGGCTCGAGCTCCCTCCGCAGCTTGGCTTCGGCCTCGGCATGGGAGAGCCCCCCGACATCGATCCCGGCGACGGTCACCCCGCGTGGAACATCCCCGGCGCTGACGGCGAGGTCGATGGCGTAGAGGATGACGAACAGGCCGAGCGCAAGCCCGATGGCCATCATGGTCCGCGCCACGCCCTTGCGCAGCTTCCGAGCGGGAGTGTCGGGAGCCGGGGGAGGGGTGGGGGTTTCGAGAAGCTCGCCGAGCAGATCATCGGAAAAGAGATCAGTGGTGGCGGCGGCAGGTTTGGCGGGGACATCGGGTTCCGCAGCAGGCCAGACCGGCGGCAACCCGGCAGCAGCGGTTGCCTCGGCAGACGCCTCGGCCGGCGCGGCCCAATCCGGCACCGAATCGCTGCTCGGCCCCCCGGGCACCACAGGCGGCTCGACCAGCGCAGGCGCCCCAACCGAACCCGCCGCCGCAGGTCCCTCAGCCAGCGCAGGCGCCGCAGCGGAGCCGACCGCCGCAGGCGGCTCGGGCGGGGCCGGCTGCTCGGATGTCTCCGTGCTGCCCTGCTCGATCGCCCGCTCCGGCTCGGGTTCGGCGGCGGGCGCCGGCAGCTCCTGCTCGGCGTCGGGCCACACCTCGGCGGCCGGTACCTCGACTGCCGCGCTCTCGGTCGCCTCTTCGTCTGCCACGCCCCTGCCTTCCGCGGGACCGACCTACAGGTAGAGCCCCGTCCCGTGCTCGGTCCGCTCGGTCGCCACCGCGTGGATGTCGCGTTCGCGCATCACCAGGTGCCCTTCGCCCTGGATCTCGACCTCGAGCTGGTCCTCCGGGTTGAACAGCACGCGGTCGCCAGTCTTGACGTTCCGCACACTGTTGCCCACGCCCAGTACATCACCCCAGGCCAGCCGGCGCGCGACCTGAGCCGTTGCGGGGATCACGATGCCGCCGCTGCTGCGGCGCTCCCCCTCTTCCGGCGACAGCCGCACGAGCACGCGATCGTGCAGCATCTGGATTTCGAGTTTCGGCCCGTCAGACACGGCCTGCATGTTACTCGGCAGTCCGCGGCGCACCGGCCATGACCAGACTCAACTCGCGGGCTCCGCCGCTTTCCAGCCGCACCGGCACGCCCCAGTCCTGCCGGGTGATGCGGCACGCCGGGTGCTCGCCGCCGTCATCGCAGCTCGCCGCCTGGGCGACCACCTGCAGCACGCCTTCGCCCGCGGCGAGGCGGATCTTGCGGCTCAGGTCCGTGCCCGTGCCCCCGCCGTCGACCAGCAGGGACGGCGGGGACGCGCTGATCTCCAGCCGCGTCGACGGGCCGAAGCGGTCGTCCAGCTTCTCGCCGGGTGGGGCCGTGAACACCACCGAAAACTCGATTTCGCCCGGGGCCAGCACCGTCGGCGGGCGGCGCACGGCGTGCGCGTCGCCGGCCACGACCGTCGGCTCGGCGGACGGCAGCGGGCCGATCCGGTTGGCCGCCGACTCGACGACCAGCAGCTCGCCGTCGTGCAACAGCAACCCCTGCGGCTCGGCGAGCCCGGTGGCGATCGTGCTCACCTCGCGGGTGAAGACGTCGAACCGGCGGACCGCGCCGTTGTAGGTGTCCGCGATCGCGATCTTGTCGCCGGGCAGCACGGCCAGGCCCAGCGGGTGCTGCAGCAGCGCCTTGTCGGCGGGGCCGTCGGTGTGGCCGAACGAAAAGAGGTCGACGCCGATCGCCGTCTGGACGGTGAACGACTCGCCGTCGGGCTCGATCCAGCGCAGCGCCGACGTCTCGGCGTCGACGAGCCACAGCTTGTCGCCGTCCACGGCCAAACCGGACGTCTGCGCGAAAAAGGCTTCGCTGACATCGCCGTCGCGGAGGCCTTCGACGGTCGTCCCGGCGAAGCGGCGGATCGTGCCGCTGACCGGGTCGAAGATGCTGAGCGTGTGGTTGCCCGCCATGGCGACGACGACCCCGCCGGCCGGGCCCCACCAGGCGACGTCCCACGGGCTCGTGAGATCGACGCCCTTGCCGGAATCCGGCCCGCTGCGCCACTGCGCGCCGGTGCCGGCGACCGTCGTCACCTCGCCGGTGATCAGGTCCAGGCCGCGCAGCCGGTGCCCGGCCGTGTCGGCGACCACGGCGTGGTAGCCGACGCGCTCGGCGACGTCGTACGGCAGCAGCGCGATGCCCGACGGCTCGGCGAAGGTCGCGATGTCGAACGGGCCGTCCTGGCCGCCGCGCTCCCCGCTGCCGAAGCGGCGGATGACGGTCTCGCCGTCCGAAGCGAACTCGACGATCGCGTGGTGCCCCGTGTCGGCGACCAGCACGCGCCCCTCGGCCGTGGCGACGGCCTTGCTCGGGAACCGCAGCTCGGCGGCCTGCTCCTCGACCGGCACGTACGGGCTGCCGCCGCGGCGCAGCGTCCCCTTGGCTTCGTGCTTCGTCACCAGGTCGGCGATGACGCGGCGAAGCGCCTCTTCGTGCCCTTCGCCGGCGGCGACGTGCACGACGTACCCCTCGGGGTCGACGACCACCAGCGTCGGCCACGCGCGGACCGCGTACTGCGACCACAGCTCCATCTCCGGGTCGTTGACGACCGGGTGGTGCACGTCGTAGCGGCGGACCGCGGCTTCGATCGACGCGCGCTCGCCCTCGTGCAGGAACTTCGGCGAGTGGACACCGATCGTGACCAGCACGTCCGCGAACTCGGCCTCCAGCGGCCGCAGCTCGTCGAGCACGTGGAGGCAGTTGATGCAGCCGCTGGTCCAGAAGTCCAGCAGCACGACGCGGCCGCGCAGCTCGGCGAGGGTGAGCGGGCGGCCGCCGGTGTTCAGCCAGACGTCGCCGCGCAGCTCGGGGGCGCGCACGCGGCTCTGCGGTCGTGGGGAAGTCACGGCATGAGTGAACTACACGCGTTCACGCTCTGTTCCGCGGTCCGCCCGATGAGAGAACAAACTCACCCCTTGTGGGTGGCCGAAAAAGGACGGGCGTGCCGGTGAACCGCCGCTTAGGCTCGGCTCATGACCCCCGTCCAACCGGCCGGCGCCCTCACCCCGGAGGAGGCGCGGCACCTGCAGGAGAACCTCCGGGAACCCGTGCGTCCCGGGCTGAGCGAAACCGAGCTCGACGACGTCGAGCGCCGGTTCGGCTTCCGCTTCGCCGCGGACCACCGCACGTTCCTGTCCGCCGGCGTCCCGATCGGCGACCGCTGGCCCGACTGGCGCTGCGGCAACCCGGAGCAGCTGCGCAAACGTTTGGCATGGCCGGTCGACGGCGTACTGTACGACGTCGAACACAACGGCTTCTGGCTCCCGGACTGGGGCACCCGCCCGGTCGGCCCCGAGGACGCGGTCCGCGAGGCCCGCCGCCGCCTGGCCGACGTCCCGCAACTGGTGCCGGTGTGCGGGCACCGGTACCTGCCGGGCCTGCCGGACACGGTCGGCTACCCGGTGCTGTCGGTGTACCAGACGGACATCATCGTGTACGGCAGCGACCTGCGTGACTACCTGCACCGCGAGTTCGCAACGGGCGGAATCAGCACGGCCCCACCGGACGGCCCGCGTTATATCCCGTTCTGGTCCCGCTTCATCGACTAGCCTCGGCGGCCCGGGCGGCCGTCTTGACCCAATAGAGGAGCTGGGTGGTCATCCCGTCGCCTGAGGCCGTCAAATCACTTTGAGCCGGGCCCGCAACACACAGCGCAACGCGAGAGAACAGCGCAACATTGCGGGCCCGGCTCAAAGTGATAGGCCTCAATCAGGCGACGGGATGACCACCCAGCGGCCCACCTCACAAAGCCGAGGGGACAGCGGGACGAGGGGTCATCCCGGAGCCTGCCCGTCCGGCGAGGACATTCTTTAAAGCCGCGGCAGAAAGATCTACCGCGGCTTTGCTCTGCCGCGGCTGGGCAGCGGGTCCGACCTCCCCCGCCCCTCCGGTAGGAGTTTCAGCCGCCGGTCGGGTTTGTCAAGGCGGGAAAGCGTGCCTTGACAAACCCGCCCACCGGCTGAAGGGACGCTGAGGATGAGGGCGGGGGAGGTCTGGTGACGTCGTACTCACCTTCCGCTGCCGGCCGCCGGTAGCTGACGTCCTACTCGCCGCCGGTTCCGAATTCCCTGTGGACAACCGCCCTCGGCGGCACCGATTCCGTCGGTCCCCTCCGCTAGCGTGGAAAACGGGGGCTGCTCAGTTCTCCCTACGCAGCATCCGGCTCACGCCGGCCGCTACCGTCGTCGCCAGGATCCAGCCTGAGGCCGTGAAGCCCGCCGCCACCCAGTTGTCCGCGCCGTGCATGTACCACCTCGACTTGTTGCCGAAGTCGACGATCGGGACCAGCAAATCCGCCGTGTAGATCACCGGGTTCCACTGCAGGCCCGTGTCCTGCTGGTTGACCACGCAGCGCTCGCCGTTCGCCACGACCCGGCCCGACTTGTCGTGGACGCAGTCGTCCGTGCCCAGGCCGAACCACAGGCTGCCCAGCACCAGCAGCGTCAGCAGCCAGCCGAGGGCCCGGACCGGGCGGTAGCCGTAGCCCACCATCGAGCGCTGGAGCCAGCTCCACAGCCGCACCCCCGGGCCGAAGAACTTGAAGCCGCGGGCCAGGGCCTCGTACCTGAACTGCTGCTTGCGCAACGCCACCGTCGACGCGTGTTCTTCGTTTCCCGCCGCGCGCAGCATGTGGGCCAGCTGGTCGTACGGGCCCGGGCGGTAGCCGCGCATGGCCTTGCGCAGCATCTCGATCCGCTCGTCCAGTGCCTTGTCGTCGTCGAGGGGGATGCCCTTCTTCAACGCGTCGTAGCGGAAGTCCTCCAGCTCGATGCCCTCCGACGCCTCCCAGAACTGGTCGTTGTCGCTCAACGTGCCGCAGTGCGCGCGGCGCAGCACCACGCGGCCGGCCGGCGCCGAGCTCGGCGTCAGGATGAACTCGTCCGAGGCGACGTCGCCCGCGTCGAGGGCCACGTTGAACGGGGGCAGGGATCCCAGCTGGGATCCGCGCAGGTCCACCCGGCGGGCGACCTGGGCGCCGTCCAGGTTGACGCCGCCTTCGGCCACGAACGGGCGGCCGTTGTTGTCGCGCAGGGTCAGGTCGCGGCCGACCCGGCCGGTCCGGACGTCGAGGGAATAACTGCTGGTCGCGCGGCGGCCTGGGTCCGTCAGGCGGGTGCCCGCCAGGTTGATGCTGCCGCCGACGTCCACGCCCTGCAGGCGCAGCGTGCCGTGGATCGTGGCGTCCGTGAGCTGGAAGTTGCCCGCGATCTTCGACCGGCGGGCGGAGAACACGTCCCGGCCGGGGTGGCGGAACATCGAGTTCCAGGCCAGGAAGTTGCCGCCGACCGTGACGTCGGCCAGGCGCAGCTGGCCCGCCGGCACGCGCAGGCTCGTCGCCTCGATGTCGCCGCCGATCTCGGAGCCGTCCAGGTGCAGCGCGCGGTCGTAGTACGGCACCGTCTTGCCGCGTTCGACGCGGATTTCGGCGCCGGCCAGCCGCAGCGAGCCGCCGATGCGGGCGTTGACCATGCGCAGCGTGCCCAGCGCCTGCAGGCCGTCGGACAGCTCGACGTTCCCGTCGACGCGCATCCGGTCCGCGACCAGCGCCGGCCGCGGGTCCAGGTACGGGTCGTTCGACTTCCACGCGTCGACGGCGATCGGCCCGTGCTGGGACACCGTCAGCTTGGCCTCGCGCAGCGAGATGTCGCTGTCCACGGTCGCGCTCGGCAGGTACATGATCCCGGTCGCGGAGAACCGTTTGCGCTGGCTGGCCGGCCCGTAGTTGTCGACCTCGCACAGCAGGCTGCCGCCGATGTGCAGGCCGTTGCCGTTGAGCGCGAAGCCGTCGGGGTTGTTCAGCGTGGCTCCCGAGAAGTTGACGTTACCGCCGGTCCGGAGGCCGGGGAGGCGGACTTCGCCGTTCGCGACCATCCGGTAGGCCAGCAACGCGCCGGTCAGCACCAGCCGGTCGGCCTGGATGGCCTTGCCGTGCGGGTGCGAGATCACGGTGCGGGTCAGCACCATCGACCCCTCGATCACCGCGTCGGTCAGGTTGACCGCGGCGTTCGGCATGCCGCGTTCGCGGTCGTCGCCGCGCTGGACGGTCGTCTCCTCGATTTCGCGGACGTCGCCGTCGACCTGCACGACGCTGCGGATCAGCCGGACGTCGTTGCGGCTGCGCATGTTGCGGGCCTTGAGCCCCGGCAGCCAGCACTTGCGGAACACCAGGCCCAGCAGGTTCGCCTCGCGCACGTCCGGCGGCTGCTCGAACCGGCACCGCTCGAACCGGAACAGGTACTTCAGGTCCGCGGCCCGCAGGTCCAGCGTCCCGGTGATGTAGGCGTCTTCGACGTAGACGATCGGGGCGTTGGTGGCCTGCCGCCGCCAGCGCATCAGGCCCGCGTTACCGGGTTTCAGCAGGTCGGCGGCCCTGACTTCGTAGCGGCGATCGGGGATGCCCGCGAACGGGTCGAGAGGGGGCAGCACGCTTTCGGTCGTCAAAACGCCGCCCCCCTCCCTCACCCGCTTTCAAAATAGCGAACCGCGACGGGTTCCGTCAGGCGTTCGGGTTGAGCACCCGGGCCAGGAACGACTTGGTCCGCTCCTCGCGCGGGCTCCCGATCACCCGTTCCGGCGGCCCTTCTTCGACGACGACGCCGCCGTCCATGAAGAGCACCTTGTCCGCCACCTCGCGCGCGAACTGCATCTCGTGCGTGACGACGACCATGGTCATGCCGTCCTTGGCGAGCTGCTTCATCACGCCGAGGACGTCGCCGACGAGCTCCGGGTCCAGCGCGGACGTCGGCTCGTCGAACAGCATCAGCTTCGGCTCCATCGCCAGCGCCCGGGCGATCGCGACCCGCTGCTGCTGCCCACCGGACAGCTGCGCCGGGTAGTTCTTCGCCTTGTCGGCGAGGCCGACGCGCTCCAGCAGCTCGTGCGCCCGCTGCCGGACCTGCGCCTTCGGCTCGCGCCGGACCTGGATCGGCGCCTCCATGACGTTCTCGATCGCCGTCATGTGCGGGAAGAGGTTGAAGCGCTGGAACACCATGCCGATGTCCTTGCGCTGGAACGCCACCTCCTTCTCGCGCAGCTCGTGCAGCTTGTCGCCACGCTGCTTGTAGCCGACCAGCACGCCGTCGACGTACAGCCGGCCGGCGTCGATCTTCTCGAGGTGGTTGATGCAGCGCAGCAGCGTCGACTTGCCCGAGCCGGACGGCCCGATCAGGCAGAGCACCTCCCGCTCCTGCACCTCGAGGTTGATGCCCTTGAGGACGTGGACGCTGCCGAAGCTCTTGTAGATCCGCTGCGCGGACACCACGGGGGTCATGTGACGTTCCCTCCACCCCGGCTGAACATCCGCGACGCCCAGCCCTGCCGCTGGACCACGTCACGCGAAGTGCCCCGCGCGAAGCGCTTCTCGATCTGGATCTGGACCAGCGTCAGCACCGACGTCATGAACAGGTACCAGGCGGCCGCCACGATGAGCAGCGGGACCGTCTTGTAGTTCTGCGAGTAGATGGTCTGCACCGCGACCATCAGCTCGAAGTAGCCGATGGCCACGACCAGCGACGTCGTCTTCAGCATCGAGATCGTCTCGTTGCCGGTCGGCGGGATGATCACCCGCATCGCCTGCGGCAGGATGATCCGCCGCAGGGTCTTCGTCCGGCTCATGCCGAGCGCGCTCGCCGCTTCCAGCTGGCCCGAGTCGACCGACTGGATGCCACCGCGCACGATCTCCGCCATGTACGCGGCTTCGTTGAGGCCGAGGCCGAGCAGCGACGCGGTGAACTGCGTGATCAGCTGGTTGGTGTCCCAGCTGACGAACTCCGGCCCGAACGGGATGCCCAGGCCGAGGCGCGGGTAGGCCAGCGCCAGGAAGTTCCAGATCACCAGCTGCGTGATCAGTGGCGTGCCGCGGAACAGCCAGATGTAGATGCCCGCCGCCCCGGAGGTCAGCGGGTTGGGCGACAGCCGCATCACGGCCAGCAGGATCCCGCCGACGATCCCGATCAGCATCGCGATCACGGTCAGGATCAGGGTGTTCTGCAGGCCGCGCAGCACCCGGTCGTCGAAGAGGTAGTCCCCGACGACCGGCCACTGCAGTGCGTCGTTCGTGATCACGCTGCGGGCCACGATGAACGCGAGGAAGAGGATGACCACCCCGGCCACCCAGCGCCCGTAGTGGCGCACCGGGACGGCCTGGATGGGCTCGGCTTCGGCCGGCGCCTCGGCTGGAGGCGCTTCGGAGGAACTCACGGAAACCAGTCCTAACTGAAACGCCTCAGGAGGCCGGGTTGATCTCCGACTTGGTGACCGCGCCCGCGGCGTTCAGACCCCACTTGTCCAGGATCTTCTTGTACGCGCCGCTGTCGATCAGCTTCTGGATCGCGCCCTGGACGGCCTTGCCGAAGTCGCCGCTGTTCTTCGGCAGCACGATGCCGTACGGCGCCGTGTCGTACGGCGTGCCGACCGACTCGAGCTGGCCGTTGGTCTGCTTCACCGCGTAGTCGATGACCGGGGAGTCGGCCAGCTCGCCCTGCACGCGCTTGGCGGTGAGGGCCAGGTTGACGTCGGTCTGGGCCTGCAGCTGCGTGACGTCGATGGCGGGCTTGCCCGCACCGGTGCAGGCGGCGTTCTTCTTGTCGAGGTCCTCGACCTGGGTGGTGCCCTTCTGGACGGCGACCTTCTTGCCGCACAGGTCGTCGACCTTGAGGCCGTCGGGGTTGCCCTTCAGCACGGCCAGCGAGGTGCCCGCGCTGTAGTAGGAGATCATGTCGACCGACTGCAGCCGCTCGGCGTTGATGCTGAACGACGACATCGCCAGCTCGTACTTCTTGGCGCCGATGCCGGGGATGATGCCGTCGAAGGCGGCGTTCTGGAAGTCCATCTGGACGCCGAGCACCTGGCCGATGGCGGTGCCGAGGTCGACGTCGAAGCCGGCCGGCTTGCCGCCGTCGACGAACTCGTTCGGCGGGTAGCTCTGGTCCTGGCCGACCACGATCTTGCCGTCGGCCTTCACGTCGGCGGGCACCATCGCGGCCAGCGCGTCGTCCTTGGCGACCGCACCCACGTCACCCGATCCGGCGCCCGGCGCGGCGGCGGAGGTGCTGGAGCCGACGTTGCCCGCGCCGCTCCCTCCCGCGCCGCACGCCACGGTCAAGCCGACCAGGGCGAACGCAGGCAGCAGGGCGATCGCCTTGAGCTGGGTTCCTCGGGCCACGTCGTCACTCCTCGTAGTTCTCAGGTTCTGAGAGCACGCATATTGCCACTCATCCATACCAAAGCACAGCACCGTGAAGTTACAGCGATGTTTAGAGGAGCGCGCGAGTGTCGCTTCCGAAGCGCACGGTGAGCAAGGATGTCGTTCATGAACGCCACCCCGCCGCGGCTGCCCCCCTCCGGTCGACGCGCGAGGAAGACGGCGACCAGCCGGATCACCCGTCCGGGGGCCCGGTTCGACGGGTACCTGGCCCCGGACCGGCCGCACGCGGGCGCCTACGACGAAATGTTCGCCGCCGACGGGACGGTCCGCGGCCCGTACCGCGCGCTGTACGAGTCGATCGCGGCGCTCGACGCGCACGACCTGAACTCGCGGGCGCTCGCGCTGGACCGCGCGATGGTCGACCAGGGCATCACGTTCTCGCTGTCCGGACAGGAACGGCCGTTCCCGCTGGACCTGGTGCCGCGGGTGATCCAGGCCGCCGAGTGGGCGAAGCTCGAGCGCGGTGTCGCCCAGCGCGTCCGCGCCCTGGAAGCGTTCCTCGCCGACGTCTACGGCGACCGGCAGATCCTGCGCGACGGCGTGCTGCCGCGCCGGCTGATCACCTCGTGCGAGCACTTCCAGCGGGAGGCGTTCGGCATCAACCCGCCGAACGGCGTGCGCCTTCACGTGTCCGGTGTGGACCTCGTGCGTGACGAAGAGGGCACGTTCCGCGTGCTGGAGGACAACCTGCGCAACCCGTCCGGGGTGTCGTACGTGATGGAGAACCGGCGGACGATGGCCCGGGTCTTCCCGGACCTGTTCGCCCAGCACCGGGTGCGACCGGTCGGCGACTACGCGTCGCACCTGCTCCGGGCGTTGCGCGCGGCGGCCGCGGCGAACGTCGCCGACCCGACCGTCGTCGTGCTCACCCCCGGTGTCTACAACTCGGCGTACTTCGAACACTCGCTGCTGGCCCGGCTGATGGGCGTCGAGCTGGTCGAGGGCCGGGACATGTTCTGCCGCGACAACGTGGTCTACCTGCGGACCACCGAGGGCGAACGCCAGGTCGACGTCATCTACCGGCGGATCGACGACGAGTTCCTCGACCCGGTGCACTACCGGCCGGACTCCGTGCTCGGCGTGGCCGGCGTGCTGAACGCGGCCCGGGCGGGCAACGTCGTCGTCGCGAACGCCGTCGGCAACGGTGTCGGCGACGACAAGCTCGTCTACACCTACGTGCCGGAGATGGTGAAGTACTACCTGAACGAAAAGCCGCTGCTGCCCAATGTGGACACCTTCCGCTGCTGGCTGCCGGACGAGTTCGACCACGTCATGGCCCACCTCGACGAGCTGGTCGTGAAGCCGGTCGAGGGCTCGGGCGGCTACGGGATCGTGTTCGGGCCGGAGGCGACCCCGGCGGAGCTGGCGACGCTGCGGCGGAAGGTGCGCGCGAACCGGCGCGGCTGGATCGCGCAGCCGGTGGTCCAGCTCTCGACCGTCCCGGCCAAGGTGGACGACCGGCTCGCGCCGCGGCACGTCGACCTGCGGCCGTTCGCCGTCAACGACGGCAAGGACATCTTCGTGCTGCCCGGCGGGCTGACCCGGGTGGCGCTGCCGGAGGGCAGCCTGGTCGTCAACTCCTCGCAGGGCGGCGGCTCGAAGGACACGTGGGTGCTGGCGTCCCGGGCGTCGACGGCCGAGCGCGAGCTGGAGTCCCCGGCCCTCGGCGCGATGTCCACTGTGGACGGCCTGGTCGCCGAGCAGGGACCCGAGCTGACCTCGTCCCAGCAACAGCAGCAACAGCAGAGCTAGGGAGGTTCCGATGCTGGCCCGCAACGCGGAGTCGCTGTACTGGATCGGCCGGTACGTCGAACGCGCCGACGACACCTCCCGCATCCTCAACGTCTCGGTCCACCAGCTGCTGGAGGACGCCACCGTCGACCCGGACCACGCGAGCCGGCAGCTGCTGGCCGTCCTCGGCATCGACCCGGCCGGCGCGGAGGACCTCGACGTGTGGAAGCTGACCGAGCTGGTGGCGTACGGGAAGGACAACCCGGCGTCGATCGTCGGCTCGATCAACTCGGCGCGCGAAAACACGCGCGGCGCCCGCGAAGTCGTCCCGACCGAGCTGTGGGAATGCCTGAACGCGACGTGGAACGCGGTGCCCGACCGGCAGCGCTACGCCCGCCGCGCCGGCCCGCACGCGTTCCTGTCGTTCGTGGAGGAGCGCGCGGCGATGTTCGCGGGGCTGGCCGACTCGACGATGTCGCGGGACGACGGCTGGCTGTTCATGGTGCTCGGCCGGTCGATCGAACGCGCCGACATGGTCGTGCGGCTGCTGTTGTCCCGGGTCGCGGACCGCGCGTCTTCGCCGGGCTGGATCACGGTGCTGCGCTCGGCCGGCGCGCAGGACACCTACCTGCGGACGTACCGGGGTGCCCTGGACGCCGGCCGTGTCGTGCAGTTCCTGTTGCGCGACACGCTGTTCCCGCGTTCGGTGTTCCACGCGCTGCGGCAGGCCGAGGAGTGCCTGCAGCGGCTCGACCCGGGCAGCGGGTCGCGCAGCAACGAGAAGTCCGAAGCCCTGCGCGAACTCGGCCGGGCCCGCAGCGAGCTCGAGTTCCTCCGCCCGTCGGAGCTGCTCACCGACCTGCCCCGGCGGCTCGGCGCGCTGCAGACGTCGATCAAGGAGATCGGGGAAGCGGTCTCGATGCAGTACTTCAGCACGTCGCCGTGGGTGGCGTGGAGCGGCGCGGAGGTTTCCCTGTGACGTGGCAGCTGCGGGTCGCGCACCGGACGGGCTACCGGTACGCGACACCGGCGACGCAGTCGTACAACGAGGCCCGGCTGACCCCGCGCTCGGACCGCCGCCAGACGACGGTCGCGACCCGCATCGAGACGACCCCGGCCACCCGCGCCTACCGGTACACGGACTACTGGGGCACGGTCGTGACGTCGTTCGACCTCCACGCCCCGCACACCGAGTTCACGGTGCTGGCGACGTCGGTGGTCGAGACGGCCGACGAGGCCGAGCCGATCCGCACGGCGTCGTGGAAGGACCTGCGGTCCGAGACGGTGATCGACCACCGCACGGAGTACCTGACCCCGACCGACTACACCCCGCACGACACGACGCTGGCGCGCGAGGCCCGTGCCCTCCGCACCGGCCTGGACCCGGCGGACGCGGTCCTGGCCGTGTGCGAGTGGGTGAACAAGCAGCTGAAGTACCAGCCGGGCACGACCGGCGTCCACTCGACGGCGACGGACGCCTGGCAGGCGCGTGAAGGTGTGTGCCAGGACTTCGCGCACGTGACGCTGGTGATGCTGCGCGCGATCGGCGTCCCGGCCCGGTACGTGTCGGGGTACCTCCACACCAAGCCGGACGCGAAGCTCGGCGAGGTGGTCGAAGGGGAGTCGCACGCCTGGGTCGACGTCTGGACCGGCGGGTGGTGGGCGTACGACCCGACGAACGCGATCCCGGTCGGGCCGCGGCACGTGTGGGTGGCGATGGGCCGGGACTACGCGGACGTGGCGCCGTTGAAGGGCATCTTCACCGGCGGCGGACAGTCCACTTTGGACGTCTCGGTGCACCTGACCCGGCTCGCCTAGAGCAGGAAGGTCCCGCCCGCCGCTTCGGCCACGTCCGCGCCGAGGGCCGACGCCGGCGTGTGCGCGCCGGGTTTGCCCTCACCGCGGGCCAGGCGGGCCGCGACCTCGGCCACGACCGCCGCGGTGAAGTCCATGCCCTCGCCCGCGCGCAGCCAGCCTTCGCGGGTCGTGCCGCCGGGCCAGGTCACCACGGCGTGCCCCCAGGTGTGCGTGCGGGGGCGGGGCGCCGCCTTCGTGCGGACCGCGGCGAGCCGCCGGACGGCGAACCGGCGCACGACCGGGATCGACACCAGCCGCCCGAGCAGCGGGAGCAGGGCCCGGACCACCGGAGCGGCCGGCGCCAGCCCGGAGAAGACCGTGACGTCCGGCGCGCCGCTCGCGCGCTGGGCGGCGACCAGCTCGCCCGAGGCGATGCCCGCCACCGTCGCCGTCTCGCCGTCCGGCAGGACGATGGTGCGCGGCTTCGCGCCTCTGGCCGAGACCGCGGTCAGCGCGTCGACGATGCTGGCGGCCAGCGCGACCCCGACGGTCCCTTCTTCGACGGCGACCGACGCCAGCGCGTCGACCTGCACGCGGCTCGGCGTGTCCCGCCCCTCGCACAGCTTCGCGACGACGGCCTCCGTGGCCAGGACGCCGAACCCGGCGCCGGTCACGAAGGTGCTGCCGCCGGCCAGGGCCTCCTCGTGCAGGTCGAGCAGCCGCCGGACCGAGATCAGGTCCGCCGCCATGTCCACGTAGTGCCCGCCGGGCAGGCACGCGCGCGCGATCGTCGCGGCCGTGGCGGCGTACTCGCCGATCGTGTTGATGACGACCGCGGGCCGCTGCCGGCGGATCTCGGCGGCCATGGCCTCGACGCCGTCGGCGACGACGAACTTCGAGCCGGTCGCGGCCAGGCGTTCCCGGTGGCGGCCGACCAGCACGGCCCGGATGCCCCGGCGCTCGAGTTCGGCGGTGATGGCCAGGCCGGTGCGGCCCAAGGCGCCGAGCACCCAGATCTCCATGACGACTCCCTAGCTGATGTCTCAGTGTGTCATCACCGAGGCTAGCACGTGATGACACACTGAGACATCAGCTAGGGTGAGGCCGTGGCCAGATGGGATCCCGGAACCGCGGACCGGCTGCGGAAAGCCGCGCTGGAGCTGTACGCCGAGCACGGCTACGACGCCGTGACGATCACGCAGATCGCCGAACGGGCCGGGATCACGCGCCGCACGTACTTCCGCTACTTCCCCGACAAGCGCGAAGTCCTCTTCGCGGGCGCGGAACAACTGCCGCCCGCGGTCGCCGAAGCCGTACTCGCCGCCGAAGAAGGCGAGTCACCGCTTCGCACCACGCTCGCCGCGCTGGCGGACGTGGGTACGCGGATCACGCAGGTCGTCGACCCGTCGCCCGAGCGCCGCGCGATCATCGCCGCCTCGCCCGAGCTGCGCGAACGCGAGCGCAGCAAGACGGCCGCGATCACGACGGCGATCCGGTCCGGGCTCGAACAGCGGGGAACCGATCCCGACCTGGCGAAAGCGGCCGCGCAGGTCGCGACGATCGTCTTCGGCACCGCGTTCGACCGGTGGATCGACGCGGCCGGGAAGCAGGACTTCCCGGCGTGCCTGGAGACGGCCGCCGCGACCGTGCGCGAAGCCTGCCGCTAACCGCGGGCGTGCGCGTCCAGGATGTGCGCGACGGCCTCGGTGACCTGCTGCGCGTAGTCCAGGTGCAGCCACTCGTCGGGCACGTGGATGTTCGAGTCGGCCCCGCACGCGCCGGTGACCAGGAACTGCGCCTCCGGGTACTTCCGCGAGAGCAGGCCCATGAACGGGATCGAGCCGCCCATGCCGGTCGCGCGGTGCGGGCGGCCGAACACCTCGTCGCTGACCGTGCGCAGGGCCGTCGTCAGCCACGGCGACTCGGTCGGCGCGTTCCAGCCGTTCTCCGCCTGCGGCGAGCCGAGGGTCACCTTCGCGCCGTACGGGACGTCGGTGGTCAGGGCGCGCTTCACGGCTTCGAGCGCCTTCTCGGCGTCAGCCGTCGGCGGGAGGCGGAAGCTCAGCGTCAACGTCGTGCTCTCGCGCAGGACGTTGCCGGCGTCGGCGGGCTTCGGGAAGCCGTCCGCGCCGATCACCGACAGCGTCGGGCGCCACGCGTTGTTGAGCATCAGCTCCAGCGCGTCTTCCGTGATCACGCGCCCGCCTTCGACCAGCGGGAACGCCTTCGACAGCGCCTCCGGGAAGTCCTGCGAGACGGCCTTCAGCTCCGACAGCCGGTTCGCCGGGACGTCGACCTTGAGCTCGTCCAGGAGCAGCTCGCCGGTCGCGCTGTCCTCGAGGCGCTCGATCAGGTGCCGCAGGATCCGGAACGAGCTCGCGACGACGCCGGACGCGATGCCGGAGTGCTGCGCCGCGCCCAGCAGCTGCACGGTGACGTCGAGGTGCAGCATCCCGCGCAGGCTCGTGACCAGCCACAACCGCTCGTAGTCGCTGCCGCCGGCGTCGAGGCAGATGACCAGGGACACCTCGCCGATGCGGTCGGCCAGGTGCTCGACGTAGGCGGGCAGGTCGGGGCTGCCGGACTCCTCGCCGGTCTCCAGCAGCAGCACGATCCGGGCGTGCTCGCCGCCGGCCGCGTGCACGGCTTCGATCGCCGTCGTCGCCGCGTAGCCGGAGTAGCCGTCGTCGACGGACCCGCGGCCGTACAGCCGGCCGTCGCGGATCACCGGGGTCCACGGGTCGAGGCCCTCGGACCAGCCGCCCACCGGGGGCTGCTTGTCGAGGTGGCCGTACATCAGGACGGTGCCCTTGTCCGCCGCGCCCGGGGTCGCCGGGACGTCGACGAGCAACAGCGGGGTCCGGTCTTCGAGCTGCACGACCTCGAGGGTGGCGCCGGGCAGGTCACGCCCGGCGATCCACTCGCGGACGTGCTCGACGGCGGCGGCCAGGTGCCCGCTCTTCGCCCAGTCGGCGTCGAAGGCCGGGGACAGGGCGGGGATCGCCACCAGCCCGGACAGGCTCGGGATGACGTCGCCGGTCCACGACGCCACTACGGATTCACGCACGGATTTCTGCTCCACCCGGCCATCGTGCCACGCACGTCCGACAGTGCTGCACATCACAACGTCGGCCCCCCGCCGGAAGATCACGCAGGTGCACGGCGGGTCACCCACCCGGGTAAGCCTGGTGAGCGCCGGAGCTGATCCCCAACTCTCGTAGTTCCGATGCTCGGGCTTCCTAACGTTTCCCCTGTTCAGGGCCCCTTTCTCAGCAACAAATCAGCATCCGTGCCTCACCAGAACGCCGACCTTCGTGCCAGGATGTCCGCGTGAACCGTCAACGCCGACGGTGACTGAGCGCTTCGGACCCGACGCGCTGGTCCCCGCCGGTGCAGTCGCTGTGGTCGCCACAAGCGGCCGCCAGAGGCACCGACACCGAGGAGTACTGCGCATGCCGTCCGAACAGTGGACGCACCCGGAACCCGGCGACGGGCCGGCCGCGGTAGCGGCCCAGCCATCGCCGGAGCAGGTGATCGCCGGGTTGCGAGCGACGAGCGAAGGTGGCGCTGAGCTGACTCAGCTGCTCACCCCCGAAGGCGAACGGGTTCCGTCGCCCCAGTTCGACAAGTACGTCGACGACATCGACGCCGAAGCACTCCGCGGCCTGTACCGCGACATGGTGCTGGTCCGGCGGGCCGACCGCGAAGCCAACGCCATGCAGCGCCAGGGCCAGCTGGGCATCTGGGTCCCGCTGCTCGGCCAGGAGGCCGCGCAGATCGGCTCCGGCCGCGCCCTCAAGGCGAACGACATGGCGTTTCCGAGCTACCGCGAGCACGGCGTCGCGTACACGCGCGGCGTCGACATGAAGGACCTGCTGGGCATCTTCCGGTGCACCGACCACAGCGGCTGGGACTACCGGGCCACCGGCTTCCACCCTTACACGATCGTGATCGGCAACCAGGTGCTCAACGCGGCCGGCTACGCGATGGGCCAGAAGTTCGAGGGCAAGGTCGGCGACGACGACGGCGAAGCCACGATCTGCTACTTCGGCGACGGCGCGACCTCGCAGGGCGACGTCCACGAAGGCTTCGTCTGGGCCGCCGTCTACGACGCGCCGCTGGTGTTCTTCTGCCAGAACAACCAGTGGGCGATCTCCGAGCCGACCGAGCGCCAGTCGCGCCTGCCGCTGTACCAGCGCGCCCGCGGCTACGGCTTCCCCGGCATCCGCGTCGACGGCAACGACGTCCTGGCCTGCCTGGCGGTGTCGCGCTGGGCGCTCGACGAGTGCCGCCACGGCAACGGCCCGGTCCTGATCGAGGCGTTCACCTACCGGATGGACGCGCACACGACGACCGACGACCCCACCCGCTACCGGCTCTCCGACGAGCTGGAGGAGTGGAAGCTCAAGGACCCGATCGAGCGCGTCCGGGCGTTCCTGGCCCGCGGCGGCGGCGCCGACCAGGCGTTCTTCGACAGCGTCCAGGCCGAGGCGGACGCCTTCGCCGCCGACCTGCGCGAGTACACGTTCAACATGCCGGAGCCACCGCCGGAGCGGATCTTCAGCAACGTCTACGCCGAGGGCAACCCGGTGCTGGAGGCGCAGCGCGCGGAGTTCCTGTCCTACCTCGACGGCTTCGTCTCGGCGGGTGAGCACTGATGACCGACCTCCAGAAACTCACCATCGGCAAGGCCCTCAACCTCGGCCTGCGCCGCGCGATGGAAGCGGACCCCAAGGTCCTGATCATGGGCGAGGACGTCGGCAAGCTCGGCGGCGTCTTCCGCATCACCGACGGCCTGCAGAAGGACTTCGGCGAGCAGCGCGTGCTGGACACGCCGCTGGCGGAGTCCGGCATCATCGGCACCGCGGTCGGCCTGGCCGTGCGCGGCTTCCGGCCGGTGTGCGAGATCCAGTTCGAGGGCTTCATCTTCCCCGGCTTCGACCAGATCTCCTCCCAGCTGGCGAAGCTGCACTACCGGACGCAGGGCAAGATCAAGATGCCGGTGGTGATCCGGGTGCCGTTCGGCGGCGGGATCGGCGCGGTCGAGCACCACTCGGAGTCGCCGGAGTCGCTGTTCGCGCACATCCCGGGCCTCAAGGTCGTGTCGATTTCGAACGCCGTCGACGCCTACTGGGGCATCCAAGAGGCGATCAAGTCGGACGACCCGGTGCTGTTCTTCGAGCCGAAGCGGCTGTACCACTCGGGTGCGCTGCGCGCGGAGATCGACGTGGCCGGCACGCCGGTTCCGTGCTTCTCGTCGCAGGTCGTCCGCGAAGGCACCACGGCGACGGTCGTCGCGTACGGCCCGTCGGTGAAGGTGGCCCTCGACGCGGCCGCCGCGGCCGAGGACGAAGGCAAGTCCCTCGAGGTCATCGACCTGCGCACGCTCTCGCCGCTGGACCTCGGCCCGGTGTTCGAGTCGGTGCGCAAGACCGGACGGCTGATCGCGCTGTCGGAGGCGCCGTCCGAGTCGTCGCTGACCTCGGAGATCGCCGCGCGCGTCCAGCAGGAGTGCTTCTACTCGCTGGAAGCGCCGGTCCTCCGGGTGACCGGGTTCGACACGCCGTACCCGCCGGCCAAGCTCGAGGAGCACTACCTCCCCGACCTGGACCGGGTGCTGCACGCCGTCGACCGCTCGCTCGCCTGGTAAGGGGGATTTCCGCGCAATGCCCACGTACAAACAGTTTCCCCTGGCCGACACGGCGGAGGGGCTGACCGAAGCCGACATCCTGTCCTGGCACGTCAAGCCGGGCGACACCGTGACGGTGAACCAGATCGTGGTCGAGATCGAGACCGCGAAGGCCGCCGTCGAGCTGCCGATCCCGTGGGCCGGGGTCGTCACGGAGCTGCACGTCGAGCCGGGCCAGACGGTGGAGGTCGGTACGCCGATTCTCACCATCGACGTCGACCCGGGTGGTGCTTCCGCTCCTGCCGTTCCTGCCGTTTCGGCTGCTGCGCCTGCTCCCGCCGAGGCGGAGGAGGAGATGAAGCCGCTGGTCGGGTACGGCTCCAAGGCGGTGGTCACGCAGCGGCGCGCCCGCAAGGGTGCGGCTCCGGCCGCTCCCGCTCCGGCTGCTGCTGTCGCCGCCCCTCCGGCGCCTGCCCCGGTGGCACCGGCCCCGGTTGCTCCTGCCCCGGCTGCTCCTCGCGGCGGGTACGTCCCGTTGGCGAAGCCGCCGGTGCGGAAGCTCGCCAAGGACCTCGGCGTCGACCTGCACTCGCTGGCCGGGAGCGCGTCCGGTGGCGTGATCACCCGCGAAGACGTCGAGCGCGCGGCCAACGGAACCCCGGTCGCCGCCCCCGCGGCTCCCGCCGTGGACAGCGGGTCCCGCGAGCGGCGCGTCCCGATCAAGGGCGTCCGGAAGATGACCGCGGCCGCGATGGTGCAGAGCGCGTACACCGCTCCGCACGTCACGGAGTTCCTGACCATCGACGTCACGCCGATGATGGAGTTCCGCGAGAAGCTCAAGAAGTCGCGGGAGTTCGCCGGGGTCAAGGTCACGCCGCTGACGTTCGCGGCCAAGGCCGTGTGCCTGGCGGCGAAGCGGACGCCGGACGTCAACGCGGTCTGGGACGAAGCGGCGCAGGAGATCGTCTACAAGGACTACGTCCACCTCGGGATCGCCGCGGCCACCCCGCGCGGCCTGATCGTGCCGAAGGTCCGCGACGCCGACTCGATGTCGCTGAAGGAACTGGCCCAGGCGCTGACGGCGTTGACCGACACGGCCCGCGAGGGCAAGACGTCTCCGGCGGACATGGCGAACGGCACGATCACGATCACGAACGTGGGCGTGTTCGGCGTCGACACCGGAACGCCGATCATCAACCCGGGCGAGTCCGCGATCCTGTGCCTCGGCGCGATCAAGGACCAGCCGTGGGTGGTCGACGGCGAGATCAAGGTCCGGAAGGTGCTCCAGCTGTCGCTGAGCTTCGACCACCGCGTGGTCGACGGCCAGCAGGGTTCGGAGTTCCTCGCCGACGTCGGCGCCCTGCTGGCCGACCCGGCGATGGCCATGACGTACTGAGTTCTCGCAGGTGAGGGCCGCCTCCGGGCGGCCCTCACTTCCGGAAGACGATCTTCCCGGCGTCGAGGTCGACGTGGGTGCGCGGCGGGGCGCCGTCCGCCTCGTCGTCGACCAGCATCAGCTGGACCTGGCGCTGCTCGAGTTCATGCTGCTTCGTGCCGCCGAGGATCGCTTCCACCTCTTCGGTCGCCGCGACGCTCGCCACCCGCTGGCCGTCACCGCGGCGGTGCCACGGCAGGAACCGCCGGCCCCAGACCTCGAACACGGCCAGCAGGAACAGCAGCACCACCAGGATCGGGAACGCCATCGCCCAGAGCACACCCATGGAGCCAACTTATACCCGCTTGACGGAGTGAGCACTCACTCCGCACACTGGATGCCATGACACCAGCACCCGAAACCCGGCGAAGAGCGCCGGGCATGAGCGTCGAAGACCGGCGCGCCATGATCGTGCACGCGGTGCTGCCGCTCCTGATGGAGCACGGCGCCAACGTCACGACCAGCCAGATCGCCCGCGCCGCCGGTATCGGCGAGGGCACCATCTTCCGCGCGTTCAAGGACAAGGACGAGCTGTTCGACGCCTGCACCGCCGAGGTGCTGCGCCCCGACCACGTCCTCGACGCGATCGCCGAGATCCCCATCGAGCAGCCCCTTGCCGACCGGCTCGTCGAGGCCGCCGAAGCGCTCGGCGCGCACTTCGAGCGGATGGGCGCGCTGATGGGCGCCCTGCACGCGTCCGGCAGGCACAAGCAGCGCGACCCCGAGCAGCGCCTGAAGAATCGCACGATGAAGGGCGGCCGCAGCGAGTCGATGACCGCCATGCGCGGCGCGATCACCGAACTGTTCGAACCCGACCGGAAACGGCTGCGGCTGACCGCCGAACAGCTGGCCGCGCTGTTCCTGACGCTGCTGTTCGGCGGCCGCCGGATGGCGCCGATCGACGACGCCCCCACCACGCGCCAGGTGGTCGACGTCTTCCTGCACGGCGCCGTGGAGGCCCAGTGATCCCGGGCGGTGGGGGCGGCATGGAGTTCATGCTGGCCCGGCGCGGCCGACGGCGGCACGCGACGACAGTGCCGGAGAGCGGCCTCACCGGGCCCGTCGACATTCCGGAACCGAAGCAGGAGGACCAGCCGAAGGACCTGCGCTCCCGGCTGTCGCGCGCGAAGACGTCCGTCGCCGGCACGGTCCGCGGCCTGCCGAAGGTCGCGAAGCTGACGTGGCAGGCGAGCCCGGTCCTGACGATCCTCTTGGCGCTGATCACGCTGCTGTCGGGGCTGCTGCCGACCGTGACCGCGTACATCGCGAAGCTGCTGCTCGACGCCGTCGTCGCGGCGATCCAGGGCAAGGGCACCACGGGCGACATCGTCAACGTCGCGCTGTTCCAGTTCGGGGTGCTCGCGGCGACCGCGATCAGCAGCGCGGTGACGTCGATCGCGCAGTCACTGCTGCAGGAGCGGATGACGTTGACCATCCGCCACCAGGTGATGGCGCACGCGAGTGAACTGCACCTGGCGTACTTCGAGGGGTCGGCGTCCTACGACATGCTGCGCCAGGCCGCGCAGGAGGCGCCGACGCGGCCGCTGTCGATGATGAACTCCGCGCTGGGGCTGGTGCGGACGCTGATCACGTTCGGCAGCATGATCGCGCTGCTCGTCTCGATCAGCCCGCTGCTGGCGCTGGTCGCGCTGGTGGCGCCGATCCCGGCGTTCATCTCGCAGTCCAAGTACGGCTCGCGCGCGTTCTGGCTGACGTTCCTGATGTCGCCGATCAAGCGGCGGATGGACTACCTGTCGTCGCTGGTCACGACGGACACCTACGCCAAGGAGACGAAGCTGTTCGGGCTCGGCCCGTACTTCGTCGACCGGTTCCGCCGGCTCGGCCTGGTGTCCTACGAGCGGCAGCGGAAGCTGACGATCAACCGCAACGTCAGCTCGACGGCCTGGGGGCTGTTGAGCACGTTCGCGGGTTCGGCGATCGCGCTGTACATCGCCCTGGAGGCGGTCGGCGGGCGGCTGACCCTGGGTGACCTGGCGTTGTACACGGCCGCGGCGACGTCCGTGCAGACGTCGGTGTCCGGCCTGTTCACGGCGTTTTCGGGGATGTACGAGAACAATCTGTACCTGGACACGCTGTACCGCTTCCTGGACACGAAACCGGAGATCACCGCACCGGCGGCACCCCGCCCGATGCCGTCCACTGTGGAGGGTCACATCGAGTTCGACTCGGTGACGTTCGCCTACCCGGGTTCGGAAGAGCCGGCGCTGGAGGACGTCAGCTTCGAGATCCGCCCGGGCGAGACGGTGGCGGTGGTGGGCCGCAACGGCGCGGGCAAGTCGACGCTGTTCAAGCTCCTCTGCCGGCTGTACGACCCGACGGACGGCCGCATCCTGCTGGACGGCGTCGACATCCGCGAGTACGACCCGGACGAGCTGCGCACGCGGATCAGCGCGATGTTCCAGGACTACGTGACGTACCAGGGCACGGCGGCGGAGAACATCGGCCTTGGCGACCTCTCGCGGCTGGAAGACCGGCCGCACATCGAGGATTCGGCCCGCCGGGCGGGCGCCGACGAGCGCATCGAGCGGCTGCCGTCCGGCTACGACAGCCCACTGGGGAGGTGGTTCGACCAGGGCGTCTCATTGTCCGGCGGCGAGTGGCAGAAGATCGCTTTGGCACGGGCGTTCCAGCGCGAGGCGCCGTTGTTGATCCTCGACGAGCCGACGTCGGCGCTGGACGCCCAGGCCGAGCACGACCTGTTTTCACGGTTGCGGACGTTGTCCGAGGGCCGGACGACGCTGTACATCTCGCACCGGTTCTCGACGGTGCGTCAGGCGGAGCGGATCTTGTTGCTGGACCACGGGAAGGTGGCGGAGTACGGGACGCACGAGGAGCTGATGGCGGCGAAGGCGGGGTACGCGGAGTTGTTCACGCTGCAGGCGCAGGCGTACCTGGACGAGGTGCCGAGCTAGGGAACGAGCACGACCTTTCCGGTCCCTTCGCGGCTCTCGACGCGCGCGTGTGCGGCGGCGACGTCGGCGAGGGGGTAGGTCCGGTCGATGACGGGGGTCAGCGTGCCGTCCGCGACGAGGCCGAGTGCTTCGGCGCGGCCGGCCGCGACCCGCTTGCCATAGGCGTCCGGGCCGCCGAAGCCGATCAGCGTGAGGCCGCGCGCGATGAGCCCGGCGACGGGGAAGACCGGGAATTCGCCGCTGAGCATGCCGTAGGCGAGGATCCGGCCGTGCGGCGCGAGCTTCGCGGTGAGTTCGGCCGCGCGCGGGCCGCCGATGGACTCGAAGACGACGTCGATGCCGTCCGGCACGTTCTGCCGCCAGTCCGGGTCGCGGTGGTCGATGTCGGCCCGGCCTTTCCCGGCGGTGGTGACGACTCGGGCGCCTGCTCGCTCGGCCAGCCGGACCAGATAGCTGCCGATGGCCCCGGACGCGGCTTCGACCAGCACGGTTTCGTTTTCGACGACCTTCGCGGCGGTCATCAGGCCAAGCGCCACCGCGGCCGAAACGGCAGCGGCCACGGCCACCTCGGGCGTGAGGTCATCGGGCACGAGCGTGTACTGGCTCGCGGCGACGACCTCGGCGTACGCGCCACCGGTGTAGGACATGGTGACGACCCTTCGGCCACGCAGGCTCGCATCGTCGGCTTCGACGACGACCCCGGCGGCCTCGTGCCCGAAGATCGCCGGCGGCCCGGCCGGGATCAGCCCGGACCGCAGCTGAGTCTCGTAGAACGGAACTGCGATCGCCTCGGTCCGGATGAGGACCTCGCCGGCGTTCCGCTGCGGCTCAGGTCGCTCCTCGACCTTGAGCACTTCCGGGCCGCCCGTGCCGTACTGCACCACTGCGCGCATCGCATCCCCTTAACTGGACCATCGGTCAACTTACGGCGGCCTACTATATGGACCGACGGTCAAGTTGTCGAGGAGTACGCATGGAACGCGCCGACGCGGCCCGCAACCGCCGCGCGATCCTGCGCGCGACGGAGGAGTTGCTGGCGTCACACGACCTCGCCGAGGTGTCGATGGACCGCGTCGCAGCAGCGGCGGGAGTCGGCAAGGGGACGGTGTTCCACCGCTTCGGCAACCGCGAGGGCTTGATGCGCGCGCTGGTGGAGTCGCGGGTCGAGTCGTTGTCCACGGCGATTTCGACGGGCCCCCCTCCGTTGGGCCCGGGCGCACCCCCGGCTTCGCGTTTGGCGGCGTTTTTCGACGCGGTGGTGGAGCTGGCCACCCGGAACGTCAAGGTGATGGCGGCGTTCGAGCAGGCGGCAACGGACCGGCTGAACAGCCCGGTCTACCTGGCGTGGCACGCGCACGTGTCGGGGTTGATCGCCTCGGCGTCCCCTGCACTGGACGCGGACCTGACGGCGCACTTGCTGCTGGGGTCGTTGCACAGCGACCTGATGCTGCGGTCCTTGAAGACCGGCGAGACCGAGCGCCTGGCGGCGGCCCTGCGGTCGCTGGTGTCGACGTTGCTGCGCTGATCGGGAGCAAATCGGACAGGCTGTTCGTTGTACGGGTATGGCTGTCGCGTTCCTGCTTTACGTCATCGCCGAGATCGCCGCGATCTGGGCGGTGGGCTCGGCCGTCGGCGTGCTCGGCACGCTGGGCCTCCTGCTGGCGGGGGCGTTCCTGGGATCCTGGCTGGCCCGCCGCGAGGGCGGCAAGGCAATGCGGGCGTTCCTGGCCGCGGCCCGATCCGGACGGCCGGCGGAGAAGGAACTGACCGACGGGATGCTGGTCGGACTGGGCGGGGTGCTGATCCTGGTGCCGGGGTTCGTCAGCGACGTGCTGGGGTTGCTGCTGATGCTGCCGCCTTCGCGCGCGGTGGCTCGCCGGTGGTGGTTGCGGCGGATGGAGAAGCGAGCGGTGCAGTTCGCCAACCGCCGACGGGGGCCGGTGATGGTGGTGGACAGCGAGGTCGTCAGCGAAGAGCCGCGCCGTGAACACCCGACGGTCATCGAGGGCAAGGTCATCGAAGGCTGAGCCGGGAATGGAGATCCCGGTGGTAGGTCAGGAACTCGTCATCGATTCCATGGCCTGGCAGCTCTCGCAGCCGGCCAACTGGGGCACCCTCTCGCAGCACCGTGCGATCAGGCGCGATCACCACCGCGCCGCGGTCGAACTGCACGTGGCAGTTGGGGCAAAGGCAGAGCACGTTGGACGTGAGGTCGGGACCACGGTGCAAGCCGCCGAGCGCCTTGATGTGCGCCCCCTCTGAATATCCCCGGCCATCCCCGAGGGACAACCGGGTGTCGCACAATTGACACCTGTGGTCGTAGAGCTTCTTCACGTCTTCGGCGATCTTCGTCGTCCGGACGATGCGTTGCGTGGTGACGGCCTTACGCCCAGGTTGAGCATTGCCCGCGGTATGACTGGGCTCCGACGGCAACAAGTAGTCGCCGGCGGGGAAGATCACATCAATAGGGCTAGCGACCTTGACCATTTGGAACCGGCACACGAGGTGGCCGCCTTGCCCTGGCACCAAGGCCTCCTCTTGAACTCGGTAGAGCCCTTCGTAGCGGTAACCCTGGTTCGGAGCGTGTGGCGACTTGGGGTCCGCGCCACGCACAACTCGAACTAGGGCACCGGTCTCCCGGCTCGTCAAAAGGGCGGCGTTGCCAGGGCTGGTGAACGTTTGGTCGGCGACCTGCCGGCCGCTGTCGTTCCGCCCTCCATGACCGGTGTAGATGAGTTCGTCCCCGCGATCGTCGTCGTCCACATAGCCACCGGAAGACACGATCGACTCTGCACCCCGCGCACCAGTTCCGACGATGCCAGCCTGCAGAGCGCGGTGCACACCACTTGCGGCCACCTCGGCTCGACTCGCGAAGGTGGTGCCTTCCGGACACCCCGCAACCTCGCCGTAGACGTGTGCATTGTTCGTCGAATTGCCTCGAACATCGCGAGGGTAGAAGCCGAGCTTCGCCAAATGGGCGGCAACCGTGCCACTCGGGTCCGTGAGGCCTGACGAGCGAGGTGGAGTTCCCAGCGCGGATCCGTGAGCCGAGCGAGCCAACGCGTCTAGGTCGTACTCCTTGCCTCGATACACGACGACATACCGGGACGCCTCAGTGGACCCATACCTGTCCATGAAGGTATCGCGACCGAGGTTGTCGAACTCCTCGATGGCTTTGAGGACATGCTCCTGCTGGACGTCGGTCAGGCTCATGGATCCACACTAAAGGTGGACACCGACAGTTTGCTGTCCCCGACGTGTGACAGCTAGTCCACGGTCGGCTTGGGGATGTCGAAGTAGCTTGAGAACCTGACCGCCGGGGCGTACTCGCCCTTCACCTTCACCCTTCCCGTCACGAACATCGCTGCCGCCGCCGCGTTGCCCGTTGCCATGCGGATGAAGTCGTCCACCGACAGCGTTATCGTTGTGTCCGGCGTCCGGGACAGGTCCGCTGAAGAAACGCACACCCCGTCCTCGATCACCGTCTGGAAACGGTCGTAGCCGTCCTCTCCCGAACCCTCCGAAAAGCGCCAGGAAACCACGAAATCCACATGACGTGCCCGAGGCGGCGAAAAATGTTCCGACATCCGGCGGAATATCTCGTCCAAAAACACCGATCGCAGCTCCGGATGAGAAGCGATCGCCTTCAGCTGATCACGGGAGGCGCGGCGGACCACGTCCACCAGGACGTCCGTTGACAACGAGCTCAGCTCGATGCCCGCTCCCGCCGATCCCAGCATGTGCAATGTTTCCAGGACCTGGATGAACTGGTCTGGCGTCAGGTTGCCGATGACCAGCTTCTCCGCGAACGCGTTCACCGCGTGGCCGCCGCGAAGGGGGCGGCGCCATTTCGGTTTCCGGGGCACGGGGGTGGACTATACGGGATGTGGGAGGTCGAAGAATCCGATCAACCCCGCCGCGAAGGCCAGGTCGCCTTTTACCTTGATTCTTCCCGTGACGAACAACACCGCCGGGGTGGCCTGGTGGGTGATCAACCTGAAGAAGTCGGCCGGGGCGATGGTGATGGTGACTCGCGCCGGGGAGCGCATCTCGCGGCTCACCGTGCACCTTCCGTGCGCGATTGCCGTCTCGTAGCGGTCGAAGCCGCCTTCTCCGGTTCCTCCGGACAGGCGCCAGTGGACCACTGCCTGCAAATCACGTGCTCGGTCGGGGCGGATGTGGGCGCCCATGCGGGCGAAGATCTCGTCCAGGAGGCGCTCCCGCAAGGCCCGGTCCGCGACGACACTCTCGAGCTGCGCGCGCGACGCCGAGGCCACCAGGGACGCGAACCGGGCCGGCTCGACCTTGCTCAGGTCGAACGCCGGTGCGTGGGTGGCCAGCCTGAGGAGCGCGTTCAGGAGACGGCGGAAGTCGTCCTTGCGGAGGTCGGCGGGGTCTAGGGCGAGCTCGTTGACGTTGAGGGCGTGGGCCTCGGGGCTCAGCGGGTCGAGGCGCTCCAGGGCGTCGAGCAGCGCTGCCCCGCGGAGCTCCGTGATCCGATCGGCGCTGGTCATCTCCGTGTGGTCGGCCATGGTCACCCCTCTCCCGGTTACTCACGCGTAAGGCTACCCGCCAGTAGGTACGCGGGCAAGCGTGCCGAAATCACCCACGCGTGGCAACGCCCGGTACCGTCTCCGGGCAGCAACGAGGAGGTCCAGCGTGTCAGAGGAAGATCAGCGTCCGCCCGAACGGGCCAGGCGGCTGCCGCGTGCCGTGCGCGAGCGGCAGATCCTGGACGCGGCCGTCCAGGTCTTCTCGCGGCACGGCTACCACGCCGCGTCGATGGACGAGATCTCCGACGTCGCCGGGGTTTCGAAGCCGATGATCTACACCTACCTCGGCTCGAAGGAGGACCTCTTCGGCGCGTGCATCCGCCGCGAGGCGACCCGCCTGCTCGAGGCCATCCAGGCCGGCGTGCAGCCCGACCTGCCGCCGGACATGCAGCTCTGGCACGGCCTGCGGTCCTTCTACCGCTTCGTCGCCGAGTACCGCGAGTCGTGGACGGTCCTGCACCGCCAGGCCCTCACCGTGGGCGGGGCCTTCGCCGCGGAGATCACCGACATGCGGGCGCGGGCGATCCAGCTCGTCGCCGCGCTCGTCGTCTCGGCCGGCACCCGCAAGGGCGTCGGGGAGCAGGCCGAGTTCTCCGGCGAAGGGCTGGCCGCGTCGCTGGTCGGCGGGGCCGAGTCGCTGGCCGACTGGGCCCTCGACCACCCCGACATCTCCGACGGCGTCCTCGCCTCCTGGATGATGAACCTCGTCTGGCTCGGCTTCAACGACCTCATCGAGGGCGCGGTCTGGAAGCCGTCAGAGTGAGCTGATCGTCCCCTCCAGGTTCGGCTTCGACCCACTCCACAGCTCGAAGGCCCAGCCGTCGTCCACCGGCCAGGACGTGAACGCGGCCTTGGCCGGCAGCAGCACCGGCTGCTTGAAGCGGACGTCCACCGTGAACGCCTCCGGCAGCCGTCCCTCGAACGCCGCCAGCGCGTGGGCCTTCGTCCACATGCCGTGGGCGATCGCGCGCGGGAAGCCGAACAGGCGGGCTGTCAGAGGGTGCAGGTGGATCGGGTTGCGGTCGCCCGAGACCTCCGCGTAGCGCCGCCCGATGTCGCCCGGGACGCGCCAGATCGCGTCCGGCGTCGGCGGGGCCAGCTGGTCCCGGCGAGAGGAACCCGAGCCGGAGCCGCGACGCAGGTACGTGCTGACGTCAGACCAGACGAGGTGCTCACCGGCCCAGGCTTCGCTGACGACGTCGAACTGACGCCCCTTCTCGTGCGGACGCAGGTTCTCCGCCCGCACCCGCACGGTCAGCGGCTCGCCCACCCGCAGCGCGCGGTGCTGAGTGATCCGGTTCGCCACGTGCACCATGCCGAGCAGCGGGAACGGGAACCCCGGCTCGGTCATCAGCGCCATCTGCAGCGGGAACGCCAGCATGTGCGGGTACGTCGCCGGCAGTTCGTCGCTCAGCCGGAAACCGCACACCGTGTTGTACGCGGCGAGGTGCGCCGGGTCGACGACGATGCCGGTGCGCACCAGCTCCGTGTCGGGCAGCGAATCACCGGACGGCTTGCGCAGCACGCCGCCGAGCAGCGCCTTCGGGTACAGCGTGGCCAGGCTCGGCGTGCTGTCGAGTTCGCGGATCGCCACGTCACGCCCCCAGCAGGGCCTGGCCGCAGACGCGGACCACGTTGCCGTTCACCGCGGCGGACGCCGGGTTCGCGTACCAGGCGATCGTCTCGGCGACGTCGACCGGCAGGCCGCCCTGGCCGAGGCTGGACAGCCGCCGCCCGGCTTCGCGGATGAACAGCGGGACCGCGGCCGTCATCTTGGTCTCGATGAACCCGGGCGCGACGGCGTTGATCGTGCCGCCGTACGCCGCGAGCTGCGGCGCGCCGACGTTCACCATGCCGATCACGCCCGCCTTCGACGTCGCGTAGTTCGTCTGGCCGACGTTGCCGGCGATGCCCGCGATCGACGAGACGCCGATGATGCGGCCGTTCTCGTTCAGCACGCGGTCGGCGAGCAGCTTGTCGTTCACCGCGAGCTGCGAGGCCAGGTTCACGGCGATCACCGAGTCCCAGGCGCTCTCGCTCATGTTCCCCAGCGTCTTGTCGCGGGTAATCCCGGCGTTGTGCACAACGATGTCGACGCCGCCGTGCCGCTCCTTCAGGTACTCCGCGAGCTTCGCGGGCGCGCTCGGCGAAGTGATGTCGAGCTGCAGCGACGACCCGCCGACCTTGTTGGCGACCTTCGACAGGTCGCCGCCCTGGGCTGGGATGTCGAGCGCGACGACGTGCGCGCCGTCGCGGGCCAGCACCTCGGCGATCGCCGCGCCGATGCCGCGGGACGCGCCGGTGACCAGCGCGACCTTGCCGGCCAGGGGCTTCTCCCAGCTCGCGGGCGCGGACGCGGTCTTGCCCTCGGTGCCGATCCGGATCACCTGCGCGTCGACGAACGCCGACTTCGCCGAGAGCAGGAAGCGCAGGGTCGACTCCGTCGCCTCTTCGGCGCCGTCGGCGACGTACACGAGCTGGGCGGTCGCGCCGCGCTTCAGCTCCTTGCCCACCGAACGGATGAAGCCCTCGAGCGCGCGCTGGGCGATCCGCTCGCGGCCCTCGACCTGCTCGGGCGGGGTGCCGAGCACGACGACCCGGCCGGACGGGCCGACGCTGCGGATCACCGGGTGGAAGAAGTCGTAGACCTCGCGCAGGCGCGCGGGGTCGGTGATGCCGGTGGCGTCGAAGACCAGCGCCGCGTGCCGGTCGGCGGCCGTGGTGATGACGTCGATGCCGGCGTCGGCCATCTGGTCGCGCAGGGTCTTCTCCAGCCGTCCGCCGGGCGCGGCACCGAGGAGTGCGGGACCCTCGAGGGCGGGCTGCCCGGGCCGGTACCGGCGCAGCGTCGCGGGATTCGGCAGGCCGAGCTTCGGCACCACGAACTTCCCCAGCGGGGTCTTCGTGAACTGCTGGTACCTGTCAGCCATCGGTTGCCTCCCGTGCCGTCTGCGTCACGCCGCAGTCTAACCTACTCCTGAGTAGGTTACAGTGTGCAGGAGCCGACCAGAGAGGTGAAGTTCATGCCGCCGAAGAAGACAGCAGCTGTGCGCAAGGTCGCCATCATCGGGGGCAACCGGATCCCCTTCGCGCGGTCGAACGGCCCGTACGCGAAGGCGTCGAACCAGGACATGTTCACCGCCGCCCTCGACGGCCTGGTCAGCCGGTTCTCGCTGCAGGACGAGGTGATCGGCGAGGTCGCCGCCGGTGCCGTGCTCAAGCACTCGAAGGACTTCAACCTGGCCCGCGAGAGCGTGCTCGGCAGCAGGCTCTCGCCCGCCACACCGGCGTCGGACGTCCAGATGGCGTGCGGCACCGGGCTGCAGGCGATCGTCAACGTCGCCAACAAGATCGCGCTCGGCCAGATCGACTCGGCCATCGCCGGCGGCGTCGACACCACGAGCGACGCGCCGCTGGCCGTCAACGAGGACCTCCGCCAGATCCTCATCCAGCTCAACGCGGCCAAGACGCTCGGCGACCGGCTCAAGCTCGTCGCGAAGATCCGGCCGGGCCACATCGTCCCGGCCATCCCGCGCAACGAGGAGCCGCGCACCGGCCTGTCGATGGGCGAACACGCGGCGCTGACCGCGAAGATCTGGGAGATCACCCGCGAGGCGCAGGACGAGCTGGCGGCGAGCAGCCACCAGAAGCTCGCCGCCGCCTACGACCGCGGGTTCTTCGACGACCTCGTGACGCCGTTCCTCAAGCTCGCGCGCGACCAGAACCTGCGCCCGGACTCGACCGCGGAGAAGCTCGCCAAGCTCAAGCCGGCCTTCGGCGGCCCCGGCGGCACGATGACGGCGGGCAACTCGACGCCGTTGACCGACGGCGCGTCGACGGTCCTGCTCGCCACCGACGAGTGGGCGAAGGCGCACAAGCTGCCGGTGCAGGCGTACCTGACGTTCTCGCAGACCGCGGCCGTCGACTACGTCCACGGCGAAGAGGGCCTGCTGATGGCGCCCGCGTACGCCGTGCCGCGGATGCTCGCGCGGGCCGGGCTCTCGCTGCAGGACTTCGACTTCTACGAGATCCACGAGGCGTTCGCGTCGCAGGTGCTGGCCACGCTCAAGGCGTGGGAGGACCCGGCGTTCGCCAAGGAGAAGCTGGACCTGGACGCGCCGCTCGGCGCGATCGACCGGGCGAAGCTGAACGTCAACGGCTCGTCGCTGGCGGCCGGGCACCCGTTCGCCGCGACCGGCGGCCGGATCGTCGCGACGCTGGCGAAGCTGCTGCACGAGAAGGGGTCCGGCCGCGGCCTGATCTCGATCTGCGCGGCCGGCGGCCAGGGCGTCACCGCGATCCTGGAGAAGTAACGCGCACGGAAAAGGGCCGCCCCTCGCACGCGGGGCGGCCCTTTTTGCCGCACTCTAGTTGGGGAGCGCCTTCTGGGCCCGCTTGGCGAGCTTGTTGGCGCGCTTCTGCCCCTTGCGGCTCAGCTTCCCGGCCGCGGCGCCGACGTCCTTCGCGGCGTGCTTCGCGCGCCAGGCCGCCGACGGCTTCCCGTGCGTGTCGGCGACCGCGAGCAGCAGGCCGCCGGCCAGGCTCGCGTTCTTGAAGAACTGGATCTGCTGCTGCTGCTTCTCGGCCGGGTCCTTGATGGCCCAGAAGCTGTGCGTGGCGAGCGTCGTCGGGATCAGGCTGCCGAGCAGGAGCCCGGCCGCGAGCCGCGGCGCCTTGCCGGACGCGAGGGCGAGGCCGGCACCGACCTTCACGGCGGCGTCGATGCGGACGAGCGTCACCGGATCGCGCGGAATCTGCGCCGGGACCTTGTCGCCGACCTTCTCCAACGCGCTGTTGAGGAACGGTTCCGCCGCCTTCGCGTGCCCTTCGGCGTGCCTCAGCGCATTGATTCCGCCCGTCACGAAGATCGTGGCGAGCAGGGGACGTGCCACTCGACGGAGTATCACGGTCGTTTGCCTTCCTCGTACGGGCCGCTGCCTGGTCGAACTTACTCCGTGGGTGCCCGCTCGGCCCGGGCTCGAATCCTCATCGGGCTTTCTGGCTCTTTATAGCTCTGAAGCTAGAGATACTTAGAAAGCTTTAGCGGTTGACCTTGACGCAGCGTCAACTTCTATCGTCGTCGGCATGGAGTGGTCGATCCAGGACATCGCCCGCTCGGCGGGGACCACGAGCCGGACGCTGCGCCACTACGGCGCGGTCGGCCTGCTCGAGCCCAGCCGGATCGGCGGCAACGGCTACCGCTACTACGACGAGCAGGCGCTCGTCCGGCTGCAGCGGATCCTGCTGCTGCGCGAGCTCGGGCTCGGGCTGCCGGCGATCGCCGAGGTGCTCGACGGGCAGCGCGACAGCGCCGCGGCCCTCGAAACCCACCTGGAGCTGCTCGAACAGGAGCAGCGGCGGATCGGACGGCAGATCGAGTCGGTCCGCACGACCCTCCGGAAACTGAAGGGAGGTGAACGACTGATGGCAGAAGAAGTCTTCGACGGCTTCGACCACACGAAGTACGAGAAGGAGGTCACCCAGCGCTGGGGCGCGGACGCGTACCAGCGCGGTGACCAGTGGTGGAGCTCGCTGACCGCCGAGGAGAAGCAGGCGCACCAGCAGGAGCAGCGCGACATCGCGGCGGCGTTCGGCGCGGCCTGCGCTTCCGGGCTCGCCCCGGACGCGGGCGAGGTCCAGGCGATCACGCGGCGGCTGCACGAATGGCTGCGGCCGGCGGTCTCGTCGGTGTCCGCGGGGTACTTCGCGGGGCTCGGGCAGTTGTACGTGGACGACCCGCGGTACGGGGTCGAAGGGGCGACGGCCGAGTTCGTCCGGGACGCGATGAAGATCTACGCGGAACGGAACCTGACCGACCAGTGACGCGTCGTAAGAGCGCACTGGGGGTAGGGACGAGCAGGGCTGCAGACCTGTTCGTCTCTATGTACGGCCATCCGGTCGAACCCGGGCGACACGCGCTAGCTGTCTATGGCGGAATATCGGGTTCACCCTAGAAACGCCGATAGCTTGGCAGAGTGGACCCCATCCGCAACCCCTTCGCGCCGGGCGCCGGCCAACGGCCGCCCGAGCTGGCCGGGCGTGAGCGTGAGCTCAAGGCCTTCGAAGTGGTGCTGGAGCGGGTGGCGCGGGGGAGACCCGAACGCAGTCTCGTCCTCACCGGCCTCCGCGGGGTCGGGAAGACCGTGCTCCTCGGGGAGCTGCGGGCGATGGCCGTGCGGCACAAGTGGGGGGCGGGGAAGATCGAGGCGCGGCCGGACGCCGAGCTGCGGCGGCCGCTGTCGGCCGCGCTGCACCGGGCCATCCGGGACCTCGCCGTGCGGCACCGGGCGCCGGACCGGGTCGAAGAGGTGCTCGGCGTGCTGAAGGCGTTCGCGCTGCGGGCCAACAAGCCCGACGCGAAGCTGCGGGACCGGTGGCAGCCGGGCATCGACGTGCCCGCCGCGCAGGGGCGGGCCGACTCCGGGGACATCGAGATCGACCTCGTCGAGCTGTTCACCGACGTCGCCGAGCTGGCCGCGGACGTCGGCACCGGTGTCGCGCTGCTCATCGACGAGATCCAAGACCTACAGCCCGACGACGTCTCGGCGTTGTGCGCGGCCTGCCACGAGCTCTCCCAGTCCGGTGCGCCGCTGGTGGTCGTCGGGGCCGGGCTGCCGCACGTGCCCGCGGTGCTCTCGGCGTCGAAGTCCTACTCCGAGCGGCTGTTCCGGTACGCGCGCATCGACCGGCTGAGCCGCGAGGACGCCGACTTCGCCGTGATGGCGCCGATCGAGCGTGAGGACGCCGGCATCGAGCCGGAGGCCCTGGACGCGCTCTTCGACGCGTCCGGCGGCTATCCCTACTTCATCCAGGCCTACGGCAAGGCGGCCTGGGACGCGGCGCCGTCCGACCCGATCACGGTCAAGGACGTCCAGGTCGCGGCGCCCGAAGCCGAGTCGGAGCTGGCCGTCGGGTTCTTCGGCTCGCGCTACGAGCGCGCGACACCCGCCGAGCGCGAGTACCTGCAGGCGATGGCTTCGCTGACCCAGGGCCGCGACGAGCCGGCCGGCACCGCCGACGTCGCCGTGTTCCTCGGGCGGAAGCCGTCGTCGCTGTCGCCGGCACGCGACAGCCTGATGAAGAAGGGCCTCGTGTACTCCGCCGAGCGGGGGCAGATCGCCTTCACCGTGCCGCACTTCGGCCACTACCTGCTCGGACGCGACTGACCTGGGCTTTTCCGGCTGTCTCGCGGTCTATGAGCGTAACTAAGTCTTTCTAGTCTTAGAACTAGAGAGAGCTAGATACTGGTAGCCGGTTGCTTAGCCGTGACCGCCGCCACCCTGAATCTCTCCGGCTGCTACCCAAGTTTGCCGATGATTCATCGGCGAGTGCGCCACATCACCGGATATTCATTGGCGTCCTTGTGAAAAAAGGCGCATACTAGACCTACAAGCCACCAAGACCCTCGAAGGGGATGCAGAAACCGATGAACAACATCGCCGCCAAGCTCCGTGCCCGTCGCGCCGAGGCTCGCACTCGCCGGGCGCTGAACCGGGCGATCGACACCGCCGCCACCGCGACGGTCCGTCAGGAACTCATCGCGATCTCGCAGGCTCGCTCGGGCTACATGCGCTGATCTCTTCACCCCGTGGCGGTCGCCCATTCGAGTGACCTAGGCCACATCGTGCTCGTGGTGTAACGCCGCCCGGAGGGGCGTCGATACCCAGTACGACCCCGTGATGCTGGCGGACCCCCGACCTGGCAGCATCGCGGGGTTTCCCATTTCCGCACTTCTGGCGGTCGCCCTGTCGGGTAATCTTTGACTTCGTCAACGAACTTGTTGAGGTGGTCAATGAATGACGCTCAGCTCGCCGACCGGGTCGCCGCGGTCCGTGCCTTCAACCGGCTCTACACCGGCGTCATCGGCGTGCTCGACGAAGGACCGGCGGACGCCGAATACTCGCTGCCGGAAGCCCGCGTGCTGTTCGAGCTCGCCCACGAGGACCCGCTGCCGGTCACTGAACTGCGGAAACGCCTCGAACTCGACGCCGGCTACGCGAGCAGGCTCCTCGCCCGCCTCGAGTCCCGCGGGCTCATCGTGCGCGAACGGTCCGAGGAGGACGCGCGCCGCCAGCTCGTGCGGCCGACCACCGCGGGCCGGGACGCCTTCGCGGTGCTGAACCGCCGTTCGGCCGACCAGATCGGCGGGCTGCTGCGCCGCTTCGCCGACGAGGACCAGCAGCGCCTGCTGACGGCGATGCGCACGATCGGCGACCTGGTCGGCGACCGCCGCCGCGACCCCGCGCTCGTCCTCCGGCCGCCACGACCGGGCGACCTCGGCTGGGTGGTGGAACGCCACGGCGCGCTCTACGCCCGGGAGTACGGCTTCGGCGCCCGCTTCGAGGCGCTCGTCGCCCGGCTCGCCGCGGACTTCCTCGACCACAGCGACAACCCGCGGCAGGCGTTCTGGATCGCCGAGCTCGACGGCGAGCGCGTGGGCAGCATCGGCTGCGGCCGCGGGCCGGACGCGGACACCGCGAAGCTCCGGTTGCTGCTGCTCGAGCCGTCGGCACGCGGCCACGGCGTCGGCAAACGGCTGGTGGCCGAGTGCGTGGAGTTCGCCAGGGCCCACGGCTACCGCGCGATGGAGCTGTCGACGGTGTCCATCCTCGACGCCGCACGGTCGATCTACCGCGCGGCCGGGTTCGAGCTGGTCGCCGAGGCGGACTTCGACGACTGGGGGCCGAAGCTGACCGACGAGACCTGGCGCCTGGAGTTCTAGCGGGGGAGCCGGCCGAGCAGGAAGAACTCCGGGTTGGGCCGCAGCGCCGTGAGGTGGGCGAGGCGGTTCGACATCGCGAACAACGCCGTGATCGCGCCGACGTCCCAGATCTCGTCGTCGGTGAGGCCGGCGTTGCGCGCGGCTTCGAGGTCGCCTTCGCCGAACAGGGCCGAATCCTGGGCCAGGGCGAGCGCGAGGTCGACGATGGCGCGGCCGCGCTCGTCCAGCTCCACCTGCCACGGGTTGCTCGACACGCGGTCGGCCAGCTCCGGGTCCTTGGCGCGGATGCGCAGGATGGCGCCGTGCGCGACGACGCAGTAGGTGCAGTGGTTGGCGCCGGAGGTGGCGACGACGACCAGCTCGCGCTCGGCCTTGGTGAGTCCTTCGGAACGTTCCATCAGGGCGTCGTGGTAGTCGAGGAACGCCCGCAGCTCGGCGGGGCGGTGGCCGAGGGCGCGGAAGATGTTCGGCGTGAAGCCCGACTTCTCGGCGATCACGCCGACGCGCTCGCGCAGGTCGTCGGGCAGGTCTTCGAGTTCCGTCACCGGGAACCGGCTCACCGCGTCGCTCATACCCCGCACGCTAGTCGTGGTTGGCTGGTCGCGTGACGGACTACGTCGACGGGTACTGCGAACGCGTCGCACCCGGGCTCTGGGGTGAACCGCTCAACAGTCTCAGCAACCTCGCGTTCCTGGTCGCCGCCGTGCTGGTGTGGCGGCTCGCGGCCGGGGACCGCGCCGGGCGGCTGCTCGCCGGGCTGATCGGGCTCGTTTTCGTGGCCAGCACGGCGTTCCACCTGCTCGCGACGCGGTGGGCCGCCGTCGCGGACTCGGTGGCGATCCTCGTCTTCGTGCTGGTGTACGCCGGGTTGTTCCCGCGGGTGTTCTTCGGGTGGCGGCTGTGGTGGCTCGGGCCGCCCGCGTTCCTCGCGCTCACCCTCGTCACGGCGTTGCTGGGCGGTGGGCTCTACCTGTCCGCCGTGATCGGGCTGTTCGCGTTCGCCGCCCTGCTGGCCTTCCGCCGCGACGCCTCGTGGACGCACTTCGCCGTGGCAGGCGCCGTCTTCGCGCTCTCGCTGAGCTTGCGCACGCTCGACCGGGACGTATGCGACTACGTCCCGGTCGGCACGCACTTCCTCTGGCACCTGCTCAACGGGCTGGTGCTCTACCTCGTTTCCCGGGCGGCCGTCCGTCCTTAGTGGACGCCGATCGGGCGCAGGTCCTTGTCGTTCTCGTCCGCGTGGTAGTCCTCGGCGTTGGTGTCGTCGGTGCCGTTGAACACCTTCATCTGCCGGGCGATCACCGTGACGATCGCCGCCACCACCAGGTTGGCGATCAGGGCCACGAAACCGACGTAGATCTGGACCAGGGAGCCCGAGAACGGGTGCCAGCCGAAGATCGACATGTTGCCCAGGGCCAGCGCCGAGCCGCCGAAGTGCTGCTTGCCGTTGGCCGGGTTGGGGATGCCGTACAGCATGATCAGGCCCCAGCCGATGCCGACGACCCAGCCCGCGATCAGGCCCCAGCGGTGGAACCAGCGCGTGTACAGCGCCAGCGCGACCGCCGGCAGCGTCTGCAGGATCAGCACGCCGCCGATGAGCTGGAGGTCGATCGAGAACTGCGGGTCGATCAGGATGATCACAGCCACCGCGCCCAGCTTCACGACCAGCGAAGCGAGCTTCGCCTGCTTCGCTTCCTCGGCCGGTGTCGCGTTCTTGCGGATGTACTCCTTGTAGATGTTGCGCGTCCACAGGTTGGCCGCCGCGATCGACATGATCGCCGCCGGCACCAGGGCGCCGATGCCGATCGCGGCGAACGCGATGCCGGCGAACCAGGACGAGAACTGGTTGTCGAACAGCACCGGGACGATCGTGTTGCCGTCCGCCTTGCCGGTCGCCGCGTTCGTCAGCGGCTTGACGCCCGCCGTGATCGCGACGTACCCGAGCAGCGCCAGCAGGCCCAGGACCAGCGAGTACGCCGGCAGCGCGACCATGTTCCGCTTGATGACGTTGCGGCCGCGCGAGGCGAGCACGCTGGTCAGCGAGTGCGGGTACAGGAACAGGGCGAGGGCCGAGCCCAGCGCCAGCGTCGCGTACTGGAGCTGGTTGTTGGCCGTGAGCAGGATCGACCCGGACGGCTTGCCGGTGGCCGGGTTCGGCGTGCCGAGCTTCTTCGCCGCCGCGTCGAAGATATGTGACCAGCCGCCCAGCTTCGAGGGCAGGTAGATGATCGCCACCAGGATCACGATGTAGATCAGGATGTCCTTGACGAACGCGATCAGCGCGGGCGCCCGCAGGCCGGACTGATAGGTGTAGAAGGCCAGGATGACGAAGGCGACCAGCAGCGGCAGGTGCCCGACGATGCCGGAGCCGTTGATGCCCATCGTCCGCAGCACGGCTTCGAGGCCGACCAGCTGCAGCGCGATGTACGGCATGGTCGCGACGATGCCGGTGATCGCCACCAGCAGCGCGAGGATCGGCGAGCCGAAGCGGCCGCGCACGAAGTCGGCCGGGGTCACGTAGCCGCGGACCCGCGAAACCGACCACATCCGCAGCGCCGGGAGGAGGACGATCGGGTAGACGACGATCGTGTACGGCAGCGCGTACAGGCCGAGCGCGCCGGCGCTGAACACCAGCGCGGGCACCGCGACGAACGTGTACGCCGTGTAGAGGTCACCGCCGAGCAGGAACCACGTGATCCACGAGCCGAACTTGCGGCCGCCGAGACCCCATTCGTCCAGGTGGTCCAGCGTGCTGCCGCGCTGCCAGCGCGACGCCATGAAACCGAGGACGGTGACCAGCGCGAACAGGATCGTGAAGATGATCAGCTCGGGCCACTGCAGGTTGCTCATCGAGCGTCCCCCTCGTCCAGGTCCTCGACGCTCAGCTTGTCCGGTGCGTCAGCCGTCGGCTTGTCCCGCGTCATCAGGTAGACGATCCAGGTGGACAGCACCCCGACGCCCACCATGAGGAACTGGAACCAGTAGAAGAACGGCATCCCGAACAGCCGCGGACCGTCCACGTTGAACAGGGGCGTGACCAGGACCAGCAGCGGGACGATCAGGAGCAGGTTCCACGGGCTGAACTGAAACCCGCGCACCTTTCCGTCGTGTTTCACCGTCGACATCGACCTCACCTAACACCCTCGTAACCGACCGCCTGACCTTAGAACCTGGGTGACAGGGAGTCACGTCTGTCCGATATCGATTTGATCGCCCCGGCCGCCGATGCCGACCAACGTCGCTTGCCCCGCCGTGACGGGCCCGATATCAATAGCCCGACTCCACACGCGAATACCCAAAAGGGGCAACCGTATGACACGACTCCGCTACGCGGTGGTGATCCCGGCCATCGCCGGCACCCTGCTGGCCGGGTTCACCCCTGCCTTCGCAGGGCAGGAGGTCGCGGCCGGTAAGCAGCCGCTGAACTCCACGAACATCCCGCCGCAGTACGCGAACCAGAAGCTGGACTGGCACAAGTGCGCCGTCCCTTCCGAGCTGCCGACGGCCCCGCCCGCGGGCGCCGAGGACATGGAGTGCGCGACGTACAAGACGCCGCGCAACTGGTACCAGGCCGGCGCCCAGATCGACCTGACCATCGCCGTCAGCCGGCTCAAGGCGACCAAGGACGCGACGGCCAGCGTCGTCACCAACCCGGGCGGCCCGGGGGCGCCCGGGCGCAACTTCCCGGCTCGCCTGCGCAACCAGCCGAAGCTGCGCGAGCACCAGGAGATCGTCGGGTTCGACCCGCGCGGCACCGGCAAGAGCACGAACATCACCTGCGGTGGCGCCATCGGCACCGGCTCGGACCTCGACCCGCGTGACCGCAGCCGCGACAACCTGAACCTGATCCTCCAGGCGACGAAGTACGCGGCGCTGTCCTGCCAGCAGAAGTCCGGCGAGCTGGGGCCGCTGATCAACACCGACCAGACGGTCAAGGACATCGACCTGCTGCGCGTGCTGCTCGGCCGTGACAAGATCAACTGGGTCGGCTACTCGGCCGGCACCTGGATGGGCGCGCACTACGCGCAGGCCTACCCGACGCGCACCGGCCGGTTCGTCCTCGACTCCTCGACGGAGTTCACCACGACCTGGCAGAAGTCGTTCGACTGGCAGCCGCTCGGCTTCGAGCGCCGCTTCCGGCAGGACTTCCTCCCCTGGGTGGCGAAGTACGACAAGCTCTACCACTTCGGCACCACCGGCGAGGCGGCCCGCCAGACCTACGAGCAGGTCCGCTACGCCCTGACCCAGGGCGCGGTCACCCTGCCCGACGGCTCGACCGTCTCGGCCAACGGCCTGGACTCGTTCATCGCGTCGAACATCTACTCGAAGCGGTCCTTCCCCGGCCTGGCCGACTACCTGGTCAGCGTCCGCACGCTGACCCAGGGCACCGCGTCGGCGCAGGCCAAGTCGTCGGCCGCGCAGAAGGTCAAGGCCGCCGACAAGAGCACCGAGACCTCCGGTGCGCAGCCGCTGATGGTCCCGACCGACGGTGACGCCTACGACGCGTCGTTCTGGACGATCCCGTGCAACGAGGGTCCGTGGACCGGCTCGCCCCAGAGCGCCATCAAGCAGTCGCAGAAGCTGATCGACCAGCAGCTGCCCCTGCTCGGCGCGGGCTGGTTCATCCAGCCGTGCCTGTTCTGGAAGAAGCCGCCGTCCCCGCTGCCCGTCCTGGACGGCAAGGGTGTCCCGCCGGTGCTGATCGTCGAGTCGGAGCACGACCCGGCGACGCCGATCGAGGGCGCGCGGCGCGCGCACAAGGCGTTCGCGGGTTCGCGGATGCTGACGATCACCGGCGAGGGTGACCACGGCATCTACGCCGGCGGCAACGCGGGTGTGGACAAGGTCGTGGAGGCCTACCTGGTCGACGGCGTCGTGCCGAACGACCAGAGCCTGCCCGGCATGCCACTTCCGGTGCCCGCGGGCGCCTGACACCACCAGGTGTTGTGGAAGCCCCGCCGATTTTCGGATCGGCGGGGCTTTTCCACACCTGTGCACAGAGTTATCCACAGGCAGTGGACAACTACTGGTATTAGAATCCCACTCATGGTGCGGGTACCGCTGACGGATGAAGAGCGCGAGCGAGGCGAACGCCTCGGCCTGGCGCTGCGGGCGGCGCGGGCCGGCCGGAGCATGGTCGACGTCGCCGCCGAAGCCGGGATCTCGGTCGAGACGCTCCGGAAGATCGAGACCGGCCGCATCCCGACGCCGGCGTTCTTCACGGTCGCAGCCATCGCCGACGCCGTCGGCCTGCCGCTGGAGGAACTGCGTGCGGCCGTCACGCCCGCCGCGTCGCCGCCGCTTTCGCAGGCGAGCTGACCCCTGCCCATGCGCTGGCACCTCACCGAGGACATCGATGGCTTCCTGACCTGCGCCGGGGACTTCCTGCGCTCGCGACCCGCGCTGCACACCTCGCAGCTGACCGGGCTCGAGAAGCTGCGGACACACGAGGAGAAGGGCACCCTCTTCGGCCGGCTGGAGCGGGACGGCGAGGTCCGCGCGATCTGCTACCTCCGCCTGTCGCAACGCCTGATCCTGACCCCGGTCGCCCCCGAGGAGGCCGACGCCCTCGCCGCGGAGCTGACCGGTCGGGTGCTGAGCGGGGTGACCGCCCAGGACGGCTCCGCCACCGCGTTCGCCGAAGCATGGCAGCGGCGCGCCGACGTGGTGCCGGTGCCCGGCGTGCGCGTCCGGCTCCACCGGCTCGGCACGCTCACCCCGCCGGAGCCGACGCCCGAAGGCCGCGCCGTGGCCGCGCGGGACCGTGCGGAGATCGTTCGCTGGTGCAGCGAGTTCGCCACCGCGGTCGGGCAGGCACCCTTCCCCGACGAGCGGGCTTGGGCCGCCTCGAACTTCGCCGGCAAGCAGTTCACGTTCTGGGAGACCGACGCACCCGTCGCCATGGCGGGCTCGACCCCGGTGCTGGCGGGCATGGTCCGGGTCGACCCCGTCTACACCCCGGCCTGCTCGCGCGGCCGGGGTTACGCGGGCGCGGTGACGGTCGCCGTCAGCCAGGCCGCACTGGCGGCGGGCGCGACGGACGTCGTCCTCTACACCGACCCCGCCAACGTCACCAGCAACGCCCTGTACCGGCGCATCGGCTACGTCCCGATCGCCACTTTCCTCGGGTACGACTTCCGCTAGATCGGGCGCAGCTGCTTGAGGATGTGCTCGCGGTCGTTGAGGAACGCGCAGCCCGGCACCGGCAGGTCGTAGCTGTTGAGCAGCTTCTCGAAGTCGGAGAACTCGTCGGCCGAGAAGCCGAAGCCGAGCTTGACGGCGTGCGCGGCCAGCACGTCGGCCAGCTCCTCCCACTCGCCGGACCACAGCAGCGTGCGGTAGTGCGTGTAGTCCTCCGGCGAGAGCCGGTTGGCGAGGTTGGTCAGGACGCTGTCGGCGAAGAAGCTGATGCGGTTGCCCTTGAGGTCGGCGACCGTCGGGTTCGCCGGGTCGCGGGCGGTGTCGGGGTTGCGGACCACGCCGGGCCCGGCCACCGGGTAGGCGGTGTGCACGTGCCCGTTGTCCTCGACCAGCACGATCAGGTGCACGTTGAACCGCTCGCCGGCACACCGCCAGCGGCCGTTGCGCTGCCGGCGGCGGGGCTCGCTGGGGTCGTTGGCGACGTCCTTGACCACCGAGATGATCTGCTCGTCGCTCCAGCCGGCCGGGAACTCGCTGGTCGCCCGCCGCCCGACGCCCGGTGCGTGTCCGCCGCCCACTGGCTGCTCCCTTCGTCGCACCGAGAGTAGGTCAAACGGCGGCGAGCAGCTTGGTGGCGGCGACGGCCCACCCGCGAGGGTGAGCGCGGCGCCGGATCAGCGGAGGTGCTCGAGGACCGGCGCGAACTCCTCCAGGTGCATCTCGAGCATGGTGAAGTAGGTGAAGCCGTAGCGCTCGCGGTGGCCGCGGATCTGGTCGGCGATCTGCGCCGGAGTGCCGACGAAGGCCGTCGGCAGCTCGCTGAGCTGCTCGACCGTCAGCCGGCCCTGCAGGCGCTCGGCCAGGGCGGCCAGCCCCGCCGCGCGGTCGTCGGTGATGGTGACGAACTGGCCGATCAGGTTGAACTCCGCCTCGCGGTCGCCGAGCTTCGCGCGGACGAACGCGACGCGCTCGTCGACCTGCTCCGCGCTGACCCCGCCGGTGAAGCCGATGATGTCGGCGTGCTCGACGGCGAGGCCGAGCACGCGGTCGCCGCGGCCGCCGATCAGCAGCGGCGGCCCGGACTTCCGCACCGGTGCCGGCTGGTGGTCCGGATCGGCGTAGCGCCGCTTGAGCTCGGTGATCGTCCGCTCGAGGTGGTCGACGCGCTCGCCCGCGGACGGGAACGGCAGCCCGGCGGCCTCGAACTCCGCTTGGACGTACCCGGCGCCCAGGCCCAGCTCCAGGCGGCCGTCGGTGAACTGGTCGGCGCCGGTGACCTCCCGGGCCAGCAGCATCGGGTTGTAGAACGCGCAGTTCAGCACGTAGGTGCCCAGCTTGACGCGCGAGGTGGCCTCGCCGGCGAGCACCAGCGCCGGGAACGGCGGGGCCATGCCGAGGTGGTCGGCCGCGGAGATGACGTCGTACCCGAGGTCCTCGGCCTTGTGGCACTTCTCGACCCAGGCGGCGCGGCTGCCGGGCACGACCATGTTGACACCGAAACGGAATTCCCCAGTCATGTCGGCCAAGGTACTCAGCGCAGCCGCTCGATCACCGGCGCCAGCCGGTCGAGATCGTCTTCGAGCACCGTGAAATAGCTGGCGCCCAAGGCTTCCCGGGTCCGGCGCAGCTGCTCGGCCACGCCGTCCGCGGAGCCCACGAGGACCGTGGCCAGCAGGCCGAGCTCCTCGACGTCGAGGTGCGGCACGAGCTGGTGGGCTTCCTCCAGGGCCGCCTGCCGGTCTTCGGTGATCCGGACGAAGTGGACCATCAGGTTCAGCTCGGCGTCCCGGCCGTCGAGCACCCGCTTCACGAAGTCGGCGCGCTCGGCCAGCGCGCCGGAGTCGGCCAGGGCCAGCCGTCCTTCGGCCGCCCCCGGCGCGGTCCCGGTGAGGGCGATGGTGTCGGCGTGCGCGGCGGCGAAGGTCAGCATCCGGTCGCCGCGGCCGCCGAGCAGCAGCGGCGGCCGCGGGCGGTCGGTGAACGCGCGCTCGATTTCGGCGACGACGTCGACGAGCCGGCCGAACCGGCGCCCGGGCGTGCCCCAGTCGATTCCGGCGGCTTCGAACTCCTCGCGGACGTACCCGGCGCCGATCCCGATCTCCACCCGGCCGCCGGTGAACTCGTCGAGCGCGGCGAGGTCTCTGGCCAGGAGCACCGGGTTGTGGAAGCTCGCGTTGAGGACGTAGGTGTTCAGCCGGATCCGCTCGGTGGCTTCGGCGGCAAGGAGCAACGCGGGTATCGGCGCAACCCGGCCGAGGTGGTCGACCACGCCGACGACGTCGTAGCCGAGGTCCTCGGCCCGGCGGCATTTCGCCATCCACTCGGCCCGGGAACCGGGCACGTACAACGCCACTCCGAAACGAAACGGTCTCATGATCGCGAAAGTACCCAGAACGGAAGAAGGGGACGCCTCCCGGATGCGGCCGGGAAGCGTCCCCTTCTGCTCGGGGTGCCTACTTGAGGCGCTGGGCCAGCGCGTCGAGCTCGTCACGCAGCGACGTCGGGACCTTGTCGCCGATCTGCTCGAACCACTCCTCGATCAGCGGCAGCTCCTCGCGCCACTCCTCGGGCTTGACGTCCAGGGCGGCCTGGATGTCCTCGAGCGGCTCGGTCAGGCCCTCGGTGTCGAGGTCCTCGGCCCGCGGCACGAAGCCGATCGGCGTCTCGACCGCGTTGCCGCGGCCTTCGACGCGCTCGATGACCCACTTCAGGATCCGCGAGTTCTCGCCGAAGCCCGGCCACAGGAAGCGGCCGTCGTCGCCGCGGCGGAACCAGTTGACGTAGAAGATCTTCGGCAGCTTGTTCGCGTCGGCGTTCTTGCCCAGGGTCAGCCAGTGCTTGAAGTAGTCACCGGCGTGGTAGCCGAGGAACGGCAGCATCGCCATCGGGTCGCGGCGCACGTTGCCGACCGCGCCGGCCGCCGCGGCGGTCGTCTCCGACGACATCGTGGCGCCCATGAACACGCCGTGCTGCCAGTCGCGGGCCTCGTTCACCAGCGGGACCGTCGTCTTGCGGCGGCCGCCGAACAGGATCGCCGAGATCGGCACGCCCTTCGGGTCGTCCCACTCCGGCGCGAGGATCGGGCACTGCGACATCGGCGTGCAGTAACGCGAGTTCGGGTGCGCGGCCTTCTCGTCCGAGTCCGGCGTCCAGTCCTGGTGCTTCCACGAGGTGGCGTGCTCGGGCTTGTTCTCCATGCCCTCCCACCAGATGTCGCCGTCGTCGGTCAGGGCGACGTTGGTGAAGACCGTGTTGCCCTTCTCGATCGTGCGCATGGCGTTCGGGTTGGTGTGCCAGTCGGTGCCCGGCGCGACGCCGAAGAAGCCGAACTCGGGGTTGACCGCGTACAGGCGGCCGTCCTCGCCGAAGCGCATCCAGGCGATGTCGTCGCCCAGCGTCTCGGCGCGCCAGCCCGGGATGGTCGGCTGCAGCATGGCGAGGTTGGTCTTGCCGCAGGCGCTCGGGAACGCGGCCGCGACGTAGTGGACCTTGTCCTCGGGCGAGATCAGCTTGAGGATCAGCATGTGCTCGGCGAGCCAGCCCTCGTCGCGCGCCATCACCGACGCGATGCGCAGCGAGTAGCACTTCTTGCCCAGCAGGGAGTTGCCGCCGTACCCCGAGCCGTAGCTCCAGATCGCGCGCTCCTCCGGGAAGTGCGAAATGTACTTCGTTTCGTTGCAGGGCCAGGAAACGTCCTTCTCGCCCGGTTCGAGCGGGTGGCCCACCGAGTGCAGCGCGGGCACGAATTCACGCTCGGATCCGTCGGGCCCGACGAACTTCTCGAGTGCGGCCTTGCCGGCGCGGGTCATCACGCGCATCGAGGCGACGACGTAGGCGAAATCCGTGATTTCGATACCCAGCTTGGGATTCTCGTCGCCGAGCGGGCCCATGCAGAACGGGATGACGTACATCGTGCGGCCGCGCATCGAGCCCCGGAACAGCTCGGTCATGGTGGCCTTCATCTCGGCCGGGTCCATCCAGTTGTTGGTCGGACCGGCGTCCTCGGGACGCTCCGAACAGATGAAGGTCCGGTCTTCCACGCGGGCCACGTCGTTCGGGTCGGAAGTGGCCCAGAAGGAGTTCGGCTTCGACTTGAGCTGCACGAACGTGCCGGCCTCGACCAGCTCCTGGTTGATCCGGGCGGCTTCTTCGTCGGACCCGTCGACCCACACCACCCGGTCCGGGGTGGTCAGTTCGGCGACCTCCCGGACGAAGGACAGCACGCCAGTGTGCGTCGTCGGCGCGGTGTCCAGTCCGGGGATGGCGACTGCGGTCATCTCTACTCCTGACTTCCGACGACAAATGCGCCCGCACCGGAACGACGTTGTCCCGGTGCGGGCGTCATTGCCGGCGACCGAATGGCTTCGCGCACCGGCTGGCGAACCGGTGTGCGCGATTTGGGATTCCTTGAGAGTAGCCGCATGACCGGCGAGTAACCGAGAGCTGACGTGTAGGTTCTCTCACAAGAACGATAAGGGAATCGATTCAGATGTCACTTGATCGGTGCATTCGCTGAAAATCTTCCGGTGGCTTGCGACACAGCCGTGACCTGCTTGTTTTCATTGAAGACATGAAGAAAGCCCGAGGCCGCAGCCTCGGGCTTTCAAACTATGACCTGGGTCACTTTCAGTTCGGCGAAATCCACTGCCCGGTGCCGGAGTCGATGCGCGCGACGCCCTCCAGCGTCTGCGTGCCGGCCTCGCCCCAGGCGGCGTCCGCGGCCGGGTCGGATTCCGTCCCGGAGTTCATCAGTCCACTGGAGACCTCGGTCCACTGGCCGTGTCCGGAGTGCTCGAACGTCGTGGTGGTGCCGTCGGCCTCGGTCTGCACCGCGATGTCCGCTTCGCCGTCGCCGTCCTTGTCGGTGAAGGCGATCGTGCCGCCGCTCTTCGTCTCGACGATGGCGGTGTCGTTGTGCCCGTCGTGGTCGGTGTCGATGGTCGCGACGCCCGCGTCCACCTCGCCGTCCGGCATGTCCGCGTGGATGTGGCCGCCGGCGCTGTCGTCGCGGCCGCCGGTGTCGGAGTGGTCGTGGCCGCCGGAGCCGTCCTCGACCCACTGGCCGCTGGCCTCGTCGTAGACGGCCTGGTCGACGACCTTCCCGTTCTCGTCCAGCACGGCGTAGTGGTCGGCCTCGCCGTCGTGGTTCGTGTCGATGAAGGCCTGGGCGGAGCCGTCGTCGTGCTCGATGATCGCGGTGTCGTTCACCCCGTCTTCGTTCACGTCGTAGTTGACCTCGGCCTGGTACTCCTGGCCGTCGACGTGGACGGTCATCGCGTCCGGGCTGCTCGCGTCGGTGTCGCTGCCGCCACTCTCGTCGACCCACATGGGACTTCCCCCTTCGAACCGGGTAACACGCTCCGACCTGCTGTCTGAGGGTATGACTCACCGTAGGCCCGTTCGGTTCCGCTTCACAACCGGACGGTGCTCAGGCGGTTTTGTCCCGCAGTGCCCGGATGCGCGTCAGGAAGGCTTCGGCGCGCTCGCGGCCGTCGCTGACCTCCTTGAGCCGCTTCGACACGATCGCGATCTTCTTGGCCCGCTCCTGCGCGCCCATCTTGATCGTCTTGTCGACTTCCTTGAGCTCGGCCTCGATCGCGTCGATCCGCCGGCCGAGTGCTTCGTCCAGCGCCATCGACAGCTGCTGCTCGGCCTCGATCAGCTGCTCGGCGACGAGCTGGTCGAGCGTCGAGCGGGCGTCCGCGATGGCCTCGACCAGCCACTGCTTCATGTGCTGCTTGTCGGCCGCGTGCTTGCGCGTCCGGGCCATCCACCAGCCCGCGCCGAGGCCGATGATGATCGTCGCGGGCAGCACCACCGGGTTGAGGATCGCAACGCCGGCCAGCGGCAGCGCGGCCACCTTGCCGGCCCCGACCCCGCCGGAGATGCCCATGAAGACGAGCAGTTTGTCCTCGGCCGTCGGCGGCTTCTTGTCCGGCGGGCGCAGCACCACCGGCGGGCCGCCGGCCCGGGCGAACTGCGCGCGGATGACGTCGAGCTCTTCGGGGGAGAACAGCTCCGACAGCGAGACGTTGGTGACCTGGTTCAGCCGCTGCGAGAGCAGCATCGAGATCCGCTGCGACGTCGTCTGCAGCGCGATGTCGACCTGCTGCGGCAACGCGGCCAGCTCGTCGCGCTTGGCCGCGTCGATGAGCTGGCGGAAGTGGGTCTGGGCGTCCCGCATCTGCCGGCTGCTCTCGTGCCCGACCTCGACGCGGGTGCGCTGCACCTCGCCGCGCAGCTTCAGCTGCCAGCCGCGGGTCGAGCTCCGGCGTTCGGCCTGCAGCTGGTCACGGCGTTCGCGCAGCACTTCGGCCTCGGCCTCGCCGGCGGACAGCGCCCGGCTCTCGGCCTGCAGCTTCGCCTTGAGCTCGCCCAGCGCACTGGACAGCGCGCGCAGCGTGTTGGCCTCGCCGAGCATCGCCGAGCGGCCGACGAGCAGCTCCTGCAACGCCATCTGGATCGCCGCGACGCCGGACTTCTCCCGCAGCATCGCGGCCATCTGCTCGTTGGGCGCCTTCGCCGCGGTCTCGAACATCCGCGCCGACACGGGGTGGAACACGGCGTCGGCGAACCGGGGCGCGTGCTCGCGCAGCAGCTGCTTGTCGGCCTCCATGACCTCGCGCCAGCCGCGGAACATGTCCACCTTGGTCAGCGCGAACACCACGGTCTCGACGCGCTCGCCGACGTCTCGGAGGAACTGCAGCTCGGTCGAGGTGAACGGCGCCGAGGCGTCGACGACGAACAGCAGCGCGGTGGCGCCCGCGGCGGCCTCCTTGGCGAGCTCGCCGTGCAGCGAGTCCAGGCCGCCGACACCGGGGGTGTCGACCAGCGAAAGGCGCTCCAGCAGCGGCACCGGCCCGGTGACCTCGACGTACCGCGGCGGGATCTGGCCGGGTGGCAGCTCGTGCGCGGCGGACACCCAGTGGATCAGCTGGCCGAGGTCGATCGGCACCGGCGCGAGCTGGCCGGGGTAGCAGGCCTGCGCGCCCCAGGTGTCCGCGTGGTCGAACACCAGGTAGGTCGCGGTGGCCACGTCGGCGTCCACAGGGGACAGTCCCGGCCGCGCGAGCAGCGCGTTGACCAGCGAACTCTTTCCGCGGTTGGTCTCGCCGACGACCACGACGGCCGGCTTCTTCGGCCGGGACTTCCGGATGTCCTCGACCCACTTGGCGGCGGCCGGGTCGGCGTCGCGGACGACGGTCAGCAGCTGGTCCCGGGCGGCGGCGACCTGCGCGGGCAGGCTCGGCGCGGTCGGTGCGCTCACGGGTTCTTCTTCGCGTAGACGGTGACGACCGGGGCGCGCAGCAGGCGGTCGTGGTCGGCGAAACCGGTGACCTCGGTTTCCGCGACGATGCCGTCGAGCGCCGGGTCCTCGGTGGGGACGGCGCCGCCGGCTTCGTGGCGGGCCGGGTCGAACCGCTCGCCGTCGGGCCGCAGGGCCTGGACGCCGATCGCGGCGAGCCCCTCCTCCAGGCGTTCGACGACGCCGCCGCTGCGGGCGCGGTCCAGCGCGTAGAGGCACATCCGGATCAGCGCCTGGCGATCGGCGAGAGCGCGCTCGAGATCGCTTACCTGCTGCAAGGGGTGCACATCGGTGTCCGACGCGGCCGGGCCGCGTTCGGTTCCCTCCTTGCGAAACCACGCCATGCGTCCAGTCTGGCCGACTCAGCCGCCCTCCGTGGGCGAAACCGGGCGAAGGAACCGGATCAGGATCGTCCGGAGGATCGCCTGTTCCGCAGCCAGATCGAGGTCCGGGTCGAGGCCGGCCCGCGAAATCATCGCGTCGATCAGCCCGGCGACCCAGCCGGCGGCCGCGCGCGGGGCGATGCCGGGGTCGATCAGCCCGGCGACGACGGCGCGGGTGACCAGCACGGCCAAGCCGTCCCGCAGAGCCGCGTCGTTGCGCTGGATCAACGCGGCGAAGTCGTCGTCGCGGGCGGCCTGGGCGGCAGCTTCCAGCACGAGCCGGACGACCGCGGGGTGCGCGACCTGGCCGGCCAGCTCGGTGACGACGTCGAGCAGCGCCGCCAGGGGCTCGTCGGTCTTCGCCGCGGCTTCGAGCCGCTCGGCCGTCTCGGCGGCGTCGTCGGTGAAGATCGCCGTGAACACCGCGCGTTTGCTGGGGAAGTAGTGGAAGAGGCTGCCGGAGCTGATGCCCGCGGCGCGGCAGATGTCGGCCGTCGTCGTCCGCTCGAAGCCCTTCTCGGCGAAGCAGCCGGCGGCTGCGTCGACGATCGCGCGGCGCTTGGCCGCGTGCTTGGCCGGGTCGACGGTCCTCATCGCTCGACCGGCTCGTCCTGCCAGGGGTAGCCGTGCTCGGCGAAGGCGGGCGCCAGCTCGCGGCCGGTGAGGTCGGTCTTCTCGCGGGCGATCTCCCGGCCGTCGGTGGTGCGCAGGACGAGTTCCTTGCCGTCCAGGTAGACGGCTTCGAGGTCGGCCTCGATGCGCCGGGTCCGGTCGCCGCGGACCAGCGTGACCCGGGTCGGCGACACCGTGACGACGAGCCGTTCGTGGGCCCAGATCGCGGCGAACACCAGGCCGAGCACGAGCCCGCCGGCGGCCGCGGCCAGCGTCGCCCACGGCTGCGGGAGCTTCGTGAGCACCTTGAACAGGCCCTGGAACGGGAAGGCGGGCAGGTCGCTGACCCAGGCGGCGATGGCCCAGACACCCACGCCGAGCGCGCCGCCGATGAGCGGGCAGCCGACCCAGGACCCGGTGCGCAGCCACGGCGGCTCGTCGACGGTCGTCTCCATGCCGCCCATTATCCGACCGACTGCTCGGTTTATGAAAGGGGTCAGACCAGGTCGTCGATCACCGAGCGGAGGACCGCCTCCAGGCCCGGGCCGTCCTCGGCCAGGCGGGAGGAGACCAGCAGCTGGTCTTCGGCCGTGCGCAGCCAGATGGCGCCGGCGACCGAGATCTCGATGACGTTCAGGCGGAACGGATACGCGCGGCGGCCGTGCCGGACCTCGGCCTCGCGCACCAGCTGGCCGAGCCGCTCGCCGGCCACGATCTGGCGGCGGTAGAAGCCGGGCGCCCACGGGGTGCCGCCCGCCGGCTCGCCCGCGCCGCGCAGGGCCGGGCCGCGCGCGTTCGCGAAGTGGCGGGCCGCGGCCGGGGCGAAGAAGTCGACCGCCTGGCGCATCGCCGAACCCGGGGCGAGCGCCGGCCGGCCGTAGCGCAGGCGGGGGCTGCGCGGGTCCGGGTCCTCGCGGTGGCGCAGGAAGGCCAGCAGGTCGACCCACCAGTCGGCCCACTGCGCCTGGACGGCCGCGCGGTCGACCCCCGGCGGGACGTGCACCGGGACCTGCGGCTCCACCGGCGGCAGCACCTGTCCTTCGGAAACGGACAGGGCCAGGGCATCACGGATGTACAGCGCGACGTCGACTTCGGACTCGCTGCTCCAGCCCGCTCGCCAGGATGTCGTGTTTTCTAGGCGCACGTTTTCACAGTACGCGGGGAAACGCCGTGTTCAGGAGAAGTCGGCAAGCAGAGACAAACTCAGCCCTGCGGCTCGCGGACCTGTTGCCAGATCAAGAAGTACGCCCGGTGCACGACGTGCGCGACACGGCTCTGCGCCGGCGTCGCGCCGAAGGACGCGAAGGAGCGCCACCAGCCCGCGCGTTCGAGGGCGTGCGCGGCCAGCTCCGGCCGCGGGGCGCCGGGCTTGCCCAGCTGGGCGCCGATGTCGGCGTTGCTGCCCACCCGCAGCACCTCCTCGGAGAGGTCCTCCGGCATGTCGACCGCGCCGGACGCGACCAGCGTCAGCGCTTCGAGCAGCCGCAGCTGGTGGGCCTCGGGCTTGGCGAGCAGCACCTCGATGGCGTCGTGGACGCGCTGGCGTTCACCGGGGTCGCCGGAGGCGTGCGCGAGCGCGGTCACCGACGCCAGCGCCGCGGCCGCCTTGATGCCGTCGGCGCGGGCGGCGAACACGATCGACAGCCGCTGCCGGACCGCTTCGAGACCGGACGCGTCGAGCAGCGACCGCCGCAGCGCGCCCGCCGTGATCTCGGGTTCCTTGCGGATGGCCTCGACGGCGTGCGAGATGCCGAACAGGTCGAGCTTCTCCAGCAGCCGCAGCCGGGTGCCCGCCGGGACGTCGCACTCCCAGCTGGTGAAGATGTCGGCCGAGAGCAGCATGGTCTGCAGGACGTCGTCGTCGAGGCCGGCGAGCTGCCGCAGCGCCTCGGCGTCGGCGGAGGTGAAGCCACCGGACTCGGCGGACTCGGCGATCAGGCCGATCACCGGCAGCACGTCCGCGACCCGCGGCTTCAACGTCGACGCCTGCTTCTCGGCGAGCAGCGTCGCGGCCTTCCAGACGTCGCCGCCGGCGCCTTCGACCGACTCGGGCGCGATGGTGTCGGCCTTGTTGAGCACGGCGATCGCGTTGACCGGGCCCGCCTCGCGGCTCGCGGTGGCCGCGGTGAAGGCGGCGAGGGCCTGCTGGTCGTCGGCGCGGACGCCCTGGGTGACGACGTACAGCACGGCTTCCGCGCCGGCGACGGCGTTGCGCGAGGTGTCGTCGAGCTCGTCCGAGCCCTCTTCGTCGTCCTCCTCCTTGCGGTGTTTCGCCGCGCCCAGCAGCTGCTCGGTGCGGGACACCGAAGCGGCGTCGAGCGAGCCGAGGCCCGGGGTGTCGATCACCGTCATGCCCTGCAGGACGGCGTTGGTCAGGTACGCCTCGATGTGCGACACCTTTTCGATGTCGACGCCCAGCTCGGCCGGGATCATGCCGTCGGCGGCGAACGGGAGCACCTGTTTGCGGCCGTCGGTGAAGACGATCTCGACCCGGTCGACCGTGCCGTACTGGAACCGGGTCACCAGCCGGGTGCACTCGCCGATGTCGGTCGGCGCGACCCGGCGGCCGATCAGGGCGTTGACCAGCGTGGACTTGCCCGACTTGATCCGGCCGGCCACGGCCACCTGCAGGGGCGCGCCGAGCCGGCGCAGCACCTCGGCGAACCCGGCGGCGGTGCGCGCGGAGACCTGCGACTGGAGGCGGTGACACAGGTTGGCCACCGACATCGACAGCGGGCCCGCGAGCCGGCCCTGCTCCGGTGACGTCACGGCCCCCAGCCCTCCCCGTCGTACGGACAACCCCGTGAATCGTGCCATGGGCCTCATCCCCAGGTCGCACCGAAGGTGGTACCGCCGGCCGACGCGCAGTCTCCGCGGCGCGACCTAGGGTTGTGTGGTGCGACGGCTGAGCCTCTGGATGCGTGCCCACCCCATGGCGGGCGACACGGTGCTCGCCGTCCTGCTCGGCCTGTTCGACATGCTGCTGTTCGCCGCCGACGGCTTCGACGAGATCGCCGAAATGCCGCCGTGGTACATCGCTGTGCCGGTGAACATCGCCATGGTGGCGCCGCTGGTGTTCCGGCGGAAGTCGCCGCTGTGGTCGGCGTACGTCGTGCTGGTGATCGGCGTCGTGCACGGGACGCTCCAGCTCGGCATCTCCAGCGTCGCCGCGCTGGCGATGAGCATCTACTCGGTCGTCGTCTACGCGGGGCGGCGGCAGGGGCTGGTGTACGTCGGTGCCGTCGTCGCCGGGTCGGCCCTGCAGCTGGCCCTCGGCCCGGCGGACGAGCTCCTGATCTCGGCGTTGTTCCTGGCGTTCGGGATCGCCCTGTGCTGGACCCTCGGCGAGTTCGTCGGGGCCCGGCGCGCCTACGACGTGGAAGTGGAGGCCCGGTTGCACCTGCTCGAAACCGAACGGGACCAGGCCACCCGGATCGCGGTGGCCGAGGAGCGCGGGCGGATCGCGCGCGAGCTGCACGACGTCGTCGCCCACGCGGTGAGCGTCATGGTCGTGCAGGCCGACGGCGCGTCGTACGCGATCCAGAGCAACCCCGAGCTCGCTCAGCGGGCCCTGCAAACGATTTCCGAGACCGGCCGCGGCGCGCTCGGCGAGCTGCGCCGCCTGCTGGACGTGCTCCGCAGCGACGACGCGGACGGCGAGCCACGGGTGCCGCAGCCGGACGCGCACGCCCTCGCCGAGCTGGCCGACCGGATGCGCACCGCCGGCGTGCCGGTGGAGCTGGAGCTCGGCGAGCTCGGCGACCTGCCGGCCGGCGTCTCGCTGGGCATCTACCGGATCGTGCAGGAGTCCCTGACGAACACGCTCAAGCACGCCGGGCGCGGCGCGACCGCTTCGGTGCGGGTCCAGCGCACCGGCGACCTGGTGGAGGTGCTGGTGTCCGACGACGGCGCCGGCGCCGCGCAGCTGGTCCCGGCCGGCCGTCGCGACCCCCGGTTGCCGGGCGGCAACGGCTTGATCGGCATGCGCGAGCGAGCGCACGTGTACGGCGGAACATTGGACGTGGGCCCGGCTCCGGGCGGTGGATGGCAGGTCCGCGCGGCCCTGCCGGTTAGGTTGGACAAGTGATCCGGGTGGTGGTCGTCGACGACCAGGAACTGATGCGCGTCGGGTTCCGGATGGTGCTGGGCGCCCAGGCCGACATCGACGTCGTCGGCGAGGCGGGCGACGGGGCACAGGCGATCGAGCTGGCTTCGCAACTGCGGCCCGACGTCGTCCTGATGGACGTCCGGATGCCGGTGCTCGACGGCGTCGAGGCGACGAAGCGGATCGTCGCGGCCGGCACCGCGCGCGTGCTGGTGATGACGACGTTCGACCTCGACGAGTACGTCTACGCGGCGCTGCAGGGCGGCGCGAGCGGGTTCCTGCTCAAGGACACCCAGCCCGACCACCTGGTGTCGGCGCTGCGCGCGGTCGCTTCGGGCGACGCGGTGGTGTCGCCGTCGGTGACCCGCCGGCTGCTGGACCGCTTCGTCGGCACCGGCGGCTCGCCGATGCGGGACACCGCCGAGCTGGACGTGCTGACCGACCGCGAGCGCGAGGTGCTCGTGCTGATCGCCAAGGGCATGTCGAACCTGGAGATCGCCGAGGCCCTGTTCCTGTCGGAGGCGACGGTGAAGACGCACGTCGGGCGGATCCTGGCGAAGCTGGACCTGCGGGACCGGGTGCAGGCGGTGGTGCTGGCCTACGAGACCGGCCTCGCCCGCCCCGGCCTCGGCTGAGCCGTCAGAGCCGGGTGGCCACGCGGACCAAGGCGGCGAGCGCCAAGGAGCGGCTGTGCGGCGGCCACGCGATCACCGTCGTCACGCTCGGCGCGTCCGGGACCGGTACGGCGACCAGCCCCTCGCGCAGGTCGGCTCGGCTGGATTCGGGCATGACGACCGTGGTGCGGCCGAGCGCGATCAGCTGGAAGAGCTGGGTCTGGTTGCGGACCTCCGCGCCGGGGCCTTCGGGGTAGGTGCCGCCGGGGCCGGGCCAGCGGGCCATCGGGAGGTCCGGCAGTTCGCTGACCTCCGCCAGCCGGACGTGGGACCGGCCGGCCAGCGGGTGCGCGGCGGGCAGGATGGCGACCTGCCCCTCGGTGCGCAGGACCTCGGTGTCGAGTTCGGCCGTCGAGTCGAAGGGCTGGTGCAGCAGGGCGACGTCGGCCCGGCCGTCGTGCAGCGGCAGCTGTGGCTGGGATTCGCAGAGCAGCAGGTCGACGGGGACGGCGTCCGGCTCGGCGGCGTACGCGTCGAGCAGTTTCGCCAGCAGCTCACCGGAGGCACCGGCCTTGGCGGACAGGACGAGCGCGGGCCGGCTCGCCGCGGCGTCCCGGGTGCGCCGCTCCACCGCGGCCAGCGCGCCGAGGATCGCGCGGCCTTCGGTCAGCAGCACGGCGCCGGCGCCGGTGAGCGTGACCTTGCGGCTGGTGCGTTCGAGCAGCGTGACCCCGAGCCGCCGCTCGAGCTGGGCGATCGTCCGCGAGAGCGGCGGCTGGGCGATGCCGAGGCGTTCGGCGGCCCGGCCGAAGTGCAGCTCCTCGGCGACCGCGACGAAGTAGCGCAGCTCCCTCGATTCCACCCACCCAGGCTACCCGCGTGACCGATACCACCGGGGTATCGTCCCTCGTCCCAGCGGGTGTTGGTGCCTCGCCGGATCCCGCCCATGATCGGGGCATGAGCGAACAGACGATCGCGCTGGTCACCGGCGCGAACAAGGGAATCGGCTTCGAAATCGCGGCCGGGCTCGGCGCGCTGGGCTGGAGCGTCGGCATCGGGGCGCGCGACGAGCAGCGCCGGGAGGACGCCGTGGCGAAGCTGCGCGCGGCCGGCGCCGACGCGTTCGGCGTACCCCTCGACGTCACCGACGACGCCAGCGTCGCTGCGGCCGCCGCCTTGATCGAGGAGCGCGCCGGACGGCTCGACGTGCTGGTCAACAACGCCGGCATCGCGGGAGCGTGGCCGGACGAGCCGTCGGCCGTCACGCCGGCGAGCCTGCGGGCGGTGGTGGAGACCAACGTCATCGGCGTCGTCCGGGTCACCAACGCGATGCTGCCCCTGCTGCGCCGCTCCGGGCACCCGCGGATCGTCAACCAGTCCAGCCACGTCGCGTCCTTGACGTTGCAGACCACCCCGGACGTCGACCTCGGCGGGGTCAGCGGGGCGTATTCGCCGTCGAAGACGTTCCTCAACGCGATCACCATCCAGTACGCCAAGGAGCTGGCCGGCACACCGATCAAGATCAACGGTGCCTGCCCCGGCTACGTCGCGACCGACCTCAACGGCTTCCACGGCACCAGCACGCCCGAGGACGGCGCCCGGATCGCCGTCCGGCTCGCCACCCTGCCCGGCGACGGCCCGACCGGCGGGCTCTTCGACGACGCCGGGCCGGTGCCGTGGTGACGGTCAGCGGTAGCCGTCCGCCGGGGTGGTCGCCGGGTCCTTGCCCGCGTTGCGGACTTCGGTGAGCCAGCGGCCGAAGTCCGGGCGGTCGCCGTCGATGTCCGTGTAGCCGTACTCCTTCATCAGCGTCCACGACGCCAGCGTCCGGCCCGCGAAGCGGGAGACTTCCGGGTCTTTGGCGAGGGCCGCGACGCCGCGGGCCAGCAGGTACGGCGTCTCGGAGATCTTGAAGTCGACCGGGGCCAGCTTGCCGACCGCGTCGCGCCAGTTGTCCTCGGTGACCTCGAAGTGGTCGAGCATCGACTCCGAACGCAGGAAGCCCGGGGTCACCGCGAGGCCGACGCAGTCGTTCTTCTTCAGCTCCACGCCGAGGGCCCGGCCGAGTGCGCGGATGCCGCACTTGGCCAGGTAGTACGGGAGGCCGGCGCCGACGTAGTCGTCGTTGTCGCCGTCGGTCACCTCCAGGACCAGGCCGCGGCGGGCGACCACCAGCGGCAACAGCCTGTGCAGCGCGATGAGGTGCGTGTCCAGCGCGTTGTGCGTCAGGCTCAGCGCGTCCTCCAGCGGCGTCTCCCAGAACGGCGCGTCGAAGTGGAAGTACATGTCGCCGCCCCAGACGTCGTCGACCAGGATGTCGATTCCGTCCACTTCGGACTCGATGCGGGCCTTCAGTGCGTCCACATCGGACACCGAGGTGAAGTCGCAGCGGACGACCACCGCGCGGCCGCCCGCCGCCTCCACCAGTTCGCCGGTTTCCTCGATGGTCTCCGGGCGTTTCATCGGCGACACCGTTTCGCGGGTCGTGCGGCCGGTGACGTACACCGTCGCGCCCGCGCGGCCCAGCTCCACCGCGATCGCCCGGCCACACCCGCGCGTCGCCCCGGTGACCACCGCGACCTTGCCCTGCAAACTCGGTGCCGGATTCAATTCGTTCGCCGGCTCACTCATGCGTCCTCCCGTCCCCGCCACGCGGACAGCACCGCGTCGACGTCCTCCGCCAGCCGGTCGGCCAGCCGCCCGTGCGGCCGGATCGACCAGTCGATCGACACCCCGTTGATGATTCCGAGCACCGCCCGGGCCGCCCGCGGCACGCTCGGCGCGTGCGGCAGCGCGTGCGCCGCCGCCCGCACCAGCCGCCGCAGTTCTTCTTCCACCGCCGTGAAGTGCTCGCCCAGCAGCGACCGCAGCACCGGGTCGCCGATGTCCACGCCGAGCTGGCCCAGGTGGTTCGCCGCCTCCTCGGCGTCGCCGAGCACCGCGTAGACCGACACCGCCGCGGCCCGCAGGCCGTCGACCGGGTCGTCCGCCCGGTCCGCACTTTCCCGCATCTGCTCGACCGCCCGCCGCGTGGCCCGCCGGCTCATCGCCTGCAGCAGGCCGCTCTTCGACCCGAACCGCTGCGCGACCGTGCCGACCGAGACACCCGCCTCCGCGGCCACCTGCGCGAGCGTGAAACCGGGGCCACAGCGGCCGATCACCGTCTCCGCCGCACCCAGCAGCCGCTCGTCGGTGATGCTCCTCGGCCTGGCCACGGCATTATTGAACCACAGTTCAATAATAGTGTCGAATCAGGGTCGACTCAGGGTCATCACGGATCGCGCATCGGCCGAAGAGCCAGCAAGGTACTACTCAGGTAGGGGGAGCGGTTCGGCCTCCAGGGTGACGCGCGAACCATCCCCGACCCGCGACGATGAACGCGTCGTAAGCGAGGGGCGGAAGAGGAGCAGTCATGATCGAGGCAACCGGCCTCACCAAACGGTACGGAAAGACACTGGCGGTGAACAACCTGTCGTTCTCCGTGGCCGCGGGTCAGGTCACCGGCTTCCTCGGCCCGAACGGGGCGGGCAAGTCCACCACCATGCGGATGATCCTGGGCCTGGACAACCCGACGGGCGGCCAGGTCACCATCGGGGGCAAGAAGTACCACGACCTCAAGGAGCCGCTGCGCACCGTCGGCGCGCTGCTCGACGCGAAGTGGGTGCACCCGAACCGCTCGGCGCGCGCCCACCTGCTCTGGATGGCGAAGTCCAACCGCATCCCGGCTTCCCGCGTCGACGAGGTGCTCGAGATCGTCGGCCTGACCAGCGTCGCCGGCAAGCGCGCCGGTGGCTTCTCGCTCGGCATGTCGCAGCGGCTCGGCATCGCCGCCGCCCTGCTCGGTGACCCCGAGGTGCTGCTGTTCGACGAGCCGGTGAACGGGCTGGACCCCGAGGGCATCCTGTGGATCCGGAAGTTCATGCACCGGCTGGCCGAGGAAGGCCGCACCGTTTTCGTGTCGAGCCACCTGCTTTCGGAGATGGCCCTGACCGCCAGCAACCTCGTGGTGATCGGGCGGGGTCAGCTGATCTCGCAGTCCTCCACCGAGGACTTCGTCTCCCGCGCGGCGGAGAACACCGTCAAGGTCCGCTCGCCGCAGCTGGCCGAGCTCCGCGACGCCCTGCAGCGCGCCAGCGCCGGCGTCGTCGAAGAAGCGAACGCCCTCGTGGTGTCGGGGATGGACAGCGACAAGATCGGCGAAATCGCCGCCGCCAACCGGATCGTGCTGCACGAGCTGAGCCCGCAGACCGGCTCGCTGGAGCAGGCCTTCATGCAGATCACCGGCGACTCCGTCGAGTACCACACCGGCCTCGACGCCGAGGCGCAGCACGTGCTCGAGTCCGCCAAGTAACCGGGGAAACCAAGATCATGAACCTGCTCGCGGTCGAACGCATCAAACTGTTCAGCACCCGCTCGCCGTGGTGGTGCGCGCTCATCACCGTCGCCCTGTCCGTCGGCTTCGCGGCCATCCTGGCCGGCGCGACGCCGTCCGACGAACCCATCGCCCTGTCGGCCACCCAGTTCGGCGGCTCCCAGTTCGGCATCGCCGTCGTCATGGTGCTCGCCGCGCTCGCGGTGACCACCGAATACCGCTTCAACACGATCCGCACGACGTTCCAGGCGGTGCCGCACCGCTCGCCGGCGCTGGTCGCCAAGGCCGTCGTCGTCGCGCTGGCGGCCCTGGTGATCGGTGAGATCGGCGCGTTCGGCGCGCTGGGCCTCGCCATGCTCATGCGGCCGAACGACCACCTGGGCCTGCACTCCGCGCAGGACTGGATGAACGTCGCCGGGCTCGGCCCGGTGTTCGCGATCAGCGCGGTGCTCGCGGTCGCGCTGGGCATCCTGATCCGGCACAGCGCCGGCGCCATCGCCCTGCTGCTCATCTACTACTTGGCCGTCGAGGAGCTGGTGCAGCTGATCCCGAAGGTCGGGCACCACATCCACGAGTGGCTGCCGTTCAACGTGGCGAACAAGTTCCTGCGCGGCTCGGCGGTCGTCGACGGCCCGTCGCCGTCGGACTCGCCGCTGAGCCCCGGCTGGGCGCTGGCGTACTTCGCCGGCATCGCGATCGTGTTCCTGCTCGTCGCGCTCGGGGTCGCGAAGAAGCGGGACGCATAGGGGGAACAAGGGGATAGGGGAAAACGGGAATCCGGGTCGCGCTGTCGGGGGGCGACCCGGATTCCCGTTTCGCAGTAGGCTTCCCCTCGACGGACGGGGAGCCCCATGATCGAAGCCAGCGCACTCACCAAGCGGTACGGCGCCACCACGGCGGTCAACGAACTGACCTTCACCGCGCGGTCCGGGCGCGTCACCGGTTTCCTCGGCCCGAACGGGGCCGGCAAGTCCACGACGATGCGGCTGATCCTCGGCCTCGACCGCCCGGACGCGGGCGCCGTGCTCGTCGACGGCGTCCCGTACCGCGAGCTGGATGATCCACTCAGGACAGTCGGCGCGATGCTCGACGCCACCTGGCGCCACCCGGGCCGCAACGGGCGCGACCACCTGCGCTGGCTGGCCGCGACCAACGGCATCCCGGACAAGCGCGTCGACGAGGTGCTGGCCCTGGTCGGGCTGACGAGCGTCGGCAAGACGCGCGTCCTGCAGTACTCGCTCGGCATGCAGCAGCGGCTCGGGATCGCCGCCGCGATGCTCGGCGACCCGCGCGTGCTGCTGTTCGACGAGCCGGTCAACGGCCTCGACCCCGAGGGCATGGCCTGGATCCGGCAGCTGCTGCACGCGCTGGCCGCCGAGGGCCGGACGGTGTTCGTCTCCAGCCACCTGCTGCCCGAGATGGCGCAGACCGCGCAGGACCTCGTGGTGATCGGCCGCGGCCGGCTGATCTACCAGGGCACCATGGAAGAGTTCATCGCACAGACGAGTGAACACGGCGTGCGCGTCCGCACCCCGCACGCCGACCGGCTGCGGGCGGCGCTCACCGGGCAGGCCGAGTTCACCGAATCCGGCGGCGCGTTCGTCGTATCCGGAATGGACAGTGACCGGATCGGGCAGCTCGCCTTCGACGCCGGCGCCACCCTGCACGAGCTGAGCCCGATCACCGGTTCGCTCGAGCAGGCCTACCTCGACCTCACGCACGAGGCCGTCGAGTTCGCCACCCCGGAGGCCGTCCAGTGACCGCGTCGACGAACCTCCTGCGCGCCGAGCGCATCAAGCTCTTCAGCACGCGCGCGCCGTGGTGGTGCCTGGCCATCGCGCTCGTCGCGCCGCTGGGCTTCACCGCGTTGTTCTTCGCCCTCGCCGGCCCGGAAATCCCGCCGACGGTCGGCAACACCCAGCTCGCGAGCGGCAACGGCCGCACCGTGCTGCTGGTCCTCGCCGTGCTCGCGACCGCGTCGGAGTTCAACTGGGGCACCATGCGGCTGACGTTCCAGGCCGTGCCGAGCCGGGTGCCGGCGCTGCTGGCCAAGACCGTGGTCGTCGGCGCGGTCGGTGCCGTGCTCGGGCTGGTCGTCGGCTTCGGCTCGTGGGCGCTGGCGTCGCTCGTGCAGCCGGACGCCGACCTCGCGCTGCACACGGGCGCGGACTGGCGCTCGGTGCTCGGCCAGAGCCTGGTCTTCCTGTTCACCGCGGTGGCCGGCGTCGGCGTCGCCCTCCTGCTGCGCAGCGTCGCCTTCGCGTTGACCATCGTCCTGGTGTGGACGCAGGTCCTGGAGGGCGTCGTCCTCTTCATCCCGGGCTTCGGCAAGCACGTCTACCAGTGGATGCCGTTCCACGCGGCCGACCAGTTCGTCGGCGCGGGCGGGTTCACCGGCGGTGCGCTGCAGCTGCCCGCACCCGCGCTCGGCCCGTGGGGCTACCTCGGGTACTTCGCGGCGATCAGCGTGGCGCTGCTGGCGGCCGGGGTGCTCGTCACGAGCCGCCGCGACGCGTGACCGCGGTCTCATACCGCAAGAATCCGTGTTAAGACGAGATGAAATGGTTGTGGCTTCCCTCACAGCCGCCGGACATACTGCTATGACCAGGCAATATTCGAAGTGAGCACCGGAACCGTCTGAGCTCCCCTGGAGGTGAATCTTGACGGTGGACACCGGGCAAGAATTGGGCGGCACGATTCCCCGAGCCCGCGTCGAAGACGACGCTCCCCGGCTCGAACCCATGCTGGACCTCGAATGGTCGCGGGCGATCGAACTCCCGCAGGCCGCCATGACGGCGGCGACGCCGGCCGAACTCCGCCGCGCGTGGGTGCACCGCGCGCCCGAAGACAGCGTCCTGGCCCTGTTCCGCGCTTCGGCCGGGATGTCGGGGCCGATCCCCGCGCCGTGGTGGCTGCGCGCGGTCGCGGACGGCAAGCTCGATTCCCGGGAACAGGGTTTCCGCGTCGAGGACCGGATCGCGCAACTGCTCGGCCGGCGGCCAGGGTGGGAATTCGTCCCGTGGGCCGCGGACGGCGAATCCGGCTACTGGGAGTTCATGCCGTCCGAACGCGGCAAATCGGGGCACGCGATTCCCACGACGGTGATGAACACCGACCGGCACGAGGGCTGGATCGACGTCCTGCCCGCGCACACCGGTCCGACGCCGGACCCGATCCCGGTGGCCGGGCTGGCCGGGCTGCGGTCTCGTCTCGGGGTGTTCGAAGCCGTTCGTTGATCCATCCATGCCCCCGCCACCACCCTCAACGGAGGCGCTGCGCGCCCGGCTACATTCTGTCCGTGGAAAAAGAGGACGGACGTCGGCTGCGCAGCGTGGTCAGTTACGTCAAGCGCGGTGGCCGGATGACCGTCGGGCAGCAGCGGGCGTGGGACGACCACTGGCCGCGGCTGGGCCGCACGGTGAGCGAGCTGCCCCCGGGGCCGCTCGACTTCACCGCGTGGTTCGGCCGCGAGGCGCCGGTGATGCTGGAGATCGGCTCCGGCATGGGCGAGACGACGTCGCAGCTGGCCGCCGCGGCGCCCGAGCTGAACTACGTCGCCGCCGAGGTCTACGACCCGGGCCTGGGCCAGCTGATGCTGCGCGCCGAAAAGCTCGGCGTCGAAAACCTGCGGCTGCTGCACGGCGACGCCGTCGTGCTGCTGACCGAGCACGTCGAGCCGGGGACGCTGCACGGCGTGCGGCTGTTCTTCCCGGACCCGTGGCCGAAGAAGAAGCACCACAAGCGGCGGATCGTGTCGCCGTCGTTCGCCGCGCTCGTCGCGTCGCGGCTCGCGCCCGGCGGCACCTTCCACATGGCGACCGACTGGGAGAACTACGCCGAGCAGATGCTCGAGGTCTGCTCCGCGGAACCCGCGTTGAAAAACCGGTACGACGGCTGGGCGCCGCGGCCGGAGTGGCGGCCGGTGACCAAGTTCGAGCAGCGCGCCGACGTCGAAGGCCGCGTCTCGCACGACCTGATCTTCGAGAAGCGCTGAAGGGGACTCTCTCCGGATCCCCTACGGAGAAAGTCCCCTTCAGCTCACTACCCCCGGTGTCCGCCGCTGCCCCGACTGCAGCGGCGGACGCCTATTCGTCGGCCAGCGGCTCGGCTTGGACCCGCTTCAACGCGGGCGTGCAGACCGACGCGCCGAGCAGGGCCACCCCGACCCCGAGCACGACCGGCGCCAGCAGCCACGGGCTGAGCACGATGCCCCGCGCGTCGACCATGCTGAACAACCCAACGCCGACCAGTACCCCGACGATTCCCGCGCCGATCGTGGCGACCAGCGCCGGCAGCGCGGCCTCCATCCGCAACGCCCTCGCCAGCACCCGGACCGGCGTGCCCGCGGCCATCAGCGCGCCGAACGTGCGGCGGCGGTCCATCACCGAGCCCGCGGTCGCGACCGCGGCACTGCAGCCGGCCAGGATCCCGGCCGCGAGCAGCCCGATCACCGTGACCCGGCGCAGGTCGCCGAGCTCGGTCTGCTGGTTGAACAGGTACTGGTCGCGGCTGCCGATCTCCGCACCGGCGGCCGGGCCGGCCAGCGCCGTCCGGACGATCTCGCGGTTCGCGTCGGTGGTCGGCGCGACCACGGTGTAGTCCTTCGGCGTGAAGCCCTCCGGCAGCGCGGCCGGATCGACGATCAGCGTGTCCGACAGGTCCGCGTCACGGGGGTGCACGGCGGCCACCCGGGTGCCGGACTTCGCGGCCACCGCCGGCCCGTCCCACGCGGGGGCGAACTTGTACTGCGCCAGGTCGACCTCCGAGTCGCCGAAGACGGCCGGGCCACCGGCGCAGTTCTCGGGCGTGAGCCCGTAGCGGGTCAGCTTGACGGCGTCGGCGCAGGTCATCACCAGCGCGCGGTGACCGTAGCGGTTGGGCGCCTGACCCTTCACCAGGTAGACCTCGCCGACCGCGACCGCCTTCTCGGACTGGCCGTACTTCTGCAGCGAACTGTTGGCCTGGTCGACGATCCGGCCCGCGTGCTCGTTGTCGGAGTCGACGTAGAGCACCGAGTCGGCGAACGACCGCCCGCCGCCGGCCATCGATTCGAACGTCGGCAGCAGCGTCAGGGCCATCGACCCGGCGAACACCGCGAGCACGATCCCGGCGGAGGAGCGGTAGGCGCCCTTCGGGTCGTCACGCAGGCGGCGGCCGGCGAGCAGCGCGGACGGGCGCCGCCAGATCCGGACGAACGTGCCGCCGACCGCCGACGTCACCCACGGCCCGACGATCGCGGCCGAGCCGACCAGGAAGAACAGCCCCGCCATGACCAGGCCGATGCCGCCGTAGTCCTTCGCCGTGGTCACCGCGATGAGGAAGAACGCCCCGGCCGCGGGCAGCGCCAGCAGCCGCCACCAGTGCAGCGGCTTCTTCGTGTGGCCGCCGGTCGCGAACAGCGGGTTACGCAGCACCCGGCGCAGGCCGAGGACGCCGGCCAGCACCACGAGCACCGGGATGGCCACCACGATGAAGACCGTCAGGCCGGTCGGGAGCGCGAAGTCGGACGCCAGCCAGGTGCCCCCGGCCCACGGCACGAAGGACGCGAGGCCGTGCAGCGCCGGGCTGATCAGCAGGCCGAGCAGCGCACCGATACCGGCCGACAACGTCGTCTCGGCGGCCACCATGTTCGTGACCTGCCCCGGCGTCGCCCCGGCCAGCCGGATCGCGGCCAGCCGCCGCTCCCGCCGGGCCGCGGTCAGCCGCGCCGACGACGCGACCAGCACCAGGCTCGGCACCAGCAGCACGATGATCCCGACCCAGGACAGCAGGGTGAGCAGGGCATCCGCGCTCGCCTTCCCGCTCGGGAAGCCCGCCACCTTGTCGGCGCGCTGCGGCATCGCGTCCGGTGTGTGCCCGGTCAAGGCGACGAGCTGCTCCGGGAACCGGAGGCCGTCCTCGCCGAGCGCGCCGACGGGCTTGCCGAACCGGTCGCCGAGCTGCGCGGCCGGGTTGGATTGCAGGAGCCGGCCCAGTGCGGGCGACACGACGGTCTCGCCGGGGCCGGGCAACTGCGGCACGCCCGGCGGCAACTGGATCGACCCGGGCGTCACGCCGGGAGCCAGCGCGACGTCCACCCGGACGATCTGCTTGCCGTCGAAGTAGTCCTTCGACGCGGTGAAGAGCAGGTTCACCGGGCCGTCGGAGCCGTGGCTGTAGAAGTTCTCGCCCTGCCAGAGGGCACGCTGCTCGCGGTTCTGCGTGGCGAACGGCAGCGTCGCCAGCAGCAGCACCAGCCCGGTCGCGACGGCCACCCCGATCGCGGTGAGGATCGCCGACGTCCGGGTCCGCCGGTCGACCTTCAGCACCCGCAGGGCGATCTGCAGCGAGTTCACGCCGCCAGCCTCGTCGCGATCAGGCCGTCGCGGATGGCGACGGTCTTCGGCATCGACTCGGCCAGCTCGCGGTCGTGCGTCACCACGATCACCGCGGCCCCCGTTTCGTGGGCGGCGCCGAGGAGGGCGTCCATCGTTTCACGGCCGGTGCGCGTGTCGAGCGCGCCGGTCGGCTCGTCGGCGAAGATCACCTTCGGCCGGTGGGTCAGCGCCCGCGCGATCGCGACGCGCTGGGCCTCGCCGCCGGACAGCTCGCCGGGGCGGCGCTTCTCCTTACCGGCCAGGCCGAGGCGCGAGAGCCACTGGCGGCCGGCGTCGATGGCCTCCTTGCGGCCGAGCCCGGCCAGCAGGGACGGCAGCGCGACGTTCTCTTCGGCCGACAGCTCGGCCACCAGCATCCCCGACTGGAAGACGAACCCGAACTCGGTGCGGCGCAGCTCGCTGCGCTTCTTCTCGCCGAGGTGGTCGATCCGCTGCCCGGCCAGGAAGATCTGCCCGTCGTCGGCCTTCAGGATGCCGGCCAGCACGTGCAGCAGCGACGTCTTGCCCGAGCCCGACGGCCCGACGATGGCGACGGCGTCCCGCGGCTGGATGTCGATGTCGATGCCGGCCAGGGCGTACTGGGTGCCGTAGCGCTTCACCAGCCCGCGGCCGGAAAGCACCGGGCCGTTCGTCGCGTGTGGAGTGTTCGGGTCCACGTGGTTCTCCCTGTCGGTTCGGATCTTGGTGCCGATGAGCCTCGCGGAGACCGGGGGGTGCCGGCTTCGGGCAGACGGCCAGTCACGCACCGGCCCGCATCGGCCGATCGGCCGAGGGAGCGCGGGCCACTCGGCCAAGGTGCGGGCGACGGGGAATCACGTAACGTCACGTTGTGCCCGCCGCGCCCCTGCCGAAAACGCTCTCCACCCGCGCCGCCGCCCTGGTGCGGCGCATCGGCGTGCCCTCCGCCGTCCTGGTCGCCGCGCTGCTGTTCGACGTCGTCTACACGACGCAGGCGGCGCTCGACGACGCCGGTCCGCGCTTCGTCGACTTCGGGCTGCTCCCCGGCATCTTCGCGATGGCCGCCTGCGGGCTCTGGGCCCAGAAGCGGGCCGCGGTCGCCGGGGTGGCCGGCGGCGGGGTGCTGATCATCTCCACCCTCTTCATCCACGCGTCCCGCATCCCGCCGTACTCCAGCGTGCTGCCGAAGGTGACCATCACCGAGGTCGTGGCCGGGGTCCTGATGGTCTACTTCGTGGCCCGCCGGGCGCGGGGCGGCGTGGCGTTCTGCGTGGTCGGCTTCCTGGTCTTCGCGGGCCTCGTCGCGGTCTTCGGCCGGTACGGGAGCGTCGCCGACATCGACGGCGGCACGGGCACCCAGGCGCTGCTGTTCGGCCTGCTCCTGCTCGTCGCCCCGCTGGTGCCCGCCATCGCGGCGCGCGACCGCAGCCCGCACGCCGAGCCGCGGACCCGGCTGCTCCTGCGGATCAACAAGCTGGCGATGGGGCAGTGGCCGCTGATGGGGCTGCTCGCCTTCGCGCTGCTCTTCGAGTTCGGCTACACGTACTCGAACACCGCCCGCGGCTTCCCGGTCCTGTTCTGCTCGATCGTCGCGGCCGTGATCGCGGTGCTGTCCCCGCGGCGGCCCGCCGACGCGCTCCTCGGCCTCGCCGGGATCATGCTGCTGTCCGCCGTCGTCATGCCGTTCCTGGACCTGCGTTCCTACGACTACCCGGTGCCCGGCGGCATCCCGGCCACGCAGATCGTCGCCGGCATGGGCGTGGTGGTGAACCTGACCCGGGCGCGCGGGCTGAGCCAGTCCTGGTCCCGGGTCGCGGTGCTCTCGGCCGTCGTCGCGCTCGGGGCGATCCTCAACTCGGACGCGCGGCGGGGCCTGCAGACCGATCCGCAGACGCTGTCGGTGCTGGCCTTCGCCGCGACGCTGATGCTGGGCATCTCGATCGCCGTCGGCCTGATGCTGCGGTCGCGGGACTCCGAACGCACCCAGGCCGTGCAGTCCGCGGTGTCCGACGCGCAGACCGCCGAGCGGATGGCACTGGCGCGCGAGCTCCACGACGTCGTCGCCCACCACGTCACCGGGATCGTCGTGCAGGCGCAGGCCGCGCGGCTGATGGCCGAGAAGAACCCGCAGATCGCGGTGGAGGCGATGGGCCGGATCGAGAACGCCGGCGTCGAGGCCCTCGCGGCGATGCGGCGGCTGGTCCGCTCGATGCGTGGCGACGCGCCGGCCGGGTCCAGCGAATTCAGCGAGCAGGCCACCACCGATCTGGGCGCCGACCTGCGGAAACTGGTCGACAGCGCCAACCACGGCGTGCCGACGTCGATGCACCTGGACGTGCCGCCGGACCTGCCGCACGAGGTCGGCCGCTCGGCGCTGCGGCTGGTGCAGGAGTCGCTGACGAACGTCGGCAAGCACGCCGCGGGCGCGACCGAAGCGTTCGTCGTCGCCGAGGTGCAGGGGGATCAGCTGCACCTGCGGGTGACGGACAACGGGCGCGAGACGGCACACCGGCCGGCCGGCGGATCGGGCGGCTACGGTCTGGTCGGCATGCGCGAACGCGTCGCGCTGCTGAAGGGCCGGCTGTCGGCCGGGCGGGGCCCGGACGGCGGCTGGCGCGTCGAAGCCTGGCTGCCGCTGGCGGCCGGGGAAGACACGGAAGGGGACGAGTGATCCGGGTACTGATCGCCGACGACCAGGAGATGGTGCGGATGGGCTTCCGCATGATCCTGGACGCCCAGGACGACATCGAGGTCGTCGCCGACGTCGCGGACGGCGTCTCGGCGGTCGCCAAGGCCCGCGAGCTGCGCCCGGACGTCTGCCTGCTCGACATCCGCATGCCCGGCCTCGACGGCCTCGAGGTGACCCGGCAGCTGGCCGGGCCGGACGTGACCGACCCGCTGAAGGTGGTCGTGGTCACGACGTTCGACCTCGACGAGTACGTGCACACGGCGTTGCGCAACGGCGCGTCCGGCTTCCTGCTCAAGGACGCGGGACCGGCCCTGCTGATCGAGGCGGTCCGCGCGGCCGACCGCGGCGACGCGCTGGTGTCGCCGCAGATCACCGTCCGGCTGCTCAAGCACTTCAACGGGTCCGGCGCCGCGAAGCCGCAGGTCCCGCCGCCGTCCGAGCCGTTGACCGCGCGGGAGCTCGACGTGGTCAAGGCCGTGGCGCGGGGGCTGACCAACACCGAGATCGGCGCGGAGCTGTTCCTGTCGCTGTCGACGGTGAAGACGCACCTGGCGTCGGTGCAGGGCAAGATCGGCGCGCGGAACCGGGTGGAGACCGCGGCGTGGGCGTGGCGGAGCGGAGTCGTTTCGTAATTCCCGGTGCGTAGTATCCAGAGATGCAACGCCGTTTCCACGCCCCTGTCGTTCTCCCCGCCGACCCGTCCTGTTCGCTTCTCCGTGACGCGGTCGTCGACGTCGACGCCGATGGGCGCATTTCGTACTGCGGACCGGCGGCCACCGCCCCCGAGTCCGCCGCACCGGTCACCACCCTGACCGGCATCCTGCTCCCCGGCCTGGTCAACACGCACGCGCACAGCCCGATGACGCTGCTGCGCGGCATGGGCGGCGACCTGCCGCTGCTGCCGTGGCTCAACGAGATCATCTGGCCGGCCGAGGCGAAGCTGCGCCCGGAGGACGTCCGCACCGGCATGCTGCTCGGCTCGGTCGAGATGCTCCGCCACGGCGTCACGACCAGCGCGGAGATGTACTTCGAAGGCGAGCAGCTGGTCGACGCCGTCCTCACGACGGGCGGCCGCGTGCTGGTCGCGCCGCCGGTGATGGAGCTGCCGGGCCTGGACTGGAAAGCCCAGCTGACGGCGATCGAGCGCTGGATCGACACGGACGGCCTCCGCTTCGGCCACGGCGACCGCATCGAGCTGGGCTACGGCCCGCACTCGGCGTACATGCTGTCGGAGGAGGGCCTGCGCGCGACGGCGGAGTCGGCTGCTTCGCGGGGCGCGCTGGTGCAGATCCACGTCGCGGAGGCGGCGCTCGAGGACACCGCCGTTCGCGAGGCGCACGGTTCGGTGCCGGCGCTGCTTCGCGAGCTGGGCATGCTGGACGGCCGGGTGCTGGCGGCGCATTCGATCCACCTGTCGGACGACGACATCGCGCTGTTCGCCTCTTACGGCGTCGGCATGGCGCACTGCCCGGGCTCGAACGCCAAGCTGGCTTCGGGCATCGCGCGGATCGCGGACCTGCGTGCCGCCGGAGTTTCCGTCGGTCTGGGTACCGACGGCCCGGCGTCCAACGACGACATCGACCTGTGGGAGGAACTCCAGCTGGCGGCGATGTTCGCCCGCCTGGCCACGGGTGACTCGACGGTCCTGACGGCGGCGGACGTCTTCCTGCTGGCGACCCGGGGCGGGGCTGCGGCTTTGGGCCGGTCGGATATCGGTTCTCTGGAGGCCGGGCGCTGGGCGGATCTCGTGCACGTCGACCTGGACGACCCGGCGTTCGCGTGCGGCATCGACGTGCCGGACGTGCAGCTGCTGTCGAACCTGGTGTGGGCGGCGGGGTCGCGGCGGGTGCGGGACGTGTGGGTCGCGGGCGAGCAGGTCGTGGCCGACGGGGAGTCGGTGAAGGTGGACCGGGCGAAGGTGCAGGCCGGCGTGGCGGAGACCGCGGCCCGGCTGCGGGCCTAACGCGGGCGGAGGATGATCTCCGTCTGGTGGCTGTCCGGGGTGGCTGACACCGCCGTCACCACCGCGGTCGCCACCGAGTCCGGCTTCAGCAGGTGCGTTGTGTCGTACTCGCGGCCCTCGCCCGCGAAGATCTCCTGCTGCATCTCCGTGTCCGTGCGGCCCGGGTAGACCGACGTCACGCGGATCCGCGGCTCCTCTTCGCGCAGGGCGTCGGCGAACGCGCGGACGGCGAACTTGCTCGCCGCGTACGGGGACCAGCCGGGGCGGGCGGTGCGGCCCGCGCCCGAGTTGATCACCACCACGTGGCCGCCCGCCGTGCGCAGGGCCGGCAGCAACAGGCGGGTCAGCTCGACCACCGCCAGGGTGTTGACCTCGAAGTTCTCGCGCCACGCAGACGCCGGGGCGTCCTCGATGCGGCCCAGGCGCGCGACGCCCGCCGAGTGGACCAGGACGTCCAGGGACGGGATGTCCGCCACCGCCGCGGCCAGGGACGCCGGGTCCGTCAGCTCCACCGGCCACGGCTGCGCGCCCGGGAGCTCCTTCGCCAGCGCCGCCAGCGCGTCGGCGTCGCGGCCGCCGAGCAGGAGACGGTGGGTCGGGGCCAGCTGGTGGGCGACCGCCGCGCCGATGCCGCGGGACGCGCCGGTCACCAGGGCGAGGGGAAGATCCGTCATGCCCCCACCGTAGCGGCGAACCCGGCGTCCACCGTGCGGTCCTCGCGGTGGCCCGGGCCGAGGGTCCGCGGGTCCGCGCAGCCGGACGCCGGGTCCGCGTCGGAGTCACTGGCGTCGTCGCCGGCGTCCCTGGCCGCCGGGTGGTGGCCGTCGGCGGTGAAGCACACCTGGTACGTGCCGTCCTCCAGGCCGTCGAAGCCGTACGTGCCGTCCGGCCCGGTGACCACGCTCGCCAGCTCCTTGCCCGCCTTGTCCTTCAGCACCGCCTTGACGCCGGCCAGGCCGGGCTCGCCCGCGTCCTGCAGGCCGTTGCCGTTCGTGTCGGCCCAGGCGAGGTCGCCGATCCGGTTCGTCGGCGTGACCAGCCCGATGTCCGCCGCGAAGTCCTGGTGGGACGGGCCGCCGACCGTGCGGGGCGCGGTGCAGCCGCCGGCGTCCGCGTCCGAATCGCGGTCTTCGGTGCCGACGTCCTGGCGGGTCACGGCGAAGCCGTCCGGCACGGCGAAGCAGACCTGGTAGGTGCCGTCCTTCAGCTTCTCGAAGCCGTAGTGGCCCTTGTCGTCCGTCGTCGTGGTGCCGACCGTGCCGCCCGCGCCGTCCTTCAGCGTCACCTTGACGCCCGCGACGCCGGGCTCGTCCGGGTCCTGGATGCCGTCGCGGTTGTGGTCCGCCCAGGCGAAGTCGCCGATCTTCGCGATCGACGGCGGCGGCAGGACGGTGATCGTCGCCGACGCCGTCTTGTCCCCGAGCGTGCCGCCCGGGTAATGCACGCCGGTGACCTTCGCCGTGTTCACGTGCTTGTCGTCGGCCACCGTGAGGTCCGGGTGGTCGCAGGTCAGCTGCCGGTTCGCGCCCGCGGCCAGCGCGAACGGCTCGAAGGTTCCGGCGCACCACGGGTCGGTCACGGTGATCCCGGTGAGGTCCTGCGTGCCCTCGTTCGTCACCGTGACGCGGTAGTGCGCGGTCTCGCCCGCCGTGATCGTCGCGAACGAGCCCCACGCGCCCGTCGCCGGGTTCTGCACTTCCTTCTTCACCGAGTACGCCGCGAGCTGGAGGTCGACGCAGTCCCAGTGCAGCCGGTCGAGGGTCGTCGTGGCGAAGAACTTCACCGCGGCCGCCTTCGCCGGCGCCGTCGCGGCCGGGAAGTCCTGCCGGGCCAGGTCCCCTTGGCGGGCGTAGTGGTCGGCGACCAGCTTGGTCTCCTGCACCTGCGTGCCGGACGCGTCGAAGAACCGCAGGCCGGTGCCCGGGTCGTAGTTCGGCGCGTTCGAAGCGGTCCAGACGCTGAGCGTGTAGACGCCGCCGGGGACGAACCGCTCGGTCTGGTAGGCGGTGCTCGTCTTGCCGTCCGGGGTCTGGATGACCGCCGCCCGCCGCCCGTCGACGGCGTACTCCTCCTCGGTGTGCAGCCTCGGCACCTTCGCCGCCGGGGTCCCGGGCGGCACCGGCGCGGCCGGGGTGAAGACGTACCCGTCGGGCGCGCCGTTCCGCGCGGTCTCCTCGACGCTCGGGTTGCCCGCCACCCCGCCGCACGACGGCGGCGGCTCGTCGGCGGACGCGGGCACGACCGCCGCACCGAGCACCACCACCGCCACTGCCACCACACGCGCCGAACGGACCATGCCTCCGACTATGGCGCGTGGCACCGGCCCGCACCGGCCGACAACCGTCCACTTAAGAGTGAACCTTGTTCTGGCCAGGCCGGTGCTACGGGCCGCAACCGGCCGGCCCGAGGCGACCCTCGCGCCGGCCGACGGCTGAACAAGGTTCAGTGAACCTCGGCCGGGCGGGCCGCTTACCTCAGCGTTCGCCGATGCGGCCGGGGTGGCCGAAGCGGCCCGTCTTCCACACCGAAACGATGGCCGGCCGCGGCTGCGCGGTGCCACCGTCCGGCCAGTGCGACGTCGGGTTCGCCGAGCTCGCCGCGTTCTCGCCCGGGTGCTGGACCGCGACGAGCACCAGGTCGTCGGTCACGACCGGGCCGCACGTCTCGGCGCCCACCGGCACCGACAGGAACTGCTTGACGTGGCCGCGCTCCGGGCCGGTGACCGGCACCGAGAACAGGCCGTCGTTCGCGCCGAGCGCGTTGCCGTCGGTGGCGACCCAGAGGTTGCCGTGCCGGTCGAACGCGACGTTGTCCGGGCAGGAAATCGGGCTGACCTGGTCCTTCGGGAAGCCGCCGAAGTAGGTGTCCGCGGCTTTGGGGTCACCGCAGACCAGCAGCAGCCGCCAGGAGAACCGGGTCGACGCCGCGTCGCCGCAGTCCTCCTCCCACTCCAGGATGTGGCCGTTCTTGTTGCCGTTGCGCGGGTTGACCTCGTCGACGCCGGCCTTGCCCGCCGCACCGCGGTCGCTGTTGTTGGTCAGCGCCGCGTAGATCCGGCCGTTGACCGGGTTCGGCTCGATGTCCTCCGGCCGGTCCATCTTCGTGGCGGCCACCTTGTCCGCGGCCTGGCGGGTGAAGACGTAGACCTCTTCGGCGGTGAACCCGTCCACGAACGACTTGTCCCCGCTGACCAGCGGGATCCACTCGCCGGTGCCGTCGAACTGGCCGTCGGCCGGGAGCTTGCCGGTGCCGTCGATCTCCGGCGCCGGGCTGTCGCCGGTGAACCGGGCGACGTACAGCGTGCCCTCGTCGAGCAGGGCCGAGTTGTGCCGCCGCGCGTGCGCGCTGTGGCCGGGCTTGTACTTGCCCTTCGACACGAACTTGTAGATGTACTCGAACCGGCTGTCGTCACCGGAGTAGACGGCGACGTGGCCGTCGGCGGTGATCTTGATGTTCGCGGCTTCGTGCTTGAAGCGGCCGAGGGCGGTGTGCTTGACCGGCGTCGAGTCCGGGTCGTTGGGGTCGATTTCGACGACCCAGCCGAACCGGTTCGGCTCGTTCGGCTCCTGCGAGACGTCCCAGCGCTTGTCGAACCGCTCCCACTTGCGGGTGCTCGCGCCGGTGCCGACGGTGTAGCGCTTGAGCCGCGCCGCCGTGACCGGGTCGGTGACCTTGTCGGCGTTGGCGAAGTACTGGTCGAAGTTCTCCTCGCCGGAGAGCACCGTGCCCCACGGCGTCACGCCGCCGGAGCAGTTGTTCTGCGTGCCGCGGACCTTGCGCCCGGAGGGGTCGGCCGACGTCCTGAGGAACTTGGACCCGGCGGCCGGACCGCGGACCTCGAAGACCGTGTCGAGGGTGATCCGGCGGCCGTACCGGCTCGGGACCACCTCGAGGCCGCCGTGGACCGGGTCGCGGCGGGTCAGCAGCACCGACAGGCCGTGCGCCGCCCAGGCGATCTTGACCTGCTCCTCGGTCGGGTTCGCCGGGTCGTACTGGTCGGCCGGGAACATGTGGACCTCGGTCGTGTACTCGTGGTTGACCACGAGCAGGTTCGTCAGCCCCAGCGGGTCCTGCGGGATCAGGCCGACGAAGTCGTTGTTGTAGCCGAACTGCTTCGCCTGCGCGGCCGCGGTCTGCTTGGTGAAGTCGAACTTCGGCGCCCCCGGGACGACCGGGTCGCCCCACCGGACGACGACCCGCTGGGCGTAACCGTCCGGGATGCTGACCGCGTCGAGCTTGTTCGGCGGGACCGGGTCGAAGTCGGTGCCGGGCACCGGCCGCGCCGGCCGCGGCTTCTGCAGCGGCGACGCTGCCGCGGTACCGCTGGAGAGCGCGGCGAACCCGCCCGCGGCGGCGGCCATCACGGCTCCGGCCTTGAAGACCCGGCGGCGGGAGATGTCCTTGACGACGTCGCCGAAGTACGCGTTGCCGGATTCGTTGGCTTCGGGGTGGGCGCACGCGTTGCCGCAGCGGTACTCGCAGGTCACCGGGGAGCGACCGCCCGGGTGGGCGGGGAAAAGCGGGAGCAGACGGTCGGGCACGAGGCCTCCATGGTGGGGAGTTCGGGAACGACCCGACCGTAAGCTCCCAAAACCAGCCTTTCCAGACATTCAGGTGAACACCGGGTGTACTGGGCGTGGCTCAGAACTCTTCGCCGACGAGCACCGCTTCCTGCGGGACGGTGTGCGGGTCCGCCTTCTTCTCCCGCAGCGAGAGCAGCGCACCCGCGACGACGCACAGCACGGCCGAGGCGATGAACGGCGCCTGCGGCGACCCGAACCACTCGGCGACGTGCCCGACGAGCGTCGCGGCGACCGCACCACCGAGCCAGCGGCAGAAGTTGTAGCCCGCGCTGGCGACCGGGCGCGGCGCGTCGCTGATCGACATCGCAGTGCCGGTGAACAACGTGTTCAGCAGGCCGGAGACCAGCCCGGAGACGACGATCCCGGCGACCAGCACCGGCTTGCTCGGCACCGCCAGCACCAGCATCAGCACGGCGTACCCGAAGACGGCGGCCGCGGCGGCGTGCCGCTCACCCAGCTTGGCGGCGAGCCGCGGCGCGAGGGCGACCCCGGCGACGGCGACGCACAGGCCCCAGCCGCAGAACACGAGCCCGACAGCGATGGCACTCCAGCCGAGGACGAACGGCGACCAGGCGAGCACCGCGAAGAACGCGGCGGTGTACAGCGCCGAGGCGACGGAGGTGCGCAGCAGCCCGGTGTGCTTGAGCGCGCGCAGCGGGTCGAGCAGCTTGACCGGCGCCCGCTGCTCGTCCTTGTCGCTCTTGAGGAACACCGCGCACAGCACGAGCGCGCCGGCCATCAGGATCGCGGTGCCGAGGAACGGGCCGCGCCACGAGATGCTGCCGAGCAGCGCACCCAGCAGCGGACCGACCGACAGGCCGACGCCGAGGGCGGCCTCGTAGAGCAGGATCGCGCCGGACTGGCCACCGGTCGCGGCGCCGACGATCACCGACAGCGCCGTCGCGATGAAGAAGGCGTTGCCGAGGCCCCAGACCGCGCGCAGCCCGACGAGCTGCTCGATCGACCCGGCGGCCGAACACAGCGCGGTCGCGGCGACGATCAGCGTCAGCCCGACCAGGACGGTCCGCTTGGCGCCGAAGCGGGCGCTCGCCGCGCCGGTGACCAGCATGGCGATCACCTGGACGCCGAGGTAGGACGAGAAGAGCAGGGTGACCTGGGACGGCGTCGCGTCCAGGCCCTTGGCGATGGACAGCAGGATCGGGTCGACCAGCCCGATCCCCATGAAGGCGATGACCGCGGCGAACGCGGTGATCCACACCTGCTTGGGCTGGCCCTTGACGGCGTCCAGCAGGCTCGAGTGGTGTTCAGCGCTCATCGCTGATCAGTTCCTCCTTTTGGGTATCGATCAAAAGCTTGGCGAGGGCCGGGAGGGCGGCTTCGATCGCGGCGCGGTCGGTGTCGTCCATGGCGATGAGCCGCTCGCGGAGGAACTCCTCCCGGGCGGCCACTGTCTCGGCGTAGAAGCGACGGCCTTCGTCAGTGACGTCGACGAGCACCGCACGGCCATCGGCGGGATCCGGGCGGCGGGTGGCGAGGCCGAGCCGTTCGAGCCGGCCGACGACGTCGGTCATCGACGGCAGCTTGACCTGCTCGAACTCGGCCAGCGCGCTCATCCGCCGCGGCCCGCCGTTGACCAGCTCGCTCAGCACCGAACCCTGCGTGAGGGTCAGCGACAGCTGCGGCGTCTGCCGGCGCACCTGGTGGTACAGCCGGAAGACCAGCGGCCGCAGCCGGTGGGCGAGGTCGGTGATCGCGGAAGTCACTTAGCTAGGCTAACAAAAATTAGTAAGGGTAGCTAAGTAACTCCCCTCACAGGCTAGGCTCGACGCATGGAAGCGGTGATCTTCGACCTCGACGGCGTGCTGGTGGACTCCGAGCGGATCTGGGACGAAGTGCGGCGCGCGGTCGTCGCCGAGCACGGCGGCACGTGGCGCGAGGAGGCCACGCGGGCACTGCAGGGAATGAGCACCCCGGAATGGGCCCGCTACCTGGTGGAGGAGCTGGGAGCGAAGCTCTCGCCACCGGAAGCCGCGACACTGGTGGTCAAGCGCATGGCGGCCCGGTACGCGGCGGAGCCGCCGTTGATCCCGGGCGCGGTGGAGGTCGTGCGGCAGGTGTCGGCGCGGTGGCCGGTCGCGATCGCCAGCTCGTCGCCGGTGATCCTGATCAAGGGCTTCCTGGACGTGACGGGGCTCCCGGTGGGGGCGGCGGTGTCGTCGGAGCAGGTCGGGGCGGGGAAACCGGCGCCGGACGTGTACCTGCGGGCGGCCGAGCTGCTGGGCGTGGCACCTGATCGCTGCGCGGCCGTCGAGGACACGACGAACGGGCTGCGGTCGGCGCTGGCGGCGGGGATGGCGGTGTATGCGGTGCCGAACCCACACTTCCCGCCGGATCCGGAGGTGCTGAAGCAGGCGACGGCGGTGGTGGAGAAGATCGCCGACCTGCCGGGCGCCCTGGGCCTCGGCTGACACGAAAAGAGGCCGCCACCAGCTGGTGACGGCCTCCTCCGAGAAGCCAAGCCTTTACCGCTCGACCTCGCCGCGGATGAACTTCTCCACCGCGTCGCGCGCGGTCGCGTCGTCGTACTGCTCCGGCGGCGACTTCATGAAGTAGGACGACGCCGACAGGATCGGGCCGCCGATGCCGCGGTCCTTCGCGATCTTCGCCGCGCGGACCGCGTCGATGATGATGCCCGCCGAGTTCGGGGAGTCCCAGACCTCGAGCTTGTACTCCAGGTTCAGCGGGACGTCGCCGAACGCGCGGCCCTCGAGGCGGACGTACGCCCACTTGCGGTCGTCGAGCCACTGCACGTAGTCCGACGGTCCGATGTGGACGTTGCCCTTGCCCAGGTCGCGGTCGACCTGCGACGTCACCGACTGGGTCTTCGAGATCTTCTTCGACTCGAGCCGCTCGAGCTCCTTCATGTTCAGGAAGTCCATGTTCCCGCCCACGTTGAGCTGCATCGTCCGGTCGAGCTGGACGCCGCGGTCCTCGAACAGCTTCGCCAGCACGCGGTGCGTGATGGTCGCGCCCACCTGCGACTTGATGTCGTCACCGACGATCGGCACGCCGGCCTCCGTGAACTTCGCAGCCCACTCGGGGTCGGAGGCGATGAACACCGGGAGCGCGTTGACGAACGCCACGCCGGCGTCGATCGCGGCCTGGGCGTAGAACTTGTCCGCCACCTCGGAGCCCACCGGCAGGTACGACACGAGCACGTCGGCCTGTGCCTCGCGCAGCGCGGCGACGACGTCGACCGGGGTCTCGTCGGACTCCTCGATCGTCTCGCGGTAGAAGCGGCCGAGCCCGTCGTGGGTGTGGCCGCGCTGGACCGTGACACCCAGCGGTGGCACGTCGGCGATCTTGATCGTGTTGTTCTCCGAGGCGAAGATCGCCTCGGACAGGTCGCGGCTGACCTTCTTGGCGTCCACGTCGAACGCGGCGACGAACTCGATGTCGCGGACGTGGTAGCCGCCGAAGTCGACGTGCATCAGACCGGGGACGCGGGTGGCCGGGTCCGCGTCGCGGTAGTACTGGACACCCTGGACCAGCGACGCCGCACAGTTGCCGACGCCCACGATGGCCACCCGTACGCGGCGGTTCTCGCCCATGGGGGTTTCTCCTTCAATCCGTCTGTTCAGTAGGTCTGGTGCCGCGACGCTGCGGCCCGTCCGGCCGGCCCGGGTCCGGCGGACCCTGCCGTTCGGCTTGTTCGTGCGCGATCAGCTCGTTGAGCCAGCGCACCTCCCGCTCGCTGGTCTCCAGCCCCAGCCGGTGCAGCTCGCGGGTGTAGCGATCGATCTTCTCCTCGGCCCTGGCCAGCGCCGCCCGCATGCCTTCGCGGCGCTCTTCCACGCGACGGCGGCGGCCCTCGAGGATCCGCAGCCGCACGTCCGCCGGCGTCCGCGAGAAGAAGGCCAGGTGGACGCCGAAACCTTCGTCGTCCCAGGTCTGCGGCCCGGCGTCGCCGAGCAGCTCACCGAAGCGCTCCTTGCCCTCCGCGGTGAGCTTGTAGACCCGCCGTCCGCGCCGCGACCACGCCCGGTCGTCGGCCTCGTCCAGCTCCTCGACCAGGTACCCGGCCCGCAGCAGCTTCCGCAGGGTCGGGTACAGCGAGCCGTACGAGAACGTCCGGAACGTGCCGAGCGTCTCGTGCAGCCGCTTGCGCAGCACGTACCCGTGCATGGGCGCTTCGTGCAGAAGACCCAGGATCGCGAACTCCAGCACACCGCACCCCCTTCCGGGAACAAACCGAGACCACCCGCGTTGCTCCGAACGAGCGCCTCGATCAAACCTACTCAGCCACTATATCGCGCCGATACATCGAAGTGGCGAAGCTAACCCCGACCCACTACCCGTCAGGGGCGAAATTCACCGGAGAGTTATCGAACGTCCGGCGTGTCCGCGCCGGTCCGGGGCCTGCGGCCGCTAGGGGGCGTGGACGTCTCGGCAAGAGCCCGTACTCTGTCCTCGTGATTAACCAGCGGCAGGTCGTGGACTACGCGCTGCAGCGCCGTGCGCTGCTGGCCGAAGTCCGCTCCGGGCGCGTCGGCAGCTTCGAAGCCTGCGACGCGAGCCCGTACCTGCTGCGGGCGGCGAAGTTCCACGGCCGGGCCGGTGACCAACCCTGCCCGATCTGCCGCCAGGAGCCGCTGACCCTGGTGTCCTGGGTCTACGGCGACGAGCTCAAGCACGTCGCGGGCTCGGCGCGGACCCCGGAGGAACTGGCCAGGATGGCCGGCTCGTTCGCGGAGTTCACCGTGTACGACGTCGAAGTGTGCCGGGCGTGCCACTGGAACCACTTGGTCCGGTCATACGTCCTGGGCACAGGGGAACCGGCGGGCCCGCGAAGGACCGCAGGCCGGTGAGCCACCGTACGACCAACGCAACGCGCAGGTCAGTGCCCCTGCGGGTACTGATCCGGGAGGACCGTCCGTGACCGACGACCACAACCGCTCCTGGCCGAACCAGGAGCCAGACGCACCTCGCCGTGCCCAGTGGCCGGGCGAAGACGCGGGACCGGCGTGGCCCGGTGAACCCGCCCGGCGCAACCCGGCTCGCGGTGGCGCACGGCAGTCCGGGCCCGCCTGGCCTGCCGGTGACGAAGGTGGCCCGCAGTGGCCGAACGACCAGGCACGACGTCCGCAGACGCCGCCCGGCGGCAGCCGCCGTCAGCCGCCCCCGCCCGGCCGCCGTCCCGGCGGCGCGGCCCCCGGCTCGCCACCGCAGGGCTTCCGGCAGCCCCCGCCCGGCGGCCGCCGTCCCGAGCCGCAGACCGAGCGTGAGCCGGATCTCATCACCCACCACGCGCACAACGGGACCGAGGACTCCTACGACTCCTACGACGACGACCGGCGGTTCGACGAGTTCGCCGACGACGTCGAGCCCCAGGAGGAGCTCGACGAGAAGGGCCGCAAGGTCCTCACCCCGGCGCAGCGGAAGAAGCGCCGCTGGAAGATCATCCGGCGAGTCGCCTACGCGTGCGTCGGCGTCTTCTTCGTCGTGCCGGCGATCGCGTTCGTGATCACCTACTTCATGGTCGACGTGCCGACGCCGGAGAGCGTCGCGGCGCTGCAGAGCCAGCCGATCACCTACTACTACGCCGACGGCAAGACGGTGATGGGCCGCGAGCTGCCCAAGGGCGGCGACCGGCAGCTGATCAAGGTCGGCGAGGTCCCCGAGGTGCTCAAGCACGCCGCCTACGCCGCCGAAGACGCGACGTTCGAGACCAACTCCGGCTTCGACATCACCGGCATCCTGCGCGCGGTCTACAACCAGGCCACCGGCGGCCAGGGCGGTGGGTCCACCATCTCCCAGCAGTACATCAAGAAGGCCACCGAGAACGACGCCCCCAGCCTCAGCCGGAAGTGGACCGAGCTGGCGAAGTCGTTCAAGATGAACAACCAGCAGTCCAAAGAAGAGATCATCACCGCGTACCTGAACATCGTCTACTTCGGACGCGGGGCGAGCGGTGCCCAGGCCGCCGCCAAGGCCTACTTCAACAAGGACGCCAAGGACCTCAACGCGTCCGAAGCCGCGCTGCTGGCCGGCCTGATCCAGGGGCCGAGCCGCTCGGAGAACCAGGAGTACGCCCAGCGCCGGTGGAACTACGTGATGGACCAGATGGTGGCCAACAAGTGGCTGCGCGCCGACGAGCGCGCGGCCGCGCAGTTCCCCACCCCCATCCCGAAGGACCAGTCGCGCCAGGAGAACCAGGGCACGCTCAACTACTTCGTCCAGCAGCAGGTCGAGCAGGAGCTGGCGGCGAAGGGCTACGACAAGGACAAGCTGCACGCGAGCGGCGCCAAGATCTACACCACGATCGACCCGAAGGCGCAGCAGGCGGCCGAGCAGGCCGTCTCGGAGAAGATGAAGGGCCAGAAGGACGACCGCATCAAGAACGCGCTCGTCGCCGTCGACCCGAAGACCGGCGGGGTGATCGCCTACTACGGCGGGCCGACGGTCGTGAACGTGGACGGCAAGGACCAGCTGGCCACCGACTGGGCCTCGACCCCGCGTAACCCGGGGTCGTCGATCAAGCCGCTGGACCTGGTCGCCTACCTGCAGATGGGCAAGGGGCTGGGCGACACCTTCGACGGCACCTCCGGCCGCAAGTTCAAGGGTGTCGACAAGCCGATCAACAACGCGGGCAACGACAGCAGCTGCGGCAAGGAGTGCACCGTCGCGAAGGCGATGGAGCACTCGATCAACACCGTGTTCTACGACATGGTCGTCAACGTGACCGGCGTGAAGGCCGCGGCCAAGGCGGCGTACTCGGCCGGGATCCCGGAGAAGTACGGCAGCCGCGACTCGATGGGCCTCGACGGTTCGCAGTCGATCGGCGGTGGCCGGACCGAGGTCGCGCCCGAAGACATGGCCGCGGCGTACGCGACCTTCGCCTCCGGCGGGGTCCGGCACGACCAGCACTTCGTCGCCAAGCTGACCAACGCCCAGGACGAGGTGGAGTTCGACGAGAACAACACCGCCCAGGGCAAGCCGGCGTTCGACGACGACCAGGCGAAGAGCCAGCAGATCGCGGGCAACGTCACCGAGTCGCTCAAGCCGGTGATCGACTTCTCGGACCTCAAGTGCCCGCCGGGCCACGAGTGCGCCGGCAAGACGGGAACGCAGCAGCACACGGTGGCCGAGGGTGAGCCGGCGGCGATGGGGAACTACAACTCCCAGACGTGGATGGTGGGCTACACCCCGTCGGTGTCCGCGGCGGCCTGGGTCGGTGGCGACAAGGACTACGCGCTCAAGGACAAGAACGGCAAGCCGATCGGCGGTAAGACGCTGGCCGGGCCGATCTGGCAGGAGTTCATGACGCTGTACCTCGCCGGTCAGCCGCCGGAGAAGTTCGACAAGGTGCAGCCGATCGGCAAGGACCCGTCCGAGGTGACGACGACGCCCACGAAGCCGGCCGACACGCCGACGCCGACCGAGACGCCCACCTCGACGCCGAGCGCGCCGAGCACGGAGAACACCGATTCCGAGACGTCGCCGTCGAAGCCGACCAAGTCGCGGCCGACTCTCCCGGGCACGGGTGGGCCCACCCCGCCGCTGCCCGGCGGTGACGGGTTCGCCCGGCCGCCAGGCACGGAAACCGGCTGACGCAACGGCCCCGCACCGCCCGGTGCGGGGCCGTTGCCGTCATCGGGGGTGCGTCAGTACCACGGCGTGAGCGTCAGGACGCCGTTGAAGTAGGCGCCACCGCGGAAGCGCCAGCTCGGGCTCGGGTTGGTCGCCTTGGCGGCCGAGGTGAGCGACCACTTGTAGGTCGACGTGCCGAACGGGCCGCACTGCAGCCACGTCCGGCCGCCGTCCTGCGACCAGTCCATCCAGACCGAGTCGCCCGGGCCGAGCGCGGCTTCGCTGCCGTGGGCCCGGGCCCACCCGCGCTTGACGCCCTGGACGATGCCGACCTCGACGGTGAGGCTGCGCCCCGGCGAGTTGGCCACGACGGTGCCCTCGAGGTCGTCCGGGATGTCGACGAACCCGTTGGCGCCGTGCGCGCAGTCGGCCGCCGACGCCGAAGCCACCCCGGACACGCCGACCAGCAACGACGCGGAGGCCGCGACGACGGCCGCGCACGCACCCAGCTTTCGCAGTGCAGACAATTCATTCTCCCATTCCTGAGCACCAGTGAATGAGGAGTAAGCGCAGCACGAGCTGCGAGAACCCTCCCCGTCGGCAGCAAACCACGAACACCCGTGTTCCACCAATAGGCCATCACGGTCGAAGATCGACACCGGCCCGGTCGGAAACCACGGCCGACGGCTCGAAACAAAGCCACAAAGGCCGCAAACCAGACAGGAAAGTCCTCGACCAAGCGGGCCTGCCACCGGTGACATCCACCCGAATGGCGGCTTGGCGCCGCCGGTAGCGCGAAGTTTGATGTTGTCTGCCACGAGTTCGCGCTGATGATCGTGGCCGAGTAAGGGGAGGCATCGGCGCCACCAGGCTGTGAGGTTTCCTCATGACGTCGTTCTCCGGCTGCCGGCATTCGCTATCGCAGACCACTGGTCTTCATCTCCGCACGTTCTAGTGCATTCGGCCTAGCACGCATTTTTCTGCCTTTCGGCAAATCACGGTTTTTGCGCGCCGGAAATCCCCGTGTCCGAAATCTTTCGGCCATTCCTGCGCGCAGGAAAGGGAAGAGATGAGATCCACCTGGCGGAAGGCTGCGCTCGGCGCGCTGGCCTTCCTCACCTTGGTGCCGGCGGTGACGGCCACGCCGGCCTCCGCCGAGCAGACGACCCAGGAAAGACAAGCGGTTCCCGCCGACGATCCCCCCGTCGTCGCGGCCGCGAAACGCGACGAGCTGCTCGGCCAGGGCTGGCAGGCCTCCGGCGACCGGCTCTGGACCACCACCGGTGACGCGGAAGGCCTGCACGTCCTGACGGCCGAAGCGAAGACCGGGTACAGCTGGCGCACGATCGCCGACCTGACGGTGACCGGCGTCGAGACCGACCAGTGGATCGGCCACGGCTGCGTCACCGGGTCGGGTCAGCGGGCCGTGATCGTCTACGCGCCCCGCACCTTCACCAACAAGGAGGACCTCACCTCCCGCGGCGGCCTCACCGCGGTCGTCGACCTCGTCACCGGCGCGGTGACGAAGCTGCCGATCCGCACGACGCTTTCGTACTACAACCCGGGTTGCGGTACCGGTGAAACCGCCGCGCTGACGCAGGAAGGCGGCGACCGGATCCCGAAGACCGGTGTCGTCACGGTGGACACGACGACCGGCAAGCTCAGCGCCCGCACGGAACTCGACGGGCAGACGACGTCGGCCACCCCGGTCGACGGCGGGTTCGTCGTCGCCGACGCCGTGGGCCTGCTCAAGGTCGGCACCGACGGGACCCAGCAGCGGCTCGTCGCCGGCACCGGCGGCGTCCCGTTCAACGTCCGCGCCGACGCCCAGGGCGGCGTCGTCTTCATGGACCTCGCGGGCAACGACAGCCGGGTCCGGCGTGCGCCGTCGTCCCGGCAGGCCCGTCAGGACGCGCCCACGCTGGCCAGCGGCCCGCACGGCTCGGTCGGCGTCGCCTCCGGCACCGGCGGCAAGGTGTTCGTCACCGGCGCGCCGGCCAAGCTGGCCGCCCTGCCCGGCGCGGTCGCCAAGCTCGACGTGCCGGCGGACGCCGAGGTCTCGTCGCTGGGCCAGGCGGCGATCACCGACGTGGTCCTCGCGCCGGTGAAGCCGGGCACGAAGGCCGCGAGCGACCCGCACCGGCCGCGTCCGGTGCACATCGCCACCCGCAGCCTGCGCACGGGCAAGACGTTCGGGTTCGGCGTCGACCCCGGCGAAACGCTCAAGCCGCGCTGGAACGACACCGTCGACGCCGACCGCGTCTGCTCGGTGCCGCGCAACGACCCGGGCACGCAGGTCTACCAGCCGACTCCGCGCGAGGTGGAGTGGGCCGCGGACAACGCGGTGACCGGGGCGCGCAGCCAAGGTGACAAGGTGCCCGCGCAGATCCTGCTGGGCATCCTCGGCCAGGAGTCGAACCTGTGGCAGGCCGCGCGCAACATCTGGGCGGGCGAGTACGGCAACCCGCTGGTCGGCAACTACTACGGCCTCGAGATCTACGACGACAACCCGAGCAACGACTGGGACATCCGCTGGGACAAGGCCGACTGCGGTTACGGCGTCACCCAGACGACCGACGGCATGCGGCTCGCCGGGCACCCGAAGCCGGGTGAACCGGACGTCACCCGGCTGCCGAGCGAGCAGCGCCAGATCGGCACCCAGTACCTGGCGAACGTCAACTCCGGCCTGGAGATCCTGCTGGACAAGTGGCAGCAGCTCCAGATCCGGGGGATGACCCTGAACAACAACGACCCGATGCGCATCGAGAACTGGTTCTACGCGACCTGGGCGTACAACTCGGGCCTGCACGACGGAACCAAGCCGGACGACGCCGGTGTCGTCGGCCTCGGCTGGCTCAACAACCCGGCTAACCCGCGCTACCTGGCGGACCGGGCGAACTTCGGCACCAAGCCGTCGGACTTCGCCCACCCCGAGCGGTGGCCGTACCCGGAGAAGGTGCTCGGCTTCGCGACCAGCCCGCCCTCGGGCTACGAAGGCCCCAACCAGCCGGAGCCGTTCTTCCGGGCAGCGACCTGGAACGGCGCGACCGGCCCGGACACCACGCCCGGGACGGCGAACTACAACCGCCGGACCGCGCGGCCCGCACCGCAGACCTTCTGCACCGCGGACAACAACTGCTCCTGGGGCACCGCGGTCCAGCCCGACGTGCCGGGTGAGAAGCCCGGGCCCTGCCTGCACCGGGACTCGGCCGGCAAGCTCGACCTGCGGTGCTGGGTCAAGACCGCGGCGACCTGGAAGACCGACTGCAGTGCCACCTGCGGCTTCGAGTTCGTCCGGTACGACCCGGGTGTCGGCAAGCCGCCGGACGGCGCCAGCTACCCGCCGCGGTGCGACAACAACGACAGCAATCCCAGCCACAACGGGATCGTCGCGACGGCCGGCGTCATCGACGACGTCACCACCGAGACCAAGCCGTTCCGGCCGTGCCGGGGAATCCACGCGAACATGGCTGGGAGTGACTTCTCGTTCAGCTACCCGAGCGCGTCGTCCAAGATCGACCTGCACCAGGTCGGTGGCGGCTACGGTGCGCACTTCTGGTACGGCCACACCCGTTCGGACACCGATGAGGGGCGCAAGACGCAACTGATCGGCAACTGGACGTTCCCGTCGGTCGACGGGCTGGCCAGGCTGATGGTCTACATCCCGTCCCACCTCGCCGACGCGGACGCGGTGTACGTCGTCGACACGGCCAACGGCCCGGTGAACGTGCCGGTGCGCCAGCGCGACCACCACGACGAATGGGTCCCCCTCGGCGCGTTCCCGTTCTACGGCCAGCCGAAGGTCCACCTGAACACGATCACGGCCGGGGCCAACGGCCTCGACGCGCTCGCGTTCGACGCCATGGCCATCGACACGGTGCCGGACGGGCCGGGGTACACCCCGATGATCGTCAACGAGTCCTCCGGTCCCGACGGCAACTACGCGTGCCTGCAGCTCAAGGGCAACGTGACCAAGCCGGGGACGACGACCGAGTTCCGGTCCTGCAGCAAGTCGTGGGGCTACGGGTACTGGAACGAGGTCGACGCCAAGGTCGTGATCAACCTGCCCGACTCGACCCAGCTGCGGGGCTTCAACCTCCAGGACCGTCTGGCGGGGCTGTGCCTGCAGGTGGCCGACGGGCGCACGGACGACGGCGCACCGGTCGTCGTGGCACCCTGCGTGGCCGGTGACAACAACCAGATCTGGACGTTGCCACCGCAGCCCACGCCGGCCACCGGGACCCGCCGGCAGTTCGTGGTCAACCTGAAGACGGGGAAGTGCCTCTCCCTCGGGAACGCGAACCCCAACGGGACCAGCCCGGTGGTCCAGAGCACCTGTGACTACGGCGGCAACATCACGACGCAGTACTGGAAGGCGTACACGCAGGAAGTTCCGTTGCAGTAGAGGTCAACGGAACGGGCCCTCCGCGCAGGGTGCGCGGAGGGCCCGTTTTCCGTTACACCGTCAGCAGTTCCGGATGCTCCACACCGGACCCCAGTAGTACGACTCGTCGAAGCTGTCGGGGGCCGGCGTCGTGAAGAGGAGGTTGCCGGACTGGCCGTAGAAGCGGGCCTTCGTGCCCGGCGTCTGGGCGTTGATCCAGGAACCCGTGCCGGTCCAGTTCGGCAGGGAGTAGCGGGCGCAGTTGTAGGCCTCGATCACGTCGCCCATGTACCACTCCTGGCTGTACGCGCAGAAGTACCCGTCCTTGGCGTGCTGCTCGCCGTAGAAGCACGGGTCCCAGTCGGCCGCGGTGTTCGTCGTCTTCAGGTTCCGCACCTTCGCCTCACCCGGCACGGTGAGCGCGATCGTGGCGTTGCCGTCCAGGTCGATCTTGTTCGGTGCGATCTGCTTGCCGCCCACCGAGGCGAGGTAGCTGTCCGCCTTCGCCTGCAGTGCCGCGGCCTGGTCGGCGGTCAGCCCCGCCGCCACGGCCTCCGCGCGGAAGTCCGGGTGCGTCTGCGCCGCCCCCGCCGAGACCGCGCCGCCGAGCAAGGACAGCACCGTTGCCGCGAGCACGGCAGCAAGACGTGTTCCAGCCATTGTGACCCCTCTCGAAAAATGAATGTCAGGGGAAACCCCTTCGCTTCGCAGCGTGCCCGACCCGCACCGGTGTGATCAAGGAAGAAAAGGGAATTGATGCCAATGGAGCAGAGGGTTCGGCCTGGTACCCGGCCGACCGCAAAAAGCAGGTGAAGTCGCTACACCGCGTGGGCGTTTTGTCCGGTATTGCACCCGAATGGCGGCTGGCGCGAGCTGAACCCCGAGAGCTTTGATGATCGAGTGCGCTGGGCGTTTGCCCTGGCCACAACCGCCGGAGCACGGGGAGGCCCCGGCGTCACAGCAGTACCCGGGGGAGAACCGTGTTCATTGCCCTGCCTTCGCCACTCTCGTGCGCCGATCCGCGTCGAGCCGCCGACCGCTCCGCCGGATAACGCTTTCCCTGATTCGTCAGTCGCGTATTCAAAGTATTTCGCATGCCGGTTTCCCCGGCGACCGGTGAATTCGGCGCGCCCGGCGTGCGAGAGAGGGAAGAAATGAGACGAAGCTGGCCGAAAGCCGCGGTGGCGGTATTGGCCTTCCTCACCCTGGCCCCGGTGACGACCGCCGCGGCCGACCCCGACGCGGTCCCCACGCTGCCGCCGGGAGCGGTCCAGGCGAACAACACCCCGGCGCCGCCCGCGGACCCGCCCGCGGTCGACCCCGCGAAGCGTGACGAGCTGCTCGGCCAGGGCTGGCAGCGCTCCGGCGACCGGCTCTGGACCACCAGCAGCGACGCCTCCGGGTTCCACGTCCTCGTGGCCGAGGCCAAGACCGGCTACACCTGGCGGACCGCCGCCACCCTCGGCAAGCCGAACGCGGACGTCGACCAGTGGATCGGCAACGCGTGCGTGACCGGCTCCGGCCAGCGCGCCGTCGTCGTCTACGCGCCGCGCCGGTTCACCAACAAGGAAGCGCTGACCGGCCGCGGCGGTCTCACCGCGGTCGTCGACCTCACCACCGGCGCGGTCACCAACCTGCCGGTGCGCACGTCGCTGGCGTACTACAACCCGGGGTGCGGCGCCGGGGAAACCGCCGCGCTGACCCAGGAAGCCGACGAGGACCTGGGCAAGACGGGGGTGCTCGTCGCCGACGCCGCGACCGGCAAGCTGAGCCCGCGCACGGAACTCGCCGGCCAGGTCACGTCGGCGACGCCCGTCGCCGGCGGGTTCGTGGTCGCGGACCGGCTCGGCCTGCTGAAGGTCGGCGACAACGGCAGCCGGACGCGGCTGGTCAAGGACACCGGCGGCGTGCCGTTCGGCGTCCGCGCCGACTCGGCCGGTGGCGTCGTGTTCATGGACCGCGACAAGGACCAGGCCCGCGTCTTCCGGGTGGCGCCCGGCGCCGGGGTCACGCCGCTGGCCAGCGGCAAGTTCGGCGCGCTCGACGTCGCGGGCGGTGCGGGCGGCCGGGTGTTCATCACCGGCAAGGCGGACACGCTCGCCGCGCTGCCCGCCTCGGTGCGGAAGCTGGACACGCCCGCGACCAGCGAGGTTTCGACCCTCGGCGAAGCCGCGGTCACCCGCACGCAGACGCAGATCACCACCGCGGACCCGGCCGTGCCGGAGCAGGTGCACATCCAGAGCCAGAGCACGAAGACCGGCAAGGCGCTCGGCTTCAGCTTCAACCCGGGTTCGACGCCGAAGCCGCGCTGGAGCGACACGACCGACCCGGCCCGGACCTGTTCGGTGCCGCGCAACAACACCGCCGTGCAGGTCTACCAGCCCAAGCCGAAGCAGGTGGAGTGGGCGGCCGACATGGCGGTCAAGGGGCACCTCTTCGCGTCGCGGCCGGCGAACTGGAACGGCAACGGCCTCAGCGCCTACACCCCGCAGGGCATGTTCCCGCCGGTCGCGCTGTCGACCGGCGGCGAGGTGCCGGCGCAGATCATGCTCGGCATCCTCGGCCAGGAGTCGAACCTGTGGCAGGCCAGCCGGTACGCGCTGCCCGGCGAGACCGGCAACGCCCTGATCGGCAACTACTACGGCCTCGACATCTACGACACCGACGCGAGCAACGACTGGGACATCCACTGGGACGACGCCGACTGCGGTTACGGCGTCTCGCAGATCACCGACGGCATGCGGCTGGCCGGGCACGCCAAGCCCGGTGAGACGCTGCTGCCGGCGAACCAGCAGATCGCGGCGGGTACCGACTACGCCGCGAACGTCGCCGCCGGCCTGCGGATCCTCGTCTCGAAGTGGAACCTGATGCAGAGCGTCGGGATGAAGGTCAACAACAACGACCCGGCGAAGATCGAGAACTGGTTCTACGCGACCTGGGCGTACAACTCGGGGTACCACAACCCGGGCGAGGCCGGCACGAACGGCGCGTACGGGCTCGGCTGGCTGAACAACCCGGCCAACCCGCGCTACAACCCGGCCCGCCACCCGTTCGGCAGCGACCCGCACGACTTCGCGCACCCGCAGCAGTGGCCGTACGAGGAGAAGGTGCTCGGCTTCGCCACCTACCCGCCGAGCGGGTTCGAGGCGCCGGGTGTCGAGGTGCCGTTCTTCCGCGCGGCCTGGTGGAACACCGAGGGCTACCGGGCGGCGGCGGTCCCGGCCCCGCAGCTGTTCTGCACCGGGGACAACGCGTGCGACTGGGGTTCGTCGCACACGCCGAACGCGCCGGAGGTCGCCGGTGAACCCGCCGGTCCGTGCGCGCACACGAACAGCGCGGGCCAGTACGACCTCAAGTGCTGGGTGCACAGCGCGCTGAACTACAAGTCGGACTGCGACAACGAGTGCGGGCACGAGTTCATCCGCTACGACTACCCGGACTTCGCGGCCGAACCGGCGAACGGGACGAGCTACCCGCCCGCCTGCAACACGGTCGGGCTGTCCGGTGACGCGCTGACCGTCGACGACGTGCCGGACGCCACCAAGCCGATCCAGAACCCGAACTGCAACGGGATCGGCAAGAACTTCGGCAGCTTCGACTTCACGTTCGCCAAGGACGCGAACGGCTTCGAGTCGTCGAAGATCGACCTGCACCAGCTCGGCGGCGGCTACGGCTCGCACTTCTGGTTCAGCCACACCCGCGCCGACGACGCCGAGGGCCGCAAGACCCAGATCACCGGCACCTGGACGTTCACCGCGATCGACGGCCTGGCCAGGGTCAAGGTGCACATCCCGGCGCACATGAGCGACGGCGGCACGGTGACCTACACGATCGACACGGCCAACGGCCCGGTCGCGGTCCGCGCGGCCCAGTCGACCAGCAGCAACGGCTGGATGAACCTCGGGGTGTTCCCCTTCAAGGGCGTGCCGAAGGTGCACCTGGGCACGATCGACCGGACCGGCGACGGCTCGGAGAAGGTCGCCTGGGACGCGGCCGCGCTCGAACCGGCGTACGGCCAGGACGAGCAGGGCGACTACAACCCGGGCTTCCGCAACGACGGCTCGCAGATGTGCCTGCTGCTGCGGGGCAACACCACGGCCAACGGCGCGGTCGTGGAGCAGCGGGCGTGCAACGCCTTCACCTCGAACTACTGGCACCTCAACGAGCTGCGCACCGAGGGCAGCGGCACCAGCCTGGTGCACATCGTGCAGGTCGTCGACCGGGGCAGTCACCTGTGCCTCACGGTCGCCGGCGGCAGCACGGCCAGCGGGGCGGCCATCGTCGAGGCGGCCTGCGACGTCAACGACACGGCCCAGCAGTGGGGCTTCGGCACCCTGACGAACACCGAATCGTTCACGTCCGAGGGGCTGCACAACGTGAAGAGCGGGCTCTACGTCGGCCCGAAGGACTCGGCGAAGACGGAAGGCGCGCCGATGACCCAGCGGGCGCTCGACCTCGACGGGGACCACGTGCTCGACGACACGCAGTGGTGGGGCAAGTACATGGCCACCGCGCCGTGACCGGCCGCTGATCGACCGGGCCCGGCAGGCACCCGCCTGCCGGGCCCGTTTTCCGTGAACCACCTCCGCCCGCGGTCCGTGTGCAGTGCGAGGGGTCTGCGCCCGCAGCCCACTTGCGCATCGAGGACGGCCCGTGTACACCGACCGAAATCGCTCGAGGCCCGGCCGGCGGCCGGTTCCGCGTGGTCGCTACCAGCCACGCCGGCCCCTCCCGCCGCTGCCGGGCGAACTGTACGAACCCCAGGAAGCTCACGAACCGGATGAGCCCGCCACCGGCGCCCCGCCGCCGGACCTGCGCCGCCGTCGCCGCTGGAAGACCGTCCGCCGGGTGGTGTACGTGCTGGCCGGGCTGTTCTTCGTGGTTCCCGCGATCGCCTTCGTCGTCACGTACTTCTCCGTCGACGTGCCTTCGCCGGACAAGGTGGCGCAGTCGCAGGGCCAGGCGGTCACCTACCTCTACGCCGACGGCACCGAGATGGGCAAGGACGTCCCCACCGGCGGGAACCGGCAGATCCTCAGTCCCACGCAGATCCCGGACGTCGTCAAGAAGGCCGTGATCGCCACCGAGGACGCGTCCTTCGAGACCAACTCCGGCTTCGACGTCTCCGGCATCCTGCGGGCCGCCTACAACCAGGTCACCGGCGGCTCCGGTGGCGGTTCGACGATTTCGCAGCAGTACATCAAGGTCTCCTCCGGCGACGACGCGCCGACGCTGACCCGCAAGTGGGTCGAGCTCGCGAAGTCGTTCAAGATGAACCAGACCTACGAGAAGGCGGACATCATCACCGCCTACCTCAACATCATCTACTTCGGCCGCGGCGCGTACGGCGTCCAGGCGGCGGCGCAGGCGTACTTCGGCAAGGACGCCGCCCAGCTGAACTTCTCCGAGTCCGCGCTGCTCGCCGGGCTGATCCAGCAGCCGGGCCGGTCGGAGAACCCGACGGTGGCCCGCGACCGGTGGAGCACCGCCCTGGACCGCATGCAGCGCAACGGCTACCTCACCGCGGCCGACCGGAAGGCGGCGAAGTTCCCGACGCCGGTCCCGCTCGTCGAATCGCGGCAGGGGACCACGATCAACCCGTTCATCAAGAAGCAGGTCAAGGCCGAGCTGGCCGCCGCGGGCATCCCCGAGGAGAAGTACTACGCGGGCGGCTTCCAGGTGTTCACGACGATCGACTCGAAAGCCCAGGACAGCGCCGAAAAGGCCGTCGCGCAGGGCATGGCCGGGCAGACCGACGACCGCATCCTCGACGCGCTGGTCGCCGTCGACCCGCGGTCCGGCGGCGTGCTCGCCTACTACGGCGGGGCGCCGATCGTGAAGGGCCCCAACGGCGAGGACCAGGCCGGGCGCGATTGGGCGGACGAAGCGCACAACCCCGGGTCGTCGATGAAACCGTTCGATCTCACCGCGTTCCTCAAGGACGGCCGCGGGCTCAACGCCGTGTTCGACGGCCGCTCGCCGCGGTCCTTCCCGGACGTGCCGCAACCGGTGCGCAACGCCGGGACCACCAGCAGCTGCTCCGAGACGTGCACGGTGGCCGAGGCGATGCAGCGGTCCACCAACACCGTCTTCTACGACATGGTGCTGAACGTGACCAAGCCGTCGGGCGTGGCCGAGGCCGCGCAGGAGGCGGGCATCCGCACGAAGGAGAACGGCGGCCGCAGTGTGCTGTTCACCGGGGACAACAACATCTCCATCGGCGGCGGCCAGACCGCGGTCACCCCGGCGGACATGGCCGCGGCGTACGCGACCTTCGCCTCCGGCGGGGTCCAGCGCGGCCGCCACTTCGTGCAGAAGGTGACGAACGCCCAGGGCGAGACCGCCTACGAGGCCGACGTGCGCCCGACGGACGCGTTCGCGGACAACGACCGCGGCAAGAGCCAGCAGATCGCCGGGAACGTCACCGCCGCGCTGGCCCCGGTGATCCCGTTCTCCCGGCTGACCTGCCCGTCCGGGCACGAGTGCGCCGGCAAGACCGGCACCCAGCAGCACACCCCGGCCGCGGACGAACCGGCGTCCGCGGCGAACACGAACTCCCAGACGTGGATGGTGGGCTACACGCCGTCGGTCTCGGCCGCGGTGTGGGTGGGCGGCGACGGCGACAAGGCGCTGCGCGGCCCGACCGGCCAGCCGCTGACCCCGTCCCTCGTGGCCGGCCCGGTGTGGCAGCGGTTCATGCAGCTCTACCTGGCCGGGAAGCCGGGGGAACGGTTCGACCGCGTGCAGGCGATCACCTCGCCGCAGGACGACCAGTTCCAGCTGCAGCTCCAGCAGGAACAACAACAGCAGCAGCAACAGATCCAGCAGCAGCAACAACAGCAGGACTTCACCTTCGGCCGCGGCGGCAACCAGGACCAGCAGCAACAGCAGCAGCAGAACCGCGGACGCGACCGGCGTGACGGCCGCGGTCCCGGGCGCGGCAACGGCAACGACACCGGACAGGCGAATTTCGGCCCCTGAGTCTGCCAGGATGATCGCGGGACGCCCGTCCCGCGATCATCCGTCGGGAAGGCCATGCGGAAACTCGTTCCTCTCACCCTCGTCGTCCTGCTGGCGTGGCCGGCGACCGCGGACGCCGCCGGGCCGTACTGGGCCGACGAGCTCGGGCTGCCCGCCGCGTGGCCGCTCTCCGAAGGCGCCGGCGTGCGGGTCGGCCTGATCGACACCGGTGTCGCCGCGGACCCCGACCTCGACGGCGCGGTGCGGCCCGGCGCGGACTTCCCCGACCTCGGCGCGCCCGCGGGGGACGCCATCGGGCACGGGACGACCATGGCCCTGCTCATCGCCGGCCGCGGGACCGCCGGCACCCGCGGGGTCGCCCCGAAGGCGGAGATCCTGCCCGCCCGGCTGACCGGGGGGCCGGCGGACGCGGTCGCCGCCGTCCGCTGGGCCGTGGACCAGGGCGCCAAGGTCGTCAACCTGTCGCTCGGCAGCGGCGGGCGGACCACCGCGTACGACGAAGCCGTGAACTACGCGCGTGACCACGACGTGGTCGTCGTCGCGGCGGCGGGCAACGCGGGCGAGGACCGCGAGGTGACCAGCCCCGCGGACCGCCCGGGCGTGCTGGCGGTGTCGGCGGTCGACCGGGCCGGGAAGTTCCGCGACGACGTCAGCGTGTCCGGCCCGGAGGTGAGTTTCGCGGCCCCCGGTGTCGACATCTCGACATCCCGTCCCGGCGAGAAGACGCCGACGTCCGGCACGAGCCAGGCCGCCGCGATCGTGTCCGGCGTGGTCGCGCTGGTCCGGTCGCGGTACCCGGACCTGACCGCGGCGCAGGTCACCGACCAGCTGGCCCGGACGGCGAAGGACCTCGGCCCGCCCGGCCGGGACAGCGAATACGGCTACGGACTGATCGACCCGGTGGCCGCCTTGTCCGCAGAGCCGGACAGCGGCACTCCGTGGTGGGTCATTGCGCTATGGGCGGCCGGCGGTGTGCTCGTGCTCGGCGCGGTACTCCTCGTGGTGCGCAAAAGAAGGAGGCCGTGACCTCGGAGCTGGGGGTCACCGAGGTCACGGCCGGTCAGGGGGTCAGAGTTCGACCACGGTGCCTTCGACGCCGGAGCGGTGGGCGGCCTCGATGACGCGCAGGGCCGCGACCGACGATTCCGGATCGACCGGGAACTCGCCTTCGCCGCGCAGCGCGTCGCGGACCTGGGCGTAGAACTGCTCGTAGCGGCCGGTTTCGGTGGGCACGGTCTCCACGTCCGGGCCGACGCCGAGCTTGCCGGCGTCCGCCGCGGGCTCTTCGCCCCAGCCCGCGTCCCCGGGCCGCAGCCCGGCCTTGATCTGCGGTTCCTGCACGTCGAGGCCGTACTTCGTGAACGTCGCCCGGTCGCCGAGGACCCGGAACCGCGGGTTCTGGATGCCCGCGAGCGCCGAGGACCACAGGTGCGACCGGACGCCGTTCGCGTGCGTCAGCGCGACGAAGACGTCGTCGTCGACCTGGACGCCGGCCCGGCGGCGGTCGGCCTCGGCGTAGACGCGGGTGACCGGGCCGAACAGCTGCAGTGCCTGGTCGACGATGTGCGCGCCGAGGTCGTAGAGCAGGCCGCCGGCCTCGGCCGGGTCGCCGAACTCGCGCCAGTTGTTCTTGGGCTTCGGCACCCAGCGGTCGTAGCGGGACTCGAAGCGGAACACCTCGCCGAGCCGGCCGGACTCGAGGACCTTCCGGACGGTGAGGAAGTCGGAGTCGAGGCGCCGGTTCTGGAAGACCGTCAGGCCGACGCCCGCCGCCTTCGCCGCGGCGACGACCTGCTCGGCCTCGGCCGCGGTCGGCGCGAAGGGCTTGTCGACGACCACCGGCAGGCCGGCTTCGATCGCCCGCAGCGCGAGGGGGACGTGCGTGCGGTTGGGCGTGCTGACGACGACCAGGTCGAGGTTGCCGGCGCGCTCGAACAGGGCGTCGGCGTCCGGCACGATTTCGGCACCCGGGTGGTCGGTGCGCGCCTGGGCGGCGCTGCTCGACGTCGTGATCACCGCCGGGGTCAGCCCGGGCGTCGCCGCCACCAGGGGTGCGTGGAAGACGCGTCCCCCGATGCCGTAGCCGAGGATGCCCACCCGCAGATCGTCCGCCATGCCCGTCATTAAACAACAGCGTTGCCTAATTGACCAGACGTGCGAAGATCCTGTCCATGGCGGACACCGGCGTGAACCTGCGCGACGTGCGCGCGCACAACCGCGCCCTGCTGCTCACGCACATCCTGCGCGCCGGCGGCCTCAGCCGGGTCGAGCTGGCCGAACGCACCGGGCTCACCCAGCAGGCCGTCTCCAAGATCGTGCCCGAACTGCTCGACACCGGCCTGCTGGACGAGCAGCGCCAGCCGTCCGCCGGCGTCGGCAAGCCCCGCACGCAGCTGCGCATCCGGGCCGGCGCCAAGCACGCGCTCGGCGCGCGCCTCGACCGCGACGAGTTCCGCGTCGTCCGCACCAACCTCCTCGGCGAAATCGAGGAGGAGGCGGGCGGCCCGCTCCCGGCCGGCTTCACGCCCGCGCAGGCCGTCGAGGCCGTGGGCGCCACCGCGCTCGAACTCGCCGACGGTTTCGACGTGCTCGGCCTCGGCGTCGGCGCGGTCGGCCCGCTGGACCACCGCGCCGGCCTGGTCCGCGACGCGACGAACATGCCCGGCTGGCACGACGTCCCGCTGCGCGACCTGCTGGAGCAGCGCACCGGGCTGCCGGTGACGCTGGACAAGAACACGAACGCCGCCGCGTTCGCCCGGCTGTGGCCGCACGGCGAGCCGACGGCGACCGCGGTGATCCTCGCCGGCACCGGGATCGGCGTCGGCCTGCTGATCGACGGGCGGCTCTACCGCGGCCCGCGGACCAACGCCGGTGAGTTCGGGCACACCACGATCGCCTACGACGGGCCACGCTGCGCCTGCGGGCGCCGCGGCTGCGTCGAGATCATGGCCAAGCAGGCCCCCGACACGCGGACCGCCGCCGGCTTCCTCGGCATCGGGCTGGCCGACCTCGTGCAGGTGCTCGACCTGGAGCAGATCGTGCTGGCCGGCCGCGCGGTCCGCGACGAACCGGGCGTCCACCGCGACGCCGTCGCGGCCCGGCTCGGGGAACTGCTGCCGGCCCCGCACTGGCAGCGGATCGAGGTCGTCGAAGACGGCTCCGGCGAGGAGATCGTCACCCGTGGCGCCGCCGCCGAGGTCCTGGCCTCGTACTACGCGAATCCGGCATGATCACCGGCTTCCCCGCCGCGCACCCCGATCACCGATACCATCCGGCTCGTGCCAGAGGAGACCACGCGGGAGGCTGACCCCGGACCCGTGACGCTGACCCGGGCGGAACGGGTCGTCCCGAGCTGGACCGACCCCCTCGCGGCGGCGGTCACCAGACCCCTCGGCGGCCCGCTCGGTGAACACGCGGCGGTCGGCAGGCACTGGTTCTGGTCACCCCAGCGCGTCGGGCTGCTCCTGGCCACGCTGGCGCTGATGCTGTGCTGGTTCGGCAAGGGCTCCTGCATCCAGCAGTACCAGGACGCCAACGGGAACACCCAGCTCGACTGGCGCGCGGGCCGCCCGTTCGTCGCGATGTGCTACTCCGACATCGTCCCGCTCTACGGCTCCGAGCGGCTCGACCGGCCGGGCACCTTCCCGTACGCCACGTCGTGGAAGGAAAGCTCGCAGACCGCCGAGGACAACACGCGGTACATGGAGTACCCGGTGCTCACCGGCCTCTTCCAGTGGGTGAACGCGAAGCTCGCGGCGGGCTGGCTGAACGTCGCCGAGGCCGGCTGGCTCCCCGGCGCGCTGCCGGTGGCGATCTACTTCGACATCACCGCGTTCTTCCTGTCGGCCGCGTGGCTGGTCACCGTGTGGGCGACCGGCCGGACGACGAGACGCCGTCCGTGGGACATGGTGCTGGTGGCGGTCTCGCCGCTGGTGCTGGTGCACGCCTTCACCAACTTCGACGCGCTCGCGACCGCGTTCACCGCGACCGGCCTGCTCGCCTGGGCCCGCCGCCGCCCGGTGCTCGCCGGCCTGCTGCTCGGCCTCGGCGCGACCGCCAAGCTCTACCCGCTCTTCCTGCTCGGCGTGCTGTTCGTGCTGTGCCTGCGCGCAGGCAAGCTGACGCCGTTCTGGAAGACCGCGATCACCGCCGTCGTGACGTGGCTGGCGGTGAACGCGCCGTTCATCCTGTTCACCACCCGCGGCTGGTGGGAGTTCTTCCGGATGAGCGCGCTGCGGCCGATGGACCCGGACTCGCTGTACAACGTCTTCTCGTACACCACCGGCTGGGCCGGGTTCGACGGCGTGCTGCAGAAGAACCAGACGCCGACGTACCTCAACATCACGGTGGCCGTGCTGTTCCTGGCCTGCTGCGCCGGGATCGCCTACCTCGCCCTCGCCGCGCCGCGACGGCCGCGCGTCGGCCAGCTCGCGTTCCTGGTGGTGGCCGCGTTCCTGCTCACCAACAAGGTGTGGAGCCCGCAGTACTCGCTGTGGCTGGTGCCGCTGGCCGTGCTGGCCATCCCGCGCTGGCGGCTGCTGCTCGGCTGGATGCTGATCGACGCCGTCGTCTGGGTGCCGCGGATGTTCTACTACCTCGGCATCGACCACAAGGGCCTGCCCGAGGGCTGGTTCCTCGGCACCGTCGTGGTCCGCGACCTCGCCGTCGCCGGGCTGTGCGTGCTGGTGGTCCGGGAGGTCTGGCGCCCGGCGGCCGACCTGGTGCGGCTGGACGGCGACGACGACCCGGCCGGCGGCGTCCTGGACGGCGCCCGGGACGTGATCATCCCGAACGCCACCCGGCGCCGCCGGAAGGCCGTAGGCGTTTGAACCCAGTCGTTCAACCGAGCTGTTCGCGCAGGTAGGCGATGTCGGCGGCCTGGCCGTCGGGCGGCGTCTCGACGACGACCGGGGCGCCCGCCTCGCGCGCGACCGCGACCAGCACCTCGGGGTCGATGGTGCCTTCGCCTTCGATGACGTTCGCGTGCCGGTCGCGGGTCGAGCCGAACTCGTCGCGGGAGTTGTTCAGGTGCACCAGGTCGATCCGGCCGGTGATGGCCCGGACCTTCTCGACGGCGGTGGCGAGGTCCCAGCCCGCGGCGAACGCGTGGCAGGTGTCCAGGCAGAACCCGGCGCCGAACTCGCCGACCTTGTCCCACAGCCGGTCGAGCACCTCGAGGTCGCGGGTCATCGCGTTCTCGCCGCCGGCGGTGTTCTCGATCAGGATCGGGACCTTGAAGCCGCCCTTCTCCTGCTCGCGCTCGAAGAGCTTGCGCCAGTTCTCCAGGCCGGCCTCGACGTCGTCGTTCGCGCCGATGTGCCCGCCGTGCACGATCAGGCCCTTGGCGCCGATGGCCGCGGCGCCGTCCGCGTGCTGGGTGACGTTCTTCCGCGACGGGATCCGGATCCGGTTGTTCAGCGAAGCCACGTTGATCAGGTACGGCGAGTGGATGAACACCTCGACCGGGTCGGCCGCGATGGCTTCGCCGTGCGGGTGCGGCTTCGGGGCCTTCCAGCCCTGCGGGTCGGAGAGGAAGAACTGGACGACGTCGGCTTTGCGTTCGGCGACCGCGGTCAACGGGTCGTCGTCACGGACATGGGCGCCAATCAGCATGCCGAGCACGCTACTCCGGAGCCCGTTTCCGGCCGGTGGGCCCGGTTGGTGACGCAAGTGGAGTACCGTGAGCGCGTTCCGTGATCCAGATTGGTCCGACTGCCGGAGGGCACCGATGGGGAAGCACGCCGCCCGGATCACCGCGCTGGGGTTCACGCTCGCGGCTTCGGCCGCGCTGGCGGCGCCTGCCGCCGCGGCAACCAACCCCACCCTCGGCGGGAGCTGCGAGGCCACCCTGCAGCAGGGGAGTGCTTCCGGGCTGACGCTCGACGCGGGCGCCCCGCTGAACGCCCCGAACCAGCTCACTGTCGGCCTCGACTCGAGCTCGCAGAACACGAACGGGTCGGCGCCGCTGCTGACGCTGCCGCTCGGCGACACCGTGAAGGCGCTCGGCCTCGGCCGGCTGCCGCTGGTCGGCGACGCGGCGGCGAAGGGCGTCTGCCCGGCCGCGCAGGGCACGGTCAACGCCGTCGGCAACCTGACCCAGGGCTTGGCCGCCGAGCTGCCGCCACTGCCCCTGCCGCCGCTGCCCCTGCCGCCGCTCCCGCCGGCGCCGCCGGGCCCGAACCCGCCCCAGCCCACGCCACCCGCACCACCCGTGCCGAACCCGCCGGGCCCGGGCCCGGTGCCGAACCCGCCCGGCAACAGCACCGGCCCGGTGGTCACCGCCCCGGGCAACGCGGGCCTGCCGGGTGACACGATCTCGGGCATCTTCACCAACGCCGCCCTGCTGCCGGGCAGCCTGGTGCAGGCCCCGGTGATCGCGCAGATCATCCCCGGGCAGCAGGTCCCGCCGACCGTCGACGAGCAGAAGTCCGGCACCGCGGAAGCGCTGCCCGGCGGCACCCCGCCGGCGAAGCTGCCGATGCTGCTCGCGGTGCTGGCGCTGGCGGTCGTCGCGGCGGCGCTCGTCCGGGCCTGGATCCGCCGCAGCCCGGCCTGACGCACGGTGACGTCCGCTTCCACCCGAATGCCGGACATTTCTGAACCGGCGGGCGTCACCCGGCTGCCTTAGCGTCGTTGTACTGGTAAGTAGGCGACGAGACCAGGGGTGGCGAGCATGCAGGATCGGACACGGAGGGCTACAGCGGTCGGTGCGGCGGCGGTCGTCCTCGCGGGTTCGGCCGTGCTCGGCCTGCCCGGCACCGCCTCCGCCGACACCATCACGGCCAAGTGCGGCGACACGATCAGCGCCAAGCCCGGCGACACGGTCAAGGCCACCACACCGCTGCTCGGCCTCCCCTTGAACCTCGGCGTGGTCACCGAGGGCACCAAGGTGCTGACCGGCACGATCAACGCCATCCTCGGCACGCTCTGCCAGGTCACGGTGAACGTGGTGAACACCGTCGTCTCCCCGGTACCGGTGGTCGGCGCGCCCGCGGCGAGCGCGATCAACCAGGGCGTCCAAGGTGTGACGAGCGGCGCCCAGCAGGGCCTGAGCGCGGTGAGCGGGGGCAGCAGGCAGTCGTCGCCGCAGCCCGGCACGGGTGGCAGCCCGCAGCAGCCGCCGGCCCAGGGCGGCACCGGTGGCGCCCCTCAGCAGGGCGGCACCCCGGCGGGCACCACGCCGATCCCGGACGCGAACAGCCCGCTGCTGCCCGGTTTTTCGAGCACCCCGGTGTTCGGTGGCTTCCCCTTCACCCTCGGCACGGGCTACGCGCCGATGCGCGACTACAGCGGCATCCCGTTCGCGACGGCCGGGCTCTTCACGCCGTCGCCGGCGATCCGGTACGGCAGCCAGATCCCGGGTTACGCGCCGCAGTACGGCCTCACCGGCCCGGACGGCACGGCCGACGGCAATTCCGGCGTCCAGACGGCGGGCCAGGCCGAAGCGCTACCGTCCGCATCGGACGGTTTCACGAACGGGTCGAATCTGCCGCTGCTGATCGCGGTTCTGGCACTGTCCGGAGTCAGTGCGGGTCTCGTCCGCACCTGGGTACTCCGCCGAATGGCCGCTGCGAATTGATCTGACTGCCGAGTATCTTTCGCGTATCCCCCTCGTTGATCCTGTTGTCCAGGACGACACCCGAAACCCCACGGAGGACTGTGCTCGTGCGGAAGCTTTTGACCGTTGCCGCCCTTGCCGCCTTCGTGACCGGGGGTGCGTTCCTGTCCACCGGCACCGCCTCCGCGACCACGACGCTGGTCAGCAACAGCTGCACCGGCTCGGTCACCGGGCAGATGGGCGACCAGGTGGCGATCGACGGGGCTTCGGTCAAGACGCTGGTCACGAACGGCGCGAACAACGCCGGCACCCTGGCGATCGGCAGCTGGGCGGGCGATTCCATCGCCAAGAACCACTCGATCCCGGTCGGCCAGGTGCCGAACGCCACGGGCGGGGAGGCGACCGGCGCCGCGATCGGCAAGGCGGTGCGCACCGCGCTGGCCAACTCCGGCACCTGGGGCCTCGGCCTCGACTGGAACAAGACCCTCGACAGCGTCGAGAGCACGGTCGCCAAGGGCTGCGGCCTCACCCTGCTCGCGAGCAACTACGTCGCCCCGAGCACCCCGGCCGGACGCAGCGACACGGGCGCCCCGCAGGGCAGCGCCGGCACCGCACCCGGTGGCGCGTCCGGCAACCTCTCGAACCTCAACCCCGGCACCGCCGGCGGCACGGGCGGCAGCGCCCCGATGCGCGACTACAGCGGCATCCCGACGGCGACCGCCGGCACGGCCGTCGCGCCCGGCGTGCGCTACCCGGCGAACGGCACCCTCCCCGGTGACGCCTCCGCCCCGCAGGCGGGCGTGGGCGACCAGAGCGGCCAGGGCGCGGACATCCGCGACGCGGGCAACGCGCAGTCGCTGGCCTCGAACGGCGCGTCGAACGACGTGCAGCTGCCCATGCTCATCGCGGTGATCGTGCTCGCCGGTGTCACCGCCGGGCTGGTCCGCACCTGGGTGCTGCGCCGCGCCGCCTGACCCCCCCGGCGTCCGGCCCTGCCGGTGCCCCCAGGTAGCCTTACCTGGACAAACCCTCCTGCCACGGACAGTCCGTGGCCGCGAGCCCATAGGAGGTGAGTGGTTGTGTCACGCCATTACGAGGTAATGGTCATCCTGGACCCCACGCTCGACGAGCGCACGGTCGCCCCCACGCTGGACAACTTCCTCAACGTGATCCGCACTTCGGGCGGTTCCGTGGAGAAGGTCGACGTCTGGGGCCGCCGCCGCCTTTCGTACGAGATCAAGAAGCACGCCGAGGGCATCTACGCGCTGCTCGACCTGAACTCCTCGGCCGACGCGGTCAAGGAGCTCGACCGGCAGCTGTCGCTGCAGGAGACCGTGCTCCGCACCAAGGTCATGCGCCGCGAGGTCAAGCGCGCCGCGGCCAAGCCCGCTGCCGCCAAGGCCTGAGCCCGAGGGGAACCCCGATGGCTGGAGACACCGTCATCACGGTGGTCGGCAACCTGACGTCCGACCCGGAACTGCGCTTCACCCCGTCCGGTGCGGCGGTCGCGAACTTCACCGTCGCGTCCACCCCGCGCACCCTCGACCGGCAGTCCGGCGAGTGGAAGGACGGCGAGGCGCTGTTCCTGCGCTGCAACATCTGGCGCCAGGCGGCGGAGAACGTCGCCGAGTCCCTGACCCGCGGCGCCCGCGTCGTCGTGCAGGGCCGCCTGAAGCAGCGGTCGTTCGAGACCAAGGAAGGCGAGAAGCGGACCGTCGTCGAGCTCGAGGTCGACGAGATCGGCCCCTCGCTGCGCTACGCCACGGCCAAGGTCAACAAGGTCAGCCGCGGTGGCGGCGGTGACTTCGGCGGCGGCGGTGGCGGCGGTGGGAACCGCGGCGGCGGTGGCGGAATGCCGGCCGACGACCCGTGGGGTTCCGCGCCCGCCGCGAGCAGCGGTGGCGGCGGCTTCTCGGACGAGCCCCCCTTCTGATCTCGTACACATCCACAAAGATTTGAATTACCAGGAGTAGACAGTGGCCAAGCCACCCATCCGCAAGCCCAAGAAGAAGGTCTGCGTGTTCTGCAAGGCCGAGAAGAAGGGCCGCCCGGAACTGATCGACTACAAGGACACCAACCTGCTGCGGAAGTACATCTCCGACCGCGGCAAGATCCGTGCCCGTCGCGTCACCGGCAACTGCAGCCAGCACCAGCGTGACATCGCCATCGCGGTCAAGAACTCCCGCGAGATGGCGCTGCTGCCCTACACCTCGACCGCGCGCTAAGGGAGGGCACCGAAAATGGCGAAGATCATCCTCACCACGGACGTGGCCAACCTGGGCGGCCCCGGCGACATCGTCGAGGTCAAGGACGGCTACGCGCGCAACTACCTGCTCCCGCGGGGCTACGCGATCGCGGCCTCCAAGGGCGCGGAGAAGAACGTGCGCACCATCCAGCGCGCGCAGGAGAGCCGTCGCATCCGCGACCTCGACCACGCCAAGGAAATCAAGGCGACGCTGGAGGGCCTCGGCGCCATCCAGCTCACCGGCAAGGCGGCCGAGGGCTCGAAGAAGCTCTTCGGTTCGATCACCGCCGGCGAGATCGTCGACGCGATCAAGGCGGCCGGTGGCCCGCTGCTCGACAAGCGCGTCATCGAGCTGCGCGACCACATCAAGACCGTGGGCAAGCACTCGGTCGGCGCCCGGCTGCACCCGGACGTCAAGGTCGACGTGCGGCTCGAGGTCAAGGCTGTCGCGCAGTAAGACAGTTAACGTCGTGAGAAGGCGGGTCACCCCTGGTGGGTGGCCCGCCTTCACGCTTTCCGGGGAACCCCGGACACGACGGCGGCGTCGGAGGAGAATGGGCGCCGGATGCGAAGGGGATGGAGCGGGATGGGTAACGAGGTCAACATGTCCGCGCCGGCCGGTGGGGGCGGCGGGTTCACCTTCGACGCCGACAAGATCGACGGCGTCATCAAGAAGTGGCAGGACCTGCAGGCCGACCTGAAGCGCGACTACGACGACGCCAACCTGATGGCGAACGTCAAGGCGCCCGGCAAGGAGTTCGCCAGCAGCGACTGGGAGAAGCTGGCCAACCCGTCCGGCAAGGCGTTCCTCGAGCAGAACCGGAAGATGCAGGAGTACGTCAAGAACTACATCGACGCGCTCACCGCCGCCAAGCAGAAGATCACCACCAAGGAGTCGGACACCCAGGCCGACCTGGCGAAGGGGAACCGGGCCACGTGAACCGACGACTGATCGCCGTCCCCGCGCTGGCCTTCGCCGTGCTCGCCCTCGCCGGCTGCGCCGGCAAGACCAGGGGCACGGCCAACCCGGCACCGTCGACGGCCGAATCGGGCAGCGAGACCAGCCGCTCCACCGCCGACACCGCGCCGCACGTGCCGAGGCCGCTGAACACCGCGTCGATCACCTCGGACGCCTGCGCCACGATCGACGCATCCGCGCGTTCCTCACTGGGCCTCGGCGAGGGGCGGCCGCGCTCCACCGGCAACGGCCCGAGCTGCACGTTCCAGGAGTCCGCCGACCCGGGCAACCAGATCGACGTCACGACGGTGACGGCGAACAAGAACGGGCTGCAGGACGTCTACGACACCAAGGCGAACGACGCCTACTGGGGCGAGTCCCAGGCCTATGGGGGCTACCCGTCCGTCTTCGCCGCGGCGGTGGACGACCGCAAGAACGGCAAGTGCGGCCTGTTCGTCGGGGTGACCGACCAGCTGGCGGTGAACGTCCTGGTCCAGTACGACAACGGCGCCGGCGCGTCGGACCCGTGCTCGGTGGCGCAGAAGTTCGGCGACGCGATGATCCACACCTTGGGAGGCTGAGATGCTGGAACTGGTGCTCCTGGGCGGCTTCGCCGCGTACAACATGGCCACCACGCATTCGGACGACCACACGTCGGTGCAGGGCGACCGCAAGATCGACTGCTACGACATCTGGGAGAAGATCACCACCGGTCCCGGCCCGGGCTCGATCGAAAACGGGCAGGCGGCCGCCAGCCGGCTGAAGGGCGCCTACTCCGAACGTCTCGGCACCATCGACGACCTGGCGAAGGAGATGGACGCGGCCTGGACGGGCGGCGGCGCCGAGGCGGCGCAGCAGGCCGGCGCCCACCCCCTGCGGGTGTGGATGGAGGACTCCGGCACCAAGCTCACCGATTCCGACAAGTACCTCGGCGAGCAGCACAACGCGTTCACCACGGTGCACGCGCAGGTGCAGCAGGTGCCGAAGGACCCGCCGAAGAACAACCTGCTCAACGCGATCACGCCGTGGACGACCGACACCGACCGGGCGATCCGCGACTACAACGCCAAGGGCCAGGCCAACGTCGACGCCTTCAACACCTACTACAAGGCGAGCAACGACAACGGCCAGAAGATGCCGACGTACTCCGCGCTGCAGGGACAGCAGGAGAACGTCAACGTCGACGGCGGCAAGAACGGCAAGAAGAAGCCGGGCGACGACGGCAGCACCGGCAACGGGAACCCGAACGGCACCGGTTCGGTCCCCGGCGGCGTGAACATGCCGGGGCCGGGCGGGGTGCCGTCCTTCCCCGGCGGGCCGAACACGCCCGGCGGCGGCTTCGACCCGTCGAAGGTGCCGGGGTTCGACCCGGGCAAGCCGCCGAACTTCGACCCCTCGAAGGTGCCGGGCGGGAACTTCGACCCGTCGAAGCTCCCGGGTGGCGGCAACTATGCCCCGCCGAACTTCACCGACGGCACCCACTCGTCGGGCTTTACCCCGCCGAAGATCCCCGGGGCCGGCGGCTTCGGGCCCAGCGGCTCGGGTGGCGCGGGTGGCGCGGGTGGCGCGGGCGACTTCTCGATCCCCGGCGGCGGTTTCGGGCCCGGCGGGTCGGGCGGCATCGGCGACCCGTCGGCGGGCTTCGGCCCGGGCGGCGCGGGCTTCGGGCCCGGCGGCTCGACCGGCGCGGCCATGCCCGGCGGCGCGGGCGCGGGCCGCGGCGGCCTGGGTGCCGGCGCGGGTGGTGCGGCCGGCGCGGGCACGGCCGGGGCGGGCCGCGCCGGGGCCTCCGGGATGGGCGGCATGGGCGGTATGCACCCCGGCGGCGCCAAGGGCCAGGGCGGCGGCGACGAGGAACGCACGTCGAAGTACCTGCTCGGCGACGACCCGAACGACATCTTCGGGACCGACGAGCTGACCGCACCGCCGGTCATCGGCGAGTAGCGGACGCGGGACGGCCGGGTGCGTGCCAAGATGGGCGCGCCCGGCTCTGGCGGGGTTCACCAACGATCCACTGGGGGAAAGCGCGGTGCTGGACAGGCAGGTCACCATCACGACCGGCACCCTGATCAACCTGATCCGGCGCCGGGGCGGCGAGCCGCACCCGGTGCTGTCGGAAAAGCCGGCCTGGTACAGCGACGAGGCCCAGCGCGCCGAGGACGAGCGGACCAACGCCGAGCTCGCGAAGGCCGGGCTGTTCGGCCCGCGCGGCATGCACCCGGGGTTCGTCGCGACGGTCGAGGCGATCGCCCGGCCGCAGCTGGAGTACTACGGCTGGATCGACGGCGGCTTCCAGGGCAAGCCCGTGAGCTACCGGTTGTTCGCCGGCTCGGCGGGTGGCGAGGCGTTCGTGCTGGCCAAGCACGAGGAGCTGGACGTCGTCGTGCTCGAGTCGACGAAGCCGCACGAGCTGCTCGACGACTTCCTGGGCCAGATCCCCAAGCTGGCGCCCGGCCGCGGGACACCGCTCGCGGTGCCGAAGAGCCAGATCGAGGGCACCGCCCGGAGTGACGAAGGCGGGTTCGCGGTGCTCCGCAACGACCGCCCGGCCGAGGGTTCGCAGGAAGCCGACGAGCTCCGCCGGATCCTCGCGTTACGCCGGATGGGGAGTGGCAGCCTGTACGTCGCGGCCCGCACCCGCACCGGGGCGCGGCACCGGATCGAACGCCCGGTGAACTACATCGATACCTCGGAAGGCCGGTGGCTGACCGAGGAGATTCCGGGACGTGGCGAGAACCGGATCGCCTTCACCCCGGCCGACCAGCGCGTTCTCGCCGAACGGTTACGCAGCGCACAGGGCCGGCTCACCGCGGCCTGATGCGCGGGTCGTTCAGCCCTCCGGGTCAGCCCTCCACTCTCCGTGATATCCATCCACAGGCCGCGCCGGTCAATGGGCTCGACCTGGTCCACGACACGCCGAAGAACGGACTTCACGCGACACGCCGGACGAGTTTTCCGCGAGTTCTCCACACCATGTCCACAGCCGCTGACCTGCGCATTCACCAAAGCCGATCACGCTTGTCCCCAACTTGTCCACAGCTCTAGCGGCACCTGTGACTGGTTACCCCCATTCATCCCCAGGTTGTCCACAGAAGGGTCCCCACCCCAAATTGCCATCGGCCTTCCGGGGGATCTAGCGTGCCCGGTCGGGCCTGTACTCACGGTGGCGCTCCGCGTGTCTGCGCCGGCCGGACAAGGTTGTCGCCGATCATCGGGGGCGGGTCCGGGGGACGAAAGCACGGGCACCGGCCACGTGCTTCGAGAGCGAAGATCCGGCATACTCGAACGAGTGTTCGACAGATGAGGAGGTGTCCGGGGCGGTGGCGCTGACCGACGACCGCAGTCCGATGTATGCGGAGAACGACCCGGGTCCGAGCGACCCCGGTCCCGGTGGCGGTGGGGGCTTCGACCGCCAGCCGCCGCAGGACATCGCGGCCGAGCAGTCCGTGCTCGGCGGCATGCTGCTGTCCAAGGACGCGGTCGCCGACGTCATCGAGGCGCTCGGCCCCGACGACTTCTACCGGCCCGCGCACCAGGCGATCTACGACTGCATCCTCGACCTCTACGGCCGCGGCGAGCCGGCCGACCCGATCACGGTGTCGGCGGAGCTGGAGCGGCGCGGCGAACTGGGCCGCGTCGGCGGCGCGCCCTACCTGCACACGCTGATCGCGACGGTGCCGACGGCGGCGAACGCGGGCTACTACGCGGAGATCGTCTCGGAGAAGGCGGTGCTGCGCCGGCTGGTCGAGGCCGGTACCCGGATCGTGCAGTACGGCTACGGCGCGGCCGCGGCCGACGGCGCGAACATCGACGAGGTGGTCGACCGCGCGCAGGCCGCGATCTACGACGTCACCGAGCGCCGGACCAGCGAGGACTACGTCGCGCTGGAAGAGCTGCTGCAGCCGACGATGGACGAGATCGACGCGATCGCCTCCCGCGGCGGCCAGTCCCAGGGCATCCCGACCGGCTTCACCGACTTCGACGAGCTGACCAACGGCCTGCACCCGGGCCAGATGATCATCGTCGCGGCCCGGCCCGGTGTCGGCAAGTCGACCCTGGGCCTGGACTTCGCCCGGTCGGCGTCGATCCGGCACGGCCTGACCAGCGTCATCTTCTCCCTGGAAATGAGCCGGACCGAGATCGTCATGCGCATGCTCTCGGCCGAGGCGAAGATCCGCCTCGCCGACATGCGCGGCGGCAAGATGTCCGACGACGACTGGACGCGGCTGGCCCGCCGGATGAGCGAGGTGTCCGAGGCACCGCTGTTCGTCGACGACTCGCCGAACATGACGATGATGGAAATTCGCGCGAAGGCCCGGCGGCTCAAGCAGCGCAACGACCTCAAGCTCGTCGTCCTCGACTACCTCCAGCTGATGACGTCCGGCAAGCGCGTCGAGTCGCGGCAGCAGGAGGTCTCGGAGTTCTCGCGGCAGATGAAGCTGCTGGCGAAGGAGATCGAGGTCCCGGTGATCGCGATCAGCCAGCTGAACCGTGGTCCGGAACAACGCACGGACAAGCGCCCGATGCTGTCCGACCTGCGTGAGTCCGGCTCACTGGAGCAGGACGCCGACCTCGTCATCCTGGTCAACCGCCCGGACGCCTGGGAGCGCGACGACCCGCGCGCGGGCGAAGCGGACCTGATCATCGCGAAGCACCGCGCCGGGCCGACGGCGACGATCACCGTCGCGCACCAGCTGCACTACAGCCGGTTCGTCGACCTCTCGCACGACTAACCGAGGGCGCTGTACCCGCGGACGAACGCGGTGAGGAGCCGGCCGAACGTTTCGCGGTCCTCGTCCGGCCAGTCCGCCATCACCTCCGCGAACACCCCGCGGCGGAAGGCGTGCATCTCGTCGAGGTGCGCCTGGCCGGCTTCGGTCGGCACGAGCACCGCACGCCGTCCGTCGCGCTGGTCGGCTTCGCGGCGGAGGAGTCCCTGCTCGACCGCGCGCGCCACGAGCCGGCTGGCGCGCGGCTGGTCGACGCCCATCGCCGCGCTCAACGCGGTCACCGTGCCGGCCTCGCCGCGTTCGGTGAGCTCCTCGACGACGTCGAGCAGCTCGAACACCGGGTCGGGCGCGCCGCGGCCTCTCGCCTTGGCGATCCGGCTGAGGGCTCGCCGCTGCTGGCTGCGGCGGATCGCGATCATGGCGCGCTCGACGTCGGCCACCGCGTCCGTCATGGTTGCTCCACCTCCGAACTACATGTACTTTTACATGTAGTTGTTCATCGACATCCAGGAGTACTCATGAAACCCCTCGGCTGGTGGCTCCGCCACCTCCACGAGCTCCTCGAATCCTCCATGGCCCACGCACTCGAGGCGGAATCACTGACCCGCCGGCACTGGCAGGTACTCAACACGATCGCCCTCGGCGCCCGCACGCCGGAGCAGGTCGACGCGGCGATGGCGCCGTTCGTCGCCGGCGAAGGCTCGATGGCGCCGAAGCTGGCCGACCTGCGTGCCCGTGGCTGGGTCGCCGAAGACGGCGCCTTGACCACCGACGGCCGCGAAGCGCACGCCCGCGTCGAAGGCCGCGTCAAGGCGTTCCGCGCGAAGAGCATCGAGGGCATCAGCGACGACGACTACCGCACCACGATCCGCACGCTGGAGCGCTGCGCGGCGAACCTCGAAGCCGCCTGAGGAATATCCCGGCACCCGCGGGCGTCAGGTACACTAGTAGTTGAATTTTCAATCACTGGAGCGACCGATGACCCGCACCCCGGTTCTCTACCTCAGCCACGGCGCCCCGCCGCTCGCCGACGACGCCACCTGGACCCGCCAGCTCGCCGGCTGGTCCGCGGACCTCCCGGAGCCCCGCGCGATCCTGGTCGTGTCGGCGCACTGGGAGGAGGCACCGCTGACCCTCGGAGCGACGACGACGGTGCCGCTGGTCTACGACTTCTGGGGCTTCCCCGAGCGCTACTACCAGGTGAAGTACACGGCTCCCGGCGCACCGGAGCTGGCGGCGAAGGTCCGCAAGCTGCTTCGCTCGACCGAGACGCCGGTCCACGACGCGCCCGAGCGCGGCCTCGACCACGGCGCCTACGTGCCGCTCGTCGAGATGTACCCGGACGCCGACATCCCGGTGCTGCAGGTCTCGATGCCCTCGCTCGACCCGCGGGAGCTGTTCGACCTCGGCCGCAAGCTCGCGCCGCTGCGCGACGAAGGCGTGCTGATCATCGGCAGCGGGTTCTTCACCCACAACCTGAGCGGCATGGCCCGCGCCACCGACGGGACACCGCCGGCGTGGTCGGCCGAGTTCGACCACTGGGGTGCCGAGGCCCTGGGCAGCGGCGACGTCGACACGCTGCTCGACTTCCGGCACAAGGCGCCCGCGGCCACGCTCGCGCACCCGCGGATCGAACACTTCGCGCCGCTGTTCGTCTCCCTCGGCGCCGCCTCGGACGAGGGCTCCGGCCGGACGGTGATCGACGGCTTCTGGCACGGCCTGGCGAAGCGCTCCCTGCAGTTCTCCTGAACCTTCCCGCGAACGCGAACGAGCCCCAGGAGCCGGTTCGGCTCCTGGGGCTCGTCGTCTCCAGGGAAGGAGAGCTATCCGGTGTTCGCGGGAGACCCGCATCCGCGGTCGCGTCGCCGAAGCGCTCCGTGCGAGGTCGCCCTCGCGGCGCGGTGGAGCGCCGGCCGCCGTGATCGCGGGGTTCGTGGGCCGGCGGGTTCCGGGGAACCCGCCGGCGTCACCGCACTACTTGCGCTTCACCAGACCCAGCAGCTTCGCGAGGAAGCCGGTGGAGTCCAGGCCCGACATCGCCGGGACCTGCGGGGTGCTGTCCAGCGCCGGCACCTTGACGTTCGACGGCAGCTGGGTCGGGACGGCCGGAGCGACCGGCAGGGCCGAGGTGGCCGGCAGCGCCGGGACGGCGGGCAGGTCCGCACGCTGGGTGTGGCCCGGCAGGACGCCGCCCAGCGCGGGCAGCGCCGGGAGGCCGGCGGCCGGCAGGCCCGGCGTCGGCAGGGCCGCACGCTGGGTGTGCGCCGGCAGGAGCCCGCCCACGAGGGGCAGGCCCTGGGTCGGCAGCAGGCCACCGACGGCCGGCAGGCCCTGGGTCGGCAGGCCCTGGGTCGGCAGCAGCCCACCGACCGCCGGCAGGCCCTGGGTCGGCAGCAGCCCACCGACGGCCGGCAGGCCGTGGGTCGGCAGCAGCCCACCGACGGCGGGCAGCACCGGAAGGGTCACACGCTGGGTGTGGCCCTGGGCAGGCACGGCCGGCAGGGCGGGCGCGGCGGGCAGGGCGGGCGCGGTGGGCAGGCCCGCCTTCGGCAGAGCCGGCACACCGACGGCCGGCAGCTGCACCGACTTCGTGGCCCCGGCCAGCGCGTTGGCCGTCGACGGCAGGTCGGCGCGCTGGTTCATCGGAACGGTGACCGGGGGAAGCCCGCTGGCGGACACCCCGGCGACCGGCACCTTGTGGGCCACCGGCCGCGAGCTGGCCAGCTCCTTCACCGACGGCAGCCCGGCGACCGGCCGCGCGTGGGTCAGTTCGTCGAGCGAAGGCAGCCCGCCGAGCAGCTCGGTGATCGGCAGGACGCCGGTCAGCCCCTTCACCGACGGCAGGTCGCGGTGGGCGAGGCTGCTGCGGACCGCGGCCAGCGACGGCAGCGCGTCGGCCGCCAGCTCCGAGCCCTCTTCCGGGAACGCGATGGCGTGCATGGCCTCGTCGTCGACGCTCGTCGCGTTGGTGGCGTACGCGGTGGCGTTCCCGATCAGCTCGAGGGGCACCCCGTAGATCTGCACCGGCAGCGCGAACGCGTCATAGGAGTTCAGGCCCGACAGCGCGGAACCGTCGCCCTTGGTGACGGAGTTGCCCCCGTTCTCCGTGGTCAGCGTGTTCTCGCCGACGGCGTGCGCGACACCGCCCACGGTCGCCGAGTCGCCGAACAGCTGCGCGATCGCGGTCACCGGCAGGTCGAGGATGTTGCCGGAGATCGCGCCCTCGACACCGGAGGTGGTGTCGTTGCCCGAGTTCGTCACGTCGGTCATGTTGACGCCGGCGCCCTTGGCGACGCCCAGCACGCTGGCGGCGTCACCGAAGACCTGCGCCACCGGCAGCGCGTCGACACCGACGATGTTGCCGGCCCCGCTGCCGCCGTCCCCACTGGTGGTGGCGTTGCCGCCCGCGATCGACGAGACGTCGTTGGTGCCTGCGCCGGTGCCGAGCGCGCCGCCGGCGAGCCCGTCGCCGAAGACCGAGCCGGCGCCCGCGATCGGGGCCTTCACGATGTTGCCGGTCAGCGCACCGAAGCGGCCGTCGGTGGTGGCGTTGCCGCCCGCCGTCGCGTCGGTGATGTTGTCGTTCTCACCGGTGCCGATGCCGCCGAGGGCGCCGCCGACGCCCATCGCCTGCAGCGGCAGCGCGACCGGGGCCTCGATGATGTTGCCCGCGCCGGCCCCGCCGGGACCGTGGGCCTTGACCGGGCCGCCCGCGTTGGACGTCGTGTCGGTCGAGCCCTTGCCGTGGCCCTGGCCGATGAGGGCGCCACCGATGTTGGCGGCCTGCACCGGGATCGACGCCGGGACGGTGCCCAGGTTGGAGCTCAGGAAGCCGCCGTCGTCCACGGTGCTGCCACCGCCGCCGCCGGAGACGACCTTGGTCTCGTCGGCCGCGCCGGAGCCCTGGCCGATGAACGAGCCGCCGATGCCGAAGACCTCGAGGGGGAGGCCGGCCGGCACCTGGACGAGGTTGCCCGAGCCGGTCGAGTCGCTGCCCTGCGTGCCGTCGTACGCCCCGGCGGTGACCGTCTTGTCCTCGGTCGCCTTGCCGGTCGCGTTGCCGATGTGGCTGCCGCCGATGCCGAAGACCTCGGGCGCGCCCGCGGCCTGGGTGTTGACGATGTTGCCACCGAGGAAGGCGCCGTTGCCCTTGGTGTAGCTGCCGTTGCCGGCGTTGGCGTCGGTCGTGTTGTCGTGCGCGGCGTTCGCCTGGCCGATGTAGGTGCCGCCGATGCCGAAGGCTTCGACCGGCAGCCCGACCGACGGGTTCAGGACGTTGCCCGACCCGCTCGAGTCGTCACCGGCGGTCTTGACGAAGCCACCCGAGTCGGCCGTGCTGGAGGACGTGCTGGGCCCGGGGATGCCCGTCGACGCGTTGCCGATCCACGAGCCCGCGACACCGGCGACGTTCGCGATCGGGGACAGCGCGGCCGCCCCGCCGTTGCCGGAGAGGAACGAGTCGTTGCCGCTGGTCTCGAGGTAGGTCGGGATGCCCATGCGGCTCTTGCGGGTGCTGCCGGCCGTGGCGTCGGCCGAAGTGTTGCAGCTGTCGGAGTTCGCCAGCGCACCCCACGCCGCACCGGCGTTGCAGTTGAACTTCACCGGCAGGGCGATCGGCGCGCCGACCACGTTGCCCGAGCCGGAGGCGTTGTCACCGGAGCTCAGCAGCGTGCCGCCGGAGGACGCGACGGTGTCGGCCGAGTAGCCGTGGCTCTGCCCGTTGCCGAGCAGGTAGGAAGCGGCGTTGCCGGTCACCTGCACCGGGGTGGCGAAGTGGCCCGCCAGCACGTTGCCGGAGAGGGACGAGCCGTCGCCGTTGGTGGAGACGTCGCCGGTCTCGGTGGTGCTCTGGCTGGCCGACCCACCGGTCACGCGGCCGGTGCCGCCGGCGAGCCCGCCGCCGTTCCCGGCGATCTGGACGGGCATCGCCCAGTCGAGGGCCACGGCGTTGCCCGCGACGCTCGAGTCGCGGCCGGTCGTCTTGAGGTCGCGGTCGTGGCCCCACGTCTGCTGGTGGTGGGTGCCGTCGACGTGCGCGTCGCCGACCACGCCGGTCGCGTTGTCGACGATCTGGATCGGGACGACGACGTCGCCGCTGATCTTGTTGCCCTTGAGGTTGTTGTGGCTCGGGGTGAAGCCGCCCGCACCGTCTTCCTTGGACGCGCCGCCCAGGGTGGTGTCGTTGACCGGGCTCGCGTAGTCGAACTGCTTCGAGCCCTCGTTCAGCGCCTTGCTGACGGGCTTGGTGCTCAGCTCCGTCTGCCCGGAGGGCAGGTCCAGCTGGCCGAAGGGGGTGCCGACCGCGTTGTTGGCTTCCTGGATCGGAGCCGTGACGTTCAGGTCGAGCGGGGAGGCCGGGGTGTCGGGGTTGACGTTCTCGTCGGCCGAAGCGATGCCGGTACCCAGCATCAGCAACCCACCCGTGACAAGTGCGGTCTGGAGTCCGCGCTTTGCCCACGTCTGCATGGGGTTTTTCTCCTTTATTTCGGGTTCCCTTGCGGGCTTGTGGGGGTGCGCTCGTCGAATTCGGAACGGGTCCGAGCCGCACCCGGAGGGGGAAGGACTTCGTGCGGGCGCACCAAGGCGCACCGCCGTGCACGGGATCGAGGCGGACGCGACGCCGTCAGCGAAGGACGGACGTGGGAGCGTCAGCTACCCGTGGAGGGAGGTGTTCAGTCAGGAGTGACGCCGGGCTGTTCGCCCGGGGTGCGCAGCGAGTGGCGCAGGCCGGCGCGGGTCATCGCCGCGACGGCGGTGTCGACGGCTTCGGTCGTCCAGGACGGGACGCCGAAGTTGAAACCGTCGAGGTGTCCACCGGGGGCACTGGTGCCACCCGGGGCGGTGGGGACGGCCGGCGCGACCGGAAGCTGCGCCGGGGACAGCGGCGACGGCAGGTCACGGTGCTCGTCGCGGGACTGGCCCGCGGCACCGGTGACGTCGTCGTGCTGGAGGCCCGCCGGCATCGCGTCCTGCAACGCGGCGGGGAGTTCGACGGTGGCGACGCCGGGCGTGCCGGGCGCCTCGCCCGCTCCCGGGGTCATCGGCGCTTCGGCCGAGGCGCTCCCCGAGACGCCGGGCAGCGGGACCAGGGTGCCGCGGCCGGCCGGGTCGAGCAGCTGCCACACGTGGTGGCCGAAGCCGGTGGCCGGCTCGGGCGCGATGGTCTGCTCGATGACCTGGCGGGTGTCCTCCGGCTTGCGGGCGATGTGCTCGAACGCGCCGAGGGTGCGCTCCGCCGGGCTCAGCACCGCGTCGTCGGCGAGGTCCGCCACCGAGCCGCTGACGCGCTCGGAGACTTCCTGCTCGACCGCGGCGGCGTCGGTGGGGCTGCACGGGCGGTGCGGCTCGCTCCACGTCGTGGCGTCCTGGTGGCAGGCCGTCTCGGCGACCCCACCGGCGACGTCGCCCGCGAAGTGCGCGGCACCGTGGTTCACGTCGCCGAGGCTGCCCGCCGTGGCGTCGGTGGCCGGGGTGACGGACGCGGTGCCGACCTCGACGGTGTCCGCGGAGGCGGCCGCGCCGGAGACGAGCCACGCGGCGGCCGTGCCGGCCACTGCGCCCCCGAGCACCAGCAGCGCACGCGACACGAGCCGGCCGACGCGCTTGGCGCCCTGCCCCTCGTTCGTCGCGGTGTTAGCCACTGGTGGGTCTCCTGGGATCGGTGATCGCTCGGCCACATGCCGTTGCGGAGCCGACCTAACCAAACCGGCACCGCGCCGCGCACCTCCGACCGGACTTGATGCCCCCATCGTGTGAAAGACACACGGTGTAACCCGGTTTGACGATCGGTGATCATCGCTGGCCGCCGAGCGTGTCGGACGCGGCAGCGGGAAAGCGGCCGAATCGGGCGGTCCAGCCGCTACGGTGAGCCGGTGAGCCACGCGCGACGCGAAGACCCGTTCCTGCCGGAGCACGAGGACGTCACCGGGCTGATCCCCCGCGGCCTGCGCATCAGCGCGGCGCTGGCGTGGCGGTTCATCGTGGTGGTCGCCGCCCTGTACGCCGTGGTGTGGGTGATCGGCTACCTGTCGGTGGTCGTCATCCCGCTGTCCATCGCCCTGCTCGTTTCGGCGCTCCTGGCGCCGGCGGTGCAGAAGCTGGTGGCGGTGCGGTTCCCGCGGGGGCTGGCGACGGCGATCGTGCTGATCGCCGGGCTCGCCGTGCTGGGCGGCCTGCTGACGTTCGTGGTCACGCAGTTTTCCTCCGGCCTGCCGCAGCTGCAGCAGCAGGTGAACGCGAGCCTCGACCAGATCAAGAACTGGCTGCTCAACGGGCCGCCGCACCTGCGCCAGGAGCAGATCCAGGACTTCATCAACCAGGCGATCGGGTTCATCCAGAACAACCAGGCGTCGATCACGACGACCGCGCTGACCACCGCGAGCACCGTCGGCGAGATCCTCACCGGCTTCCTGCTGACGCTGTTCATCACGATCTTCTTCCTCAGCGGCGGCGAGGGCATCTGGTCGTTCCTGGTCCGCGCGGTGCCGCAGCGGGTCCGCAACCGCGTCGACGTCGCCGGGCGCCGCGGGTTCGCGTCGCTGGTCAGCTACGTGCGGGCGACGGCGGCGGTGGCGGTCGTCGACGCGGTCGGCATCGGCATCGGCCTGTGGATCATGGGCGTGCCGCTGGTGATCCCGCTGGCGACGCTGGTGTTCATCGGCGCGTTCATCCCGATCATCGGCGCGGTCATCACCGGCGGCGTCGCGGTGCTGATCGCCCTGGTGACGAACGGGTTCATCGGCGCGGTGATCGTGCTGGCCATCGTGATCGGCGTGATGCAGCTGGAGAGCCACATCCTGCAGCCGCTGCTGCTCGGGCGGGCGGTGAAGCTGCACCCGCTGGCCGTCGTGCTCGCCATCACCGCCGGCCTGGTCGCGGGCGGGATCGCCGGCGCGCTGCTGGCCGTGCCGCTGCTGGCCGTGCTGAACGCGGGGGTGCGGTCGCTGCTGCACGAAACCGATCCCGACCCGGCCGAGGTGAACGTCCTGAAGGACCAGGCGGCGCAGCCGAACGACGCCGAGCCCGGGGGACCGGAGGCCGAAATCGCGACGCTCGGCGAGGAGGGAGCCGACGCGTCACCGGCCGAGCCGCCGAAGCGCGACGGCAAGCCGTGACCGTCCGGCGGACGCCCGACCCCGTCACGCCCATGTGGCGGGGTGTGCTGGCGTTCCGCGTGCTCACCTGGGCGTTCGCCTGCGGCACGGTGATCGTGCAGAGCGGCCAGTACCGGCGCGAGTGGCTGGCGTGGGTGATCCTCGGCGTGATGGCACTGTGGTCGGTCGTCAGCAGCTTCCTCTACCTGCGCGAGCGGACGCGGCCGCCGGCCCTGGTCGTCTTCGACCTGGCGCTGACCACCGGGCTGCTGCTGACCTCGCCGTGGGTGCTCAGCGACGCGCAGTTCGCGCTGAACGTCCCGCTGATCACGACGGTGTGGGCGGCCGTGGCCCCGGTCGCCGCGGGCGCGCGCTTCGGTGCGGCCGGCGGGGTGCTCGCCGGGCTGGTCGTCGGGGTGGCGACCGCGCTGGCGCGGGAGAAGTTCGACCTCGACGTCGCCCGCGACGGCGTCCTGCTCGCCGCGGCCGGCCTGCTGGTCGGCATGGCGGCGACGATGGCCCGCCGGTCCGCGGCGCGGCTGGAGCAAGCCCTGCGCAAGGAGGCGGCGACGGCCGAGCGGGAGCGGCTGGCGCGGTCGATCCACGACAGCGTGCTGCAGGTGCTCGCCCGGGTCCGCAAGCGCGGCAACGAGGTCGGCGGCGAAGCGGCGGAGCTGGCCCGGCTGGCCGGCGAGCAGGAGATCGCGCTGCGGTCGCTGGTGACGACCGAGCCGGTGGCGTCGAACGACAGCGGCCGGACGAGCCTGCGCGCCGCGCTGCAGGTGCTGGCCACATCGTCGGTGCAGGTCTCGGCGCCGGCGGACGACGTCGAGCTGCCGGCGCACGTCACCGGCGAGCTGGTCGCCGTGACCCGCGAAGCACTGGCGAACGTCGAGAAGCACGCGGGTCCCGGCGCGCACGCGTGGGTGCTGCTGGAGGACCTCGGCGACGAGGTCGTGGTGAGCATCCGCGACGACGGACCGGGCATACCGGACGGCGTTCTCGAGCGAGCGGCCGCGGAAGGGCACCTCGGCGTGGTGGAATCCATCCGGGGGCGGGTCCGCGACCTTGGCGGGAGCGCGACCCTGGACACCGGGCCCGGCCGGGGCACGGAGTGGGAGGTCAGGGTGCCGAGCACGAGGGGTGCGAGATGAGCGACGAGCCGCGGATCTCCGTGATGGTGGTCGACGACCACCCGATCTGGCGCGACGGGGTGGCCCGCGATCTGACCGAACACGGCTTCGACGTGCGGGCGACCGCGCCGGACGCCGGCGCGGCCGTGCGGATCGCCCGTACCGTGCAGCCGGACGTCGTCCTGATGGACCTGAACCTGGGCAGCACCTCGGGGGTGGACGCCACCCGCGAGATCACCGCGGCCCTGCCGTCGACGAAGGTGCTGGTGCTGTCCGCCAGCGGCGAGCACAAGGACGTCCTGGAGGCGGTGAAGGCCGGCGCGTCCGGCTACCTGGTCAAGTCGGCGTCCGCGGCGGAGCTGGTCGACGCCGTCCACCGCACCGCCGCCGGCGACCCGGTGTTCACCGCCGGCCTGGCCGGGCTCGTGCTCGGCGAGTACCGGCGGATGGCCGACGCACCGGCCGAGGGCGCCGAGCCGCCGCGGCTGACCGAGCGCGAAACCGACGTCCTGCGGCTGGTCGCGAAGGGGCTTACCGCCCGGCAGATCGCCGAGCGGCTGGTGCTGTCGCACCGGACGGTGGAGAACCACGTGCAGTCGACGCTGCGGAAGCTGCAGCTGCACAACCGCGTCGAGCTGGCCCGGTACGCGATCGAGCACGGCCTCGACGGGGAGTAGTCACGGCAGCACGGTGAAGCCGGACCAGGTACCGCCGGGCAAGGCGGCCTGGCTCAGGCGCCACTGCGGTTCTCCCGGGTGCCAGGCGGCCAGGACGCGGTCGGCGAGCACGAGGTCGCCGGCGTCCGACCAGTCGAGGCCGCCGCCGCGTGAGAGGTGCTCGGTGACGAACGGCATCCCCGGGGCGTGGTCCCAGGTCGGCCCGCTCGGGCGCAGCAGCCAGATGTCCCGCGTCTGCGTGTTGGTGCCGCGGTAGGCGGCGTTCGCGAAGTCGACGGCCCAAATGGCTCCTTCGCGCGAGGGCACCACGGTGGGTGCGGCGCCGATCGAGGGCCGGCTCACCTTCTTGCTGCTGTTGTCCCGCAGGTCGACCAGGGTCAGGTCGGTCAGGCCGTCGAGCAGCAGCCAGTCGCCGGCGGCGCCGAGGATGCGCGGCGCCTGCCGGACCGTGCGGCCGGTCGCCGGTTCGATCAGGGCGTCGGTCGATTCGGCGGCATCGGCGTTGATGGTGATCAGCAGCCCGTGGGCGGTCTCGGTCCGCACCCGGGTGCGGCAGCTGGCGGGCTGGCCGGGCGCGGGCTCGCCCCCGGCGAGCGAGACGTGCTCGAGACGGCAGTTGTCCGGCGCGTCCTGCCGGATCAGCCACACGCCTTCGCCGCCGGCGTCCGGACCCGCCGACCAGGCGCGGCCGAGGGACCGCGGCGGGCTCGACGGCCCGGTGTACTCGAGGATTTCGGAGGGCTCGGTGTCCCGGGGGTTCGGCGGGCGGACCGTCAGGACGACGTGCTTCCCGACCCGCACGGCGTCCAGCCGGACGTCACCGCCGGGGTAGCCGGGCGGGGTGGCGGCCGGGCCGCGGTCGGCGTCGAACAGGGTGGGTCCGGCGGTCGGCAGCAGCGCGGTGACGCCGATGCCGCCGGTCGCCAGGATGCCGGAGAGCTCCGCCAGCGGCCCCGGTGGCGGCGGCGGGGGTTCGACGGCGTTGGTGCACGCGGACAGCAGGAGGAGCGCGGCGACGGCCGCGGCGGCGCGGACTACGGGTCCGTTCAGGGTTTTCCCCCGATCTCCCTGGTGCAATCCGGTTCTACCATCGTGGGCATGGGCGAGGAAGAGACCGCGGCGGCGGAACCGGTGACCGAAACCAAGCCGTTGAGCGAGCGCGATCTCCGGGTGTCGGACGACGAGCGCGAGCACGTCGTCGGCGTGCTGCAGAAGGCGATCGGCCGCGGGATGATCGACCTCGACGAGTTCACCGAGCGCACCGACCGCGCGCTGGCGTCGCGGACCCGCGGCGAGCTGAACTCCGTGCTGGCCGACCTCGCGGGTCTTTACCACCCGGCCGCGGCCCTCGCCGCCGCTCCGGCGTACGCGCCTCCGGCAGGTTACGGCGGCTACTCGAGCGGGCCGCGCGTCGAGCTGAACGCGAAGTATTCGTCGCTGCACCGCGGCGGGCCGTGGGTGGTGCCGTCCGAGCTGGTCGTGCGCAACAAGTACGGCTCGACGAAGCTGGACTTCACCGAGGCCCAGGTGCAGTCGCCGGTGGTGCACATCGAACTGGACGCCAAGTGGGGCTCGGTCGAGATCATCATCCCGGAGCACGCGGCGGTGGACCTCAACTCGATCGGCGACGTCAAGTTCGGCTCGATGGAGGACAAGACGCGCAGCAACGGCCGGATGGGCAACCCCCGGTACGTGCTGAGCGGCCGGGTCCACGGCGGTTCGCTGGTCGTCCGCCACCCGCGGCGCGGGCTCTTCGGCTAGCCGGGGCCCCTCTGCCCCCGGCGTCAAGAAGGCCTCCCCACCCAGGCATCGGGTGGGGAGGCCTTCGCCCGTTCAGGCGGCGAGCGGCCGGATCGACCGCAGGTGCCGGGCGACGAACCAGATCAGGGCGGCGAAGGCGACGGCGGCGAGCCCGGCGACGACGTGCAGCCCGTCGGGCAGGCCGTGGGCGCGGACGACGGCGTTGCCGAGCGTGCCGACGGTCGCGAGGCCGAAGGCGTAGCCGAACTCGTTGACGGTCTGGGCCAGCGAAGCGGCGGCGCCGGCCTTGCGCACCGGAACGGAGCCGACGACGAGGTCGGTGCCGAGAGCGACCATCGGCCCCACCCCCAGCGACGTCACGGCGAACCCGAGCGACGGCCACACCGGCCCGGCGGCGGGGTCGACGAGCGCGAGGACGACCATCCCGGACGCGGCGAGGGCGATCCCCCCGGCGATCAGGGCACCCGGCCGCACGCGCCGGGCGAGCACGGGCGCGGCGAGGAAGCTGACGGTCGAGCCGGCCATCCCGGGCAGCAGCCCCAGCGCGGCCCCGACCGGCGACAGGTGCTGGGCGAGCTGGAAGAACTGCGCGACGAAGAGCATGGTCGTGCCGCCGAGCATGCTGAACAGCAGCATCCCGCCGAGCGTGGTCCGGAACGCCTTCGCGGCGAACAGGCTGAAGTCGACCAGCGGGTCGTCGAGCGTGCGCTGCCGCTTGACGAAGACGTAGCCGACGACGACACCGATCACCAGGGCGAGCACGGGAACGGCCCGGACGCCGTCACGGGCGAGTTCCTTGACGCCGTAGACGGCGGGCAGGATCGCGGCGAGCGAGAGGGCGACGCTGGGCAGGTCGAGCCGCCCGGCGGTCTCGTCGCGGTACTCCGGCAGCAGCTTCGGCCCGACGACGAGCAGCAGCACCATGGCGGGCACGCCGAGCAGGAAGACCGAGCCCCACCAGAAGTGTTCGAGCAGAAAGCCCCCGACCATCGGCCCGACGATCGCCCCGACGGAGAAGCAGCCGGCCCAGATCCCGATGGCTTCGGCCCGCTGCCGCGGGTTGTGGAACAGGGTCCCGATGAGCGAAAGGGTGGAGGGCGCAAGGGTGGCCCCGGCGATCCCGAGCCCGGCCCGCGCGGCGATGAGCATGCCGGCACTGGTGGAGAAGGCGGCGGCCACGGAGGCGACCCCGAAGGCGGCGGCCCCGATGAGCAGCAGCTTCCGCCGCCCGATCCGGTCCCCGAGGGTCCCCATGGTGACCATGAACCCGGCGACCATGAAGCCGTAGGTGTCCATGATCCAGAGTTGTTCGGTCCCATCGGCGTGCAGGCTGACGGCCAGCTTCGGCAGCGCGAGCACGAGCACGAAGACATCGAGCGAGACAAGAAGGGTGGGCAGCGCCAGCACGGCCAGCCCGATCCACTCCCGACGTCCGGCCCGGACGGCATCAGCCGGGGCGGCGATGGTGGTGGCGGTCATGGTGAGGTCCTCTCGGCTCGATCGTTCGCTTCACCCCTGCGTCGAGCGGAGAAGGGCGGGATCGACAACCGGCCGGAAGTTTTTCCGGAGGGAAGTCCGTGAAGGCCACCTCCGGATTGCGGTGATGACCTTCACGGACTTCGGGCGAGTTGTTCACACCCCTCGATCAATGTGGACAACTGCGCCTGTTCAGGTTGGCACAGCCCGGCACTGTCGGTGATGACCGATAGACTGAAAGTGGGGGGGCGCCCCTGCGGGTGGGGATGATTCGGTGGGGGTCGAATCGAGCGGAAGTGGCTGCTTGACTGGGGTTGGTCGCCGGCTGAGGAGGGTTGCGGCACCACGGGCGGCCAGCACGGGGACGGCCACCGCGGGCTGGGGCGACCACGGGCAGCGCTTCCTGGGGTGCGCGCCAACCGAGCCGCGCCTCACCCACAGCCGCGCCCCACCGAGCCGTGTCCCGCCGGGCGGGCCGACCGAGCCGTGTGCCGCCGAGCCGCGTCCCGCCGGGCCAGACCCACCGAGCCGTGTGCCGCCTAGCCGCGTCCCGCCGGGCCAGACCCACCGAGCCGTGTGCCGCCTAGCCGCGTCCCGCCGGGCCGAGTCCACCAAGCCGCGCCAGCGAGCTGGGTCCGGCCGTGCCCCGCGAGCTGGGCCCCACCGAGCTGGGTTACTAGCGAGCCGTGCCAGCGAGCTGACCCACCGGGCCGGGCCTCACCAAGCCGCGCCGGCGGGGCGCGTCCGACCAACCTTGCTCACCGAGCCGGGCCGCCAAGCAGCCTCATCGAGGCGGGCCTACCGCCGAAGCTCCACGTGGGCCGGGCCACACCGCGCCGCGCCTCCGTCGAGCCGGGCTTCACCAAGCCGCACCAGCGAGGCGCGTCCCGCCGAGCTGGGCTTGCCGAGCGCGCCCGCCAAGCCGCCTCATCGAGGAACTGACCCCGCGAACCCGCCTTGTCAGGGGCGGGCCGCCGCGCGGGCGGCCGCTGGGTCCGATGTTGCCAGGGCCGCCTCTGCCAGGGCTTCGCACTCCGCGAGGCTCGCCGCTGCCAGGCTGGCTCCCACCGTGCGGATTGCCGGGGCGTTCATCGACAGGCTCGTCAGGCCCAAGCCCGTCAGGACCAGTGCCAGCCGCGGGTCCGCGGCCGCTTCGCCGCAGACCCCTGCCGGCTTGCCGGTGGCCTTGGCCGCGTCGCCGATCAGCTTCAGCAGGCGCAGCAGGCCCGGCTGCCACGGGTCGTTGAGCTTGGCCACCGCGCCGAGCTGGCGGTCCGCCGCGAACGTGTACTGGGCCAGGTCGTTCGTGCCGACCGAGACGAAGTCCACCGCTTCGAGGATCTCGCGGGCGCTCAGCGCCGCCGCCGGGATCTCGATCATCACGCCCGCTCGGGCGATGCCGGCCGCGCGTACCCGCGAGGCGAACCAGGCCGCCTCCTCGACCGTTGCGACCATCGGGGCCATCACCGAAACCTCGGCGCCCGAATCCGCCGCCGCGCCCGCGATGGCCTCGAGCTGGCGGTCCAGCACCTCGGGGCGGTCGAACGCCACGCGCAGCCCGCGGACACCCAGCGCCGGGTTCGGCTCGGCGTCCGGCGACAGGAAGGCCAGCGGCTTGTCGGCGCCCGCGTCCAGGGTCCGCACGATCACCGGCTTGCCCGCGAACGGGGCCAGCACCGCCGTGTACGCGGCGCGCTGGTCGGCCACCGACGGCTCGTCCGAGGCGTCCAGGTAGCAGAACTCGGTGCGGAACAGGCCGACACCCTCGGCGCCCGCGTCCGCCGCCGCCTGGGCGTCGGCCGGGGAACCCACGTTGCCGTAGACCTTCACGCGGTGGCCGTCGGCCGTCGCGCCGGTGCCGTTCCACTCGGCCAGCTCGGCCACCGTCGCCGTGACGATCGGGGCCGACGGGTCCGCGACCTCGACCGTGCCCGTGTCGCCGTCGACCGCAAGCGCTTGCGCGTCCAGGTTCAGCAGACCGCGGACCGCGACGACGGCCGGGATGCCGAGCGCGCGCGCCAGGATCGCCGTGTGGCTCGTCGGGCCGCCCTCTTCGGTGACCAGGGCGAGGACCTTCGCCGGGTCGAGGCCCGCCGTGTCGGCCGGGGCGAGGTCACGCGCAACCAGGACGCTCGGCGACGCCAGTTCGGGCACGCCCGGCGGCGCGATGCCGAGCAGCTCGGCGATCAGCCGGTCGCGCACGTCACGGACGTCGCGGACGCGCTCCGCCATGTACCCGCCGGCCGCGGCCAGCGCTTCGGCGAAGCCTTCGGCGGCCTGGTAGACGGCTCGCGCCGCGGGCAGCCCCTGCGTCTTGACCAGCGTTTCGGCCTGGGACGCGAGCGCCGGGTCGGCGGCCATCGCGGCCGTCGTGATGAGGATGGTCGCCGCTTCGCCGGTCGCGCTCTCGGCCTGCTTCTCCAGCCGGCCGGCGACGGTCGCGGCCGCGGGGGCGATCCGGGCGGCTTCGGCGGCCGGGTCGGCCGGGGCCGGGGTGGCTGCGGGCTCGCCGAGCGGCTCCGCGACACGGACGACGGGACCACTCGCGCGGCCGGGGCTGACGGCGACCCCGGACAGAAGCTCAGACGACATGGTCTAGACCATAGCTCAGATACGCCTGGATATCTCGTGGTGGCGGGCACAAACCGCGTTTGCGCACCTGTTCGAGCACCGGCCGGACCTCCTCGTGCCACCAGGCGTCGGCCAGGTCTTCGCGGCTGCGCACCGGCCGTCCGGCCAGCATACGGCGGAAACCCCACGCCTCGGCCGAGTCGGCGAGCCGGAACCAGTCGGCCGGATCGTCGAGCCACAGCCCGAGCCGGACGTCGTCCGGCAGCGGGACGCGCTCGAGGAACATCCGCTCGGCGGTCTTCGATGGCAGGTCGGCCAGGGTCAGGCAGCGCAGCGCGCAGGCGACCGTGCCGATCCAGCGGACGCGGGCGCGGATCGCCCGGGCGCCGCGGGCGCGGGCGATCGCGACGCGGTGGTGGCCGTCCTCGACGAAGAACATGTCGGAGAGCCGGACCAGCCGCACCGGCGGGAGGTCCGCCGACGTCCGCGTCAGGTGCTCCCAGCGGTCGCGCAGCGCCCGGTTTCGCGGCCGGAACTCGCGGTCGAAGTCCCCGGCTCGGGCCACGGTTCCGACGACGCCGTCCAGCGGCACTTCGTAGACGCCTTCGTCGATCTCGGTCTGCTTGCCGAGCGCCTTGAGGGTCTCGTCGAGCGGCATGAGCGCGAGGTGATCCGGCCGGCGCGCGTCCGCGATCGCCCTCAGCTGGGCGACGTAACCGCGCCACCAGGCCGAGCCGAACGAATCGCCCATGTGAGCTGCAACACGACAGGCCGGATGATCATTCCCCGAGGTCGGCGGCGGTCGGGTAGGACGGCTGCGCGCCGGGCCGCGTGACGCTGAACGCCGCGACCCGCACGGCCCGCTTCGCCGCCGGCACGAGGTCGGTGCCTTCGGCGAGCGACGCGGCGAGCGCTCCCGCGAAGGCGTCCCCCGCCCCGGTGGTGTCCACGGCCTCGACCGCCGGCGACTCGACCCGGCTCACCGAACCGGCTTCGACGACCACGGCGCCCGCCGCGCCGAGCGTGACGACGGCCGCCCGCGGCCCGAGGTCGAGCAGCTTCCGGAAGTCGGCGCCGGGCTCGGTCAGCCACGCGGCCTCGTGTTCGTTGACGAGCAGGACGTCGAGCTTGGCCAGCGTCTCCGGCGAGAGCTGCGCCGCCGGCGAAAGGTTGAGAAGCACCTTCACGCCCTCCTCGGCGGCGCGCGCGACGGCGTGCTCGACGGTCGGCAGCGGCACCTCCAGCGAGACGACCATGATCTCGACCCCGTCGAACACGGCGTCGACGTCGGCGGGCTCCAGGCTGGAATTGGCGCCCGGGGAGACGAGGATCGAGTTCTCGCCGTCCGGCGTGACGGTGATGTAGGCGATGCCGGTCGGCCGGTCGCTGGTCCGCACGAGGCCGGTGTCGACGCCGGCGGCGCGCAGCGAGTCGAGCAGCAGCCGGCCGTACGGGTCGTCGCCGACGGCGCCGACCAGCGCGACGTCCGCGCCGAGCCGCCCCGCGGCCACCGCGGTGTTGGCCCCCTTGCCGCCCGGCGAGAGCACGGTGTCACCACCCAGCACGGTCTCCCCGCCACCCGGCCGCCGGTCCACCGCGACGACGAGGTCGGCGTTGGCGGATCCCACAACGAGCACGTCAGAGTTCATGCCCCGCACTGTGCCACGAAAGCGGTCCGCTCCAGGTCAGCACGGGCAAGGAAGGGAAAGTGAAGGTTTTTGTAACTTATCCGGGGCTGAGTGCGACAATCATGCGAGCAGCGGAAGCCCGTCACTCGATCGGGGGATGACCGTCCCCCGGCCGTCACTACGTGGCCCGGTCCCGCTCTCCTGGTGCGTCATCACGCCTGACGTGATGACGTTGCCCCAACCGGCACCAGCCGGGCAGGGCATCGGGTCGCCGGCGCCGATCACGTAGCCCCCCGAGTGATCGGCGTCGGCGGCGCCCCTTTCGCGAGCACCAGCCGCAGGACGTTCCCGGCCGCGCCGGGGGAGACCTTCGCCGCCAACGGCCGGCTCCCCCCACGACGGAGGATCGCGTGGACGGAGACGTATCGACGCGTGGCCTTCTTCGCCGCGAGCTCGGTCGTCAGCCGGTCGAGCTCGGCTCGCCGCACCCGGACCGGATCGCCGTCCTTGGGACGCCACGTGATCGCGTCGGCGGTCACGGCGAATTCGCCCGGTTCGCCGCGGTAACGCGTGACGTAGAGCAGCACCCAGATCGTCACCGCGACCGGCAGCGGGATGCCCGGCGGGATGTCGTAGAAGGCCGGGGCCGCGAAGTCGGCGATGACCGCCAGCCAAGCCGTCCACAGGACGAACAACCGGCCCGCGGACGCCTGTTCGGCGCGGACGAGCGTGCGTGCCTGGTCCGCGCTCCAGCGTTTGACCAGCCGCTTCACCGGGTCCGGCACGCCGAAGCCGCCACGGCGGACGTTCTTGGACGTCCAACGCGCCAGGCCGGGGCGGTACCGCTCGATCGCCGCCGACGCCTTCTCGGCCTCCTCCCTGGCCATCGCCGACGACAGGATGTAGCCGTCCGGCGAGCGGTGCCGGCAGTCCGGGTTCAGGTTCCGGAGCGCGTCCTCGTCCACCAGCGAGACGGCGAGCGCGACCCGGTCGCCGGGCTCGCCGTCGCGGAAGTCGAACCGGCGGATGTCGCTCCAGGGCAGGACGAGGGTCGTCTTGTCTTCGAGCGGCTGCCGGAAGCCGTCCGGACCGAATTCGACCTTCGCCGTCACCAGTGCGCCGTTGCGGCGGACGTACCGCCGCAGGATCGGACCGCCGCAGAAGCACAGCACCGCGAGCACGCCGAGCGCCGGCGCGACCAGGCGGGCGACCGGGTCTTGGCTGCGCGCCCACACCAGCAGGCCGGCCGCGACGGCGGGCACGAGACCGAGGACCGCCAGGCAGCCGGCAGCGGCCCGCAGCCGGGACGGCGGGTCGTGGACCGGCAGCCGGACCTGCACCACGGCCGTTTCCGGTCCACCGGGAGTCGTCGAAACCACGGCTAGATCGACCCGGAGATGCGCTGACCGCCCTGCTGCCCGAAGACGGGCTCCGGCTTCTTCTCGTTGTAGTGGTTCTCGCGGTACTCCTTGTCGGCTTCGTCGTAGGCACCCGCGGTCTTCTTGCCCGCTTCCTTCCCGGCCTCTTCACCGAGCGCCTTGGGCAGCTCCTTCAGGCCGTCCTTGAAGATGCCCGGCGCCGCGCGAGCCGCGTCCTGCAGGGCCGCGAGCAGCTTCTGCCCGACGGTCCGGAAGAGCCCGCTGAGGTGGTTGAACTGGCTGATGCCCTTCCGGAAGGCCCGCACCAGCTTCTGCAGCCACTCCGACATGCGATGGCCGCACTTGACGATCTCGGCCGTGCCCTCGCCCGCCAGACCGGCGGGCGCGGCGGGGCCCGGGTACCGCATCAGGATGCTGATCAGCTTGCCGATGCATTCGGTGAGCAGGTCGCGCAGCACGCTGCGCACGACGTTCAGGATGCTCTTGCAGACGTCGATCAGGACGGAGATGGCCTTCGCCCCGCCGGCGACGCCGGAGTACATGTCGCCGAGCTCGGCGGCGAACGCGCGATAGGCGTCGGCGCCTTGCCCCTGCCACTCCGCGCTGTCCGCCTTCACCGTGTCCAGGAGGTCCTTGGCGACGGCGTCGATCTCGTCGCTGATGCCGCTCCACGTCTCCTGCATGACGTCGAGCTGTTCCTGGTTCCCGGTGACCCAGTCGAGCGGGGCGCGCAGGAACTCGACGTGCTCGATCAGCCAGCCGAGGCCCATGCTGGCCAGCCCCGCGATGGGGTCCTGGAGGAACTCCATCACGCCGGCGGCGCCGAAGCCGAGGTTGAGCAGGCCCTCGGTCCAGTCGCCGTCGGCCGCCTTGGTGGCCGCGTCCCAGAAGTCCTGCGCCATCCCGGCGCCTTCGAGCGCGGATGACCCTTCGTCGACCTTCTTCTTGGCCGCCGTCACCAGCGCGTTCTCAGTCAAGGTGGATCCCCTCCAAGCTCGCCTTGACGTCCTGTTCCCGCCAGTCGACGTGCTGGGACCAGGTGCGCACGCGGTCGATCTGCTCCTGCGCCACGTTCTTCGCGTGGCCGATCGAGTCGCTCCCCAGGGTCTGGGCGACGCCGCACAGCGCGCCGAGGCCGCAGGCCTGGCCGATCAGGCCGAACGCCATCGGGTCGACGACCTGGGCCGCCGCGTCCAGCGTCTTGGCGAACCGGTCGACGAACGGTTCGAGCTTCTTCGCGTGGGACAGCAACTGCTCCGGCTGGATCCGGATGTCCGGCTGCGGGTTGTTCACGGTCTTCCCCCCCTCGGTCAGCGCAGGTAGTCGCCGTCGCTGAAGTAGTCGTCGTCGGTGCCGGGCTCGGGCGCGGGCCGCGGCGGCGCCGGCTTCGGCCGCGACGGCGGCTCTTCCTCGGCGATGAAGCGCGCCCCGTCGTCCGCAGGCGCCGCGTGGCCGCCCTCGACGAAGCCCTGCGGCTCCGGCTCGGGGAATTCGCGGTGCAGCTGCTCGACCAGCTCGTTCATAGTTTCGGTGCCCGCGATCGACGGCAGGCCGGCCTGCACGGCACCCGCCAGCTTGCTCTGCGCGCGCTGGACGGTCCGCAGGATTTCGTCGGCGAGGTTCGCCTTCTCGCGCACCGCGTGCCCGATCTCCAGGCCGACGAGGTTGCCGAGGTGGTTGACCTTGACCGCGATCTGGCCGTCGGAGCTGCGTTCGGCCACGGTGACCGCCGCCATCTCGGCCTGCATGCGGTCGCCCCGCTCCTTGGCCTCGGCGATCTTGGCGTCGAAGCTCGCCAGCAGTTGCTCAGGGTTCGACACGCGAACCTCCCCTGTTCACGTCAGTAGCCGTACGGCGACCGAGTGTGGCACACCGGTCGGACAGTTTCGGACGGGTCGCCTGACCAGGTCGGTTCGGTTCCTCACACAGGGGGTAACCGGTGGGGTATTGTCCGTGACGCAGTCGAACGCGAGGGGAGCGCGGTTCGGTGGGGTTGTTCGGCGACATGCTCGACGCTGCCAAGCACGTCGGGTCGGAGATCGCGCACGCCGTCCAGTCGGGTGGCGAGGGGCTCGGCAACGTGCTGAGCGGCGCGGGTGTGGGCCTGCTCGCGGGTGGCCCGCTCGGCGCGGTCGCGGGGGCGTACGTCGGCTCGCAGACCGGCACCGGGGCGGTGAACCCGCAGGCCGCGGGATTGTCACCCGGTCAGCTCGTCCAGGCGGTGCTGAGCGGGCCCGGCACCGAGTCGCTGCAGAAGGTGCACCAGGCGGGTGTCGACCAGTCGGACTACCAGCGCCGGCTCGAGCAGGGCACGCGCGAACTGACCTCCGGCCTCGAGTCCGCGTGGACCGGCGGCGCGTCGGACGCGGCCCGGGAGCGGCTCCGGCCGCTGACGGCGTCGGCGACCTCGGCGTCCACGACGCTGGACCGGAACTCGACGCTGGCCCAGGCGCAGATCGACCAGTTCCACCAGCTGAAGAACTCGCTGCACCCGGACGTCACCGACCAGCCGCCGACCCGCAGCGCCTGGGACGTCGTGACGCCGTGGGACACCGACACCGAAGACCGGATCAACCAGTACAACCGCAAGGCCCAGGAGAACGTCGAGCGGTACACCGCGTACTCGCAGCAGTCCAGCTCGAACACCGCGGCCCGGACGACCGACTACGGCCAGCTCCGCGAGTACACCGGCGGCGACTTCACCGTGCAGGACCCGGTCGAGCCGCCGGCCGGGAAGCGGACGCGGACTCGGACCGGTGGTGGTGACGACGACCGGCCGATCGGCGCGCAGGTCCAGCCGCCGCCGGCGGTTCACCCGCCGGTCGTGCCGCCGGGTCAGGTGACGCCGCCGGGGAACGTCACGCCGCCGGGGTACGTCACGCCGCCGGGATCGCACGCGCCGGGTGTGGACGACAGCGTTCGCGCGCAGGGTTACGTGCCGCTGTCGGCGCAGTTCCCGCCGGGCTACCAGCCACCGGCTACGGGACCAGAGGGCTTCGGCCCGGGCTCCGGAGGCGGGTTCGGTCCCGGCTTCGGCCCTGGCTTCGGTCCCGGCGGGGGCGGCTTCGGGCCGGGTTCGTCATCCGGCGCGAGCGGCGGCGCGGGTGCCCGCGGCCCGGGCGCGGCGACCGGCGCCGGCGTCCCAGGCGAAGGCCGTCCCGGCACGGTCGGCGGGGTCCGCGGCGGCGCGGCGGGCAAGCCGGGATCACCGGGGATGGGCGGCATGGGCCCCGGCGCGAAGGGCGGCAAGGGCGAGGAGGACGCGGAGCACCAGCGCGCGTCGTACCTGGTGGAGGCGGATCCGGAGAGCATCTTCGGCGGGTCCGACGAGCGGACCGTGCCCCCGGTGATCGGGCTGTGATCTTCCTGCCCAAGGCCGCTTTGCTCACCGCGTGGGAGTGGGAAGGGCACGGCCCACCACCCGCGGTCCTCGGCGCCGACAACCTCTGGCTCGGCGACGAGACCCGCAAGCGGCTCGAAGAGAAGGTCCTCGACGTCCTGACATCGCTGCGCCTCGCCGCGGGCGGCACGTTGACGCGGGAATTCCGCGACATCCTGCGTGTCCTCGCGAGAGGCGTCCACCAGTTCACGGCGTGGCTGGGCGACATCGAAGCGGACGAATCGGGCGCGGTCCTCGTCTCCGCTGCGGGCCCGGACGCGCTCCGGCTGATCCGGAAGGACGACGACGTCCGGATCGACGTCGTGGAACCGTCGCGGATCGCGGAGTCGCTGGTGGATGTGCTGCCCCCGGTGCCACCGGCGCGCATTTCGGCGGTGCTGATTCCCGAGGCGCGCTTCTCGGGGCGGGCGGTGGAGGAGTCGTACGACCTCGAGGACCCGACCGCCGACCGGGGACGGGACCCGTTGCTCTGGGCGCGCCGGCTGATGGCGGCCCGGCGGACGGGGCTGCACCAGTGCTACGCGCTCAAGCGGGGTGCTCGCAGTGCGCCGGTCACCGCGGTGGATGTGGCCGGGACCGGGCGGGTGCTGACGTACGTGGTTCCGGGGCGGGAGCGGATGGTCAGCTTCCAGCCGGGGACCCGGGGTGCACTGACGGATGTGCTGTACGCGACCCTGAACGGGTTGGGGGGAGGACGATGACGATCTTCAGCGGGATCGGCTTCTGGGCGACGGACCTGCCGAGCGGAGGTTCGCAGCCTGCTGGGCAGGGGTTCGCGATGAGCTCGGCGGAGATGCGGGCGATGCTCAAGAAGGCTGAGGCCCAAAAGGACACCATTGTCGAGCAAATGCGCGCCGCCGAGGGCTTGAGCCAAGCGAAACCACCGGCGGACGAGCCGGTCAGCCGGCAGGCGGTGCTCGGTCCGAACGGGGTCAACGAGGCCGGACGCTACTACCAGGGCCACCTGCAGTACCAGCTCGGCTATTACCAGGAACTGATCCGGCGATTGAGGCAAGCTCTCGGGATCACCGAGGCGGCTGACCAGCAAGCCGCGGATTCGACGAAAACGATCAAGGGGTCGCTCGAATGATTCGACGAGTTCTCCTCGGCGCCACCGCAGTGGTCGTCGGCGCTGCATTGCTGACCTCGTGCACCGGCGAACGTCGCACATCCGGCACCGCATCGGCCGCACCGACCGGCAGCGCGGAACTGCCGAACAGTGGTGCACCCAAGGTGACGAACCCCCTGCCCGCCAAGGTGCTGGACGGCAGTCCCTGCGATTCGGCCTTCACCGCGGAGCAGCTGACCGGCTATCTCGGACAACCGGGGTCGCCGAAACCGAAGGACTCGGAGCTGGGCCCGATGTGCGACTGGGGCAGTACCTCCGGCAGCAGTGCCGGCATCCTGGTCATCTACGAGACCAAGAACAACGAAGGCATCAGCCTCGCCTTCAAGAACGAGAAGCCCAAGGCCAAACGCTGGGTCGGCGACCTCGAGCCGGTCCAGGGTTACCCCGCGGTCGGCTACGTGGACGTCGGGTCGACCGACAACCGGACGTGTGTGATCGTCGTAGGTATCGCTGACGAGCTGGCGTATTCCGTCTCGCTGAGCATCGGCGACTCGGCCGTCCAAGCAGGCAAGGACGCCTGCCAGCTCGGACGCGGCGTCGCCGACACCGTGCTGACGAATCTCAAGGCGCGGGCCTGAGCTGCACCTTTTCGTTACGGCGGAGATCGCGTTAATGCAAGATTTGTCGTACTAAACACCTAGACTGTTCGGATGAGCCACCCCACGCGGAGGGGTCGCGCGCGTGCGGCTACCGAACAGGACATCCGGCGGACCGCCCGGAAACTGCTCGTCGAGCAGGGGCCGGAGGCGGTTACGCTGCGGGCCATCGCGCGGGAGCTGGGGATCACCGCGCCCGCGCTGTACCGGTACTACGAGTCGCGGGACGACCTCGTCGAGAACCTGCGGCTGGATGTCTGCGCCGATCTGGCGGACGAGCTCGCCGAGGAGATTGCCGAGCTGCCCGACGACGGTGTGCTGCAGCTGTTCGCCATCTGCAAGGGCTTCCGGCGGTGGGCGCTCACCCACACGAAAGAATTCACGCTCGTCTTCGCGTCGCCGACCGGCGGCGTGGGTTCGACGGCCGGGAGTGCGCTGAGCAGGGTCGACGAGCCGTTCGGGCGGATCTTCCTCGCCGCTGCTGGGCGGGTGCTCGCGCGGCACGACATCGTGCTGCCTTCCGCCAGTGGCGTGCCGGACGAGCTGCGGGATGACCTGCAGACCTTCCAGGAGTCGCTGGTCGCCGTGCTCGCCGAGTCCGATCAGGGGGTGCCCGTCGAAAAGATCGACCTCGGCGTGACGTACCTGATGATCCAGTTCTGGGCCCGGCTCTACGGGCACGTCACGCTCGAGGTCTTCGGCAACTACCCGATCCCGATGTCGAAGCCGGACGTGCTGTTCGAGTCCATGCTCATCGACCTCGCCCGGGAGATCGGGCTCTACTCCGGTTAGGCCGCGTGGCCGCCGTCCACCGACAACACCGCCGCCGTCACGTACTCGGCGCCGGGTGAAGCCAGGTAGGACACCGCAGCGGCCACCTCGGCCGGCTTCCCGTAGCGGCCCGCCGCCGTCATCGCCGCCTGGTCCGCCGCGTACGGGCCGTCGGCCGGGTTCATGTCCGTGTCCGTCGGGCCCGGGTGGACCAGGTTGACCGTGATGCCGCGCGCGCCCAGCTCGCGCGCCAGCGCCTTGGTCAGGCCGACCATCGCCGCCTTGCTGGTCGCGTACAGCGCCATGCCCGGGCCGGGCACGCGGTCCGTGACGCAGCTGCCGATCGTGATCACGCGGCCGCCGTCGCTCAGGACGCCGGCCGCCGCCTGGGTCGCCGCGAACACGCCGCGGACGTTCACCGCCAGCACGCGGTCGACGTCCTCAAGCGCCGTCTCGGTGAAGGCGCCCACGAAGCCGACGCCCGCGTTGTTGACCAGGACGTCGAGCCGGCCGAACTCCGCCACCGCGGCCGAAACGGCGGACGAAACCGCGGCAGCGTCCGCCGAGTCCGCCTGGATCGCCAGCGCGCGACGGCCGAGTTTCTTGATCTTGTCGACCACCTCGGCCGCCAGCGCGGCGTTGCTCACGTACGTCAGCGCGACGTCCGCGCCGTCCTCGGCGAGCCGCAGGGCCGTGGCCGCGCCGATGCCCCGGCTGCCGCCCGTCACCAGCGCCACCTTGCCGTCGAGGGTCATCCCCGGTTCTCCTTTGATCGAGCCGTTTTCGTTGACTGCTCAATCAAATCGAGAACCGGGGAAAAGCACCGGCGGCTTTCCGACAGCGCGCTACAGGACGATGTTGACCAGCCGCCCCGGCACCACAATCACCTTGCGCGGCAAGCCGTCGCCGACCAGCGCCGCCACCTTCTCGTCCGCCAGCGCCGCCGCCTGGACCTCGTCGGAAGACGCCGAAGCCGGGACCGTCACCCGGGACCGGACCTTGCCGTTGACCTGGATCGGGTACTCGACCGAGTCCTCCACCAGGTACTTCTCGTCCACCACCGGGAACGGCCCCTGCACCAGCGAGTCCACGTGCCCCAGCCGGTGCCACAGCTCCTCGGCCAGGTGCGGGGCCAGCGGCGCCAGCATCAGCACCAGCGGCTCGGCCAGCTCACGCGGCGTCGACGCGGTCGCGCCGTACACCTTGGTGACGTGGTTGTTCAGCTCGATCAGCTTCGCGCCGGCCGTGTTGAACCGCATCTCGGCGTAGTCCTCGCGGACGCCGGCGACCGTGCGGTGCAGCACCTTCCGGTCGGCGTCCGTGGCCTCGTCGGCGGACACCCGCAGCTCGCCGGTCTCCTCGTCGACGACCAGGCGCCACAGCCGCTGCAGGAACCGGTGCGCACCCACGACGTCCTTCGTCGCCCACGGGCGCGACATGGCCAGCGGGCCCATCGCCATCTCGTAGAACCGGAACGTGTCGGCGCCGTAGTTCTCGGCCATCTCGTCCGGCGTGACGACGTTCTTCAGGCTCTTGCCCATCTTGCCGTACTCCTGGGTGACCTCTTCGCCTTCGAAGAAGTACTTCCCGTCGCGCTCCTCGACCTGCTCGGCCGGGACGTAGACGCCGCGCGAGTCCGTGTACGCGTACGCCTCGATGTAGCCCTGGTTGAACAGCTTCCGGTACGGCTCCTTGGACGTCACGTGGCCCAGGTCGAACAGCACCTTGTGCCAGAACCGCGAGTACAGCAGGTGCAGCACCGCGTGCTCGACGCCGCCGACGTACAGGTCGACGCCGCCGGTGTCGTCCGCGCCGTGCTCGCCCGGCCGCGGGCCCATCCAGTACTGCTCGTTCTCGGGCGCGCAGAACGTCTCGCTGTTCGTCGGGTCCAGGTAGCGCAGCTGGTACCAGCACGAACCCGCCCAGTTCGGCATCGTGTTGATGTCGCGGCGGTACTTCTTGACGCCGTCGCCCAGGTCCAGCTCGACCTCGACCCAGTCGGTCGCGCGGGCCAGCGGCGACGACGGCATCGAGTCGCGGTCCTCCGGGTCGAACGTCACCGGCGAGTAGTCGGCGACCTCGGGCAGCTCGATCGGCAGCATCGACTCCGGAACGGCGTGCACTTCGCCGTTCTCGTCGTAGACCACCGGGAACGGCTCGCCCCAGTAGCGCTGGCGCGAGAACAGCCAGTCGCGCAGCTTGTACTGCACGGTCCCGGTGCCGGCGCCCTTTTCCGACAGCCAGTCGATGATCGTCTTCTTGGCCTCGGCGACGTCCATGCCGTCCAGGAAGCCCGAGTTGATCGCCGGCCCGTCACCGGTGAACGCCTTGCCGTCGAAGCCCTCGGACGGCTGTACGGTCCGGATGATCTCCAGGCCGAACTTCTCGGCGAACTCCCAGTCGCGGACGTCCTGGCCGGGGACGGCCATGATCGCGCCGGTGCCGTAGCCCATCAGCACGTAGTCGGCGACGAAGATCGGGATCTGCTTGTCGTTGACCGGGTTCGTCGCGTACGCGCCGGTGAAGACGCCGGTCTTCTCCTTGTTCTCCTGCCGGTCCAGCTCGGACTTCCGCGACGCGGCGACGCGGTACTCCTTGATGGCGTCGGCGGGCGTCGCCGCGCCACCGGTCCAGCGGGAGTCGACGTCTTCAGGCCACGAGGCCGCGGTCAGCTTGTCGACCAGCGGGTGCTCCGGCGCCAGCACCATGTAAGTGGCGCCGAACAGGGTGTCCGGGCGGGTCGTGAAGACCTCGATGCCCTCGTCACCGGAGGAGAAGGTGACGCGGGCGCCGTGCGAGCGGCCGATCCAGTTCCGCTGCATGGACTTGACCTTCTCCGGCCAGTCCAGCAGGTCCAGGTCGTCGACCAGGCGATCGGCGTACGCGGTGATCCGCATCATCCACTGGCGCAGGTTGCGGCGGAAGACCGGGAAGTTGCCGCGCTCGCTGCGGCCGTCGGCGGTGACCTCTTCGTTCGACAGGACCGTGCCCAGGCCCGGGCACCAGTTGACCGGCGCTTCGGAGATGTACACCAGCCGGTGGTCGTCGATCACCTTCTTCCGCTCGGACGCGCTCAGCGCCGCCCAGTCACGGCCGTCCGGCGTCGGCCGGGAGCCGTCGGCGAACGCGGCCTCCAGCTCGGCGATCGGGCGGGCCTTGCCCGCCTCGGTGTCGTACCAGCTGTTGAAGATCTGCAGGAAGATCCACTGCGTCCAGCGGTAGTACTCCGGGTCGATCGTGGAGATGCGACGGCGCTCGTCGTGGCCCAGGCCCAGGCGCCGGATCTGGCGCAGGTAGGTCCGGATGTTCTCCTCGGTCGTCTTGCGCGGGTGCTGCCCGGTCTGGACGGCGTACTGCTCGGCCGGCAGGCCGAACGCGTCGAAGCCCATCGTGTGCAGCACGTTGCGCCCGATCATCCGGTGGTACCGGGCGAAGACGTCGGTGCTGATGAAGCCCAGCGGGTGCCCGACGTGCAGGCCGGAGCCCGACGGGTACGGGAACATGTCCTGGACGAACAGCTTGTCGCTGGGCACCGGCTGCCCCTCGACGGCGAGCGGCCCGACGGGGTTGGGCGCGTGGAAGGTGCCCTGGTCGGCCCAGTGGTCCTGCCAGCGCTGCTCGATCTGACCCGCCAGCGCGGCCGTGTAGCGGTGCGCCGGGACGTCGGTCCCTGTTGTCTCGGTCATCGCCGTCATCCTTCGCGTTTCGAGCTACTCCAGAAACAACTCGACCCCTCAGCCACCAGGGCATGAGGGGTCGCCGCGCCGGCCGGGCCGGGCCCGGTCAGCGCGGCAGGCTAAGGAGCAGCCGAGCCGTGTTCATGTGCACATCGTAACTTGCTGGTCAAAGCCGTTCGGAGGGGACCGCCAGTGCGACGAACTGCGTGACCTGCGTCGGCGAGAAGTTGTTGTCGCTGACCAAGATCAAGCTGCGCTCGCCGTTCGGCAGCTTCGGGCCCCAGGTCATGCCCTCCAGGTTGTCCACAGTGGACAGGCCGAGGTCGGCCGCGTCGAAGAGGAACCGCTTCTTCACCGGCTTGACGTGCTTCGCGTCGGCCAGGGACTTGACGTTCAGGACGTTCGTCGCGCCGCTCGTGTCGATCTCGTAGACGCGCACCTTGTTCCCGACGCCGGTGACGAACGAGCGCTCCATCATCAGGAACTTCGTGGGGTCGGCCTGGTCGACGGCCAGGATCGAGGAGACGCCGGTGGTGGCGAACGCGCCGGCGGGCACCGGTGACGCGAAAATCGGCTCCTGCGGGTAGGCGTACTGGGCCAGCACCGGGCCGTAGCGGCCCTGCAGCGTGATCCGCGAGACGCCGCCGGTCGTGCGGGTCGACTCCGGGCCGTCCTGCAGCAGCGGGCCTTCGACGTCACTGGCGATCAGCGAGCCGAACCCCGTGAACGTGAGCCCTTCGAGGACGAGGTTCTGCCGCGGGCCGGCCGTCGGCGTCATCTTCTCGTTGGCCGGAATCGGCAGGTCGCGGACGTATTCGCCGTCGCGGCGCGCCTCGCGGATCGACGGGTCGATCAACGTCGTCGCCGTCCGCTCGCCCTCCTGCGACCAGTAGTAGTCGCCGGTCCACGGGTCGACGCGCAGCTCTTCGGGGTCGATCGTCTGCTCGTTCTGCGGCTTCGACGGGTCGTTCTGCGCGAGCGGCGGGTACGTCGTGCCGTCGGGGCGCAGGAACGGCTTCGTGCCGGTGAAGGTGACGTCGCCGACGCCGTGGGCGGTGACCGGGAAAGTCGCCGTGTAGAACCGGGCGGGGTTGATCGCCGAGCGGTCGTCGCAGATCAGCGCGTAGCCGCCGGTCCGGGGGTCGTAGTCGATGCTGGACAGGCCGCCGACCGTCGTGCCCTGGAACGGCAGGGCGTTGGGGACGATCTTCTCGCCGAGCAGCCGGATCGGCCGCTGGTGACTCTCGGTGGCGCTCGCCGGGGTTGCGGCGAGGATTCCCCCGATCAGGGCAGCGGTCAGGACGGTGGGCAGTACACGCGGTGACATGGCCTGTAGCACAGTCGATCAGGGTATCCGGCAGGTTGCCGGGACGTCACGCTTATCCTTGACCCGTGTTCGCTATCGCGCTGGTTCCGGTCGTGCTGGGTCTGCTCGTCGGTTTTGGTGGCTTCCTCGGGTTCCGCGAGCGCTTGACGCGCGAGGGCGGCACCGGGGTGCGCACGGAAGCGGCGTTGCGCAGCGAAGAAGCTTTCAAGCTGGCCAACCGCGTCGCGGCGCTGCCGACCATGGCCGGGGGCGCGATCGCCGTGCTCACCGGGCTGGCCGGGCTGGCCATGCCGACGACCGGCGGTCTCGTCTCGGCCGCGCTCGCGGGTGTGCTCGCCATGGTGCTGCTGGTCATGGGCGGCGGCGTGCTCGGCAACCGCGCCGCGCTGACCGTGCCCGCCCCGGCTCCGGCGGCGCCGGCCGGCTGCAGCGGCTGCGCGTGCGGCGCCGGCGGCTGCGGCGTCTTCAAGAAGGAAGAGGCCTAATTCCGCTGGAGGTCGCCCGGATGGGTGGCCAGCAGGGCCAGCGGGATGCCCTGGCGGCGTAGCACCTGGCTCCACAGGTCGCCGTCCGGCGAGGCCAGGATGTCGCTCGGCAGCGCCGGCACGATGACCCAGTCTTCGCGCTCGATCTCGCCGGCCAGCTGACCCGCGTCCCAGCCCGCGTAGCCGGCGAACACGCGCACGCCGCGGACCCGCGGCACCAGCGCCTCCGGATCGGTGTCCAGGTCGACCAGCGCGACCGGTCCGCGGACGGCGATCACGCCCGGCACGCTCGCCGCCGTCTCGCCGGTGCGCAGCGCGGCCAGGCACAACGCTGTCTTCTTCTCGACCGGGCCGCCGACGAACACCGCCTGCGGCTCGGCGACGTGTCCGCCCCAGTTGGGCAGCACGTCGTGCACGGCGACGTCGCTCGGCCGGTTCAGGACCACGCCGAGCGTGCCCTCCTCGCGGTGATCGATGACGAACACCACGGTCCGGCGGAAGTTGGGGTCGACCATGGTGGGGGCGGCGACCAGGAGCGTTCCCGGCTCAACCTCGGCGTCCGCTGGCACAGACCCATGATCTCACCTCTGGCCCGGCCAATTACTTCGGCTCGGGAACAATCGCCCCAGCAGCCCCGTTGGAAACATGTGGTCGGCGCACTCCGTGTCCCCCGGGCTCACTGAAGAACCGCCTTTGTGGAATACCGTCCGGCTGGAGCCACACTGCGCATAGCCGCCGAGAGGCGACCTCAGTGCGTCGGCCACCCATACTCGGTGGCTTCGCCACCTTCGCGCACTCGCACTGAGGGTGTTCGACCAGGGGGCAAGCCCCCTGGAACCCCCAGAGTGCGTCGGCCACCCATTACCCTGACCTCCGTGATCAGCTCCCAGTCGACGACCGCGCGCAGAGGCCCTCGGGAGCTGCTCAAAGACCCCGACTTCCGTCGCCTTCTCTTCACGCGCTTCGCCGCCAGCTGGGGCGACGGCGTCTTCCGCGCCGGCCTGGCCGGAGCCGTCCTGTTCAACCCCGAACGCGCCGCCGACCCGCTGGCCATCGCGGGCGGGTTCGCTGCTCTCCTGCTGCCGTATTCGGTTGTCGGGCCGTTCGCCGGGGCGTTGCTGGACCGCTGGGACCGCCGTCGCGTGCTGATCTTCGCGAACCTCCTGCGCGGGCTGGCGATCGTCTGCGCGGCGGCCGCCGTCGGCTTCGGGTTCGGCGGGATCGGCCTGTTTTCGCTGGCCCTGGCCGCGGAAGGGATCACCCGCTTCATCGGCTCCGGGCTTTCGGCGTCGCTGCCGCACGTCGTGGAGGAAGAGAGCGTAGTGACGGCGAACGCCTTCGCCACGACGCTCGGCTCGGTGGTCGCCGTCCTCGGCGGTGGTTGCGCGATCGGCCTGCGCGCGCTGTTCGGCAGCAACGACGTCGGATCGGCGGAGACCACGGCGTTCGCCGTCCTCGGCACTCTCGTCGCGGCGTTCCTCGCGCGCGGTTTCGCCCGTGGCGTGCTCGGGCCGTCGGTGGTGGACGAGCCGCCGAACCCGGTGCTGGCCGTCGCGCGCGGGCTGGCCGACGGGGCTCGCCACGCCTGGCGCGCGCCGAGCGTCACGGCCGGCTTCGTCGCGCTGTTCGCGCACCGGGCGTCCTTCGGGGTGTCGCTGCTGGTCACGGTGCTGTTGATGCGCAACTACTTCACCGACCACGGCCTCTTCCGCGCCGGCCTGCCCGGGCTGGGGCAGATGGCCGCGCTCGCCGGGGCTGGGCTGCTGCTGGCCGGGCTGCTGACCGCGCGGATCATCCGCCGGCTCGGGCGGCTGCGCGCGGTGCTCGGCTCCCTGCTGCTCGCCGCGATCGCGCAGTCCGCGCTGGGCCTGCCGATGCTGCTGCCGCTGGCGCTGCTCGCGTCGTTCGTGATCGCCGGGGCCGGGCAGGTGCTGAAGCTCTGCGTCGATTCGTCGATCCAGCTCGACGTCGCCGACGAAGCCCGCGGCCGGGTGTTCGCGCTGTACGACACGCTGTTCAACATCACGCAGGTGGCGGCGGTTTCGCTGGGCGCGCTCGTCGTCCCGGACGACGGCCGTTCGCCGGGTCTGCTCATCGCCGCGACGGTCTGCTACCTGGTCGGCGGAGCCGGGTACCTGCTGGCCCGCCGACGTGCGATTCGCTGACGCAAACACCCGAACCAGTCACGATGACTGCTCCATTGGCATTAGGGTGACGGCAAGTCATTAGTAGGTTCGAGGGACACCGGGGGCACCTGTGACCACCGCGGGCGACGACCGTGCACGGCTCGAAGCACGGAATGCCGCGATGAAGGACCAGATGGACACCCTCCTGGAGAACTTCGAGCGGCAGACGGCGCAGCTGCGTGACGCCCAGGCCGCGGCGGCCGAGACGACGGCCCAGGTGAGTTCCCCCGACGGCCTGGTCCGCGCCACTATCGACGCCGGCGGCAGCCTCGCGAAGCTCGAATTCGCGCCCACCACGTTCGAACGCACGACGCCCGCGCAGCTCGCGAACACCGTCCAGACGCTGGTGCGTCAGGGATCGCTGCAGGTCAAGCAGAAGATCGCGGACCTGATGGCGCCGATCACCGAAGGCTTGCCGGACCTCGCCGACCTGGTCGAGGGCGCGCCGTCGCTGGCCGGGCTGGTGCCACCGATCCCTTCGTTCGACGAGTTCGTGGAGGATGCCCCGGCACCGCGGCCCGAGTCGTTCGAGGACGGCGGTTCGATCCTGCGCAACGAGCAGGCGCCGCCGGTCCCCGCGCCCAAGCCCGCACCCAAGCGCATCCGCCCGCCGCGTGACGAGGACGAGGAGCCGCCGTCGTCCTGGATGACGAGGGGCGACTGATGCCGGACGGGGGTTCCGGCTTCACGGCGGAGCCGGACGCGGTGCTGCGCGCGTCGAACGGCCTGGTGACGGCGGCCGACGCGCTGGACAACGCGGCGAAGGCGCTTTCGGCGGCCCTTGCCGCGCAGGGTGAGTGCTGGGGTGGCGACGACTCCGGCAAGGAGTTCGCCAAGGACTACGTGCCGGGCGCGCAGGGCGCCGTCGAGGGGTTCACGAACCTCGTGCAGGGGCTGCGGGGGATGCAGCAGAACGTCGCCAAGTCGATGAAGGCCCTTTCGGGCGCCGACGAAGACGTGACGTCCCAGCTGAGCAAGGGGCATTGACGCGTGGGGATGGAGATGCCCGACGCGGTCAAGTGGCTGCTGCCGATCGTCGTCGGCGAGAGCTGGCCCGAGGGCGACGAGACCAAGCTGCGCGCCCTGCGGGACGCGTGGCACACAGCGTCGGCGGCGATCGGGCCGGTGTCCGAGACGGGCAACCAGGCGGCGTCCGGCATCCGCGACAACTGGACGGGCGACGGCGCGGACGCGTTCGCGGAGCAGTGGAAGAAGTTCGTCGAGGGCGACGAGGCGTACTTCAAACAGCTGGCCGACGCGGCTCAGGCCCTGGGCGATTCGTGTGACCAGACGGCGTTGGACGTCGAGTACACGAAGTACATGATCATCATTTCCCTGATCATCCTGGCGGCCCAGATAGCGGCGATGATCGCGGCGGCCGCGGTGACGTTCGGCGGCTCGACGGCGGGGATCGCGCCGGCCCAGATCGCGACCCGCATGACCGTGCAGATGCTGTTCCGGCAGCTGCTCGAGAAGCTGGCGCAGCAGGGGTTCAAGCAGGTCGCGAAGGAGCTGCTGGAGAAGCTGCTCAAGCAGGGCCTCAAGAAGATCGGCATGGAGGTCCTGAAGAACGAGGCCATCAACCTGGGCATGGACGCGGGCATCCAGGGCCTCCAGATGGCCAAGGGCGACCGCAAGGACTGGGACTGGTCGAAGACGTCGGACGCGGCGATCTCGGGCGCGGTCGGCGGAGTCGTGGGGGCGGCTTCGGGGTCCATCGGGCGGGGAGCGACCGAGGGGCTTTCGCACAGCGCGGGGGGTCAGGTCGCGGACGCGGCTTTGCGGGCGGGGGCGCGGGGGGCGGTCGAAGGGGTCGCGCAGACGGTCGGCCAGGCGGCGGTTACCGGGGATCTGGGGTCGCTGACGCCGGAGCAGCTGCTGATGGGGGCTTCGAGCGGGGCCGTCGGAGGGGCTGTCGGGGGCGCGAAGGAGCAGCTCCACTCGGTTCATGAGGCGAATATCCCGCGGGATGCCGGGGAGGCTTCCGAGCCTTCCGGGGAGTCGGCTGGGTCGGAGGAGCCGCGGGGGGAGGGTTCTTCCGAGTCGCGGGGTGAAGAGGCTGGACGGCGGTCGGAAGAGTCTCGCCAGGTAGCTTCCGAGGTCGAGTCGCGAGGTGAAGAGCCACGCTCGCAGGCTGAAAGCCGCGGCGAAGGAACTCCCGAGTCTCAGTCGCGGGCCGACGAACCACGACCGCAGGCCGAGTCCCAGGGCGAGGCGGCTTCTGAGCCCCAGTCCCGAGGTGAAGAGCCACGCCCGCAGGCTGAAAGCCGCCGTGAAGCAGCTCCCGAGCCTCAGTCGCGAGGTGAAGAGCCGCGTCCGCAGGCCGAGTCCCGGGGCGAGGGGGCTTCCGAGGCCCAACCGCGAGCCGAAGAACTACGACCGCAAGCTGAGACTCGGCACGAGGCAACTCCCGAACCCCAACCGCGAGCCGAACCCCGGAGCGAGGCGGCTTCCGAGGCCCAGTCGCGTCCGCAGGCTGAGCCTCGGCATGAGGCAACCCCCGAACCCCAACCGCGGGCCGAGCCCCGGGGTGAGGCGGCTTCCGGGGTCCAGTCGCGAGAGGAGCCGCGTCCGCAGGCCGAGCCCACTCCCGAACCCCAGTCGCGAGGCGAAGAACCACGACCCCAGGCTGAGTCGCGGGGACCTGTGGCGGAGCCGCGCAGCGAGGGGGCGTCTCCGGCCGCAGGGTGGGCCGCGTCGGAGGCGCCGCGGTCGAATGGCGACCATGTCCAGCAGCCGGAGGGAGCCCGGGGGGCGGAGTCGTCGCAGCAGGCGGCGAGTTCGTCGGGGGGACCGTCGCAGGGCGGCTACGGCATGGCCCCGCCGCCGGGTTCCGGCCCGGAGCCGGGACGGCAGAGCGGCGGACGCCCTCAGGACAACGTCGGCGCGGCCGGGTTCACGGGCGGCGCGAGCCAGCCGTTCGCGGCGGATGCGGGTGGGGTGCCGAACGGGCCGTCGCCGCAGCAGGTGTCGCCCCCGCCGGGTGGTGGGTTCGCGCCGCCGCCGGGCGGAATGCCGACCGGCGGTGGTCCGGGACGTGCCGGTGGCCCGCAGCCGGGTGGAGCGATGCCGCCGCGGGGTGGGCAGGTGCCACCGGAGCCGCGACGGGTCTCGCCGCCGGATCCCCGCCGGGCGTGGCAGAGCGGGCAGCCGCTTCGGCCGCCCTCAGGTGGGCCCGCGCCAGCTCAACATGGCGGCCAGTCGCACCAGGGCGTTCACCCGGGCCGGCAACCTCACCAGGGCGGTCAGCCGCTGCCGGGCGGCCAACCGCACCCGAGCGGACAGCAGTTCCAGGGCGGTCAATCCCAGCACGGCGGGCAGCCGCCAGTTCACCCGAGCGGGCAACCGTTCCAGGGCGGCCAGCCGCCGACCAACCCGGGCGCCCAGCCCTTTCAGGGCGGGCAACCGCACCAAAACGGACTGTCGTCGACCACCCCTGGCCCCCAGCCGTTCCAGGGTGGGCACCCTGGCGGCCAGCCGCAGGCCCACCCCGGCGCTCAGCCCTTCCAGGGCGGCCAGCCGCCGAATCAGCTGGGCGGACAGCCCCACCCGGCCGGACAGCCGCCAGTCGGCCCCGGCACGCAACCGTTCCCGGGCGGCCAGCCAGGTCAGTCCCATCCAGGCCAACAGCCGCCGGTTCACCCGGGCACCCAGCCACTCCCAGGCGGGCAGCCAGGCCAGGCCCATCCGGGGCAACAGCCGCCGGTTCACCCGGGCACCCAGCCGCTCCCGGGTGGGCAGCCGACGGCTCACCCCGGCACGCAGCCGTTCCGGGGGGGCCAGCCGCACGCGGGTGGACAGCCGCCGGGTGGGTCGTTCGCTGCTCAGCCTGGTGGACAGCAGCACGGGCAGCCGCCGGGTTGGCAGGCTTCTCCGCGGGGGTCGCAGGCTCCTGGTCAGCCACCTCAGGGTGGGGGGCATCCGCATGATCCGCGGCGGATGGCACCTTCGGGCGGCGGGCAGCGTCCTGGTGGGTACCCGGGTTCGCCGGGTCCCGGTGGGCGACCGCCGATGCCGCCTGCGCCCGGTGGGCGGCCGGCTGTTCCGCCGCATGATCCGCGCCTGGGGCCGCCGGCTGTTCCGCCGCCGCGGTTCGGGCCGCCGCAGGAGCGGCTGGCCCGGGGGCCGTTCGAGCCGCCGCGGGTGGGGGATTCGCGGCTGCCTCAGGAGCAGCCGCGGGCGTTCGAGCGGCCGGGGCAGGACCGTCCGGCTGCGCACGAGCAGGCACCGGCAGCCGAACCAGCCGCATCCGCACCGGAACGCCCAGCCACGCACGAGCCCGTGGCCCAGCACGCGCCGGCAGCCGAACCGGTGGTGCATGAGCAGGCCGGATCCGCCGAAGAACACACGCCCGCACCGGAACGCCCGGCCACGCACGAGCCCGCGGCCCCACACGCGCCGGCAGCCGAACCGGTGGTGCATGAGCAGGCCGGACCTGCCGGGGAACACGCGCCGGAACGCCCGGCCGTGCACGAGCCGGTGGCCCAGCACGCGCCAGCAGCCGAACCGGTGCGGGAGCAGGCCGGACCCGCCGGGGAACACGCGCCCGGCGGTGAACGGCCTGCCGAGCAGTCGGCGCCCGCGCATGAACAGCCGCAGGTCGAGCAACCAGGCGACCACACTCCCGCCCAGGAACAGCCGCCCGCCGCCGAACACGCGTCGACGCACGAACAACCCGGTGAGCAGCCGGTGCCCGTCGATGAACAGCCGCCCGCGCCGGCGCACGAACCCGCCGGCGACGAGCCCTACCTCACCGACGAGCGGTTCCACACCGAGGATCCCGCCGGGATCCGGCGGATCGAGGACACCTTCATGGACTCCGGGCGGCACAGCCCCGAGTCCGGCGAGTGGCGGCACGAACAGGTCCGCCGGGAAGCCCTCGCCAAGCGGGACGAGTTCCACCCCGGTGTCTCCGATGCCGGGGCGCTCGCCGTGCACGCCTACACGCGGTACGAAATGGTCGGACCGCTCAACCGGGCGCTGCGGATGGGTGGCCCCGAGCTCGTCGACCTCGCGCCGCAGGCCGGGGCGCTCGTCTCCGGGCTCAACGAGCTTCCGCCGCACGTCGGGACCGTCTCGCGGCGGATCGACTTCCAAGGGGATCCCTCGCGGCTGCAGGCCTTCCTCGGCCGGTTCCACGAAGGCGCGCACATCACCGAACCGTCCTTCCTCAGCTCGTCGAAGGTCGACGCGGAACACCCGCGCAGTTCCTTCCCCGGCGAGGTCGAGATGCGGATCCAGTCCCAGACCGGCCGTGACGTCGAAGCCATGGCCAGCATCGGGCACGAACGCGAAGTCCTCTTCAAAGCCGGGACGCAGTTCGAGATCACCGGCCTCGAGAAGGGCCCTGGGCACCCCGACAACCCGAACCGGCGGCCCGGTGAGCCGCACTGGATCGTGCACGCCGAGGAGGTCGGTCCCGGGCATCCGCGGCACCTCGGCGAGACCGAGGCGCGGCAGGCGATCGAACAGCGGCGGGCCGACGAGCGCGCCGACGAAGAACGCTTCCAGCGGGAAGCCGACGCCGAGCTCGAACAGTTCTACGCCGAGCACCCGCACCTGCGGCCGAGCGGGGACATGTCCAAGCTCACCGCCTTCGACGACCCCAGTGCGCCGCCCCCACCTGTGCGGCGGCCGCCGGCCACGACCGCTCCCGATGGTGGCTGGGCGCAGCTCGCCGAGCCGCTCCGGCCGGGTGGGACGCCCGTGCTGCACGCCGGGTCCGTCGAGACGCCGCAGCAGCACGCCCGCCTCGTCCGGGACGCCGTTCCCGAGCTCGGTGCGGTCAACACCCGCAACCACTACGCGCCGAACGCCCTCGAAAACGGGTTCCGGACCAACGCCGCCGAATCGATGGCCGCCTTCGAGCGTCGGATGAACGGCGAAGACGTCGTGGCCGGCCCGGCCCGGGGTGAACGCCTCGACGGGCCGTGGAGCAGCCGGGGCAGTTTCGACGACGTCGCCCGCGACCTCGGCGAGCGGCCCGTCGGTGCGCGGTCCGCCGTCGCCTTCGAACACGGCGGCACCGAACGGCTGGTCGCCGCCGTGCACACCGAGCACGGGGTCCTGTTCGCCGATCCCGTCAGCGGGCGGCTGGCCGAGCTGCCGCCCGACGCCGCCGGGATCCGGGAGCTGCCGCTCGGCCCGCACGAAACGATCGCCGACCGGCTGAGTCCCACGCCCGAACGGCTGCCGCACGACGAGGGCTACCTCTTCGACGGCGACCACCGCGGCACCCCGGCCGACCACGAAAGCATCCGCCACGCGGTCGGCAACGAGGACATCTACCAGCAGATCCACGACCGCGCGCTGGCCCGCCGGGACGCCGCCGGACTGCCTCTCACCGACGAAGCCGCCGTCGCGGTGCACGGCTACACCCGCGGCGAGTACGCCTACGACGTCAACGAGGCCCTGCGCCGCGGCCCCGGCCACCCCGGCTTCGACCTCGCGCAGGCCAACGCGCGCGCCATCGTCGACGGGCTCAACCAGGTTCCGCGCACGTCCGGCGAGAGCATCCGTGCCTTCGACGTCGGCGGCGATCCGCGGCTGGCCGAGCTCGTCGCCGGGCCGTACGAGCCGGGCGCGGTGGTCGTCGAGCCCGCGTTCTCCAGCGCGTCGATCAAGACCGACGAGTTCTCCACCAGCAAGTTCGGCGACGACGTCGAGCTGCACGTCCGGTCCGACAACCTCCGCGACATCTCGAAGCTCGCCGAGAACCCGTCCGAGCGCGAGTCGCTCTCGCCGCCCGGCACGCAGCTGCTGGTGCACGAGCGGCGGCTGGAGATCACGCCCGAGGGCCGCCGCAAGTGGGTGATCGAAGCCGAGGAGATCGGCCCAGGCCACCCGCGCTACCTCGAGCCCGAGGCCGCGCAGCAGAAGATGGCCGAGCGGCGGGCCGAGAACGAGCACAACGCGGCCGAGTTCGAACGGCGGCGGCAGGCCGCGCTGATGGAACGCCTCGGCGGCTTCGGCGAGCCCGAGCACGTGGCACCGCCGCCGGAGCACCCCACGGTCCACGACGCCGCCGACAGCCCCGCCGAGCCCCTGCCCGTCCCCGAGCCGGGACCGGACTACTCCCGGCTGGCGCGGTCGACGAACCCGCCGTCCGAACCGGCCATCCACGCCGACGGCACGACGCCGAGCGAGCGCGCGGCCTACGTCCAGGACCGGCACCCGCACCTGCGCGAGGTCAACCCGGGCTTCCACCAGCCGGGCGCGCTGGAGAACGGGTACATGTCCAACTGCACCCGCGGGCCCGAGGCGTACCTGGACCGGCTTCGCGGTGGCGACATGACCGCCGAGCCGATCCTGTTCCACGAGATGGGCACGCGCGGCACGCTCGAGCACCTCGAAGGCCGGTTCGGCGAGACGTTCTCCGAGCGCGGCAGCTACGACGACGTCATCCGCGAGATGCGGGACAAGCCGCTCGACCACCACGCCGTGGTCGCGGTGAAGTACGAGGGCCCGAACGGCGTCGTGTACGGGCACGTCGCGATGGTCGTGCACACCCGTGACGGTGTCGCGTTCATCGACCCGCAGTCCGGCGACCTCATGCACCTGCCGCAGCCGCCGAAGGGCATCAAGCTGATGCACGTCGGCACGCCGGACGAGGTGCACGTCCAGCCCGAGCACACCGCGGGCGAGACGCACGGCGGCTACGGCCACGCCCCGCAGTCCCGGCTCGACGAGCTGCTCGCCCAGCCGCGGGTCGCCGAAGCGCTCGCCGGCGCCACCGCCGACCTGGTCGTCAAGGACCACGAGGGCAACCCGCAGAACCTCGGGCCGGTCGGCGAGTTCGTCCGGACGCGGCTGGCGGAGCACCCCGAGCTGGTCGACCTGCTCCACGACCCGGCCAACGAGTTCCTGACCCGGTCGCTGCTGCGCAAGCCGGAGACGATCGCCAGCCTGCTGGTGCACGACGAGGCCATCCCGATCCTCGCCGACGCCGTGCACGAGGTCCACCACCCGGACCCGGACGCCGAACCGGTGGGCCCGCAGGCGGAGCCGACGCCGCTCACCCCGGAGCAGGCCGAGGTGTCGCGGGAGGTGATCGACCAGGCGAGAGACCACCCGGACGCGCACCGCGCACAGGCACCGTTCGACCCGAGCAAGCTCGGGGACGAGGCTTACACGCGGGAGTACCTGGCCGAGCGCTACCGGGAAGCGGCCCGGGCCGATCTGAAGCTGAAGGAAATCCTGCCGCCGCTCGCCGAGGAGACCGGCGGCCACGCCGGGTTCCGGCCCGGACCGAAGTCCGAAGGCCGCGCGATGGACAAGATCAACACCAACTACAACGGTGACGCTTCCTTGCTGGTCGACCTCGCGGGCGCGATGATCCAGTTCGAACGGGTGCAGGACGCCTACGCGGCGTTGGCGCGCATCGCGGAGCATCCCGACCTGGAGATCGTCGATTTCGACGACCGGTTCGCCAACCCCGCTCCGGCGGGATACCGCGACCTGCAGATGAGCGTGCGCATCGACGGGCACGTCGCCGAACTGCGTCTCCACCTGAAGTCCTTGGACGACGTTTCGGCGTACGAGCATTCGCTGTACGAGGTCCGCCGCGACTTCAAAGCCCTCGCGAAGGCCGAGGGCCGCGGCTACACCGACGAAGAAAAAGCCCTGATCGACGGGCTGATCAAGCGCGAACGGGAACTGTTCTGGGACGCGCTGCAGGGGAGTCTTTAGATGGTCCAGACGCCGTCCTACTTCGAGTACTTCGCCCACAGCTACGTGGTGGAGAGCACGCCCGATGGCGGGCTGACCGGTCGCATCCTGAACTGGAAGACCGGAGCGTTCGAGGAAAACCCGGAACACGTCATGGATGTGCTGTTCGACCACAGCCCGGACATCCGAAGCCTCGATCACGAGCGGTTCGTCCACCGGACCGAGGAACAGCGGCAGCGCTACCTCCGCGGGGACGGGCCGATCTTCGCGCTCTACCAGACCATCGACGCGATCTGGGCCGCGACCGAAGAGGAGCACCGCAAGATCACCAAGGAAGAGCGCGCGCTGATCGACTCGATCTACCGGCGCACCTTCAAGATGTGGGAGGACGAGTTCGCCCGCCGCGCCGCCGGCGAAGCCCCGACCTTCACCTTCACCTCGGTGATCCCGCAATGATTCACGTGGAACATCGACTTTCGCCCGAAGCGCAGCGGACCCTCCTGGTACGCCTGGGAAAGCTCGTCCGCGAGCACCGCACGGACGCCGCCAAGCCCGCCGTCGTCGACTTCCGGCAGGTCGGCGCGCACACCGAAGCCGTCGGCCACAACACGGCGACGCCCGACGAACTCATCGAGCTCTTCACCGAACTCCGCGCCGGCATGTACACCGAGGGCCGCGGTACCTGGCTGCAGGCGCGGTTCACGCTCACCCCCGACGGCGCCTTCGACTTCGACTTCGCGCTCGACGACGATCCGCTGTGGACGGACGCCCCGGAGCCGGCCGCCTACCCGGCGGAGCTCGCCGCGTTCCCGCGGGCCGACGAGCACATCCCGGACTGGTGGCGGCTGCGCGCGCAGCTGCCGCTGGGCGTGGTGTTCCGGCACGCCGACGTCGGCGGCCCGGACGTCGAGCGGCCACCGCTCACCGACACCGAGGTACCGCTCGTGCTGCAGTACCTCGAGCGGGAAGCCGTCGTCCACGAAGACGGCGACGAGCGGTTCCACACCGACGGCACGTGGATCTGGTCCGAAGCCGTCCCGCTCCTGCTCGCGAAGCACGGCGTGCCGCCGGAGCCGGACCTGGTCGCGCACATCCGGCGGCACCACTTCCAGCCGCCGTACGTCGAGCCGCTGGTCCGCCGGACCGCGGAGGCGGACCTGCTGGGCAAGCCGCGGCCGAAGCCGGGCCGCGCCGACGTGAAGAAGACCAGCGGGGACGTCGCGGCCGAGCTGGAGACCACGCCGGACCCGAAGCTCGCCGACGAAGAACTGCTGATCGTGCTGGTCCAGCGGCTCGGCGAGCACGGCGTCTGGCCCGAGGCGTACCGGGTCGGCGAGCGGGCGGACGGCGCGTGGTGCCTCAACTACACCCCCGAGGGCTGGGAGGTCGCCGCGTACGCCGGCGGCAAGCCCCGCGAGCCGCGGTACTTCGGCCGCCTCGAGGACGCCGCCCAGCAGCTGCTCGGCGCGCTGCTGCTGCACCCCGCGCGGATGACCGCCGGGCACGAAACGCCGCTGGAAACGGCCAAGGAACTGGACGACTGGCCGGTGCACCCGGCTCCGGGTGAGCCTCCCCTCACCCTGCTCCGCAACAAGCGCATCACCAGGCTGGTGGCGGGTACGGTCGTCCTGCGCTTCGGCGAGGAACCCGGCAATCTCGTTCACCACGGCGAGGTACGGTTCGCCACGACGTCGCTGCCGCTCGAACGGGAGCGGGTGCGGCGGAGCTACCGGCTGAGACGCCCGCTGCACGTGATCACCGGCATCACGGTTCCGTGGGCGAACCTGCCGGGTGGTGCGGTGGCCTTCGTGCTGCCGAAGACGATCGCCGAGCACGAGTCCGACGGAAGCCTGGAGAGGATCGAGTAGGTGGAAGCGGCGGAAGCGATTGCCAAGGTCGGCCAGTGGCTGCGCGCGGTGCACGGCCCGGACGTCTCCGGTCCCGCGGGTTTGCGGGTGGACACCGAGAAGGTGCTGCGCATCCCCGAGGGCTGGTCGGTGCCCTACAACACCATCGCGTTCCTCGACGAGGGCCGGCCGGAGAAGGAGATCTTCCCGCCGCCGTCGGTCGTCGTCCGCGAACCGGACGGCGAGCTGCGGCAGGCCCACCCGCACCCCGGCGGCCTGTCGGTGCCGGTGGCGTTCCCCGGCCAGGAGAACTGGCGCGAGGTCGTCGACCCCGAGTACGTGAAGGCCGGGCTCGGCGAGCTGGGCGTGCCGCTGCAGGCCGTCGCGGGCTGGGTGAAGGTCGACGCCGAGGGCAACCAGACCGGCGAGGAGCGGGAGAACCCGGAGTACAAGGCCGGGCCGATCCGCCGCGGCTACCCCAAGCCGGACAACACCCTGGAGACGCTGCTGTCGTTCGGCAGCGTCGGCTGGCTGACCCGGGAGCTGCTGCTCATCGGCCTGATCCGGTGCGAGGTGTACGTCCCGCTCGACCTGGAGACCGGCAAGACCGACCGGTTCTACTTCGCCGAGGAGCGCAACGAGCTGAAGGTGTTCAGCTCGACCCGGCACCTGCCCTCGCGCGAGCACGGCTGGTGGAAGGTCGACGTCGCGACGCTCGCCGAGTTCGAGCACCCGCCGAACCTGGTGATCAACGGCGGCCCGACGACCATCGAGGACGTCTCCAGCGGCGAGCTCGCCGAGATCGTCAAGCGGTTCCCGCGGCACGAACCCCGCATCGACGTGCACGGACGCTGCCCGGAGGCGGAGGAGGACCTGATCCGGGTCGCCACCGAAACGGCGTCCCGGATGGGGCTGCCGGATCCGGTGAAACCGCCGCTCAAGGCAGCCGAGAAGGCCCGCCGCCGCGGCTTCGAGCTGACGGCCGAGGAGTGCGCGAAGACCGTGCTCGGCGAGTCCTGGCTGAAGCGGCTCGCCATGCCGGAGCCGCCGCGCAGCAAACCCAACGACCTGCGCGCGAACGGCCTTGCCCCGGCGTACGACAACGCCGGCCGCCCGGTGCCGCGGCTCGACACGTTCGGCAAGTACTTCGAGCGGGACGTCGACGGCTTCCGCTACGGCTGGCAGCGCGTCACGGGCGCGTACGTCGGCTTCGCGCTCGGGGAGGCTCTCGGCGCGGCCGTCGACCGGATGATGCTGCACGACATCCACGCGAAGTATGGCATCGAGGGCGTCACCGACCTGGTCCCGGCGTTCGACCAGCCCGGCCGGATCGGCTCGCTGACCCAGCGGCTGCTGTTCTACACCGAGGCCGCGATCCGCAGCCCGCACCGCGAGCAGCCGGAGTCCCGCGAGGCCGAGCAGCTCTTCCCGGACGTCGTCCGCGGGGCGCTGCAGCGCTGGCTGCGCACCCAGGGCGCGCCGATGGACGCCGTGGACGGCTGGCTCGTGCAGGTCCCGGACCTGCACGCCCGGCGGGACGCCGACGACGCCGAGCTCAACGCCTACCACCAGCTCGTGACCGGAACCGCCGGTGCGCAGCCGATGATCGGCCCGGCCGCCCTCATCCCGGCGCTGCCCGCCGCGCTCACCATGGCCGGGCCCGGCAGCGGATTCAGCGGCGGCGCCCGGCAGGCGGTGCGCGAGCTGGCCGGCGTCACCCACCCGACCGAGCCCGACCTGGCCGCGGCGACCTACCTGACCTGGCTGTTCGAGCACGCGCTGACCAAAGACCCGTTCAGCTTCCCGATCTGGAACACCAGCCGCGAGGTGCTCAACCCGGACAACCAGTTCCAGCAGGGCCCGGAGTGGACGGCGATCGCGGAGATGGTCGCCGAGTCGGTGCCGTTCTTCGGCGAGCACGGGCTGCCCGACCTGCGGATGCCCGAGCTGATCGGCGACGGCAAGACGACGCTGTCGGTGCTCGGACGCGCCTTCGCCGCGTTGTCCGGTTTCGAGAACTACCCGGAGCAGGCGCTGCTCCGCGCGGTCAACCACTCCGGCCGCAGCGCGCTGACCGGCGCGATCGCCGGTGCCCTGCTCGGCGCACGGACCGGGATCCCCGGGCTGCCGCAGAAGTGGGTCGACCAGCTGGAGCTGCGGTACCTGGTCGAGAACGTCGCTTCGGACGCCTACTGGCACTTCGACCGGCATTCGGCGCTGAGCGCCCTCGGCGACCAGTGGATCGAGCGCTACCCGAGGCATTAGCCCGAGGATGGGGAAAATGGCAGAAGACGGCGGTTTCGTCGAGTGGCGTCCCGACGTCGACCCGGAGTTCGACGAGAAGGCGTTTCCCGATCTCGGCATCCCGGTGCGCGCCATCCGCGGCTGGACGCAGTACACGCTGTTCGGGGAGCCGACCGGGCCGCGCCGGGGCAACGAGCAGTACACGCCCGGCCCGGTGTGGCGCGGGTTCCCGGTGCCCACGACCGACGCCGAAAAGCTGCTGAACTATCTGAGCGTGAACTGGATCAGCCGCGCCGACTTCACGCGCGCCCTGCTCGACTGCGAAGTGTTCGTACCCCTGCTCGACGGCGAGCCATTGGTGCGGCCGGTGCCGGGCACCGGCGGGCGGGAGGTCATCGCCTACAGCTCGTCGGCGAAGGTGCCCGGGCGCTACCCGCGCCGGTGGCGGGTGACGGTCCGGGAGCTGCCGTCGTCCGGGCTGACCCTCGACCCCGGCACCGGGCAGGTCCGCAGCCTGACCGCGGCCGAGCTGACCGAGGCCCGCGGCGGTGCGCCCGAGCTCCGGCCCCGCGTCGAGGAACTCGCCCCGGAAGCCGGGCCCGAGGTCGCCGAGGCGCTGCCCGGGCTGGTCGCGGAGTTCGGCGTTGAGCCGCCCGACCTGCTGGAACGGCACCTGCGGTACGCCGTGGACCACGCCCGCGACCACCACTTCGAGCTGACGCCCGCCGAGTGCGTCCGGTACCTGCGCGGGTTCGCCTGGCAGTACCGCAACGGCGTCCGGCGCCGGGCCGGCCAGGACCCGGAATGGCCCGCCGACCCGGCCGCGAACGGCCTGATCGCGCACGTGGACGAGGACGCGCGCCCGCGTCCGGTGCCGTGGACGTTCGGGAAGTTCTCCGCCTTCGGGACGCTCGCCGGGCGCTTCGCGTGGCACCGGATCGTCGGCGCGTACGTCGGCTTCGCGATCGGTGACGCGCTGGGCGGCGGCGCCACCGGCCCGCTGCCGATGGGCGGCCTGACGCGGCACCTGCTGTTCCACACCGACACTCTGCTGCGCGGCCTGCCGCCGGTGCCGACCGGCGAGGTCCCGGCGACCCTGCCCGAACCGGACCCGGTCGGCTGGCTCGCCGTCGCGACCCGGCACGCGGGCCCGGCGCCCGCCGAGTTCTCCGCGCTGCTGGCCACGGCGTTGGCCGCGACCCCCGCCGGCGCGGTCGCCCTGGCCGACGTCGACGGCGAGCAGTACGCGAAGGACGTCGCCCGCGAACTGACCGGCAGCGCGGCCGGCGCCGAGGTCACCGAAGGCGTCGAGCTGCTGGTCTCGCTGTTCCAGGCCCTGCTCACCCGCGACACGTTCGCTTTGCCGGTGCACGTCCGCCTGCGGGAGGTGGGCGGCGACCTGGCGGCGTCCACGCTGGCGCTGCGCGAGGACCGGGACGCCGACGACGTCACGCAGCTGGAGAGCATCGGCGACGGCCGGAGCGTGCGGTCGGTGCTCGGCCGCGCGCTGTTCGCCGCCGCCAAGCGCGGGTACGACCCGGAGGCGGCGATCCGGCTCGCCGCCCGGTCCGGCCCGGTCACCGGGGCCCTGGCCGGGGCCATGGTGGGCGCGCGGCTCGGCGTGCCGGGCCTGCCCGCCGCGTGGGTGACCGCGCTGCCCGACTTGGGCCTGCTCGACGACGTCGCCAGCGACGTCTTCTGGTACTTCAACCGCAACGGCCTCCAGACGGAGACCGCGGAACACGCCCGCTGGGAACGCCGGTACCCGAGCGGCCGGTTCACCCCGAAACCGAAGGGACCGGACTTGCGATCGCGACTGCGGGGCAGCCTGCTGGCCGGGGCGATCGGCGACGCGCTGGGCGCGAAGACCGAGTTCGACTCGATCGACCGGATCCGCGAAATCGCCGGCCCGGCCGGCATCACCGACTTCATCCCCGCGTACGGCGGCGTCGGCCGGATCACCGACGACACGCAGATGACGCTCTTCACGCTCGAAGGGCTGATCCGGGCGCACGCCCAGCAGCGGCGGACCGGCTCGGCCGACGTCGTGCACTCGCTGCAGCTGGCCTACCAGCGTTGGCTGCACACCCAGGGCGTCACGTGGGACCGGGCGCGCGGGCCGCAGTCAGCCGTCGAGGAGCCGGACGGCTGGCTGATCACGCACCAGGAGCTGTTCAGCAGGCGTGCTCCCGGCCTGACCTGCTTCGGCGAGCTGGAGGCGTACGGCCGCTCGGGCGTCCGCGGCACCATCGAGCGGCCGGTGAACAACTCGAAGGGCTGCGGCGGCGTGATGCGCGCAGCCCCGATCGCGCTGTGGTCGGACGACCTCGCCGAGGTGTTCCGGCTCGGGGCCGAGAGCGCGGCGCTGACCCACGGCCACCCGAGCGGGTACCTGTCGTCGGGCTGCTTCGCGGTGATCGTCCACGAGCTGCTGCACGGGAAGCCGCTGCTCGACGCGGTCGCGACCGCGCGCGCCGAGCTTGTGAAGCACCCGGGGCACGAAGAACAGAGCGCGGCGCTCGACGCGGCCTTGGCACTGGAGGGGCCGCCGACGCCGGAAAAGCTCGAGCAGCTGGGCCAGGGCAACGTCGGCGAGACGGCGCTGTCGATGTCGGTGTACGTCGCCCTGACCACCACGGACCCGGATTCGGCGTTGCTCGCGGCGGTCAACCACAGCGGCGACAGCGACTCGACCGGCTCGGTCTGCGGCAACCTCGTCGGCGCGATGTACGGCGAAGAAGCCCTGCGGAAAAGCTGGCTGGACCAGCTGGAACTCCGCGACGTCATCGTCGGCCTCGCGGACGACGCGCTCACCGAGTTCGGCCCGGATGCGCCGGCCGACGACCGGTGGTTCGCTCGGTACCCGGTCGACTAGGTTTTGGGTTACTGGGGACGGGGAGGACGAAACGTGCGCTACCGGGTAGAAGTGGCCGAACGCCCGGACGGCCTGTACGCGACATGGGGCGAGGGGACCTACCGCGCGCAACGGTCGACCACGGACGGCACCGTGCTGCTGTCGGTGCTGCCGGAGGAAGAAGCACCGGAGGGCTTCGACAAGGAGTTCGAGGGCCGTCCGGCGAAGGTCGTCCCGGCGAGCGAGGTGCCGTCGACGTTCACGCTGCGGACCTTCGCCGAGTACGACGGCGAGGTGTTCGAGGTCGCGCCGGACGCGCGGCCCGAGCTGACCCTGCGCTGGGTCCGCGACGACGCCGTCCGCGCGGCGCAGCTCGGCCTGACCGGCTTCTCGGTCACCGTGCCGGCCAAGCAGGTCACGGCGTTGTGGCAGACGCGGTTGGACTTCACGGAAGCGCCGGAGGCGCGGCCGCAGCCGGGGACCGGCGACCAGAACGCGCTGCTGCGCGCCATCGGCCGGACGCTGCTGCACACCGTGCCCGGCGGCTGGACGCGGGTCGGCGCGCAGTTCCGGCAGGTCGGGGACTACGCCGAGATCGAGGTCCGCGCGGTCGGCGACGAGGACGGCCCGGTGTCGGTCTCGCTGCCGGCGGTGCCCCGGCTCGGCGGGCTGTTCGCGCGGCTGCGGGCCGCGATGTTCCAGCCCGAGGCCGGCACGTGGTTCCAGGGCACGTTCACCCTCGACGCCGAGTCGCAGTTCGACTTCGACTTCGACGCCGACCGCGAGCCGGACTGGCGGGTGCCGCCCAACGACGGCGGCCGTCCGTCGACCGCCGCCTACGAGCTGGAGCTGGCGAACTTCCCGCGGACGTCGAAGCACATGCCGGCGTGGCTGACGGCGAAGGCGGGGCTGCCGCTGGACGTCGTGTTCCGGCACGCGCGGATCGCCGACTCGCACGCCGAGGGCGAGCGGCCGGTGGTCAACCGGCCGCCGGTGCCGCCGGACCAGGTCCGCGGGCTGCTCGACTACCTGTTCCGGGCGCCGGTGGCGCTGCACCGGCCGGCGCCGCTGCCGGACATCTTCGGCGGGCCGGGCGCGAAGCCGGACGTGCCGAACGCGTTCCACACCGACGGCACCTGGATCTGGCCCGCCGCCGTGCCGCACTACCTGCGCAAGTACGGGGTGCCGCCGGAGCCGGAGCTGGTCGAGCACATCCGGGCGGCCGGGTTCCGGCCGCCGTTCGTCGGCGAGCTCGTGCGGGCGACGGCGGAGGCGGAGGTCCTCGGGCAGCCGCGGCCGCCGCAGACGACCGCCGACCTGCCGGACGAGCGCACACTCACCCGCGTCGCCCGCGGCGAGCAGGTGCGGAACCTGCGTGGCGCGGAGACGCTGGAGCTGCTCCAGCAGCGGCTCGCCGAGCACGGCGTGCCCGCGGCGGCCTACCGGATCGGCGCGAACGAGATGCCGTCCGAGGGGGTCTGGACGCTGCGCCGGGCCGAGAACGGCTGGGAGGTCTCCCGGCCGCCGTCCGACGAGCCGGTGGCGTTCGGCTCGCTCGGCGACGCGGCCCGGTTCCTGCTCGGCGTGCTGCTGATGCAGCCGCCGCGGCCGGCGGAGGAGTCCGACCAGCCCGCCGACTGGCCGATCCTGCCGCTGCGCGGCGAACCGCCGTTGAACTTCTACCGCAGCAAGCGGCTGATCACCCTCGCTCCCGGCACGACGGTCGTCCGGTTCGGCAACGAGACCGGCAACCTGGTGCACGCCGAGGGCTCGCGGTTCGTCGAGACGGCGCTGGCGTTCGACCGCGAACGCGAGAAGCGGCTCTACCGGGTGCAGCGCGCGGTCCGGGTGCTGACCGGCGTGACGGTGCCGTGGGGCGGGCTGCCGGGCGGCGCGGTCGCCTACCTGCTGCCGAGGCCGCTCGCCCAGCACCTCGAGACGGGCTCGCTCAGCAGGCAGTGATCAGGACGGCGGGCGACCACCAGTAGTCGGCGAGCGGTTCGACGCCGACCTCGGTGAAGCCCGCCGTCTTCAGCTGCTCGGCCCACACCGCGGCCGGGTGCTCCCAGTTCGTCCGCTGCTGCCCGGAGACGATCCCGAGCAGCACCGGCAGCAGGAAGCCCTGCGCGACCAGCGTGGCGTCTTCGCCGTATTCGGCCACGCCCCGCTCGTAGCGCTCGACCAGCGAGCGCAGGTGCTCGGGCGAGCCTTCGTCGTACTCGGGGACGTCGAACTCGGCGAGCACCAGTGTCCCGGTGCGCGGCTGCAGCGTCCGCAGCACCTCGGCCCGCTGCTCCGGCTCGATGGACTGCAGCGCGAAGGTCGACTGGACGAAGTCCCAGCCCAGGTCGTCGCGGGCCAGGAAGTCCTGGGCGGTCGACTGCCAGCACTGGGCCGACGGCACCCGCTCGTGGACGCCTTCGAGCAGCGCGGCCGACGGTTCGACCAGGTCGATCCGCGGCGGCAGGTGCGACGCCTGCTCCAGCGCGGGCACGACGGCGAGGCCGTCACCGCAACCCAGGTCGAGCAGCGACTCCGGCTTGGCGGCGTCGTAGCGGGCGGCCAGCTCGGCGCTCAGCGCCCGGTACAGCTCGACGTTGCCGCCGCCGCGGATGAACGCCGTGAACGCGCTCGGCTGGTCGTACACCGGCGCCGAGCCGTCGCCGGCCAGGTAGTCCCGCAGTTCGTCGGCCAGCGTGGAGCCGGCGCGCCCGGCCTGGGCGGCGAGTTCGGCAGCCTGGTCGCGGTCACCGGAGCGGTAGGCGGCGAGAGCGTCGGCGAGCAGCTCGATCGAGGTCATGGTCAGGGGATATCAGAACGGGACCCACAACGTCACCCGCGTGCCGCCCCCGGCGAGTCCCGATTCGACCAGCGACGTCCCGCCGACCTCGGCCAGCCGGGCGGTGATCGACTCGCTGATGCCGAACCCGGCCGGGTGGTCGGCCGCGCTGAAGCCGCTCCCGTGGTCGCGGGTGATCACCGCGATCCCGCCGTCGCGCTCCTCGACGCGGACCACGACCCGGTCGGTCCCCGAGTGCTTCATCGTGTTCCGCATCGCCTCGCGGACGGCGTCGCGGATGGCGATCTGGCGCACCTCCGACAGCGTGTCGTCGTCCAGTTCGGCCACCACGAGCTGGGCGCGCAGGCCGTCGCGGGCCATCTCGGCGGCCAGCGCGGCGAGCTTCTCGCCCAGCGGCCGGGCGCCCGCCTCGGCCCGCTCGGACGCGGCCGACTCGATCGTGTGCCGGATCTCCATCGCCTGCGCCCGCGCCAGCCGCTGGATCTCCACCAGCCGTTCTTCGGGGTCACCGGGGCTCGAGAGCGCCATCGCTTCCAGCGTCTGCAGCACGGTGTCGTGCAGCCTCCGGTGCTGCTGGGCGCGCTCGGCCAGCCGTCCGTTGCGGGTGCCGTAGGCCAGCGCCAGGCGGGTGCCGAGGCCGGTCAGCACCAGCGCGGCGGTGGCCAGGAACAGCTCCGCGAGCAGGATCGAGTACGTCGAGAAGGCGGCCCCGAGCAGGAACCCGCCGGTGTTCAGCCAGTTCGCCAGCATCCGGAGCGGAAAGCCGAGCAGCCCGAACACCACGCCGCTCGGGAGGCCAAGGGCGAGCGTCAACAGCCCCGCCTCGCCGTAGAGGTGGACGCTGGTGACCGCGAGCGCGTCGAAGTACGCCGTCGTCGGCACGGTCAGCGCGATGAGCAGCGGCGAAAGCACGGTGAAGGCCAGGTCGACGGCCAGCAGCTTCCCGGCGTCGCGGCCGCGGAACGGCGCCGACCGGAACATCCAGCGGAGGCCGATGACGTTCAGCGCGACCGACAGCAGCGTGAACACCGCGACCGGCAGCAACCCGGTCGCGCCGTGCTGGAGGACGTAGACGCCGAACTGGCCCGGCACCGCAAGCAGCCGGTACGCCAGCGGGATGAGCACGACGTACCGGGTCGCGCGCAGCAGCAGGCCGTCGCGTTCGGTGGGGTCGATCGGGCCGGACATCCGCGAGATGCGCCGCAGCGCGTGCATCGGCGCCGGGTCGGCGATCTCGTCGGGCAGCTCACTCGTGGCGGTCGCGATCGCGGGGGCACCGCGCCTCAGCAGCGCCACCAGGAAGCTGCCCCCGCCCGCCACGGCTCACACGTCCCCGACGCCGTTTTCCGCGGCCCACTTCTTCAGCTCGGCGACCGCTTCGTCGTGCTCCAGCGGCCCGCGGTCCAGGCGCAGCTCCTTGAGGAACTTCCACGCCTTCCCGACGTCCGGCCCCGGCTTGAGGCCGAGCAGCTCCATGATCTGCTCGCCGTTGAGGTCCGGCCGCACGCGGTCGAGGTCCTCCTTGGCCTTGAGCGCGGCGATCCGGGCCTCGAGGTCGTCGTAGGTCGCCTGCAGCGCGGCCGCCTTGCGGCGGTTGCGGGTGGTGCAGTCGGCGCGGACCAGCTTGTGCAGCCGGGCCAGCAGGGGCCCGGCGTCCGTGACGTACCGGCGGACCGCCGAGTCCGTCCACTCGCCCTTGCCGTAGCCGTGGAACCGCAGGTGGAGGAACACGAGCTGGGAGACGTCGTCGATGATCTCCTTGGAGAACTTCAGCGCCCGCAAACGTTTGCGGGCCATCCGCGCCCCGACCACCTCGTGGTGGTGGAAGCTCACCCCGCCGCCCGGCTGGAACTCCCGGGTCGCCGGCTTGCCGACGTCGTGCAGCAGCGCCGCCAGGCGGAGGACCAGGTCCGGCCCGGACGTCGGCTCGTGCGTCTTCTCCAGGTCGATCGCCTGGGCCAGCACGGTGAGGGAGTGCTGGTAGACGTCCTTGTGCTGGTGGTGCTCGTCGATCGCCAGCCGCATCCCGGGCACCTCGGGCAGCACCCGGTCGGCCAGCCCGGTGTCGACCAGCAGCTCCAGGCCCGGCCGCGGGTCGGCCGCCAGCAGCAGCTTCGACAGCTCGGCCTGCACCCGCTCGGCGGTGATCCGGTCGATCTCCTCCGCCATCGACGTCATCGCGTCGACCACCCGCGGGGCGGCGGTGAAGTCGAGCTGGGCGGCGAAGCGGGCGGCGCGCAGCATCCGCAGCGGGTCGTCGGCGAAGGACTCCTGCGGCGTCGCCGGGGTGTCGAGGACCCGCTCCCGCAGCGCGGTCAGCCCGTCGTGCGGATCGATGAACGTCTTGGACGCCAGCTCGACGGCCATCGCGTTGACCGTGAAGTCGCGGCGCAGCAGGTCGCCCTCGATGCTGTCGCCGAAGGTGACCTCGGGGTTGCGGCCGACGCGGTCGTAGCTGTCCGCGCGGAACGTCGTGATCTCGAGCTGCATGCCCTTCTTCGTCACGCCGACCGTGCCGAAGGCGATCCCGACGTCCCAGACCGCGTCGCCCCAGCCGCTGACGATCTTCAGCACCCGGTCCGGCCGGGCGTCGGTGGTGAAGTCGAGGTCACCGGACTCCCGGCCGAGCAGTGCGTCGCGCACGCTGCCGCCCACGAGGTACAGGCGGTGCCCCGCACTGGCGAACCGTTCCGCCAGCTCCTCCGCCAGTGGGGAGACCCGCATCAGCTCCACCACCTGCTTCTCGACCACGTCGTTCACGAAAATCCCACTACGTTCCAGGTGCGATAGCTGCAGGCACCGCCGGACACGGACACGGAGAGCCAGCCTACCGGGGCAACCGGTTGCTCTAGCATCGCAGCATGTCTGGATCAGCCGGCCGCCCCGGCGCCCCGAAGCCGCGCAGGCGGCGGAGGCGTCAACGCGGCAGGCGCCTGACCACGGTCGACGAGACGTCGGCCGGTGGCCTCGTGGTGGACACCGACCGCGAACAGGCGGTGCTGATCGGCCGGCTCGACCGGCACGGCAGACTGCTGTGGTCGCTGCCCAAGGGCCACATCGAGGACGGTGAGACGGTGGAACAGACAGCCGTGCGCGAGGTGAAGGAGGAAACCGGCATCTCCGCGCGCGTCCTGCAGCCACTGGGCACCATCGACTACTGGTTCGTGGCCGAGAAGCGGCGCATCCACAAGACCGTGCACCACTTCCTGCTCGAAGCGCTCGGCGGCGAGCTGTCCGACGAAGACGTCGAGGTCACCGAGGTGGCCTGGGTCCCGCTGGCCGAGCTGGAAGCCAAACTCGCCTACTCCGACGAGCGCAAGCTCGTCCGGAAGGCCGGCCAGATGTTCAAGGAACTTTTCGCGCGCCCGGACGTCCACGGACGAGACGAGCACGCCCCTGAGGGAGCCCCCGAGTGAAGCGGTTCGCCGCAGCCTTCCTTTCCGTCCTCTTCCTGGCCGTCCCCGCCTTCGCCGGAGCCTCGGTGGCCCAGGCGGAGGAAGGTGCCCGCCTGCGCGTGGACCTGGCCGGGCTCAGCCCGCGCGTGATCACGACGTCGTCGACGACGCTGACCATCACCGGCACGGTGACCAACACCGGGGACCGGAAGGTGACCCGGCCGCAGGTGCGGCTGCAGGTCGGCGACCGGGCGACGAGCGAACGCGGTGTCGGCGACGTGCTGTCCGGCGCGGTCATCAAGGACACCCCGCTGACCGACTTCACCTCGGTCGCCGAGGTGCTGGAGCCCGGGCAGAGCGCCCCGCTGAACATCACCGTCCCGCTGACCGGGACGCGGGCGGAGCGGTTCGGCCGCCCGGGCGTCTACCCGCTGCTGGTCAACGTCAACGGCACACCGGAGTTCGGCGGCCCCGCGCGGCTCGGCGCGGTCAGCATGCTGATGCCGGTGCTGACCGCGCCGGGCAAGCAGGCCACCGGCCGGTCCGGGGCGCCGAGCATGACCCTGCTGTGGCCGCTGACCGGCAACGTCCCGCACGTCTACGCGTCGCCGTACGGCAGCCCGCTGGTGCTGGCCGACGACCGGATGGCCGGTGAGATCAGCGGGGACGGCCGGCTGAACGCACTGGTCAGCGCGGCCGCGTCGGCCGTGCGGAGCAACTCGGACCTGGCGAAGTCGATGTGCTTCGCGCTCGACCCGGACCTGCTCGCCACCGTCGACGCGATGAGCCGCGGCTACCTCGTCCACACCGAGTCGGGGAACGTCGACGGCAAGGGCACCGACGCCGCGAAGGCGTGGCTGTCCGATGTCCGTTCGCTGGTCGGCGGCCGGTGCGTGGTCGCGCTGCCGTTCGCCGACGCCGACCTCGACGCGCTGACCCGCATCCGTCCCGGCGACCCGAGCCTGGTCACCCGCGCGGCCACCGGCGCCGCGACCATCCAGCAGCTGACCGGCGTCACCCCGCAGAGCGGGGTGCTGTGGCCGGACGGCACGCCGAGCGCGTCGGTGCTCCCCGCGCTCACCGACGCCGGCGTGCGGACCGTGCTCGCCGACGCGGGCAAGCTCGCCCCGGCGGCGGCCGGCGGCGGGGTCACCGTGCAGGGCAGCACCGTCCGCGTCCAGCCGACCGACTCGCTGGTCTCCGCCGCGATGACCGGGGTGCCGTCCGTGCCGGACTCGGTCACCGTGCCGGCCACGACCGAGCGGGCGATCGCGAGCCAGAACGGGCTCGGCGCGCTCGCCTTCCGCGCCGGGCTGGGCCAGCCGGCCGGGCAACAGCGGCCGGACCACCTGCTGGTCGCGCCGCCGCGGCGGTGGGACGCCCCGGCCGAGGAGTTCACCACCTACCTGCGGCAGGTCGGGGCCTTCCTGGACGCGGGCCTGGTCACCGCGACCGGGCTCTCGGCGCTCCTCGCGGCCGACCCGGCCGCCTCCGGCGTGGTCGGCGACGGCGGCCAGGACCCGGCCGGCATCGACGCGGGTGTCGTGTCGACGTTGTCGACCCTCGACGTCCAGGCCACCGGGCTGGCGTCCGCGATGCAGGTCGACCCGACCAAACGGGTGAAACCGGACGACGTCGTCGAGCCGGTCCGGCTGGCCGAGCTGCGCGGCGCGTCGACGGCCTGGCGGGGCCTGCCCGCGGACGCGGCGACCACGAACGCCCAGGCCGAGCTGGCGGCGATCAGCGGGCGGGTGACCGTCTCGCAGCCGAAGCAGACCATCGCGCTGGCGTCCGGGAACTCGCCGCTGCCGGTGTACGTGAGCAACGACCTGCCGGTCGGCATCAACGCCCGGTTCACCCTGAACAACAACACCGGCCTGCGCCCGGAGGACGCGAAGGACTGGTACTTCCCGGCCAGCGGCGGCAAGAACTACTTCCTCCCGGTGGAGGCGCTGCGGGCCGGCCGGTTCAGCGTCGATGTGTCGTTGAGCACGCCCACCGGTACCCCGCTCGGGTCATCCGCGCGGTTCGAGCTGACGTCCACCGAGTACGGCGCGATCACCATCATCGCGACCGTCGCCGCAGGTGTGGCCCTGCTTCTGCTCGCTTCCCGGCGCATCTACCGCCGGGTCAAGGACGCCCGCGCGGGCCGCGACGTCGTGGACTGATCGCTCGGCCTTTGAGTGTTCCGGGCCGTTCACGATTACCCTTGGTCCGCACGTGCGCGGCAGGCGGCCGCGGCACCGGAGACGAGCACCGAGGATTGGGCACGCGTTGGAGAGAGAGCCGGGCTTACCACCCGAGCGTGCGGGTCGTCCTCGGCGCGAAGGCCCCCCGCCCCCGCAACGAGGGGACGGGCCCCCGCGCGCGGCGCAGCCGGTCCGCCGCCAGCCGCCGCCTCCACCCCCGGAGCGCGGCCGCCGCCAGCCACCCCGCAACGGCCAGACCCGCCAGATGCCGGCCCCGGACGACGCAACGGTCCGCGACCAGCGCCCGGCCCGCGAGGACGCCCCACCCCGCGACGCCCGCCGCCGCGACGGCCAGCCCCCTCGCGACGCCCGCGCACCCCGCGGCGATGTCCCACCGGGCGACGACCGCCCGGCCCGGGGCGAACGCGCCCCACGCAGCGACGCCCCGCCCGGAGACGACCGCCCAGCCCGGGGCGAGCGCGCCCCGCGCGACGGCCGCGCACCCCGCGGCGACGTGCCGCCGGGCGACGACCGCCCGGCCCGGGGCGAACGCGCACTCCGCGGCGACGCCCCTCCCGGCGACGACCGCCCGGTCCGGGGCGAGCGCGGCCGCCCGGGCCGGGACGAGCACCCGCCCCGAGACCAGCGCGCCCCTCGCGGTGACCGGCCCGCCCCCGGCGACCGCCCGGTCCGTGACCAGCGCGGCCCCCGCTCGACCGGCGAGGAGTTCCCGGCCCGCGAGGGCAGCCCCCGCGGCGAACGGCCGCGCGACGACTGGCCCCGGGACGAACGCGGCCACGACGACCGCGCCCTCCGCGAGGACCAGCCGCCGCGCCGGGTCCCGCCGCCGCAGGGTGGCCGGCCGCCGCGCAACGCCGGTCCGGCGCCGACGCGGGTTCAGCCTGTGCCGCCGAGTGGAGCCCAGCCGGCCGTGCCCACGGGCCATCCGCCCCACGGCGGGGCGCAGCCGGGCAACCCGCAGCCCGCCGTACCCCCGCCGGGCCAACCGCTGAGCGGCGCCCAGGCGGGCAACCCGCAGCCCGCTGTACCCCCGCCCGGCCAGCCACTGAGCGGCGCCCAGCCGGTCCTCTCGCAGGGCAACCCGCAGCCGGTCGCGCCGCCGGGCCAGCCGCTGAGCGGCGCTCAGCCGGGCAACCCGCAGCCCGCCGTGCCCCCGCCGGGCCAACCGCTGAGCGGCGCCCAGCCGGTCCTCTCGCCGGGCAGCGCCCAGCCGGCCGCGCCGCCGCAGCAAAGCGGCCCGCACCAGGGACGGCTCCCGCAGCCCGGCCCGCCGCTGACCCCGCCGCCCGGCAATCCCGCGCTGGGCACCCCGCCGCCGGGCACGCCGGTGCCGCCGCGCGGCCGCGGCTCCCGGCGTCCGGCGCCGGTGCGGCCGTGGCAGGAGGAGGCCACCCAGGTCCAGCGTCCACCCGACCCGGAGGCGACGCGGTTCATCCCGCGCACCGCCGGCGTCCCGATGAACTCGCGCTGGCCGGTCGCCGACCCCGACGTCATGCGGCCGTACGACGCGCTGGCGACGCAGGTCATGCCGGCGCTCAAGGGGCCGCTGGTCAAGCCCCGGCCGGACGGGGAAGCGGTCGAGGCGCCGGCCAAGGCGCCGTCGCTGGCGAAGGCGTCCGGGCGGATGGCCATCGCGTCGCTGATCAGCCGGATCACCGGCTTCCTCTGGAAGCTGCTGCTGGTCGGCGCGATCGGCCAGGGCATCGCGAACGACTCGTTCAACGTCGCCAACACGATGCCGAACATCATCTTCGAGCTGCTGATGGGTGGCGTGCTCGCCAGCGTGGTGGTGCCGCTGCTGGTCCGGTCGCAGGACGACCCCGACGGCGGCACGGCCTACACCCAGCGGCTCATCACGGTGGCGTTCTCGCTGCTGCTGGTCGGCACGGTGGTCGCGGTGATCGCGGCCCCGGCGTTCACGAGTCTCTACGTCGACTCGTCCGGCAAGGCGAGCGCGGACCTCACCACGGCGTTCGCCTACCTGCTGCTGCCCGAAATCTTCTTCTACGGCGTCTTCGCGCTGCTCTCGGCCGTGCTCAACGCCAAGCAGGTCTTCGGCCCGACGGCGTGGGCACCGGTGATCAACAACCTGGTCGTCATCTTCACGATCCTGGTCGTGTGGATCATGCCGGGCGACATCGACACCGCGAACGTGTCGATCACCGACCCGAAGGTGCTGACGCTCGGCATCGGCGTCACCGGCGGCATCGTCGCCCAGGCCCTGCTGCTGGTCCCGCCGCTGCTGCGGTCCGGGTTCCGGTTCAAGTGGCGCTGGGGCATCGACAAGCAGATGAAGGAGTTCGGCGGCCTCGCGCTGTGGATCCTCGGCTACGTCGCCGTCAGCCAGGTCGGGTACACGATCAACACGCGCGTGCTGACCAGCGGTTCACCCGGTGGTGTGACGGCCTACAGCAACGCCTGGCTGCTCTTCCAGCTGCCGTACGGCGTCATCGGCGTCTCGCTGCTGACGGCGATCATGCCGCGGATGAGCCGCGCGGCCGCCGACGGCGACCACAAGAAACTGATCGGCGACCTGTCGTACGCGTCCCGGATCTCGACGGTGATGCTCGTGCCGATCTCCGCGGTGATGACCGTGGTCGGCGGCTCGATCGGCATCGCGCTGTTCACCTTCGGCAAGGGCACCGTCGAAACGGCCGAGCGGCTCGGCGACGCGCTCGCGATCTCGGCCTTCGCGCTGCTGCCGTACGCGCTGGTGATGCTGCAGATGCGCGTGTTCTACGCGATGAAGGACGCGCGCACGCCGACGCTGATCATGATCGTGATGACGCTGGTCAAGGTGCCGCTGCTGTACCTGTGCCCGGTGCTGCTGTCGCCGGACAACGTCGTGCTCGGCGTGATGATGGTCAACGCGCTCACGTTCGTGGTCGGCGCGATCCTCGGCCAGGTTTGGCTGTGGGTGACGCTGGGCAACTTGCGCAGCAAGCGGGTGATCGGCGTGATTCTCTTCACGGTCGTCGCGAGTGTCCTGGGTGTCGCCGCCGCGTGGGTCGCGGGCAAGCTCGTTCCGGACTCGTTCGGGCCCACTTTCGGTGCCTGGGTGAAGCTGTTCCTGCAGAGCATCGTGGGCATCGTCGTCTCGTTCGGCGTGCTGATGGCGCTGAAGGTCGAAGAGCTGAAGCCGGCCACTTCGAGGTTCACCCGGTTGATCAAGCGCGGGTAACGATTCCGGTACGGATGGCGACGACTCCCGCGTCGTATTCTGGGTACCCTCGACGACGGGGATCGAGCGGGAGCGAGTGAGGGTGGACACGAGGCGGAGCGAACAGGCGGGGGGTGCGAACCACGTGGGCAAGGCCCAGGTCGGATCGCTGGCCCCCGGGCGTGTGGTCGGCGACGGCCGCTACCGCCTCCTCGCGCAGTTCGGCGTGGACGAGCGGGGCGACGCGCACCTCTGGCGCGCCCGGGACGGGCAGCTGAAGCGGGACGTGGCGCTGACCCTGCTGGTCGGCGACCCGGCGGACCCGGAAGCCGCCCGGCTGGCCCGGCGGACCCTCGAACGCGCCACGCACGCGTCCAAGTTCGGCCACGGCGGCGTCGCCCGCGTGCTGGACGTGCTCGCCCTCGGCAGCGGCATCACGTCGAGCGAAGGGCTGCTCGGCGTCGTCGTCGCGGAATGGACCAAGGGCAGCGACCTGGTCGACCTCGTCGCGCAGCGGCCGGTGGCGCCCGCCGCGGCCGCGCGGATGGTGCAGGCGCTCGCGGAAGCCGTCGAGCAGGCGCACCAGAACGGGCTCGTCCTCGGCCTCGACCACCCCCAGCGGCTGCGGCTGACGCCGAACGGCGCGCTCAAGCTCGCGTTCCCCGGCCCGCTGCCGGAGGCGACGCTGCGCGACGACGTCAAGGCGCTCGGCGCGGTCCTGTACCTGCTGCTGACCGGCCGCTGGGCGCTGCCCGGCGGCCCGCCCGCGATCCCGGCGGCGCCGATGACGCCGCAGAACCGGATCGTCCCGCCGCGCCAGCTGGTGCCGACGGTCCCGGCCGACCTGTCGTCGCTGGCCGTCCGCACGATCGAGGACGGCGGCAACGGCGGCATCCGCACCAGCGCGGCCATCCTCCGCGTGCTCGACCAGGTGGCCGAGGCCGAGGAGCGCACCCAGCTGATCAAGGCCGTCGGCGGGGACCCGGCCGAGGCCGACGGCACGATCTGGACCACGAAGAAGCCGGTCAAGGACGTCGCCCGGCGGCGCAAGCTCGCCCTCGGCGTCACCGTGCTGGTGGTCGCGACGGTCGTCATCCTCGCCTGGGGCGGCCTGATGCTGATCAACGTCTTCCAGGGCGACTCGAAGGCGAGCGGGCCGTCGATCAACGTCGCCGCGCCGCCGGCGTCGAGCCAGTCGGCCGCGGCACCGCCCGCGTCCTCGTCCGCACCGGCCCCGCCGCCGTCGCCCACCGTGGGCGCGCCGGTGGCACCGCAGGCCGTGGCCGTCTACAACCCCGAAGGCTCGGGCGACAACACCGGGCGAGCCAGGTACGCGATCGACGGCAAGCCCGAAACCGAATGGCGGACCGAGAAGTACAAGCAGCAGTTCCCGGCCATCAAGCCGGGCGTCGGGCTGGTCGTCACCTTCAAGGACCCGATCAACCTCAGCCAGGTGAAGGTCACCGGCGGCACCCCGGGCACCAAGGTCGAGATCCGGTCGGCCACCGAAAAGAACCCGGACCTGGCCGACACGAAGGTGGTCGGCAACGGCGACCTGCAGGACGGCGAGACGACGATCGCGCTGGCCCAGCCGGCCCAGGGCGAGTACTTCGTCGTCTGGATCACCCAGCTGGCGCAGGTGGACGGCCAGTACCAGACCGAAATCGGCGACCTGTCCTTCCTGCCTGCGGGGTGACGCATCCGGCCGGGTCAGTAGGCTCTGCCGGGTGACAGCTGCAGCTCCCACGGATGCGGATCTGATAGCGGCTCACGCCGCGGGGGACCCCCATGCGTTCAGCGAACTCGTCCAGCGCCACCGCGACCGGATGTGGGCGGTCGCCCTGCGCACGCTCCGCGACCCGGAGGAGGCCGCCGACGCGCTGCAGGACGCGTTCATCTCGGCGTTCCGGGCCGCCGACCGGTTCCGGGCGGAGTCGCAGGTCACGACGTGGCTGCACCGGATCGTGGTGAACGCCTGCCTCGACCGGATCCGCCGCCGCCAGGCGCGCCCGACCGTGCCGCTGCCGGAGACCGGCTTCAACGAGCCGGCCACCCCGCGCGACTCGATGGCCGAGCGCGAGACCAGCCTGCTGGTGCGGGAGGCGCTCGACCAGCTGCCCGAAGAGCAGCGTGCCCCGATCGTGTTGGTCGACGTCGAGGGATACTCCGTGGCCGAGACGGCCAAGATGCTCGGCATCGCCGAAGGCACGGTGAAGAGCCGGTGCGCGCGGGGCCGGGGAAAACTCGCGAAGGTTCTCGGGCACCTGCGGAACCCCGATGCGATTGCGAACGTCCCAACTCACGAAAGCAAACGGGCCGGGCGTCAGCCGGGTAGCGGGGAGGGACGATGACGGACGAAAGCCGGGGGATCGGGGGGACCGTCGGTCCGCCCTGGTCTGTCGACGTGCTCGCCGACCTCCACGCCGGCGTCCTGGACGAAGCGCGCGCAGCCGAGCTGTGGCCGCTGGTCGACGCCGACCCGGAGGCCCGCGAAATCCTGGCCGCCCTCGACGCCACGCAGGCCGACCTCGCCTCGCTCGCCCACGCACCGGCCCCGCGGATGCCCGCGGAGTTCGCCGCCCGGCTGGACGCGGCGCTGGCCGCCGAAGCAGCCGCCCACTTTCCTGAGAGAGCACAGCGTGATCCGGCCCAGCCGGAGCGAACGCAGCCGAGTGCACCGCAGGCCGCCCCGGTGGTGGACCTCGCGGCGGCCCGGCGGAAGCGGAACAAGCGGCTCGGCTGGGCCGCCGGCGTCCTGACCGCGGCCGCGGCGGCGGTCGTCGCCGTGACCGTCGCGATCCCGAACACTTCGCAGCAGACCGGCACCCCTAACGTCGCCGCCCCGACCGGCCCTTCGGTCGGCAACGACGGCTCCGGCGCGCAGGCCCTGATCGGCAAGGCGGTCGGCGTCCGCGACTTCGGCCCGCTGCAGACCGAAGACCGGCTCGACGCGTGCATCGCGGCCGCCGGGCTGGACCCGAAGGTGCGGCCCGAGGGCATCCGCCCGGTGAACGTCGGTGGCAAGGCCGGGGTGATGATCATCCTGACCACCGGCAAGCTGGCCCAGTTCCGACTGGTGGCCTTCGGCGCGGACTGCGGACCAGGCAATCCGGCGGTGTTGTTCGACAAGGTCGTCGGGGAGAAGTAGCGCCTGTCACCGGTGGGAACATGGCCACCTACGATCGTGTTGAGCCTGGTACACGGGTCACTACGAGCGGAGGTCACGGGTGGCTGCCGAGGAAATCAGGAACCTGATCATCGTCGGGTCGGGTCCTGCCGGATACACCGCTGCCGTTTACGCGGCGCGGGCCCAGCTTGAACCGCTGGTGTTCGAGGGCACGCAGTTCGGCGGCGCGCTGATGACGACGACCGAGGTCGAGAACTTCCCCGGGTTCCGCGACGGCATCATGGGTCCGGACCTGATGGAGGAGATGCGCAAGCAGGCCGAGCGCTTCGGCGCCGAGCTGCGCGCGGAGGACGTCGAGTCGCTGGAGCTGACCGGGGACGTCAAGTACGTCGTCGCGAACGGCAAGCGCTACGCCGCCCGCGCGGTCATCCTCGCCATGGGGGCCGCGGCGCGGTACCTGAACGTGCCGGGCGAGCAGGAGCTGCTCGGCCGCGGTGTGTCGGCCTGTGCGACCTGTGACGGCTTCTTCTTCCGGGACCACGACATCGTGGTCGCCGGCGGTGGCGACTCGGCGATGGAGGAGGCGACCTTCCTGACGAAGTTCGCGAAGTCCGTCACGATCGTCCACCGGCGCGACGAGTTCCGTGCGTCCAAGATCATGCTCGAGCGCGCCCGCGCGAACGAGAAGATCAAGTGGAAGCTGAACTCGCAGATCACCGGGGTGCTGGGCGACGGCAAGGTCGAAGCCCTGCAGCTGAAGGACACCAAGGACGGCTCGGAGTCGACGCTCGACGTGTCGGGCTTCTTCGTCGCGATCGGGCACGACCCGCGCAGCCAGCTGGTGCAGGGGCAGGTCGACCTGGACGAGGACGGCTACGTGCTCACCCAGGGGCGTACTTCCTTCACGAACCTGGACGGCGTCTTCGCGGCCGGTGACCTGGTGGACCGCACCTACCGGCAGGCGATCACCGCCGCCGGTTCCGGGTGCAGCGCCGCGATCGACGCGGAACGATGGCTCGCGGAGCACGGCGAGTCGGACGCGCACGAGGCGGCCGAGCTCGTCGGCGGCGGCTACGGCGCGGGCACCAACTGACTTTCCGGCTTCCAACCACCCTGTAAGGAGAAACCATGGCCAACACCGTCAAGGTGACCGACGCGACGTTCGTCGACGAGGTCCTGACCAGCGAGAAGCCGGTCCTCGTCGACTTCTGGGCCACCTGGTGCGGCCCGTGCAAGATGGTCGCCCCGGTGCTCGAGGAGATCGCGGCGGAGAAGGGCGACAAGCTGACGATCGCCAAGATCGACATCGACGAGAACCCGAACACGCCGCGTGACTACCAGGTGATGTCCATCCCGACGCTGATCCTGTTCCAGGGCGGCAAGCCGGTGAAGCAGATCGTGGGCGCCAAGCCGAAGGCCGCGCTGCTGTCGGACCTCGCCGACGTCCTCTGAATCGAACCACTCCGGCGAACCCGGGGCCTGCGGGAATCCCTCCGTGGCCCCGGGTTCGTCGCCGTTCGGGGGAATCTGACCGGTCTGGGTGAATCGTGCGTGATCGCCAGCACGCGGGGTACTCCACTAACGGGTTCTTGACGTACCTACCGGGCCTGCGCTGTCACTAAGAGTTGGCAAGGCACAATAGAGGACCTGGGCAAGTCCCAGCGATGGTTTTCCGAAGTCCTGCCACGCACCGAGTCCCCCGAAATCGGTGCCTGAGGAAGAGCGAGGAGTGCATGCGGGTACTCCGCCGCGGTGACGCCGGTCCGGACGTCGCCGAGATCAGGTCCATTCTGGCCGGGATGGACCTGCTCCCGCCGGTCACCGGGACCGACGAGGAGTACGGCACGTTCGACGTCGCCGTCGAGCACGCCGTCCGTACCTTCCAGCAGCGTCGTGGGCTGATGACCGACGGCGTCGTGGGTCCGGCGACGTTCCAGGCGCTCAAGGGCGCCAGCTACCACCTGGGCAGCCGCCCGCTGTCGTACATGATCGCGTCCCCGGTCCACGGCGACGACGTCTTCACGCTGCAGGAGCGCCTCACCGAGCTGGGCTTCGACGCCGGCCGCCCCGACGGCTACTTCGGTCCGGCGACCGAGCGCGCGCTCAAGACGTTCCAGCGCGACATGCGCCTGACGCCGGACGGCATGTGCGGCCCGGCGACCATCCGCGAGCTGCACCGCCTGTCCTCGCCGCGCGCCCGCGGCGGCCGCCCGGTCTTCCTGCGCGAGCAGGAGCAGGTGCGCCAGGCGGGCCCGCGGCTGCGCGGCAAGCGGATCGTGATCGACCCCGGCCACGGCGGCGACGACCTCGGCGTGGTCGCCGGCGGGCTGCGCGAGGCCGACATCGCGTGGGACCTCGCGCGCCGCCTGGAAGGCCGGATGAAGGCCACCGGCATGGAGGCGCTGATCTCCCGCGGCCCGAACCACAGCCCCACGGAGCTGGAGCGCGCCAAGTTCGCCAACGACGCGGGCGCCGACCTGTTCCTCTCGCTGCACAGCGACAAGAACCCCTCGCCCCGCGCGCAGGGGGTCGCGAGCTTCCACTTCGGCACCGGCAACGGCACCACGTCCACCGTCGGCGAGCTGCTGGCCGGTTTCATCCAGCGCGAGGTCGCGGCCCGCACCGGCATGCTGGACTGCCGCACGCACTACAAGACGTGGGAGATCTTCACGCGCACCCGCTGCCCGGCGGTCCGCGTCGAGATCGGCTACCTGACGAACCCGGACGACGCCCGCAAGCTCGGCGACCCGGCGTTCCGCGACATCGTCGCGGAGGGCATCCTGATCGCCGTCAAGCGCCTGTACCTGCTCGGCGAGGGCGACCAGCCGACGGGAACGTTCACGTTCGCCGACGTCCTCGCGCACGAGCTCGCGAAGGCCGAATAGGGCCGACCACAACCCCTAGCGGCTCTCCTTCACCTGCCCCACCACCCCTGGGGACGCCAGGCGCGCGTCCCCAGGTTCCGGGGCAGTTCTCCACAGCTTTTCCACCGCTCCTAGCAGGGCTCTGTGGATAACTCGGCACTTCTTCCACAGCTGTGCACACCCTGTTCCGGGCACGCCAAAGCCCAGGCGCAAACGTTTGCGGGCGAGGATTCAGGCGCGGCCGAGGCTCGGCTCGGCGGTCGTGATGGTCACCTGGCCGAGCAGCCGCTCCAGCGCCGCCTCGACGTCTTCCTTCCAGGTGATCGCCGACCGCAGCTCGAGACGCAGGCGGGGCCACTTCTGGTGCGGGCGGACCGTCTTGAAGCCGACGCTCTGCAGGAAGGCCGCCGGCAGCACGCAGCTGTGGCCGCCGTCCGGGTCGGCTTCGTCGGGACGGGCGTCGCCGAACGCCTCGATCGCGCGGACCCCGCGTTTCGTCAGGTCCTTGGCGACCGCCTGGACCAGCATCCGGCCGAGCCCGCCACCGCGGAACTCGGGGAGGACCTGGAACGACGTCAGGAGGACCGCGTCCGCGCTCGGCGGGGACGTCGGGAAGGCCAGCGCGCGCGGGACCGCGTTCGGCGGGGCGTACAGCACGAACCCGACCGGCAGCGTGTCGCTGTAGACGATGCGGCCGCAGGACCCCCACTCGAGCAGCACGCTCGAGACCCAGGCTTCCTTCTCGACCTCGGTCGCGCCGAACTCCTCGGCCTGGTGCTTCAGGTGGGGGGCCAGCTCCCAGTACACGCACCGGCGGCAGCTCTTCGGCAGGTGCTCCAGGTTGTCCAGTGTGACGCCCACGACGCGACGCGACACCCGTGACCTCCCTGACCTGCGCTCCCGACCGGCCGCCCGCTCGTCAAGCCGCGCGAGATCCACGGCACGAACACGAGGGCCACGGTCGAGGATAGGCCGATGTGACAAGCACCGGAAGGCCAGGGGGTCCTGATGGGTGCCCGGTTACACTCGATGGGATCTACCAGCTCCCGCGGGAGTGACCGTGTCCGCCTAGCCCCGGGTGAACGTCGATGACCGAGAACCGCCCCAGTCAGCGCCCCAGCGGCCGCCAGAACCTCGACCCGCACCTGGAGCGGTACGCCGCCCGCACCGCGGGCATGACCGCCTCCGAGATCCGGGCCCTGTTCGCGGTGGCCAGCCGGCCCGAGGTGGTTTCGCTGGCCGGCGGCATGCCGAACCTGGCGGCGCTGCCGCTCGACACGCTGTCGGCGCAGGTGGCCGAGATCATCGCCGAAGACGGCTTGGTGGCACTGCAGTACGGCTCGGCGCACGGCGTCCCGGTGCTGCGCGAGCAGATCTGCGAGATCATGGCCCTGGAGGGCATCAAGGCGCACCCGGACGACGTCGTGGTGACCGTCGGCTCCCAGATGGGCCTGGACATGGTCACGCGGCTGTTCTGCGACCCGGGTGACGTCGTCATCGCCGAAGGCCCTTCGTACGTCGGCGCGCTGGGGTCGTTCGCCGCGTACCAGGCGCAGGTGGTGCACGTGGCGATGGACGACCAGGGTCTGGTGCCTTCGTTGCTGCGGGAAGCACTCGATCAGGCGAAGAAGGCCGGCCGCCGGGTCAAGTTCCTGTACACGATCCCGAACTTCCACAACCCCGCCGGCGTCACGCTGGCCGTCGAGCGCCGCGCGGAGATCCTCGAGATCTGCCGCGAGCACGGTGTCCTGGTCGTCGAGGACAACCCGTACGGGTTGCTCGGCTTCGACGGTCAGACGTACCCGGCGCTGCGCTCGGCCGACCCCGAGAACGTCGTGTACCTCGGGTCGTTCTCCAAGACGTTCGCCTCGGGCCTGCGCGTCGGCTGGGTGCTGGCACCGCACGCCGTGCGCGAGAAGCTCGTGTTGGCCGCGGAGTCGGCGACGCTGTGCCCGCCGACGTTCAACCAGATGATCGTGTCGCGCTACCTGGCCACGCACGACTGGAAGGGCCAGATCAAGAAGTTCCGCGAGAACTACCGCGAGCGGCGGGACGCGATCCTGTCCGCGCTCGACCAGTACCTGCCGCCGGGCTGCTCGTGGACCAAGCCGGACGGCGGGTTCTACGTCTGGGTGACGGTGCCGGAAGGCGTCGACACGAAGGCGATGCTGCCGCGCGCGGTGACCGCGCGGGTGGCGTACGCGTCCGGCACCGGCTTCTACGCCGACGGGTTCGGCAGCCGCCAGATGCGGTTGTCCTACTGCTACCCGACCCCGGAACGCATCCGGGAGGGCGTGCGGCGGCTGGCGGCGGTGCTCGAGTCCGAAATGGACCTGGCCCGCACCTTCGGTAACGTGAGCGCGCGCCAGATCCAGGGACCGCAGAACCCGTCCCCGGACACGGTCTAAATCTTCTTCTAAGGAGTTCCTACGGTGGTCGACCGTACCGTTGCCGTGCTCGCCGGCGGGCTTTCGCACGAACGCGACGTCTCGCTGAGGTCCGGGCGACGGCTCTCCGCGGCGCTCAAGTCCGAGGGCCTCGGCATCGAGGAGTGGGACACCGACGCGGGTCTGTTGGAGCGGCTGCGCACGCAGCGCCCGGACGCCGTGGTCGTCGCGCTGCACGGCGGCGAGGGCGAGAACGGCTCGGTGCAGACGGTGCTGGAGATGCTGGGCGTGCCGTTCGTCGGCACCGGCTCGCAGGGCTGCCGCCGCGCGTGGGACAAGCCGACGGCGAAGGCTCTGCTGCAGAACGCCGGGTTCGTGACGCCGGGGTGGGTGGTGCTGCCGCACAGCACGTTCCGCGAACTCGGCGCCCAGGCGGTGCTCGACGCGATGGTGGAGCGCCTCGGCCTGCCGCTGATCCTCAAGCCGGACCAGGGTGGCTCGGCGCTCGGCACGCAGGTGGTGCGCGAGGCGGCGGAACTGCCGGCGGCGATGGTCGGCTGCTTCGCCTACGGGGACACCGTCCTCGCTGAGCGGTTCATCGACGGCGTCGAGGTGGCCGTGACGGTCATCGAGGGCGAGGACGGCCCCGAGGCCCTTCCCGCGGTCGAGATCGTCCCGGAGAGCGGCGTGTACGACTACACGGCCCGCTACACCGCCGGCCTGACGGACTTCTTCACCCCGGCCCGGCTCGACGACGCTGCGGCGAAAGCGGTGGCCGAACTCGCAGTCGCCGCGCACCGCGTCCTCGGCTTGCGGGACATCTCGCGGACCGACGCGATCGTCGCCCCGGACGGCGCGGTCCACTTCCTCGAAGTGAACCCGTCGCCGGGCCTCACAGAGACGTCGACCGTCCCGATGGCCATCGACGCGGCGGGCAAGTCGCTCGGCGCGGTGTTCGCCGAACTGATCGCGCGAGCCATCTCTCGCTGACTCTCACCCACGCGAAAGGCCGCCTCGGAACTCCCGTGGCGGCCTTTTTCGTGTGATCACTCCTTGTGCCTGTCACTACTCCAAAGAGCAATCATCACCGTGACGAAACACCCTGGGGTGATCCCTAATCGGTTTTCGGTGTCTGATTCGTCCCGTTCGCATCGATGATCGCGACGATCCGCTCGAGGTCGTCCACCGACCCGAATTCGAGCGTGATCCGCCCCTTGCGCCGGCCGAGGTCGACCTTCACCCGCGTGTCGAAGCGGTCCGAAAGCCGGTTCGCGAGTTCCTGCAGACCCGGCGCCTGGATCGGCTTGCGCGGCGCGGGCTTCGGCTTCGCCGGTTTCTCGCTCTTCTTGAGCGTGACGGCTTCCTCGGTCGCCCGGACCGACATGCCCTCCGCGACGATCCGCGCGGCGAGCTCTTCCTGGCTCTCGGCGTCCTCCAGCGACAGCAGCGCGCGGGCGTGGCCGGCGGACAGGACGCCCGCGGCCACCCGGCGCTGCACCGGCAGGGGGAGCTTGAGGAGCCGGATCGTGTTGGTGATGACCGGACGGCTGCGGCCGATCCGGCTCGCCAGCTCCTCGTGCGTCACCGCGAACTCGTCGAGCAGCTGCTGGTACGCCGCCGCCTCTTCGAGCGGGTTCAGCTGGACGCGGTGGATGTTCTCCAGGAGCGCGTCGCGCAGCATCGACTCGTCAGCGGTCTGCCGGACGATCGCCGGGATCGCCTCGAGCTCCGCCTGCTGCGACGCGCGCAGCCGCCGCTCGCCCATGACGAGCTCGTACTCGTCGTTGCCGAGCTCGCGCACGACGATGGGCTGCATGAGCCCGAACGCGCGGATCGAATGCTCGAGTTCGGCGAGCGCTTCTTCGTCGAAGACCTGGCGCGGCTGCTTCGGGTTCGGCTTGATCGAGCCGATGGGGATCTCGCGGTAGACCGCGCCGGCGACCTCGCCGCTGTGCTGCTTCGCCTGGCCGTTCGCCGCGAACCAACCCTTGTCCTCGGCCGACTTCTTGTCCGTCGCCGCGTCGCTGGGCGCGGGCAGGGGACCGCCGCCGGTGGGTCCGGTCGGGATCAGGGCGGCGAGGCCGCGCCCCAGCCCTCCTCGACGCTCGGTCATGTCGAACTACCCTTCTCCATCTGTGCGCCGCGCTCGGCGATCTCCTTGGCCGCGTCGACGTAGCTCATCGCCCCGCGCGAACCGGGGTCGTAGGCGAGCACGGTCTGGCCGTACCCGGGCGCCTCGGACACCTTCACGCTGCGGGGGATGACCGTCTTGAGGACGGTGTCGCCGAAGTGGTTCCGCACCTCGTTCGTCACCTGGTCGGCCAGCTTGGTGCGGCCGTCGTACATGGTGAGGAGGATCGTCGAGACGCGGAGTTCGCGGTTGAGGTGCTGCTGCACGAGCTCGATGTTGCTCAGCAGCTGCCCCAGACCTTCGAGCGCGTAGTACTCGCACTGGATCGGGATGAGCACCTCCTGCGCGGCGACCATCGCGTTGACCGTCAGCAGGCCGAGCGACGGCGGGCAGTCGATGAGGACGTAGTCGACGCCGATCTCGTCGAGGATCTCCGAGGAGATGGCCTCCTTGAGCCGGGACTCGCGGGACGCCATCGAGACGAGCTCGATCTCGGCACCGGCGAGGTCGATCGTCGCGGGGACGCAGAAGAGGTTGGGGGACTGCTCGGTCGGCTGCGCCGCTTCGGCGAGCGTCACCTCGCCGATGAGCACCTCGTAGATGGAGGGCGTCCCGGACCGGTGGTCGACGTCGAGCGCGGTGCTCGCGTTGCCCTGCGGGTCGAGGTCGACGACGAGTGTCTTGAGCCCGTGGAGCGCGAGCGCGGCGGCTAGGTTGACCGTGCTGGTGGTCTTGCCGACGCCGCCCTTCTGGTTGGCCACGGTCAGCACGCGACGGCGGCCGGGGCGGGGGAGCATCCCCTCTTCCGGGTGCAGCAGACGCGCGGCGCGGGCGGCTTCTTCGGCGATCGGCGTCCAGCCCACGTCGTGGCTGGTCTCCGTGGAGTCGGACGGCGGGGGATTCACCGGTCTCGACACCTCCTCCATCTAGACGTCTGGTCGGTGGTCGAGTCGCGTCGTTTCACGTGGAACATCGCGGCCCGTTAACGCTTCCTGCTCCGCGCCTTCGGCTTGACGGCCGTCGGCAGGCGACGGATCTTCACTACCGTGCTGGGGACCTCGAGGACCGCCGCACCACACTCGACGATGAGGGGATCGGCCCCGCCGGCCTTGCGGATGGCAGCACCGTCCCGCTCGATCTCCTCCGCCGCGCTGGCGCCCTTGAGGGCAACCAGGAAGCCATCGGGACGGACGAGCGGCAGGCACCAGTCCGCGAGACGAGCGAGCGGGGCGACCGCGCGAGCGGTGACGATGTCGGCGCCACTCAGCTGCTCACGCACAGGCCGCTCCTCCGCGCGTCCACGGACGATGGTGATCGGGAGTTCCAGCTTCTCGGCCACCTCGGCCAGCCAGTCCACCCGGCGGGCCATCGGTTCGAGCAAGACGATATCGAGGTCCGGTCGCGCGATCGCCAGCGGTACACCCGGAAGCCCCGCGCCCGACCCGACATCGACGACGCGGGCCCCCTCGGGCATCTGCTCGCCGATCACCGCCGAGTTGAGCACGTGCCGTTCCCACAGCCGCTCGACTTCCCGGGGACCGATCAGCCCCCGCTCGACGCCGTGACGCTCCAGGAGTTCGACGTACCCGGCCGCTTGGTCGACGTGCTCTCCGAACACTCGCTCCGCCGCCTGCTCCAAGCTCACTCCGCCTACTCCTCGTCCGCCGGTTTCACGTGAAACCGCGCTCGTTCGATTGTCCCCGATGAACCGGAGAAGACGAGCCGACAGTCCGAAGATGTGGACAACTCCACTCAGCCGGCGGCCGTTGTGGACCGTTCCACGTGAAACATCACTGGTGTAATTCGCTCGGCCGAGGCGCCGCGTTGCCCAACCGGATGCCGCTGAAGCCGAGCGTGCCCGCCGCGGCCGTGTCGACGAACGCCCACAGGTTCCGCATCACCCGCAACTCGATGCCCGCCTCCTCGTGGAGCGCGAACAGGTCACCGACGCGCTCCGGCGGACCGAGCGGCTCGACCGGCACGGTCGCCACGACCGCGTGGGCGTGCTCACCGAACGACCGGAACGACACTGCCGGGAAGCGGTACGCGTACAGCCGGACCGTCCGCATCGCCTCGAGCCACCCGTACTCGATCGCGTGGACGCGATCGGCGCCGAGCCACGCGCGGTCCGCGTCCGTTGTAGACGGCAGCACCCACGCCAGCGCGCGCGGGCACTGCCGCGGGAACCAGTAGTCCGGCGCGCGGGCCGCGTCGACCGCCCATACGTAAGCCTCCGGCTGCCGAGCCGTCGCCGCCACGTGCGGGTCGAAGCGGGCGATCGTGGGGTCTTCCGAGAAGTGGACGGCCTCACCGGCTGCCGGGCGCATGCCCACAAGAAAGCGGCCCCACCTGACCGAGTCAAGTGGGGCCGCTCTCCAGGCGAACCGAAGCTCAGGACTCCGGGAAGATCACCACGCGGCGCTTCGGGTCCTCGCCCTCGCTCTCGCTCGTGACGCCCGAGACCGTCGCCACCGCGTCGTGGACCACCTTGCGCTCGAACGGGCTCATCGGCTGCAGCCGCACCCGCTCGCCGCTCTTGAGGACCGACTCGGCCGTCGAGCGGCCGAGCTCCTTCAGCTCCTCGCGGCGGTCCGCGCGCCAGCCCGCGATGTCCAGCATCAGGCGGCTGCGGGAGCCCGTCTCCTGCTGGACCGCCAGGCGGGTCAGCTCCTGCAGGGCCTCGAGCACCGTGCCGCGCGGGCCGACGAGCTTCTCGAGGTCCTCGCCACCGTCGATGCTGACGATCGCGCGGCCGGCTTCCACGTCCAGGTCGATGTCACCGTCGTAGTCGAGCAGGTCCAGCAGGCGCTCGAGGTAGTCGCCGGCGATGTCACCCTCCTGAACGAGGATGTCGTCACCGCCCGCCTTCTCCTCGCCCGCCGCGTCCGCGGCAGCGGCCGGCTCCGGGGTCACGTCGTCCTTATCGGCGTCGATCGTGTCGATCGTCTCCGACATCATTCGTCTCCTCTCCGAACCGGTCGCGCCTCAGCGGCGCTTCCGGCCCGACTTCCTGGTCGAGTCTTTGAGAAGGCCCGGCACGCCGGTGCCGTTGTCCTTCGAGCCGTTCTGGCCGTTGTCGGCCGGGGCCGCCGCGGTCGCGCCGTCCGCCTTGGCGGCCGCCTCCGCCGGCGAGGTCTGTGCGAAGCCGTGGGCCGAGCCCGCCTTCGTGACCTTCTTCTGCGCGCCGCCCTGGGCGGTCTGGTTCTTCTTCTGCTGGACCGGCTTCTGACCGACCTTCGGCGCGGTCGGCTTCTGCCCCGGCTTCGGGCCGAGCGACGCGCGCTTCTCCGCGGCCTCCGCCTTGCGGGCCGCCTCTTCCTTGTCGATCTTCGTGTAGACGAGCCGCTGCTGCATCAGCGTCCAGCCGTTGTTCGCCAGCCAGTAGAAGAGGAGGCCGAGCGGGAACAGGGCACCGAAGACGAGCACCCCGAGCGGGAAGATGTACATCGTCAGCTTGTTCATGATCGCGGTCTGCGGGGTGGCCGACGCGGCGTTCTGCCGGGCCACCGAGTGCCGCGCGGTGAGGTGCGTGGCGATGGACGCGACGATCATCAGGGGCAGCGCGACCGGGAGCACGCTCCAGTGGAAGCCGACGTTGGTGGCCCCGCCGCTGACGACGCCGACACCGTTGTAGACGGCCTCGCCGAGGTTGACGCCGAACAGCTTCGCGTTGACGTAGGACTCGACGTCGTGCTGGGTGAAGAAGTAGTTCTCGGTCTTCGGGCCGCCACCGGGCGGCGGCATCGTGAACGCGCGGAGGACGTGGTTCAGGCCGATGAACACCGGGATCTGAAGCAGCATCGGCAGGCAGCTGCCCAGCGGGTTGACGCCGTGCTCACGCTGGAGCTTCTGCATCTCCGCGGCCTGGCGCTGCCGGTCGTTCGCGTACTTCTTCTGGATCTTCTTCATCTCCGGCGCGAAGTCCTGCATCTTCTTCATCGACCGGACCTGGTTCACGAACGGCTTGAACATGATGCCGCGGACGGTGAACGTCAGGAAGATGATGCCGAGGATCCAGGAGATCGCCGCGGCTTCCCCGAAGACGAAACCGAAGACCTTGTGCCAACACCAGAGGATGAAGGACACGGGGTAGTAGATGAAATCGAGCACTGCTGCTACTCCTCGATCGGTGTTTCAGGTCGTCGGTGGCGCCACGAGAACGTCTCGGGCACGGGGTCGCGGCCGGGAGGCGTCCAGGGGCCGCAGCGCAGCAGCCGGCGCAGCGCGAGGTAGGAGCCGCGCCCGGCACCGTGCCGGGTGAGGGCTTCGACTGCGTACGCGCTGCAGCTCGGGTAGAACCGGCAAGCCGGCGGGAGGAAGGGCGAGATCGCCTTGCGGTAGAGCTTGATGGGGAGCAGCAGGACCCAGGCGACGGGACCGGGCCGGGGCGGCTCGGGGTCCAGGTCGTGGTCGTGCTCGTGTTCGGGGGTGGCTCGCATGCCGGTCACACCGCTGATCCGTGGTCGGGGGCCGCGTCCGCGGGACGCGTCGGGCGGGGGACATCCCCGGCCGGACGGCGCGACGACAGAAGCCCCAGCCGACGCAACGCGGCGTCGAGATCGGACCCGAGCTCGGCGCTGGACGCGGTCGACGACGGCGGCAATGCCCGTACGACCAACGACGTGCCGGCGGGCAGTGTTCCGAGCCGGGCCGAAACGAGGTGGCGCAACCGCCGGCTGACGCGGTGGCGGACCACCGAATTGCCGACGGCCTTGCTCACCACAAAACCCGCCCTGGCCGCCGACGGCGCAGTTTCGGACTGCACAGCGTCGGCGGCCGCGGACGGGTCCGTGGTCAGCGCGTGGACGACGAGGCGGCGCCTGCCGGCCCGGGACCCGCGACGGAGAACCACGCGGAAGTCCTCACTCCGCCGCAGACGTGCGGCAGCCGGCAGCACGGCGCGCCCCGACGTGCCGGATCAGGCGGACAGCGCGGCGCGGCCCTTGCGACGACGGCCAGCCAGGATGGCCCGGCCGGCACGCGTCCGCATGCGCAGGCGGAAGCCGTGCGTCTTGGCGCGGCGGCGGTTGTTCGGCTGGAAGGTGCGCTTACCCTTGCTCACTGCTTCTCCTGTGTCTCACTGTGTCGTCTGCCCCGAACCCGCCCTGCGGGAAGAATTCCTTCTCCCACCTGGCGTGTCGTGCGGGCGCACGGCAGTCTCTGGTGTCTCCTACCAACGTGTGGCCTCGTCACGACGAGCGACGACAACGTGGGCACGCGAAACGCACCCGTCGCATACGGGAGACCTTACGAGGGTACGCACCCCCGTCGGGCGGCCGGTAAGCACCCCCTCGGCCACGGTACGCGACCGGCCCGCGCGGCCGCGGCGATCGACGCCGGGACACCGAATGGCCACGTCCCGTGCACCGTGAAATGCTGGCCGCCGAGGATGCCTTGTGGCAGCGGGCGGGGCTTGTTAGCGTGCCTCTTCCGGGTCACCGGTCGCGGTGCACAGTTCTCCGGGTGGTGGGGTGCCCACCGGCGTACGACGAGCCCGCAGGTGGCGGCGTCGCAGGTCGCCGTACATTAGTGCACAGCTGTGGACAACTATGTGGATATCCGCTGTGCCGACTGCACGCAGGTCGCGGGGTGTTCGGCCGTCCACGCCGACGAGGGGAGGGGAGCCAGACAGGTGTCGGAACACCAGCACAATCTGGGTGTCATCTGGGAACAGGTGGTACGCGAACTGTCCGACGGGACCCTGTCCCCCCAGCAGCGCGCCTGGATGCGCGTGACCCGTCCGATCGGCCTGCTCGACGGCACGGCGCTGCTCGCGGCGCCCAGCGACTTCGCGAAGGAAGCGATCGAACGCGGCCTGCGCGGCGCCATCACCGACGCGCTCTCCCGGCGGCTCGGCCGGGCCATCTCGCTCGCGGTGAAGGTCGACACCGCCGAGGCGGTCGTCCCGGCTCCCGCGCCCCGCTACGTGCCGTCACCCGGCCGGGTGGAAAACGGCGCGAGCCACGACGCCGTCCCGCCGCTGCCGGGCAACGGCGCGCCGATGATGCCGCCCCCGCGGCCCGAACCCGCGCCGCCGATGCCTCCGCTGCCGCCGCACCAGTCCGTCGCGCCGAAGCCGGACGACGACGGCGACACCGACGAGGAAGTCGACGAAGAGGGCGAGGCGCTCGCCGCCGTCCACGAGATCTGGCCGACGTTCTCGGGCCAGCCGATCGCCGGCCAGCCGTACACCGCGCCGGCGCAGCCGCAGACGTCGAAGACGAAGCTGAACGAGAAGTACACCTTCGACACGTTCGTCATCGGCGCGTCCAACCGCTTCGCGCACGCGGCCGCGGTCGCCGTCGCCGAAGCGCCGGCCCGCGCGTACAACCCGCTCTTCATCTGGGGCGAGTCCGGGCTCGGCAAGACGCACCTGCTGCACGCGGTCGGCCACTACGCGCAACGGCTCTTCCCGGGCATGCGCGTCCGGTACGTCTCGACCGAAGAGTTCACGAACGACTTCATCAACTCGCTGCGCGACGACCGCAAGGTCGCCTTCCAACGCCGCTACCGCGACATCGACATCCTGCTCGTCGACGACATCCAGTTCCTGGAGGGCAAGGAAGGGACGCAGGAAGAGTTCTTCCACACCTTCAACACCCTCCACAACGCGAACAAGCAGATCGTCGTCAGCTCCGACCGCCCGCCGAAGCGCCTCGAAACGCTGGAGGACCGGCTGCGGACGCGGTTCGAGTGGGGCCTGATCACCGACATCCAGCCGCCCGAACTCGAGACGCGCATCGCGATCCTCCGCAAGAAGGCGGCTCAGGACAGGCTGGCGGTGCCGGGTGAAGTCCTGGAGTTCATCGCCTCGCGCGTCGAGGCGAACATCCGGGAGCTCGAAGGCGCGCTCATCCGCGTCACGGCGTTCGCTTCGCTGAACCAGCAGCCGGTCGACGTCGGCCTCGCCGAAATCGTGCTGCGGGACCTGATCCCGGATTCGCACGCACCGGAGATCACCGCGCCGACCATCATGGGTGTCACGGCGGAGTTCTTCGACGTGACGCTCGACGACCTGTGCGGCCCGGGCAAGACGAAGGCGCTCGCCACGGCCCGCCAGATCGCGATGTACCTCTGCCGCGAGCTGACCGACATGTCGCTGCCGAAGATCGGGCAGACGTTCGGCGGCCGCGACCACACGACCGTCATGCACGCGGACAAGAAGATCCGCAAGGAGATGGCCGAGCGCCGGCGTATCTACGACCAGGTGCAGGAGCTGACGTCGCGCATCAAGCAGCGCGCCCGCCAGTAGCACATCCCTTATCCCGCAACGACTTCGGGGCGTCCGCTCAATGTGGACGCCCCTTAGTCGTCTTTGGAGTCTCTGAAGCACGCGTACGCCTGCGAAGCAGCGAAGGCGCGTACGCGTGCTTCGCCAAACTCGCGAAAATTGTTTGTACACAAGGAAGTTTCCCCATGGTGTGGGCGGATTGCCCACAGTGCCAACGGATCTCCCACCAGCGACGACGCCGAGATCGTCCACATCCCGCCCACAGGCGATCCACAGCGCATCCACACCCTTGTCCACGCTGATTCCACAGGTTGCCCACATGCTGTGCACAGGAGGGCCCGATCACTCGGAAGAGGGGTTCGGACCCCGTTCGGCACCCCCAGACCCTGGGTACAAATCGCCCCACACTTGGGGACAACTGTGGGGACAACTGGGGACAGCTGTGGACGAATCCGGGGTCGCCCGAAACCATCCACGGACCGCCCGATCTACCCACAGGTCCGCCACCACGGTTACCCACACGCCCGCAAGCCGTCCGACCTGCGCGAACGAGCTCGATCCACACAATCCACACCGCTTACTACTGCTACTGCCTTTAGATCTCTTCCTAGAGAGAAAAAGATAAAAACAGGCGGCGGACGAAGTTGGGGACAGCCGCGAGAACGAGTCGTCATGTCGACAAAGTCAAGGGGAGGCCGAGGTGACGGCGGCGCCCGTGACGGCCTAACGTGGACGCCTGCACCCGGTCCGCGCTCCGGCCGCTCACGCGGAGGGCGGACCCGGCCGGAGGGGGCCGCCGGTCCCCGTCTTGGAGAACGAGGCCTGGCCCGAGCCCGCAGTGGGCTCGACCGTCGAAAGGATGCGCGCATGAAGATCCGCGTCGAGCGTGACGGGCTCGCCGACGCCGTCGCGTGGGTGGCCAGAAGCCTCCCCTCCCGGCCGCCCGTGCCGGTGCTGGGCGGTGTCCTCCTCGACGCCGGCTCGGACGGCGACACCGACGCGCTGACGGTCTCCGGCTTCGACTACGAGGTCTCCGCCACGGTGGGGGTCCCGGCGACGATCGCCGACGGCGGCCGACTCCTCGTCTCCGGGCGGCTCCTGGCCGACATCACCAAGGCGCTGCCCGCGCAGCCGGTCGAGATCTCCGTCGACGGCGCCCGCGCCACCATCACGTGCGGCAGCGCGCGGTTCTCCCTGCCGACCATGCCGGTCGAGGACTACCCGCAGCTGCCGTCCCAGCCCGCCTTCGCGGGCGAGCTCGCCGGCGACGCGTTCGGCCAGGCCGTCACCCAGGTCGTCGTCGCCGCGGGCAAGGACGACACGCTCCCGATGCTCACCGGCATGCGGCTGGAGATCTCCGGCAGCTCGCTGACCCTGGTCGCGACGGACCGGTTCCGGCTCGCCATGCGCGAGTTCACCTGGCAGCCGGCCGAGGGCCTGGCCGACGCCGCGGTGCTCGTCCCGGCGCGCACCCTCGCCGAAGCGGCCAAGACGCTCGGCGCGTCCGGTGCCACCATCCGCCTCGCCCTCGCCAGCGGGGAGGGCCTGCTCGGCCTGTCCGGTTCCGGGCGCTACACGACGACCCGCCTGCTCGACGCGGAGTTCCCGCCGTACCGGCAGCTGCTCCCGGCGTCGCACACCTCGCGCGCGGTGATCGAAGTCTCCGCGCTCACCGAGTCCATCAAGCGCGTTTCGCTGGTGGCCGAGCGGGGGACTCAGGTACGACTGGAGTTCGGGGACAACACGCTGCGGTTGTCCGCGGGCGGCGACGACGAAGGCAGCGCCGAAGAGGAGCTGCAGGTCGAGTACGAAGGTGAGCCGGTGACCATCGCGTTCAACCCGGGTTACCTCGTCGACGGCCTGGGCGCCCTCCACAGCGACCGGGCGGAGCTCACGTTCACCACGCCGAACCGTCCCGCGCTCATCAAGCCCGCCGACGCCGAGGGCAACGTCGTCCCCGGTTACCTCTACCTCCTGATGCCGGTCCGCCTGCCGGGCTGACCGGCTTTCGTTAGTACGTAAGGGGATCTCGATGGTTCAGCTCGGTCTGATCGGCCTGGGCAAGATGGGCTTCAACATGCGTGAGCGGCTGCGCGCGGCCGGTCACGAGGTGGTCGGCTACGACCGCAACCCGGACGTCAGCGACACGACGTCGCTCGAAGACCTGGTGTCCAAACTGGACGGCCCGCGGATCGTCTGGATCATGGTCCCGGCCGGCGAGCCGACCCGGCAGACGGTCACCGAGCTGAGCAACCTGCTCGCCGGCGGCGACATGGTGATCGACGGCGGCAACTCGAAGTACACCGACGACAAGCTGAACGCCGAGCTGCTGGCGGCGAAGAACATCGGCTACGTCGACTGCGGCGTGTCCGGTGGCGTGTGGGGCAAGGAGAACGGTTACGGCCTGATGGTCGGCGGCGCGGCCGCCGACGTCGAGAAGGCGATGCCGATCTTCGACGCGCTGCGGCCGGAAGGCCCGCGCGAGGAAGGCTTCTCGCACGCGGGCGACGTCGGCGCCGGGCACTACGCGAAGATGATCCACAACGGCATCGAGTACGGCATGATGCAGGCCTTCGCCGAAGGCTTCGAGCTGCTCGAGGCCGCGAAGGTCGTCAAGGACGTGCCCGCGGTGATCAAGGGCTGGCAGCGCGGCACGGTCGTCCGGTCCTGGCTGCTCGACCTGCTCGTGCGCGCGCTCGACGAGGACCCGGAGCTCGACGACCTCGAGGGTTACGTCGAGGACTCCGGCGAAGGCCGGTGGACGCTCGAAGAGGCGATCAACAACGCGGTGCCGGCGCCGGTCATCTCGGCCGCGCTGTTCGCGCGGTTCGCTTCGCGGCAGGAGCACTCGGCCGCGATGCGCGCGGTCGCCGCGCTGCGCAACCAGTTCGGCGGGCACGCCGTGAAGAAGGTCGGCGGATAAGGAGCAGCTGGTGTATCTGCGACACCTGCAGGTCACCGACTTCCGCTCCTGGCCGCAGGCCGATCTCGCCCTCGAACCGGGGCCGACCGTGCTGGTCGGCCAGAACGGCCGCGGCAAGACCAACCTGCTGGAGGCGATCGGCTACGTCGCGACGCTGGGTTCCCACCGCGTCGCGACGGACGCGCCGCTGATCCGGCACGGCTGCGAGCGTGCGCTGGTGCGCGTCGCGGTGGTCAACGACGACCGCGAGCTGACGGTCGAGCTGGAGATCACCGCGGGGCGGGCGAACCGCGCCCGGGTCAACCGCGGCGCGGTCGGCCGGCCGCGTGACGTGCTCGGGATCCTGCGCACGGTGCTGTTCTCCCCGGAGGACCTCGCGCTCGTCCGGGGCGACCCGGGCGAGCGAAGACGGTTCCTCGACGAGCTGCTGGTGCTGCGCGCTCCGCGGTACGCCGGGGTCCGGGCGGACTACGAGAAGGTGCTGAAGCAGCGGAACGCCCTGCTCAAGACGGCGGGGAAACGGCGTACGGGACGTGAAGACCCGTACGCGCTGTCGACGCTCGAGGTCTGGGACGACCACCTGTCGGTGGCGGGCGCGGAGCTGCTGGCCGCGCGCCTGAACCTCGTCGCGGACCTGGCGCCGTACGCGGCTTCGGCGTACATGGGGGTCGCGCCCGACTCGCGTCCGGCGAAGATCGCCTACCGGTCGTCGCTGGGTGCGGCGCTGCCCGAGACGTACGGCGTACCGGATGGCGAACGGGCGCAACCGGCGGTTCTCAAGGACGTCTTACTCAAGGCGCTGGGTGAGGCCAGGAAGGCCGAACTCGAGCGCGGGATCAGCCTGGTCGGCCCGCACCGGGACGAGCTGGAGCTGATCCTGGGCCAAGCGCCGGCCAAGGGCTACGCGAGCCACGGCGAGTCGTGGTCGTTCGCGCTGGCGCTGCGGCTCGGCAGCTACGAGCTGCTGCGCGAGGAGGCGGGCGAGCCGGTGCTGCTGCTCGACGACGTGTTCGCCGAGCTGGACCGCAAGCGCCGGGCCCGGCTGGCCGAGGTGGCCGCGAGCGCCGAACAGGTGCTGGTGACCGCCGCGGTCGACGAAGACGTGCCCGGGGAGCTGGCCGGGCACCGGTTCGTGGTGGCGGACGGTGAGATCACGCGTGGCTGAGCAGAGCAACCGGGCACGGCGGGTGACGGGCGCCACAAACCGCACCCGATCTGGGGACAAACCTGTGGACAGTGTGGATAACACGGTGAATGAGTTATCGCTGCCCGTGACCCTGCGGCCGGATGGGTGGCAGAAAACGCCGGCCGACCGGCCTGAATCGCCGGCCGGTACGGAACGTGACGGCGACGCTGGGCCGAACGAGGCTCCGCTGACCGGCCGCGATCTCGCGCACGCCGCCCTCGAGGCCGCGAAGGCGAAGGCCAAGGAGCGGGGTACCTCGCCCGGGCGGCGCCGCCCCGCGATCGGCGGCGGGCAGAACCCCCGGCGTCGCCGCTGGTCGGGGCCGGGCGCGGACCCGCGCGACCCGCAGCCACTCGGCCGGCTCGTGTCCCGGCTGGTCAGCGACCGCGGCTGGAACGAGAGCGTCACGAGCGCCCGCGTCTTCGCCCAGTGGGCGCGGCTGGTCGGCGAAGACGTCGCCGAGCACGCGCAGCCGGTCGCGCTCAAGGACGGCGAGCTGACCGTCCGCGCCAGCTCGACGGCGTGGGCCACCCAGCTCCGGTTGCTGCAGGGAAAGCTGCTGGCCAAGATCGCGGCGGGGGTCGGCAACGGCGTCGTCAAGCGGATGCGGATCCAGGGCCCGACCGCCCCGAGCTGGCGGAAAGGGCCCCGGCACGTGCCGGGGCGCGGCCCCCGTGACACGTACGGCTGACCCGGGTTGCGCGATGCTCCGTTGAGTGGGCCGAGAACGCATCCAGACCTCCCGAGATACGTCAAGACTCGGCTCGAACCGATTTCGTCCGTCTGTGACGCGTTCAGGGGTGTCCTTGCCGCATGTCAGCGGACGCGGCCAAGTACACTGGAGGAGAGCGAGCGTCCGCTCGGGCGAGACGAGGAGAAACAACGCCGGTGACCGAGAACAAGAGCGAGTACAACGCGTCGTCGATCACGGTGCTCGAAGGCCTCGAAGCGGTCCGCAAGCGCCCCGGCATGTACATCGGTTCCACCGGTGAACGCGGGCTGCACCACCTCGTCCAGGAGGTCGTCGACAACTCCGTCGACGAGGCGATGGCGGGGTACGCCACCAAGGTCGAGGTTACCCTCCTCGCCGACGGCGGGGTGCGCGTCGTCGACGACGGCCGCGGCATCCCGGTCGACATGCACCCCAAGGAGCAGAAGCCGACCCTCGAGGTCGTGCTCACCGTGCTGCACGCGGGCGGCAAGTTCGACAGCGACTCCTACGCGGTGTCCGGCGGCCTGCACGGCGTCGGCGTCTCGGTGGTGAACGCGCTCTCGAAGAAGCTGCTCGCCGAGGTCAAGTACGGCGGCCGCAGCTGGCGCCAGGAGTACACCGACCAGGTCCCCGGCCCGCTCGAGGACCTCGGCCCGGCGAGCGAGACCGGCACCACGATCACGTTCTGGGCCGACGGCGACATCTTCGAGACCACGACGTACAACTTCGAGACCATCTCGCGCCGGCTTCAGGAGATGGCGTTCCTGAACAAGGGGCTGACGCTGTCCCTGCGCGACGAGCGCGTCGCCGACGAAGAGGCCGAAGCGGACGCCGAGGGCAAGGTCGCGCGGGTCAAGGAGAAGACCTACTGCTACCCGGGCGGGCTCGAGGACTTCGTCAAGCACATCAACGGCAGCAAGGACCCGATCCACCCCAGCGTCATCTCCTTCGACGCCAAGGGCACCGGCCTCGAGGTCGAGGTCGCGATGCAGTGGAACACCGGGTTCACGCCGTCGGTGTACACGTTCGCCAACACGATCAACACGCACGAGGGCGGCACCCACGAAGAGGGCTTCCGCGCCGCGCTGACCCGCGTCGTCAACTCCTACGCGCGCGACAAGAAGCTGCTCAAGGAGAAGGACGCCAACCTGACCGGCGACGACGTGCGCGAGGGCCTCGCCGCGATCGTCTCGATCAAGCTGGCGGAGCCCCAGTTCGAGGGCCAGACCAAGACCAAGCTGGGCAACAGCGAGGCCAAGACGTTCGTGCAGCAGACGTCGAACGAGTGGCTGGCCGACTGGTTCGAGCGCAACCCGACCGAGGCGAAGACGATCATCAACAAGTCGATCTCCTCGGCGCAGGCCCGGATGGCCGCGCGCAAGGCGCGTGACCTGGTCCGCCGCAAGGGTGCGCTGGAGATCGGCGGCCTGCCCGGCAAGCTGAAGGACTGCCGGTCGACCAACCCGGCGGAGTGCGAGCTCTACATCGTCGAGGGTGACTCGGCCGGCGGCTCGGCCAAGGAGGGCCGGGACTCGATGTACCAGGCGATCCTGCCGATCCGCGGCAAGATCATCAACGTCGAGAAGGCCCGCATCGACCGCGTCCTCAAGAACACCGAGGTCCAGTCGCTGATCACCGCGCTCGGCACCGGCATCCACGACGAGTTCGACATCGCGAAGCTGCGCTACCACAAGATCGTGCTGATGGCGGACGCCGACGTCGACGGCCAGCACATCACCACGCTGCTGCTCACCCTGCTGTTCCGGTTCATGACGCCGCTGATCGAGCACGGCCACGTCTTCCTCTCGCGGCCGCCGCTGTACAAGATCAAGTGGCCGCGGGCCGAGCCGGAGTACGCCTACTCCGACCGCGAGCGCGACGCCGTCATCCAGGCGGGCGTCGAGGCCGGCAAGCGGCTCCCGAAGGACGACGCGATCCAGCGCTACAAGGGTCTCGGCGAGATGAACGCCGAGGAGCTGTGGGAGACCACGATGGACCCGGCCAACCGGCTGCTGGGCCAGGTCACCCTCGACGACGCCGCCCAGGCCGACGAGCTGTTCTCGGTCCTGATGGGCGAGGACGTCGAGGCCCGCCGCTCGTTCATCACGCGCAACGCCAAGGACGTGCGCTTCCTGGACGTGTAGGCGTCCCTCGCTCTTCGCCCCCTTAGGCCTCCGCACCCGAGAAGGACTCCATGACGGAAACTCTGCCGCCGGCTCCGGACCACGACCGGATCGAACCGGTCGACATCCAGCAGGAGATGCAGCGCTCCTACATCGACTACGCGATGAGCGTCATCGTGTCGCGCGCGCTGCCGGACGTCCGGGACGGGCTCAAGCCGGTGCACCGGCGGGTCCTGTACTCGATGTTCGACTCCGGGTTCCGGCCGGACCGCGGGTACAACAAGTGCTCGCGCGTCGTCGGCGACGTCATGGGCAACTACCACCCGCACGGTGACTCGGCGATCTACGACGCCCTGGTGCGGCTCGCCCAGCCGTGGTCGATGCGGTACCCGCTGATCGACGGCCAGGGCAACTTCGGCTCGCCGGGCAACGACCCCGCGGCCGCCATGCGGTACACCGAGTCCCGGCTCGCGCCGCTGGCCATGCAGATGCTGGCCGACATCGAAGAAGACACCGTCGACTTCTCGGACAACTACGACGGCCGGACGCAGGAGCCCGACGTCCTGCCGTCGCGGTTCCCGAACCTGCTGGTCAACGGCGGTTCCGGGATCGCGGTCGGGATGGCGACGAACATCCCGCCGCACAACCTGCGCGAGGTCTCCGAGGGCGTCGTCTGGGCGCTGGAGAACCCCGAGGCGACCGACGACGAGCTGCTGGCCGCCCTGCTGGTCCGGATCAAGGGCCCGGACTTCCCGACGAAGGCGATGATCCTCGGCACGTCCGGCATCGAGGACGCCTACCGCACCGGCCGCGGCTCGGTCCGGATGCGCGCGGTCGTCGAGGTCGAAGAGGACGCGAAGGGCCGCACGATCCTGGTCGTGTCCGAGCTGCCGTACCAGGTCAACCCGGACAACCTGGTCGAGAACATCGCGAACCTGGTCCGCGACGGCAAGCTCACCGGCATCGCCGACATCGCCGACGAGTCCAACAGCCGCTCCGGCATGCGGATCGTGATCACGATCAAGCGGGACGCGGTCGCGAAGGTCGTGCTGAACAACCTGTTCAAGCACACCCAGCTGCAGCAGAACTTCGGCGTCAACATGCTGGCCCTGGTCGACGGCGTGCCGCGCACGCTGCGGCTCGACCAGATCATCCGCCACTACGTGAAGCACCAGGTCGACGTCATCGTCCGGCGGACGAAGTTCCGCCTGAAGAAGGCCGAAGAGCGGGCCCACATCCTGCGCGGGTACGTCAAGGCGCTGGACATGCTCGACGAGGTCATCGCCCTCATCCGGCGGTCGCCCTCGGCGGACGAAGCCCGGCCGGCCCTGATGGAGCTGCTGGACGTCGACGAGATCCAGGCCACCGCGATCCTCGACATGCAGCTGCGCCGCCTGGCCGCCCTGGAGCGCCAGCGGATCATCGACCAGCTGGCCGAGATCGAGCTCGAGATCGCCGACCTGAAGGACATCCTCGACAAGCCGGAGCGGCAGCGCGCGCTGATCCGCGACGAGCTGATGGCGATCGTCGAGAAGTACGGCGACGACCGGCGCACCCAGATCGTCGGCTTCGGCGGCGACGTCACCGACGAAGAGCTGATCGCGGTCGAGGACGTCGTCGTCACGATCACCCGCACGGGGTACGCCAAGCGGACGAAAACGGATCTGTACCGGTCCCAGAAGCGCGGCGGCAAGGGCGTGCAGGGCGCGACGCTGAAGCAGGACGACATCGTCCAGCACTTCTTCGTCTGCTCGACGCACGACTGGATCCTGTTCTTCACGAACAAGGGCCGGGTGTACCGGACGAAGGCGTACGAGCTGCCGGAGGCCAACCGCAACGCGCGCGGCCAGCACGTGGCGAACCTGATGGCGTTCCAGCCGGACGAGCAGATCGCCCAGGTCATCGAGATCAAGAACTACGAGGTCGCGCCGTACCTGGTGCTCGCCACCAAGCGCGGCCTGGTGAAGAAGACCAAGCTCACGGACTTCGACTCCAACCGCTCGGGCGGCCTGATCGCGATCAACCTGCGCGAGGGCGACGAGCTGGTCGGCGCGGTGCTGGCGGCGGCCGAGGACGACCTGCTGCTGGTGTCGGCGGAGGGCCAGTCGATCCGCTTCCACGCGACGGACGAGGCCCTGCGCCCGATGGGCCGCCCGACGTCCGGCGTGATGGGCATGCGCTTCAACGACGGCGACGAGCTGCTCGGCATCAGCGTGGTCAAGGAGGGCAAGTTCCTGCTGGTCGCGACCGACGGCGGGTACGCCAAGCGCACGGCGATCGAGGACTACCCGGTCCAGGGCCGCGGCGGCAAGGGCGTGCTCACCATTCAGCACGACCGCAAACGTGGCAGGCTGGTGGGTGCGCTCATCGTCGACGCCGAGGACGAGCTGTACGCGATCACCTCGAGCGGCGGCGTGATCCGCACGCCGGCGGGCGACGTCCGCAAGGCCGGGCGGCAGACGAAGGGGGTCAGGCTGATGAATCTCGGCGAAGGCACCACTCTTCTCGCGGTCGCACGCAACGCGGACGAGCCCTCGGACGTCGCCAATGGTGAAGCGCCCGAGGACGCTCCGGCTCCGGAAGCACCTGAAACGGGTGAAGAGACAACGGCGCAGTAAGTTCGGCTACGGACAGCGCCCCCACGGCACGGGTAAGGACTGACTCTTCGTGACACCATCCGAGAATCCCGAGGCAGCGGGTTCGAACGGAACGCCGGCGAGCCCGCCCTGGCAGCGGGTAGACAAGGAAGGCGACGCCGAAGCGACGGTCAAGCTGGCCACGGAGGAGGTGCAGCCCGCCCCCGCGGTGGTGACGGGCAGCGCCGCCCCCCGCCTGTTCGGAGCCTCGGACAACCCACCCCCGGCCGGCGACGTCCCCCCGGCATCGACGCAGCGAGCCCGCCCGAGCGCGCTGCGCCGCCCGGGCCGCGGCCCGCGCCGCGCGTCCCTGCAGGTGAAGCGGTTCGACCCGTGGTCGGTGCTGAAGCTGTCCCTGGTACTGGGCGTGGCGATGTTCTTCGTCTGGCTGGTGGCGGTCGGCGTCCTGTACACGGTGCTCGACGGCATGGGCGTGTGGGACAAGCTGAACGGAACGTACTCGTCCCTGGTCGGCGGCGAAGGCGCGAACGCGTCCTCGGAGCCGCTGATCAGCGCGGGCCGCGTGTTCGGCATCGCGGCGATCCTGGGAGCGATCAACATCGTCCTGGTGTCGGCCCTGGCGACGGTGAGCGCGTTCATCTACAACGTGTCGGCGGACCTCGCGGGAGGCCTGGAGGTCACCCTGTCGGAACGGGAGTGACCCGGTTGCAGGGCCCCTTCGGGGGTCCTGTAAAGTTCTCCTCGTTCAAGGGCCTATAGCTCAGGCGGTTAGAGCGCTTCGCTGATAACGAAGAGGTCCCAGGTTCAAGTCCTGGTAGGCCCACTCGAACAAAAGCCCGGTTCGCGATGTGCGAACCGGGCTTTTGCGCGATCTACCCGGTTCAGGACGGTCTCGGCTGAGCCTTCTCCTGGCCGGCCGCCCACGACGCCAACAGCGCCAGGCCGTCCGCCGCCGCCGTGCCGGTGGGTGCGGTGTAGACGTTGAGGAGCAGGCCGGGTTCGGCGGGCAGCTCCATCGACTCGACGTCCAGGTCGAGTCGGCCCACCACCGGGTGGTGCAGGCGCTTGCGTCCGGACCGGTGGAGCCGGACGTCGTGGGAGGCCCACCGCTGGCGGAAAAGTTCACTGCGGGTCGACAACTCACCGACCAGGGCGATCAGCGCCTCGTCGTGCGGATTGCGGCCGGCTTCCATGCGGAGCTTCGCGGCCACGTCGGCGGCGATCCGGTCGTAGTCGACGAAGAACGTTTCTGCCGCTTCAGGATCCAGGTACACGAACCGCGCGGTGTTCGCCGGCCGTCGTGTGTCGGCCAGCACCGGTGAATAGAGCGCGCGGGCAAGGTGGTTCGTGGCCAGGACGTCGTAACGACCGTTGCAAATCCACGCCGGCGCATCGGTGATGGCGTCGAGCACCTGCTGGAGCGCCGGACGCACGGCCGCGGCGGGTCGCCGCCGGCGTGGAACTCCGGACTGCCGCGCGAGGTGGAACAGGTGATCGCGCTCGGCCTCGTCGAGCTGCAAGGCGGCGGCCAACGCGTCGAGCACCCCGTCGGAGGTGCCGGCGAGGCTGCCGCGCTCCATCCGCACGTAGTAGTCGACCGATACGCCGGCCAGGAGAGCCACCTCTTCGCGACGCAGCCCCTTGACTCGGCGATTGCCACCGTAGGCGGGCAGTCCGGCCTGCTCGGGCGTGATCCGCGCACGACGTGAGCTCAGGAATTCCTTGATTTCGGTGCGCAGATCGATTGTGGTCACCTCGTCACCGTAGTTCCTGCTAGGTACCTGTCGCCGTCGTGGCGATGCCCCCGTCGACCGGGATGATGGCGCCCGTGAGGTAGGACCCGCCCCGGCCGGCGAGGAACACGGCGACCCCGGCCATGTCGTCGTCACGGCCGAGCCGGCGCAGCGGAGCCTTCGCCGCGATCGTGTCACCGACGGCCTCGAGCGTGGCCGCCATCATGTGCGACGGGAACGGTCCTGGGGCCACCGCGTTCACCGTGATGTGCTGGGGGCCCAGTTCCCTGGCCAGCACCCGGGTGAGCTGGTGGAGTCCCGCTTTGCTGCCGGCGTAGGAGTAGTTGGGCGACTCGGCGACGTGGATGGCGGCGATGCTGCCGATGTTGATGATCCGCGCGGGATCATCGGCGGTCCCCGCCCGGCGAAGGGCGGGCAGCAGGGCTTGCACCAGCCAGAACGGCGACTTGAGGTTGAGGTCGATCACTTCGTCCCACGCCTCGTCCGGGAACGTCTCCAGCGGCTCGCGCCACATCGCGCCTGCGTTGTTGACGAGGATGTCCAGGCGTTCCGAGCCGGCCATGACGAGATCGGCGAGGCGCCGGCACTCGTCGTGCCGGGACAGGTCGGCGGGGATTGCGTCGACGTCGCCGAATTCGGACAGCAGCTGCTGCGCCTCGGCGCATGTGTCTGCCTTGCGTGAGCTGATGACGACCCGGGCGCCCGCCTGCAGAAGGCCGCGCGCGATCATCATGCCGATGCCTTTGGTGCCGCCCGTGACGAGTGCGGATTTCCCGCTCAGATCGAAAAGATCTGCGTGAGCAGTGAATTGTTTTTCCGTCATTCGAACAGGCTGACAGGCGTGCTGGACGTCCGGGAGATCCTGGCGATCCAGGTACTGCGAGGGCCACCCTTGCCGGTCGTATTTGTCCCTCTGCTCGCCGTACCTGTAACAGGACTGCCCTGCTGGACGTCAGTAGGGCCAAAGTCGAGGCGGGTGGGAGACGATGGATCCTCTTGGCGAACGGCCGAGCCCCCCAGCGCACAGGACACGAACGCGCCGGATCGGTTGTCTTGTGGTTATCGGTTCTGCCTTGCTGTTCTTGATCACGATTTTTTGGTCGTCGCCGCGCGGCTACGAGGGGGCGCCGCCGACGGTGGGATCCCCTCGTCCCACGTCCGAAGAGCCCACCGCGTCGCTGGATACCCGAGATCCGATAACTCCCCCGCGGAGTCCCGACCCAGGGGTACCCCAGTCGCCGCCGCCTGCGGATCCCGCGCTGGCGACTTTCGTAAAGGAATGCATCCACAAGCCCGGTGGGGCGCCGGGCGACGCTTCGGCGTGGCGGACCGGACAGGTCGACTACCCCAAGACGCTGGAGCTGAAAGTCGGTACTTCCGGTGTTTATGTCGCCGCTGTCGACGTGCGTGACCAGCCGGCTCCCCCTACGGAGGTCATTCCTGCGCCTTCTGCGGTCGGAACCCGGATCGCGGTCCGTTGCGTCTTGAATGCCCGCCTGTCCGGCGACGGAACGCTGACCGTGGATCCCGATGATTGGACCGCAAGACAATTCAACCCGGTGGGCGTCCTGAACTGGTCGTGGCGTGTCACCGCCGACGAGACCGGTGATCACGATCTCGTCTTGGCGCTGCAGCCGGCTGTCATCGCCGAGGACAGCGGTGAGGTGATCGCCATCGGGGACAAGTCGCGGGAGACGAGCACGTTCATCACCAAGGTCAGCGTGAGCGGCTCGGTACCGCAGCAGCTGGGAACGTGGTGGAAGCAGAACTGGCCCGCGATCTCGCTGGTCGGCGGTGGGATAGCCGGGGTGATCCTGGCTTCGATCCTCTGGGGCCGGAAGGTCGTCGTGGGCATTCGCGATTTGTTGAAGGCACGGGCCCCGGATACAGGTCAGCCCTGCCGGGAAGAGAAAGGCCGGCAGGGCTGAGCAGGTACGGTCGGCGCGCCGCACGGTCGCCTCTCGGCGAGTGGCTCATCGCGGCTCCAGCCTGACGGAACTCCGCGAAGGCGATGGGGTGAGGCCCGGGGGACACGGTGGGCACACCGACCAGTCAGTACAACGAGACCACTCGACCCGGTATTTCCCGGCCCGTGTGACGTGCGTTACCAGTGGTTCCACGTGGAACCACGACTGCCTGCCACCAGCTCCACCCCGGTGCAGTAACATCGCGGGGTAAGGGAAGCAAGCTGAGAAGGGGGCTTCGGTGAAGAAGCTGCTGGCACTCGCGGTCATCGCGGGCGGCGTCCTGTTCGTCGTCAAGCGCAACAAGGCGGCCAAGGCCGAAGCCGACCTCTGGCGTGAGGCGACCGCTCCGGTTCCTTCGACCAACGGCACCACCCCCGCCAAGCCGGCGGGCGCTTCCCACAACTGATCTCCTGCGCGGGCGGTGCGCCGCCCGCGTCCGGGGCTGTAGCTCAATTGGTAGAGCACCGCCTTTGCAAGGCGGGGGTCAGGGGTTCGATTCCCCTCAGCTCCACACCGAAGTCAGACCCGTGTCAGGTCGGTGTCAGGCCTTCCCTCGAAGGTCCTTCCCATGACAGACCTGGCGATCAAGGCCTCCGGACTGCGGAAGGCCTACCAAGACAAAACCGTCCTCGACGGGGTGGGCCTCGAGGTCGAAGCGGGCACCATCTTCTCCCTGCTCGGCCCCAACGGCGCCGGCAAGACCACCACCGTCAACATCCTCAGCACGCTGATCAAGGCCGACGCCGGCAGCGTCCGCGTGGCCGGGCACGACCTGACCACCCAGGCCAAGGCCGTGCGGGCCGCCATCGGGGTCACCGGGCAGTTCGCCGCCGTTGACGAGCTGCTCACCGGGCAGGAAAACCTGCAGCTCATGGTTGACCTCAGCAAGCAAGCCAACAAAAAATCCGTGGGCGACCTGCTGGAACGCTTCGAACTCACCGAGGCCGCCAAGAAGCCCGCCTCCACCTACTCCGGGGGCATGCGCCGGAAGCTCGACCTCGCCATGACGCTCGTCGGCAACCCGCGGATCATCTTCCTCGACGAGCCGACGACCGGACTCGACCCGCGTAGCCGGCGGACCATGTGGACGATCATCCGCGACCTCGTCGCCGACGGGGTCACCATCTTCCTCACCACCCAGTACCTCGAGGAAGCCGACCAGCTCGCCGACCGCATCGCCGTGCTCGACCAGGGGCGGCTCGTGGCCGAGGGCACCGCCGCTGAACTCAAGCGCCGGATTCCCGGCACCCACGTCCGGCTCCGGTTCGCCACCGACGGCGAGCTCGACGCCGCCGCGCGGATCCTGCCCGGGTCCACAAAGGAGGATGATTTCCTCCGCGTTCCCAGCGATGGTGGCACGAAATCCCTCCGCTCCCTTTTGGACAGACTCGACGAGTACGCGCTCAGCGCCGGCGAGTTCTCCGTCCACACCCCCGATCTCGACGACGTCTTCCTCGCCCTGACGGGCCACGCCACGGAGGTTTCCGCGAAATGAACTCAATCGTGATGCTGCGCCGCAACTTCAAGCACATCGCCCGGAATCCGGTCTCCGTCTTCAACGCCGTCCTGATGCCGATCGTCGTCATGCTGATGTTCGTCTACATGTTCGGTGACGCGTTCAGCGTCGGCGTGGACTACGTCGACTACGCGACGCCGGGGCTCATGCTGCTGGCCGTCTGCTACGGGCTCGGTGCCACCGCCACCGCCGTCAACTCCGACATGACCAAGGGCATCATCAACCGCTTCAAGGTCATGGACGTCTCCCGCGGCGCCGTGCTGACCGGGCACGTCGTCGCCAGCGTGCTGACCAACCTGGTCGCCATCGCGGCCCTGCTCGGCGTCGCCTTCCTGCTGGGGTTCAGCCCGTCGGCCGGCTTCCTCGACTGGCTCGGCGCGGCCGGCCTCGTCGTCCTCCTCGGGTTCGCGACCGGCTGGCTGACGATCGCGCTGGGCCTGGCCGCGAAGACCCCGGAAACCGCGGGGCTGGCGTCGGTGCCGCTGGTCATGCTGCCGTTCTTCAGCAGCGCGATCGTGCCTGCCGACAAGATGGGCCCCGGCCTCAAGCAGTTCGCCGAGTACCAGCCGTTCACGCCGATCATCGAGACCCTGCGCGGCCTGCTCAACGGGTCGCCGGCCACCGGCACGCTGCTCGCCGCGCTCGGCTGGTGCGCCGGGATCGCCGTCGTCGGCTACCTGTGGGCCTCGTCGACCTTCAAGAAGCGAGCGTGACGTCGGCCAGCTCGCGCCAGCTCGCCGCCGCCCCCTCCCGCGTCGCCTCGGTGAACTTCGTGTCGCCGAGGCGACGTCGGGTGGTCTCTTCGATCCGGGTCACGTCCGGTTGCGAACGGTCCGCCAGGCCTCGGACGCCCGCGCTCGCCCCGAGCAGCCGGGCGGCCTGGGCGTCCTGGTCCGTGCGTGACGCCCAGTCCGCCAGCCCGACCAGGCCGCGCGCGATCGTGAGCGGGTGTCCCGTTTCGGCCGCCGCGGCCAGCGCCGCCGCGCGGTGGGCGCGGGCTTCGCCGAGGTCCTCGGCCAGGTAGCCGAGCAGGTCCTCGGCCACCGCCCGGATGGTCGCCCGCTGCGCGTCCTCGCCCAGCATCTCCGTGGCGACGGCGAGCTGGTGACGTGCCTGCGCCGCGTCGCCGCGCCAGCGCGCGAGTTCCGCCTTGGCCAGCGCCAGCTCGGCCTGGGCGTCCGGCCAGGCGACGCGTTCGGCGCGCTGCTGCGCTTCGGCCAACGCCGCCGCGCTGGCCTCCTCGTCGCCCATCAGCCAGTACAGCTGCGCCTGCCGGGATCGCATGCGCACGACGTCCTCGATGGCGCCGACCTCGGTCACCACCTCGATCGCCTGCTCGTAGTACTCGCACGCGCCGTCGAACTCGCCACGCGCGGCGATGCGGTCCGCCAGCTCGGTCAGCGCGAAGGAAATGCCCCACCGCTCGCCGAGCGCGCGGAACTCGGCGACCGCCGTTTCGAGGAGCGCGTCCGCCTCCTGGCCGCCGTGGCCGAGCTGGATGCGCATCTTGCCCAGCTGCAGCCGGGCCACCGCGCGCACCCACGGGTCTTCGTCGGCGAGCAGCGGTTCGAACGCCGACAGGGCCGCCTCCGGTCCGTGCAGCAGCCGTTCCAGCGGTTCGGCGAACCGCAACGCCAGCTGTGGCTTTTCGACCCGGCGGGCGATGTCGTGCGCCTTGCGGATCCACTCCTCGGCGCGGAACTCGTCGCTCTGCTGGCCGGACGCCACGAACTGGACGACGAACGCGTAGACGACGCCGCGGATCTCGTCCGGGACCTCGCCGGGGACGGCGGTGGCCGCCAGGACCAGCTCGTTGCCTTCGGTGCGGTGCCCGCCGAGCCACCAGTACCAGCCGGCGGCCGCGGCGAGCCGCATCGACGCCTCGGCCTCGCCTGCCGCGAGTGCGCCGCGCATCGCCGCGGTGATGTTCTCGTGCTCGGCTTCGAGCGTCGCGAGCCAGCTCAGCTGCGCCGCACGGCGCAGGTGCGGCTCCGCGGTTTCGGCGAGCTCGGTGAAGAACTCGAGGTGCGCGCGGCGGGCGAGGTCCGCCTCGCCCGCCTCCGCGAGCCGCTGCCGCGCGTACTCCTTGATCGTGCCGAGCATCCGGTAGCGCTCGCCGACGATGACGACCAGCGACTTCTCGGTCAACGAGGTCAGCAGGTCGAGCACGTCGCCGCCGCCGCAGACCCGCTCGGCCGCTTCCAGGCTCGCGCCGCCGGAGAACACCGAAAGCCGGCGCAGCACGACGCGTTCGGCGTCGGACAGCAGCTCCCAGCTCCAGTCGATCACCGCGCGCAACGTCCGGTGGCGGGGGAGCGCGGTGCGGCTGCCGCCGGTGAGCAGGCGGAACCGGTCGTCGAGCCGGTGGGCGAGCTGGTCGAGCGACATCGTGCGCAGGCGGGCCGCGGCGAGTTCGATGGCCAGCGGCATCCCGTCCAGCGCGCGGCAGACGCGGGCCAGCGTGCGGGCGTCCGCCGTGAGGTCCTTGCGCACCGCGCCGGCCCGGTCCCGCAGCAGCCGGACGGCGGGCGCGGCCTCGATTTCGGCGGGGTCGGCGTCTTCCGCGGGCAGGACCAGCGGCGCGACCTGCCACAGCGCCTCGCCGGTGATGCCGAGCGGTTCCCGGCTCGTCGCGAGGATCCGCAGCCCGCGGCACTCCCCGAGCACGCGGTGCGCGAACGCGGCCGCGGCCTCGATGACGTGCTCGCAGTTGTCCAGGACCAGCAGCATCGAACGCTCGCGCAGCGCGGCGACGACCCGGTCCGTCGGCTCGGCGTCCGGTGCTTCGCCGACGAGCGAGTCACGTAGCTTGAGCGCGCCGAGCGTCGCCTGGGCGACGTCGTCGTCGGTGCCGATCGCCGCGAGTTCGACCAGCCACGCGCCGTCCGGGAAGTCGCCGAGCAGCGTGCGCGCGGTTTCCGTGGCCTGCCGGGTCTTCCCCGAGCCGCCCGGCCCGATCAGGGTGGTGAGCCGGTGCCCGGCGACGAGCTCGCGGACCGCGGCGAGGTCGTCGTCCTTGCCGACGTAGCTGGTGAGCTCCTCGCGCAGGTTGGTCTTCCGGGTCTCCTCGCGCCGGCCGAGCTCGCCGCGCAGCAGCGCGACGTGCACTTCGGCCAGTTCCGGTGACGGGTCGACGCCGAGGGAGTCGGCCAGGGTTTCCCGCGTGCGCTCGTAGACGAGCAGCGCCTCGGTGTCGCGGCCGCTCGCGACGAGGGCCCGCATCAACGCGGCGACGAGCCGTTCCCGCATCGGGTTCGCGGCCACCAGGTCGGTCAGCTCGGGGACGAGCTCCGCGCCGGCCTCGCCGTCGAACCGGTCTTCCAGTGCGGCGAGCCGCAACCCTTCGAGCCGGGTGACGGCGGCGCCGAAGGCCGCGCTTTCCGGCAGTTCGACGTCCTGCAAGGCCGGCCCGCGCCAGAGGGCGAGGGCCTCGCGCAGCCGCCGCGGATCGCCGTCCGTGCGGGCCTGGCCGACGAGCCGTTCGAACCGCACGGCGTCGACGTCGTCCGGAGCCACCACCAGCCGGTAGCCGGTCGGCCGGCTGTCGACCGCCCCCTCCGGCAGCGCCTTCCTCAGCCGGGAAACCAGGCGCTGCAAGGCGTTCGGCGCTTCGGCGGGCGGGTGCTCGCCCCAGATCCAGTCGACGAGCGTCCCCTTCGGGACCACCTGGCCCGGTTCGAGCGCGAGGGCGACCAGCAGTCCCCGCAGGCGGGCGCCCGGCACCTCGGCGAGGGCGCCATCGTCCGTGCGCACTTCGAAGGGCCCCAGGATCCCGATCTGCACCCGGCCGATCTTGCCACGGACGGTGGTGTCCGACGCGTGTCAGGCCCGTGTCAGCCCGCCCGGCGATCGTCATCGGCACAGCCACCACGAAAGGAAATCCGATGAGCCAGACGGTCGACGTCCCGCACGGACTCCCCATGGACCGCGACGCGGGCCCCTTCGACCCGCCGAGCGCGCTCACCCGGCTGCGCGACGCTCGTCCGGTCAGCCCGCTGGTGTTCCCCGACGGCCACGAGGGCTGGCTCGTCACCGGCTACGAAGAGGTCCGGCAGATGATGGCGGACACGCGGTTCAGCTCGCGCCTGGACCTCGACGTCATCCACGTGCCGTACGAGACCGGCATGCCGGCCGCGACCGAGCCGTCGCCGCAGATCCCGGGCATGTTCATCGCGATGGACCCGCCGGACCACAGCCGGCTGCGCCGCAAGCTCACCGGCGCCTTCACGGTCAAGCGGATGAAGCAGCTGGAGGAGCACATCGCCGAAGTCGTCGAGCGGCAGCTGGACCACCTGGCGCGGCTGGCTCCGCCGGTCGACCTGGTCAAGGAGTTCGCGCTCCCGGTGCCGTCGCTGGTGATCTGCGAACTGCTCGGGGTGCCCTACGCCGACCGCGGCACGTTCCAGGCCGACTCGGCGCAGTTCATGGTCCGCGAGCAGACGCTCGAGGAGAAGATGGGCGCGTACATCGCGCTGAACACCTACCTCACCGAGCTGGTCACGAACAAGCGCGCGGAGCCGGGCGAGGACATCCTCTCCGACCTGGCCCGCCACGACGACCTGACGATCGAGGAGCTCACCGGCGCCGCGTTCCTGCTGCTGCTCGCGGGCCACGAGACGACGGCGAACATGCTGTCCCTGGGCACGTTCGCGCTGCTGGAGCACCCGGAGCAGGCCGCCGAGCTGCGCGCGGACGCGGAACTGCTGCCCGGCGCGGTGGAGGAGCTGCTGCGCTACCTGTCGGTGGCCGACATCTTCTTCCGCTACGCGACCGAGGACCTCGAGCTCGGCGGGGAAACCATCACCAAGGGCTCGACGGTCGTCGTGTCGCTGCTGGCCGCCAACCACGACCCGCGGCGCTTCGAGAACCCGGACACGCTCGACATCCACCGCAACGCCCGCGGCCTGCTCTCGTTCGGCCACGGCGTCCACCAGTGCCTGGGCCAGCAACTGGCCCGCATCGAGATGCGCGCCGGCTTCGGCGGCCTGCTGCGCCGGTTCCCGGACCTGGCGCTCGCGGTGCCGGCCGGGGAGGTGAAGCTGCGGACGGACATGAACATCTACGGGGTCCACGAGCTGCCGGTCACCTGGACGCCAGGCGTAGCTTGAAACCGTGGCATGGCCGATGAAGCGGGTCGACCTCGGTGAGGTCGGATACCACCAAGCTCTCGCCGACATGAACAGCTGGGTGGCGGAGCGTCAGCAGGGCCTGGCCGAGGACCGCCTGTTCCTGCTGAGCCACCCGCCGATCGTCACCTACGGGCCGCGCACCAAGCCCGCAGACCTCCCGGTCGACCTGCCCGCCGTGCAGGTCGACCGGGGTGGGTTCGCCACCTACCACGGGCCCGGGCAGCTCGTCGGCTACCTCGTCGTCGACGTCAAGGCGCGCGGTCCCGTCGACATCGTGCGGTGGCTGGAAAACGGCCTGGTGAACGCCCTCGCGGGCCTCGGGTTTCCGGCTACCCGGCGTGACACGCCGAAGGGGGCCTCCAGCCTCGCCGGTGTCTGGACGCCGGACCACCGGAAAGTCGCTTCGATCGGCATGCGGATCCGCCGGGGCGTCACCAGCCACGGCTTCGCGCTCAACGTCGACCCGGACATGGCGGCCTTCCACCGCTTCACCGCCTGCGGGCTCGCCGACGTCACCATGGTGTCCCTCGCCGAGCTCGCCGTCGAACAACGGCGGGAGACACCCTCCGATGCCGAGGTGCGGGACGCGGTCTTCGCCGCTCTCACCGCAGGAAGCTGAGCACCGCGTCCCGGCCCGCGTGGCCGCGTTCCCGGTTCTGGATCGAGTGCGATTCGCCCGGCACGATCACCAGAGAGCCGCGCGGGGCCCGGGCCGCCTCCTCCCGCGCCCACTCCATCGGCGTCGACAGGTCGCGGTCGCCGTTGAGCAGCAGCACCGGGACGTCCGGGAGCGGGCCGGCGGGGTTCGAGCCCGGGCGTTCCGCCGGCCACGGCAGGCAGCTCTGGATGAACCCCTGCTGCGTCGCCACTCCTGTCGTGTACGGCCAAGTCGCCGACGCCGGCAGCGTGTGGGCCGTCAGCGACAGCAACGGCTGCCGGAGTACCGCCGGCGTTGCCGCGGAGCCCCACGGGAAGCGCTGGTCGGCGCACAGTGTCGCCGCGTGGAGGCCGGCGCTGAACGATGCCGGGTCGTCGCCGCCCGATTTGTAGGCCTCCAGCAGGGCGTTCAGGCGGGCTGGGGCGCCGCCGCGGGCTTCGTGGAGGGCGCCGATGATGTCGCCTGCTTCCGGGTTGCGGTACGTCGGGTCCAGGAATTCGTACGACACCACCGTGTCGAAGATCCGGACGCCGTCCGCCGTGCTGCGGTGGCGGACCACCCACGCCAGGTCCTCGGCCGGGTCGTAGCCGCAGGCCGGGGCCACCGCGCAGGCCGCGCGCAGGACGCGAGCCTCCGCCGTCAAGCCGGTCAGGTACAGCGAAGCCGACGCCGTCGCGTGGTGCGGCAGCACCGAATCGAGGATCACCTTGCTGACGTGGTCCGGATGCGCGATCGCGTAGCGCGCCGCCGTGAAGGAGCCGTACGAGACGCCGTCGACCACCAGCTTCGGGACGCCCAAAGCCTGCCGCAGCCGGTCGAAGTCGGCGACGGTCTGGTCGGTCGAATACAGCGGTGCCGTCCGGCCGAGGATGGCCGCGCACTCCCGGACCGCGTCGGGTGACGGCGTGGCGATGTCCGAACTGCCCATCTGCGCCTGCAGGCCCGGGCACTGCAGCGCCCCCGACGGCCCGGTACCGCGCTGGTCGAGCATGACGATCCGGTAGTCCTTCGCGACCTCCGGCAGCCGCTGCTTCGCGATGCGCGTGATCGTGCCGACGCCGCCCTGGCCCGGGCCGCCGGTGAGGAACAGCAGCACGCCCTTGGGCGCGGACACGTTGTCCGCCGTCGCCACCGGGAGGCCGATCGTGCCCGGCACGCGGCCGGTGTGGTCGAGCGGGACGGTCAGGATCGAGCACGTGAAGCCCGGCTGGCCCGGGCACGGGTGCGGGTCCGCCAGCTTCGGCCGTCCCCCGGGAGCTGCGTCGGCCACCCCGCCGAGGGCAGCGGTCAGCGCCAGGACCAGCCCGGCGGTCAGGATTTTCGAACGCATGCCTGCATCATGCGCACACCCGGGCCGGGAGCGCATACCCCCGAACGGCTCGTCACGGCCAGAGGCGCTCGCGGACCCAGCCCTCGCCCGACTTCCGGTACCGCAGGCGGACGTGCCGCCGGTCGTGGCTCGCCTGCCAGAACTCGACCTCGTCCGGGTCGACGAGGTACCGCGTCCAGGTTTCCGGGGCCACGTCCGGGTTCTCTTCGACCCAGCGTTCCGCCTCCGCGGCCGCCGCGGTCAGGTCGGCCGGGTCGTGCAGCACCTGGGACTGGTGCCCGATGAACGCCTCGACGCGGGACGCCGGCGGCCGGGCGAGGAAGTCCGCCGCGGAGACCTCGGGTGCGGCCGGGGAGACCGGCCCGCGCAACCGGACCTGGCGGCCGCGGCCGGGCCAGAAGAACGTCAGCGCCGCGCGCGGGTCTTTCCGCAGCTGCAGGCCCTTCGGGCTCTCCGAGCTGGTCGCGACCGCCCAGCCGGCCGGCCCGACGTCCTTGAGGATCACCACGCGCGCGTCGGGCGCGCCATCCGCGTCCACTGTGGACAGTGTGACGGCGTGCGGGGCCAGCACGTGCTCGCCCGCCTCGGTCAGCCACTCGACGAACAGCGCCTGCGGGTCCGGCGGGGCCGTTTCCGGCGTGAACACGGGAAGTTCTTCGGGGAACGACGGCCAGCCGCGCAACTGCACCATGTCAGTAACCGTACGGGCCCGGCTGCGGCTGGTGTCCCGGTGGTGGCGGGCCGACGACCGGCGGGGGCGGCACCTGCGGCGCCGGCGGCGGCATCGGGTGCTGGGGCTGCTGCTGCGCCTGCTGCCACTGCACCTGCTGGTAGACCTCGGCGGGCTGCGGGAAGCAGTACGTCAGCTTGGCGTTGATCGACCCGTGCATCGCGGCGCCCCAGAACTTGCCGCCGACGAACGCGTGCAGCTGCCCGGCCGAAAGGTCGACCGCGACCATCCGCGTCTCGCCGCCGAACTGGTTGCCCGACTTCGCCGACGCCGCCTGCGCCGCGTCCGGGTACACGCGGCCGCCGACCAGCCCGGCGATGACCACCGAAGTCGCCGTCCAGCCCATGGTGCCGACCAGGTTCGCGCGGGCGTGCTGCGTGGCGCGGCCGGTGAAGTCGTACAGCGCCGCGGCCGAGACCTCGGGAACGGCGGCGGCGATGACGCAGTAGTTCATCTTCGTCATCAGCACCGACTCGATGAACAGCCCGGCGACGGCCGTGGCCGGGCCGATCGGCACGGTGTGCAGCCGGCCGCCGGCCCGCTGGATGCGCTCGGCCATCGCGCCGAGGTACTGCTCCGGGGTGAGCACGCGGCCATCGTCTCACGCCGACGTCAGCCAGCGGTTTCCACACATGCTTCGTGGTTGACTGTCCGCGCTATGCGACGACTCGTACTTCTCGCGCCCGCCGTGGCCCTGCTGGCCGCCTGCAGCCCCACCGTCGTGACCGGCACCGCGGCCCCCAGCCCGCCGTCGGCGTCCACCGCGGCGGGCACCGGCAGCCTGCCCCCGGACCCCCAGCCCGGCGCGACCGAGGACTGCCCGTACCTCGGGAGCGAATTCGTGGCCGAGTCGAACGGCCAGCACGTGTCGAAGGTGCGCGTGTCCGCCGACCAGCCGCACCCAGCGTGTTTCTTCTATCGCCCGGACGGGAAGGTCCAGCTCACCGTCCGTGTCTACGTCGGGGACGCCAAGACGGCGACGGCGCTGGTCAACAAGGCGGCGCCGGTCGACTCGTCGAACCCCGCGAGCGACCCCTCCGGCTGGAAGGGGGGCTATTTGTCGACCGACGACGGGGCCGTCTACGCGGTCTCGAAGGGCGGTGCGGCGGTCATCGCCTCCACCAACCAGAAGCAGAGCGTGAAGGCACGCACAGTGGTCAAGAAGACTATCTCCGCCCTGAAGCTCTAGGTAGCGACCTCCACACGGGTGAGTGATGTTGATCTTGTATTACCCTGTGCGTCACGCGCAGGCTTCGTGGACTCGCGCACCGCAGCCACCGGGGACCCCCACCCCGGGGCGGGGCACCAACTCTGCAAGGACAAAGGACAAGATTCGTGGCTGACACCCTCAAGGAAATCCTGCTCGACTCCAGCCGTCGCCCGGCTGTCGTTTCCGACTTCGAGACCCTCGTGGACGCCGAGGTCTCGGACAAGGGCGGCGTTTCGGGTGCCGTCGTCAAGACCGGCTTCGCCGCGGTCAAGAAGATCAAGCCGGGCATCATCCCCTCGGCCGTCGACACCCTGCTGCCGGACTTCGCGTCCGCGCTCGAGCCGTTCTACGGCGACTACCGCGCCAAGGGCGGCAACGACTTCGGTGCCTACCTGTCCAGCCGCTCGGACGAGGCTTCCGACGCGCTGCTGAGCGTCACCGACTCGCGCGCGGAGAAGAGCAGCCGCGACAGCATCAAGAAGGTCTACTCGAAGCTGCGCCCGAACGGCAAGAAGAACGTCGAGGAGGCGCTGCCGCGTCTCGGCCAGCTGATCGACAAGCACGCCGCTGCCGTCTGATCGGTTTTCGAGCACGACTGAAGAGGCCCCCGGCTGCACCCCCGGGGGCCTCTTCGCGTGTGAGACTTATTCAGCCGTCGTCCGGCGCCAGGTAGCTGAGGGTGCGCCGCCGGCGGTCCGTTGCGCCGGACTAACCAGAACAAGTCTCACTTGTTCAGTTCTTCTTGTCGGCGGCGGGCGCCGGAGACGGAGCCTTGCCGTTCGCCTGCGGAGTCGGCTTCGCCGCTTCGGCGGGCTTCGGCGCGGGCGGGGTGGCCTTCGGCGGCGCGGGCGCGACCGGCGGCTCCTGCTTCGAGCGGAGGGCGTAGGCGGCGCCGGCGCCGACCACGACCAGGCCCAGCAGCCACGGCCACTTGCGGCGGCTGCGGGTGCCCTTGGCGGCCGACTTGGCCTCGGACAGCGCGGCGTAGAAGTCCTTCTTCGCCGCCTTGAAGTCCTTCTTGCCGCGGCGCTTCGACTCGCCGGCCGCCTTCGCGGCCTTGATGGCGGCCTTCTTCGCCTTGCGACCCGGCTTGCGCAGCTCGGACAGGCGCGCGACCGCCTCCTGGCGAGCGGCCTTCGAGCTCTTCTTGAGCTCCTTGCGGGTCAGTTCCGTCTTCTTCGCGAGCTTCTTCTGCGCGCGCCGCCCCTGCTTGACACCCTCGGTGACGAGTTTGTCGGCGGTCTCGACGGCCTGGGCTGTCGCCCGGGACATGGGCTTCACCTCATCATTCGTTTTGACACTGCACTGTTACCCGTAACCTATCGTGCCCCTTTTCCGCGCCGCCCGCCCGCAGATGGCACGATGGCTTCCGTGAAAGCTACGCTGCACACCAACCAGGGTGACATCCACCTGAACCTGCTCCCCGACCACGCGCCGAAGACGGTCGCGAACTTCGTCGGGCTCGCGGAAGGCACCAAGGAGTACACCCAGCCGAACGCGGCGGGCACGAACTCCGGCCCCTTCTACGACGGTTCGGTCTTCCACCGGGTCATCGACGGCTTCATGATCCAGGGCGGCGACCCGACCGGCACCGGCCGCGGCGGTCCCGGCTACAAGTTCGGCGACGAGTTCCACCCGGAGCTGCAGTTCAGCAAGCCGTACCTGCTGGCCATGGCGAACGCCGGGCCGGGCACGAACGGCTCGCAGTTCTTCATCACCGTCGCGCCGACGACCCACCTGAACTTCCGGCACACGATCTTCGGCGAGGTGGCCGACCAGGAGTCGCGCAACGTCGTCGACACGATCGCGCGCACCTCGACCGGCCCGGCGGACCGTCCGCTGGCCGACGTCGTGATCGAGAAGATCACCATCGAGCACTGAGGCTTATTCTGGTTAGGCCGCCACGCCCCGCGCGCGAACCGCAGGTCAGAGCGACGTCATGTGGCGGCCGACGGCTGAATAAGCCTCACTGACGGCCTGCTGACGGCGGTTTCGGTAGGTTGGTGTCATCGTGAACCAACCGCCGAACCCCGCCGCCGAGCAAGCCGCGCTGCCCGGGTGCTGGTGGCACCCGAACCGCCCGACCGGTCTGAGCTGTTCCCGGTGCGGGCGTCCGGCGTGCCCGGATTGTCTCCGCGAAGCCCCCGTCGGCTTCCAGTGCACCGACTGCGTCCACGCCGGCGGCCAGCAGGAACGCCGTCAGCACCGCGGGTACCAGGAAGCCGGTTTCGGCCAGCGGACGGTCTTCGGCGCGCGCCTCTCGCAGTCGGTGCTCGTAACCCAGGTCATCCTCGCGGTGAACGTCCTGGTCTACCTCTTCACCGTCTTCCAGGCCCAGAGCCTCAACGACAACGACACCTCGAACGCCTTCCAGCGCGGCAGTCTCTACGTCACCGCGACCCTGGGCCACGGCGAGTGGTGGCGGGTGCTGACCAGCGGTTTCCTGCACTACGGGCCGATCCACATCGCGGTCAACATGTTCTCGCTGTGGATGATGGGCCGGGCACTGGAGCAGGTCTGCGGCCGTGGCCGCTACCTCGCGCTCTACTTCGTCTCGATGCTCGGCGCGTCGACCGCCGTGCTGATCTTCGACCAGGACGGGCCGCCGACGGTCGGGGCGTCCGGGGCGCTGTTCGGCCTGATGGGCGCCTACGCGGTGATCGTGCTGAAGCTGCGGCTGAACCCGACCGGGCTGATCATCACCCTCGCCCTGAACGCGTTCATCACGTTCGGCATCTCCGGCATCTCGATCTGGGCGCACGTCGGCGGCCTGGTGACCGGCGCCCTGGTCACCCTCGCGCTGCTCTACGCCCCGCAGGTCAACCAGGTGCGCTGGCAGACCGTCGGCCTGGCGATCATCGTGCTCGCGCTCGCCGGCCTGCTGGCGTACGAGACGAGCCGGTTCGGCACGGCGACCTGCGGCTTCGTCCCCTACCGCGGCGTCCCGACCTACTTCTGCGCCTAGCTGCGCGCTCGCAGCGTGCTGAGGACGTCCAGGACGTCCCGCGGGTCCTCGCCGAGGTCCAGCCACCCGAAGACGTACAGCTCGTCCTCGTGCTCGATCTCGAGCGTGACGCCGTCGCGGCCCAGCCGGCGGGTGGTGCGCAGCCGGGTGCGCGTCTGGGCCCACGGCAGCCGGTGCGTGCCGCCCAGCGTCCGGGCGGCCAGGCCGTCCGGGCCGGCGGCCAAGCGCGGCCGGACGACGGTGGCGTGGACGGCGAACGCGCCGACGGCCACCGCGGCGAGGGCGAACAGCACCAGCCCGCCGCGGTCGCCGGTCAGCGCGTCGGCCACCACGCCGGCCAGCAGCAACGCGGTGACCGCCCAGGCCGATACCACAACGGCCTGCCGGGGCGCCCAAGAGGTGGGGTAGTTATCCACAGGGGTTATCCACACTGGGGATGAGTCACACCGCTGTAATTAGGCGTCAAGCGGCCGTTCGGGGTAATCCTCACCGCCAGCGCATGGTCATCAGCAGACCCGCGATCATCAGCGCGAACCCACCGGCGAAGTTCCAGTTGCCCAGGTCGGCCATCCAGGAGATCTTGTCCCCGGCGATGTAGTTGACCAGCAGCCACACCAGGCCGATCAGCATCAGCCCGAACATGGGGATCTTCCAGGCGAGGCCGGTGGGGCCGGCGGCCCGCACCTTCACCGGCGTGCGCCGGTCGGCGGGCGGGGTGTACGCCGTCTTCTTGCGGACCTTGGACTTGGGCATCGTGTGTTCCTCGCGGTGCTCTTCGGGCTCGTCTGGTGGCGATGTCCCGCTGAGGGTGCGCAACCAGCGCCACGTGCACACGTTAACGTAAACGACCGCAGGAAAGCAGCGGCCAGGAGTGGTCGGATTTCCCGGACCGTGACAACGGCGTCACCCAGGGTTCGACGCGGCTTGAGAGGAGCTTGCGTGGCTACGCGCGAAGGACCGGACGACGACCGGCGCAGATACCCCGGACAGCCCCCACGTCGCCCCGCCACGCCCCCGCGCGGTCAGCTGCCGCCTCGCCAGCCCCCGCGGGGCTTCCAGGGTCAGCCACCGCGGCGCCCGCCAGGTCCGGCGCCCCGCCGCTACGCCAGCCCGCCCCCGCCGCCCGGCGCGAACGAGGAGACCGTCATCTTCGCCCCGGTCGGGAAGGGCGGCACGGCGACGAAGGAGAAGCCCGCCCCGGCCCCGCTGGGCAAGGGCGGCGTCGCCATCCGGACCGCCGGCGAAATCCTCATCACGCTCGGCCTGGTCGTGCTGCTGTTCATGGTCTACGAGCTGTACGTGACCGACCTGTTCTCGGCGGGCAAGCAGTCCGAGGCGAGCGACCAGCTCGACGGCGAATGGGCGCACGACCGCACGCTGCACCCCGAGCTGGTCGACGGCAAGGCGTTCGCCCGCATCCACATTCCCAGCTTCGGCGTGGACTACAACTTCACGATCCAGGAGGGCACGGACGACGCGGCCCTCGAGGTCGGCCCCGGCCACTACAAGGGCACGGCGCTGCCCGGCGAGCCCGGCAACTTCGCCGTGGCCGGTCACCGCGTCGGCAAGGGTGCCCCGTTCAACGACCTGGACAACCTCTCCTCCTGTGACCAGATCGTGATCGAAACCTCCACGGACTTCTACATCTACAAGGTCCTGCCCTACGACGACGAGATGAAGGACTGGGCCGGGGCCAAGGGCGCCGACCCGAAGTGCAAGGGCGTCTCGACCCTGCGCGACCCGAACGCCGAGGACGGCGGCGCGTACAGCGAGACGTTCGGCCGCAAGGTCGTGCTGCCCAGCCAGGGCACCGCGGTGAACCCGGTCCCGTACAAGGGCGCGGACGTGCTGCCGAAGGCCCAGCAGGCCGCCCTGCTCACGCTCACCACCTGCCACCCCCAGTTCTCCGCCCGCGAGCGGCTCATCATCACGTCGGTGCTGACCCAGCAGGTGCCGAAGAACCAGGTCAAGGACTACGGCGACCTGCTGTCGAAGATCGGGGAAGCCTGATGTACGCCTGGATCTGGCGGAAGCTGCCGGGCCCGTTCGCGGCCAAGCTGACGATCGCGGTCGTGCTGGCGCTCGGCGTGGTGGCGCTGTTGATGTTCGTGGTGTTCCCGTGGCTGGAGCCGCGGCTGTGGTTCAACGAGGTCGCGGTCAACTGACCCGGAACCGGCCGGGGCCGCGGTCCGTTTCCCCTCTCGGGAGAGGGGGGAGCGTCGTGAGGACACGCCAGAAGGACCGGCACAACCCGCCGCCGGAGGACCCGTGGAACGAGATCCGGCCGGGGCTGTGGATGGGCGGCCACGTGCGGGTCGGCTCCGACGGTGAGGAACCGGTCGTGGTCGGGCGCGAGTTCGACCTCGTGCTGAGCCTGTACCGGCGAGACGGCCACGGCCCGGCACCCGGCGTCGAGCACCACTTCGCCGAGATGCCGGACGGCCCGCTGACCGAGGCCCAGATCGGCGAGGCCGAACGCTTCGCCGGCCTCGCGGCCGAGGCGGTCCGCGCGGGCCGGCGGACGCTGGTCCGCTGCCACGCCGGGCAGAACCGGTCCGGCCTGGTGGTCGCCCAGGCCCTGGTCGAGCTCGGGATGGACCTGCCGGCGGCGATCGTCCTCATCCGGCAGCGGCGCGGGCCGGGAGCGCTGAGCAACCAGCTGTTCGTGCAGTACCTGGAGAGCGGCCTGCCGACGGCCCGCCTGCTGACCGGGCTCGGTTCTTGAGGTTCGGCGCCTTCCTGGTCAGCGGCCGCTTCCCCGGCCAGGCCGACGGTGCTGTCCTCCGCCGGTCGGTCCGGGCCGCCGAACTGGCGGAAGAGGCGGGTTTCGACGACGTCTGGTTCGCCGAGCACCACTTCGTGCCGTACGGCGTCTGCCCCTCGGCCATCACCCTCGCCGCGCACGTGCTCGGCCGGACGTCGCGGATCGGGGTCGGGACCGCGGTCAGTGTCCTGCCGACCACGCACCCCGTCGCGCTGGCCGAACAGTGGGCGATGCTCGACGCCGTTTCCCGAGGGCGGCTCCGGCTCGGCGTCGGCCGCGGTGGTCCGTGGCAGGACCTCGAGGTGTTCGGGACCGGGCTGGAGCGGTACGAGACCGGATTCGAGGAGACCCTCGACGTCTTCCTGCGCGCCGCCACCGGTCGCGTCGAAGGCCGGGGCCGGCACTTCGCCTTCCGCGAGGTGCCGGTGGTGCCCACCCCGGAACGGCGGCCGGACGTGGTCGTCGCCTGCAGCGGGCCGAAGTCCGCAGCGGTGCGGCAGGCCGCCGAACGGAATCTGCCGTTGCTCCTCGGCCTGCACGCCGACGACGAGGAGAAAGCCCGAACTGTCACGGCCTACGGGAAGCCCGCGGACCACATTTCCACCGTCCTCTGCCAAGTGGGTGACGCCGACCTGGTGCGCAAGGCGCTGCCCGGGTGGCTGGAGGACGGGCTCGGTGCGCACGTCACCGTGGACGGGCGACCCGGACCCAGCCGGGATCCGCGGGCCTACACCGAGCGGCTCTGCGCGATCCACCCGGTCGGCGAGGCCGCCCACTGCGTGCGGACGCTGGAAAAGAGCCTCCGGCGCACCGGCGTCTCCCACGTGCTGATGCTCGTGGAAGCGTCGGGAACGCCGGAGGGCACGTTCGAGAACATCGCGCGGATCGGCGCCGAAGTGCTGCCCGCGCTGCGAGCTAGCAGTCGCGCAGTTCCGGGCTCTGGTTGAGCAGCTGGCCCCGCGGGGACACGAACGCCCGGTGGCGCTCACTGTCCACTTCGGACCCCCGGAACACCGCCACCCGGTGGCAGTTCTGGAACGCCAGCTTGACGCCGAAGTGCCGCTCGAGGCCGCCGCGGATCGCGTCCGAGGCCAGGGCCCGCAGGAGCTGACCGCGGGCCGCCTCGCTCGGCGGGGGTGTCTCGTTGTCGGCGAAGCCGTCCACCTCCGCGTCGGCGATGACTCCGGTGATGACTTCCCAGGCGTAGGGCAGGGATTCCTTGACGCAGGTGACGAACTCGGCGTCGGTGACCTCGCCGCGCTCGGCCTTCTCCAGCAGCGCGGGTGACACGTCCAGGGACATCGAACCTCCAGTTTGAGCAGGGCCACCCTCCTGGCTACCGGCCGGGTGGCCCCTTCACAAGAGAAAACGATGATCATCACCACTTTGGCGGAAGGGCTCACTCCCAGCGGAACAACCGGGCCGCCAGGGCCGTCCCGAGCACCGCGAACGCGGCCAGCGCCGCCAGCTGCAGCGGCTGCACGCCCGTGCCGACCCACGTGTCCTGCAGGGGCTGCGAGCCCGGCGGGACGTAGTCGCCGATGCGCTGCAGCACCGACGGCAGCAGCGGCCGCGGCAGGTACACGCCGCCGAAGAACATGATCGGGACGAACGTGAGCATCGCCAGGCCGTTCGCGCTCTTCGCCGTGCCCGCGATCGACGCCGTGATCAAGCCCAGCGAAAACGTCGAGACCACGCCCAGCAGCAGCGTCACCGCGAACATCAACGGGTGCTTCGGCAGCGGGACGTCGTAGACCGTGTTGGCCAGGCCGAGCAGCAACGCGATCCCCGCCAGGGCCACCACCACGTGGATCACCAGCTGCGCCACCAGCAGGTTCGCCGGGTGCACCGGGGTCGTGGCCAGCCGGCGCAGCACGCCCTGCTCGCGGTAGGCCGCGACGGCGGCCGGGATCGACTGCAGGGCGAGCATCGCCAGGCTGATCACCACCAGCGACGGCACCCAGGCGTCGATGAACCGGTAGCCGCCCGCCGCGTCGCTCGGCTTGGTCATGCCCGGGATCGCGCCGATCGCCAGCAGCAGGATCGACGGCAGCAGGACGCCGGCGACGGCCATGAACGGCGACCGGAGGAAGATCTTCGCCTCGGTCGCGGTGATCTTGGTGAAGGTGCTCATCGGACGCTCCTGGTCAGCGAGACGAACGCGTCGTCCAAAGTGGATGCATTGGCGGATTCGCGGAGTTCGGCCGGGGTGCCGGTGGCGACCACGCGGCCGGCGTCGAAGATCGCGACGCGGTCGCAGAGGCGTTCGGCCTCGTCCATGAAGTGGGTGACCAGCAGGACCGTCACGCCGGCGGCACGGACGCCTTCGACGAGCTGCCACGTTTCGCGGCGGGCGTGCGGGTCGAGGCCGGTGGTCAGTTCGTCGAGGATCGCCAGCTCCGGCTGCCCCACCAGCGCCAGCGCGATCGACACGCGCTGTTTCTGGCCGCCGGAAAGCTTCCCGAAGTAGCTGCGGGCGTGGTCGCGCAGGTCGAGCTGGTCGAGCAGGACGTCGATGTCGGCGGACTGCGGGTAGAAGGACGCAAACAGCTCCAGAGCTTCGCGCACCCGCAGCTTCGCGGGCAGCTGGCTTTCCTGCAGCTGGACGCCGACGCGGCGGGTCAGCTCGGTGTGGTCGGCCGCCGGGTCGAGGCCGAGGACGGAGATCGTGCCGCCGTCGGCGTGGCGCAGGCCCTGGAGGCATTCGACGGTGGTCGTCTTCCCGGCGCCGTTCGTGCCGAGGATGCCGAAGATTTCGCCGCGCTCGACGGTGAACGAAACGCCGTCGACCGCGACCCGGTTGCCGTACTGCTTGCGGAGGTCGGTGACTTCGATGAGTGGCATGGCAACCAAGCTACGAACCGGCGGGCGCGTCCGTAATGACGCTGAAACCCCAGCTCAGGTAGCGTTTTGCTGAAGCCGGGGTGGGGCTGGGCCCACCCCCTTCGTGGGGCTCGGGGCAGTGCGTGCACCGGCGTGGGGAGACGAAGATCCCGGGGGAAGGAGGTGCCGCATGACGTACCTGCGTGCGCTCGGCCGGGCGCTGGCGCTGGCCGCGTTCTCGTTGCTCAGCTGGGTCGACGTGCTGGTCGAGCTGGTCGCGTTCGCGCTGCTGTGCGTCGGGATCGTGTTCTTCCTCGGCCCCGCGGTCGAATGGACCCGTGGCCGCTCGGCGGTCGCCCGGACGCTGGCCGGGCGCTGGTGCGGGGTCGAGGTCGCCGTGCCGTACCAGCCCGAACCGCCGGAGCCGGTGCGCGAGCGCGACGGCTGGTACCGCGACGGCAACCAGCTCTACAAGCGGGCGTTCTGGATCCGCTGGCAGCACCGCCTGACCTGGGCGCTGGAAGACCCGGCGGCCGGCCGGGAATTCACCTGGCAGCTGGTGAACCCGCTGCTCACGCTGCTGCTGCCGGTCGCCGTCCTGCTCGGCGGCCCGGTGGTGCTGCGCGGCTACGGCCGGTGGACGCGCTGGATGCTCGGGCCGCGGCCGCCCGTCGACCCGGCGCGCAAGAACTGGCTGCACCGGCACCTCGAAGCGCTCGGGCACCAGGCCGGGCTGTTCGCGGTTTCGGTGGTGCAGCTGGTGTTCTCGGTCTTCCAGCTGGGCGTCATGGTTCTCTTCGTGCCGCTGGCCGCCCCGGTCGTGCTGTGGAACCGGACGATCACCGACACGCTGCGGCGCGAGGCCGGGAACTGGACCGGGGTGCAGATCCTGCGGCCGTACCTGCCGCCGCCCGGGCTGCCGGTGCCGCGCGCCGACGGGCTCTACCAGGTCGGGCGGCAGTTGTACGAGGAGCCGTTCTGGCCGGTCCAGCACGCCCGCACGCGGTGGATCTACCGCGACCGCGCCACCTGGCGCGACCTCGCCGGCAGCCTGCTCGTCCCGCTGGTTTCGTTCGTCATGCTCCTGCCGACGGTCGTGTTGGTCGGCCGCGGCCTCGTCGGCCTCGGGGCGCTGTGGATCTGGCGCCCGTTCGTGTCGCCGCGCATCGACTGGCCCCCGTTCCCCGTGGTGTCGACGCACCTGGGTGCGCTCGCCCAGACCCCGGTCATGCTGGTGATGGCCTTCACCGGCTTGGCCGCGGCGCCGTGGCTCGCCCGCCAGCAGGCCCGCTTCGCCCGCGTGTGGTTCGGCCCGACCGAGTCGACGCGGCTGGCCCAGCGCGTGGAACGGCTGAAGCAGACCCGCTCCGACGTCACCGTCACGCAGGCGGCGGAGCTGCGCCGGATCGAGCGGGACCTGCACGACGGCATCCAGTCGCGGCTGGTCGCGATGGGGATGAAGCTGGGCGCGGTCGAGGCGCTGGTGGACACCGATCCGGCGGCGGCGAAACGGCTCGCGGCGGAGTTGCGGGCGGCGTCGTCGGAAGCGCTCACCGAGCTGCGGGTGCTGATCCGCGGCATCCACCCGCCGGTGCTGTCCGAACGCGGGCTGCTGGACGCGGTGCGCGCGCTGGCCATGGACAGCCCGCTGAAGTCCGAGGTCACGGGCTCGCTGCCGGGACGCGTCGAGGAGCCGGTGGAGGCGTGCGTGTACTTCGCGGTGTCGGAACTGCTCGGCAACGCGGCGAAGCACGGCGCGAAACGGGTGTCGATCGACGTGGCTTTCGCCCACGACCTCCTGACGGTGGTCGTGGTCGACGAAGGTCCGGGCGGCGCGAACCCGGCCCGGGGTTCGGGACTGCGGGGAATCGAGCGCCGGCTCGGCGGCTTCGACGGTAGGTTGACGCTGACCAGCCCGATCGGCGGCCCGACGAAGGCGCTACTGGAGATCCCGTGTCAGCTCGACCAAGAACCCTCGTCGCCGAAGACCAGTACCTCCTCCGAGACGGCCTGACGCACCTGCTGACCGCCCACGGCTTCGACGTCGTCGCGGCGGTCGGCAGCGGCCCGGAACTCGTGGCGGCGTTGCGCGAGCACCGCCCCGACGTGTCCATTGTGGACGTCCGGATGCCGCCGACGAACACCGACAAGGGCCTGCAGGCCGCGCTGGCCGCCCGCCGGGACGTCCCCGGGCTGCCGATCCTCGTGCTGTCGCAGCACGTCGAGCAGCTGTACGCGCGCGAGCTGCTCGCCGACGGCACGGGCGCGATCGGCTACCTGCTCAAGGACCGCGTGTTCAACGCCGAGCAGTTCATCGACGCGGTCCGCCGGGTCGCCGCCGGCGGCACGGTGATGGACCCCGAGGTGATCGCGAAACTGGTGGCGGGCAACGCCTCCGACCCCCTCGCCGCCCTGACGACGAGGGAGCGCGAAGTCCTTTCGCTGATGGCGGAGGGCTGCTCGAACGCCGCGATCGCCGCGAAGCTGCACTTCAGCGAGGGCGCTGTCGGCAAGCACACCGCGAACATCTTCGCCAAGCTCGACATCACGGCCTCGGACGACACGAACCGCCGGGTGATGGCCGTCCTCGCCTACCTCGGCCGCTCGTGAGTGGTAAGGCGAGTTAGAACTCGCCTTACCACTCACGACCTTTAGCCGTAGACGGCCACGTCACGAGTTCGACCTCAGGGATGCAGGGCGACCGCCAGTGCCTCGGCCAGGGGCACGGGTGGGCGGCCGATCAGGCGGCGCAAGTCGCCGGAGTCGGTGTACATCTCGCCGCGGTTCATGCCGCGGTCAGCGTCGGCGAGGACTTCCGCCAGCTCGGCGGGCAGGCCCGCGGCGGCCAGTACCTGGGTGAGGTCGGCCACCGGGAGGTCAGCGTAGGTAACCTGCTTTCCGGCCGCAGCGGAGATCGCGGCGGCGAGCTCGGTCAGGGTGAAGGATTCGTCGCCGCCGAGCTCGTACACGGCGCCGGTGTGGCCTTCGGTGGTGAGGACGACCGCTGCGGCCTCGGCGTAGTCGGCGCGGGATGCGGCGCTGATCCGCCCCTCGCCTGCGGCGCCGGCGACGGCGCCGTTCTGCAGGATGTGGAGCAGTTGGCTGGTGTAGTTCTCCAGGTACCAGCCGTTGCGCAGGAGCACGCTGGGGATTCCGCGGCCCCGCAGGTACGCCTCGGTCTCGCCGTGCGTGGCGCCGATGACGGTGGTGGCCGTGTCCGCGTGCGTCGTGCTCGTGTACGCCACCAGCGACACGCCTGCGGACGCTGCTGCGTCGATCACGCGGCGGTGGTTGGCGAACCGCTCGCGCACGGGGACCGAGGCCGAGATCAGCAGCAGCCTGTCCGCCCCCGCGAATGCCTCGGCCAGGCTGTCGGTGTCCGCGAAGTCGGCGCGGCGCACTGTGACGCCCCGGTCGGCCAGGTCCTTGATCCTGGCGATGTCCCGGCCGGTCGCGATGATGTCCGCGGCCGGGATCCCGCGCCGTAGCAGTGCCTCGACGGTGAGCCTGCCCAGCTGGCCGGTGGCTCCGGTGACGACGATCGACATGATGGTCATTCCTTTCTTCCGCGGAACCCAGAATGACCTGGACACTCTCTGCTGGGGAGTAGCCACTTCTTGGTAGGGTACTTACCGGACCGAAAGTATTGAGGTGAGCCGGATGGCTGCTGCCGAGAACGTGACCGGGCTCATCCCGTCATTCGATCCGTATGAGCGCGGCTGCCCGTCGCGGGACCTGCTCGATCAGATCGGCAGCAAGTGGGCGGTCCTCGTGCTGGGCGAACTCGGCCGGAACGGGGCCTCCCGGTTCAGCCGGCTCCGGCAGGCGCTGGCCGGCGTGAGCGAGAAGATGCTCACCCAGACGCTGCGCACCCTCGAACGCGACGGGCTGGTCAGCCGGACCGTCTACCCGGAGGTGCCGCCGCACGTGGAGTACGAGCTGACCGCGCTCGGCCAGACGCTGCGGGAACCGCTGAAGGCGCTCACGGAGTGGTCCGTGCTGCACATCGAAGAAGTCATCACCGCCCGCGAGCAGTACGACGACCGCACCGAGCGCACCAGGTAACCGGCGGCCGCTCGTGAGTGTTAAGGCGAGTTCTAACTCGCCTTAACACTCACGAGAACCCTAGCCGCGCGAAACGCGGGTCATCTCCTCGCGCTCGACCACCTTGATCCGCTCGCGGCCCGCCGCCGAACCGAGTGCCTTCTCGTGGGCGTCCAGGCGGCCCCAGCCGTCCCAGGTCGTGAACGGGATGCCGCGGGCGCCCAGGAAGTCGAGGATCGCGTCCGGGGACGTGTACTTCGGCGGCGTCAGCGTGTCCGCGTCCGCCAGCAGGCTCGCGATCGTCTCCGCTGCGTCGCCCTTCGTGTGGCCGATGAGCCCGATCGGGCCGCGCTTGATCCAGCCCGTCACGTACACGCCCGGCAGCTGGTTCTCGTCCAGGTCCAGCACGCGGCCCGCCTGGTTCGGGACCACGCCGGCCACGTGGTCGAACGGCAGCTCCGGCAGGTGCGAAGACAGGTAGCCGACCGCGCGGTACACCGCCTGGACGTCCCAGTCGTGGAACTCGCCCGTGCCGCGGACGGAACCGTCGCCGGTCAGCTCGGTGCGTTCGGTGCGCAGGCCCGTCACGCGCCCGTCCGAACCCAGCACCGAGACCGGCGAGTGGAAGAAGTGCAGGTGCAGCCGCCGCGGCCGGGTGCCCGGCTCGCGGATCGCCCACTCCTGCAGCGTCTTCACCACCATGTCGATCTGCTTCGACGCCCGCAGCGCGGCGATGCTGCCTTCGTCGAACTCGATGTCCTCGGGGTACACGATGACCTCGACGTTCGGCGAGTGGTCCAGCTCCCGCAGCTCCAGCGGGGTGAACTTCGCCTGCGCCGGCCCGCGGCGGCCGAACACGTGCACGTCCGTCACCGGGCTCTGGCGCAGGCCCTGGTAGACGTTGTCCGGGATGTCCGTGGTCAGCAGCTCGTCGGCCGTCTTCGCCAGGATCCGCGCCACGTCCAGGGCGACGTTCCCGACGCCGAGGACGGCGACCGAAGACGCGGTCAGCGGCCAGGTGCGCGGGACGTCCGGGTGGCCGTCGTACCAGGAGACGAAGTCGGCGGCGCCGTAGCTGCCGTCGAGGTCGATGCCCGGGATGTCCAGCGCGCGGTCGGCGGACGCGCCGGTCGAGAAGATCACCGCGTCGTAGAACTCGCGCAGCTCGTCGAGCTTGATGTCGGTGCCGTAGTCGATGTTGCCCAGCAGCCGGACGTTCGGCTTCGAGAGCACCTTCTCCAGCGCCGTCACGATCCCCTTGATGCGCGGGTGGTCGGGCGCGACGCCATACCGGATCAGCCCGAAGGGCGCGGGCATCCGCTCGAACAGGTCGATGGAGACGTCGGCGTCGGACTTGTCCAGGATGTCGGCGGCGTAGATCCCGGCGGGACCGGCACCCACCACGGCTACACGAAGAGAACGGCTCACCCGACCCACGGTAAGTTAGGATCACCTAACCTAAAATGTGATTTGGCGTACGGTCCACCAGGTGGGAGCCGGTAAGCTCGGCGCCATGCGCGTTCTCGTCGTCGACAACTACGACAGCTTCGTCTACAACCTGGTCCAGTACCTGGCCCAGCTCGGCGCCGACTGCACGGTCTGGCGCAACGACGTCGTGGACCTCGACCGCGTGCCCGAGTTCGACGCCGTGCTCGTTTCGCCCGGCCCGGGGACGCCGGAACGCGCTGGTCAGAGCATGGACGTCATCCGCAAGTGCGCCGAGACGCGCACCCCGATGCTCGGTGTCTGCCTCGGCCACCAGGCGCTCGGCGTGGTCTACGGCGCGACCGTCGACCGCGCGCCCGAGCTGCTCCACGGCAAGACGAGCCAGGTCCGCCACGACGGAGCCGGCATCCTCGAGGACCTGCCCGAGGTGTTCACGGCCACCCGGTACCACTCCCTGACCGTGGTCCCCGACACCATCGACGACGCTGTCTTCGAGATCACCGGCCGCACCGAGTCCGGCATCGTGATGGGCATGCGTCACCGCGAGCTGCCGCTGGAAGGCGTCCAGTTCCACCCGGAGTCGGTGCTCACCGAGGGCGGCCACCGGATGCTGGCGAACTGGCTGGCCGCGGCCGGCCACCCGGTCGATCCGGCGCGGGTCGACGAGCTCGAGCGGGCGACCAAGGCGCTCCAGAAGGCCGCTGTTGCGTGATCCGGCTCGCGGGGGTCGGCAAGCGGTACGGGCGCGGTGACTTCGTCCTCCGCGACGTCGACCTGACCGTCGAGCCCGGGCACGTCGTCGGCATCCTCGGCAGCAACGGCTCCGGCAAGTCGACGCTGCTGCGGATCATGGCCGGCGTCTCCCACGCGACCACCGGCACCCTCACCGGCAACCCGCGGATCGGCTACCTGCCGGACCGCTTCCCGGCCGGCCAGCGCATGGGCGCGCGGGCCTACCTGCGGCACATGGCCCGCATCCACGGTCTCGCGGACTTTTCGGTGATCGACCCGCTGCTGGAGCGGCTCGCCCTCGTCGGCGGCCCGACGGCCCCGCTGCGCACCCTGTCCAAGGGCAACGCGCAGAAGGTCGGGCTCGCCCAGGCGGTGATGGTCCGGCCCGACCTGCTGATCCTCGACGAGCCGTGGTCCGGTTTGGATGTCGGCACGCACGCGATCCTCGGCGAGCTCGTCGCCGAGACCCGGGCGCGCGGCGCGAGCGTCGTGTTCACCGATCACCGGCCGCAGGTGGTGCACGACCACGCCGACGTCGTCCACCTCATGAACGAAGGCCGGCTGACGGCCGAGAGCGCCGAGCCGACCACGCGGATCGTGCTGCGCGGCGGCGAAAGCGGCTGGGCGGGCGAGCCCGGCGTGCGGCACGCGGTGGTGGAAGGCACGCAGGTGGTGCTGACGGTCGAGATCGCCGCGGTGGACGCGGTGCTGCTGCGCGCGTTGAAGGACGGCTGGTCGGTGCGGGAGGTGGCGCCGTGCTCGCCCTGACGCGGTACTACCTGGCGCTGCTCGGGCATTCCCAGCGGTACCTGCCGGCCCTGCTGGCGTACCTCGCGTTGTGCGTGATCCTCTACGCCGACCCGCATTCGCCGCCGCTGCCGTTGTTCGGGGTGAGCGCGGGCGGGCTGCTGGTCGTGGCCTGCTGGCTGACGATCGCGCTGCTCGACATCGAAGACCCGGTGCAGCGCCTGGTGACGCTGAGCCACGCGCGGCAGTGGCGCCGGATGATCACCGGCGCGGTGCTGACCGTGCTGGCCTGCTCGCTGGTCCTCACGGCGATCACCGAGGTGTGGTCGGCGATCAAGTCGGTCAAGGTGCAGCCGTCGGCGCTGGGGATCGGGTTGCTCGCGCACCTCGCGTGCGCGCTGCTGGGGATCGCGATCGCGCTGCCGTGCTCACGGCTGCTGGTGCAGCGCGTCGGCTGGACGGTCCTGGCGGCGGTGATCACCCTCGTCGTCGTGCTGCTGGCCAAGATTCCGCTGGTCCACCCCCTGCTGCACGCCCTGACAGACGACGAACCGGTCGCCGGTCCGCTGGTGCTGGCCCTGGTCACGTCGGTGGCGATGCTGGCCGTCAGCTTCTTCGCGGTGTCGGCGCTGGTGCGCCGGCGGTCCTGACTGCAAATTGCAGAATTCAGTTTCCTCCCCGGGCTTTCGGGGAGGACACGAACGCGACTAAGGTTCGTGTCCTCTCCGGTTCTGGGTGAAGGGAGACCGGGTGACGGCTGGGATCGTCGCGATCACCGTGCCAAACTCCGACCGCGAGCTTCCGGAGCTCGCCGCCTGGTTGCGCGGCGAAGACGAGCTCCGCGGCCGGGTCCAGGTCTTCGACGCCGTCGTGGTCGGGGTGTCGAGCAAGTCCGCCGGGGTGTTCTGCCGCTCGCTGTGCGCGTGGCTGACGCGCGGGGCGGGCAGCGTTTCCCTGAAGGTGAAGCGCTCGGGCGCCGCCGAGGAGCTGGAGCTCGACTGCGGTGCCGCGAGCGACGCCGATCAGGTGCTCGGTGCGGTGCGGGGATTCCTCGACAAGGCGTGACCCAGCAAGGCATCCCACGCCGGACCGGAGACGGTCAGATGGCCGGCCGCGCGGGCTTTCGTGTCACGAATACCGACAGCCGGACCGGCGAACGCGACCTCGACGCACTCGCCACCGTTGCTGCTGCTGTAGCTGCTCTTGAACCAGTTAGGGGACTCGGGGGCAGTCATCACACACCCCTTCAGGTGGCGCTCTACTTGTAGGACTCTGCCACCTTAGCGAGCAACTTGCGGGACGCTTCCGGGTCCAGTGCGGCATCCCGCAGGCGCCCGTAAACGACGCTGTACTGGGTGAACTCCTCCGGCTCCTTGAGGTAGGTCGCGCCGAAAAGATCCTCCAGGTAGACCGTCGAGAAGTTCTGCTCCTGCAGGCGGAACAGCGAGAACGCCGACGGCATCGTGATCCGGTCGGGCACTGAGAACGGCAGCACGCGAATCGTGATGTTCGGCCGATTCGAGGCGGTGACCAGGTGCTGCAACTGCTCGCGCATGATGCCCTTGCTGCCCTGAACGCGCCGAAGAACTGCTTCGTTGAGGAGCATGTCGAACCGGAGAGATGGTCGGCCGTTGCGTTTCAGTACCGTCTGGCGACCAAGTCGGGTTTCCACCTGCTTGTCGATCAGCCGTGGGTCGGCTTCGGGTTCCCAGGCCAAGATGTTCGACCTCGCGTAAGCCTCGGTCTGGAGCAGACCGTGCACGCTCTCGACCTGGTAGGTGCGGATCTCGGTCGCGTCCCACTCCAGCGCCAGGAACCGGCGGAACCAGTCCGGCACCGCGTCACGCTCGGCGGCTTTCCGCCTCCGCCGCCGTTTCGGCTGCGCCTCGGCCAACGCCACCAGGTAATCCCGCTGCTCGGGCGTCGCTCGATAGAACTCGGCCAGCTTCCGGATGTCCTCCGGATCCGCAGTCTGGTTGCCGTTCTCCAGCTTCGAGAGCTTCGGCGTGTGCGCGTTGATCGCCGCGCACGCCTCCAGTGCGGTGAACCCGGCCTCTTCACGCAGCCGGCGCAGCTCGATGCCCAGCTGCGTCTTCAGCAGCTCGGGATCCGACGGGATGTGCATGCGGAGACACTACCAGTTGCTTAAGGAGAAAGTTTCTCGGTAAGGTCTTTTCATGAGTACTGACCGCACACCGTACCAGCGCGTCATCGAGGAGCTGGCCCTCGCCGGAAAGCCCAGGTTGTTCACGGTCTTCGGGACGGCGAACCACCTCGACGGCGCACCCCTGATCGGCTGGGGCATCGAGCTGCAGGACGGCGGGGGCGCCCTCTTCCGGTACAGCGGGCAGCGCTCGATTCACTCGTCCGATACCGCGGAACGGCTGCTGCGCGTCCAGCGCCGGCTCGGGGACGTCGAACTGCGCTGGCTCGACCACTGAAAAGGCCCGCACGGCGAACCGTGCGGGCCTTCTTCACCGGACCTCGATCAATTGGAGGTCTTCGTCGGCGACGTCGGGAACAACGGCTCCGAGATGGTGACGTTGACCGTCTGGTTCTTGTCGATCATGGTGCCCGCCTTGGGGCTCTGGCCGGTGATCGTGCCTTCCGGCTGCGAGCTCGTCCGGTCCGCCCGCTGGTTCAGCTGCCCGGTCCAGCCCATGCTCTGCAGCTTGGCCTGAGCGTCGTCGAACGTCATCCCGAGCAGGGTCGGCATCTGGATCTGCGTCGGCTGGGTCTGGTCCGGGCCCGTCGACACGGTCAGCGTGATGACCTCGCCGACCGCCAGCTGGCCACCGTTCGGGTTCTGGGTGATGACCGAGTCCTTCGGGACCGTTTCCGAGGACTGGTCGACCCGCCTGGTCCGCCAGCCCTGGCCTTCCAGCGCCGACTTGGCCTGCGAGTACGGCTTGCCGGTGAAGTCGGTGACCGTCTTGAGCTGCTTCGACTTGCCGATCTGGATCTTCACGCTGGTGCCCTGGTCGACCTCGCTCGACGCGGCCGGCGTCTGGTTCTGCACCCGGCCGGCCTGGTTCGGGTCGTCGACCTCGACCTCGCCGACGGACGGGTCGAGCGTCAGCTTCGCGTCCTTGAGCGCCTGCTCGGCCTCGTCGCGCGTCTTGCCCTTGAGGTCCGGCACGCTGGCCTTGCCCGGTGCGACCCCGACGTACAGGGTGATCTTCTGGCTGGTCGCGACCTGCGTCCCGACCGACGGGTCGATCTTGATGACGCGGTTGACGTCGCCGTCGCCGCACTGCGGGCTGCCGTCGGTCGGCTGGACCCCGCAGGTCACCTGCTTCTGCTCGATCGTGCCGTTGAAGCCCTTGCTGTTCAGCGTTTCGCGGGCCTGGGGGACGGACTGGTGCAGCACGTCCGGGACCGCCACCAGTGTCGTGTCGTTGCCCTTGAACGAGCCCGCCAGCCACATGATCAGCAGCACCGCGCCCAGTACGAACACCGCCGCGACCGCGGCCAGGACCGTGCGGCGGCGCCGCTTGGCCCGCGGGTCCTCGTCGTCCGGCTCGGGGTACTCCTCGTAGCGCTGCGGCTGACGGCGGTCGGCGTTCATCACCTGCGTGCGCTCGTCTTCCGACATCACCATCGGCGCCGCCGGGCGCTGGCCCGACAGGGTGCGCACCAGGTCCGAGCGCATCTCCGCCGCCGACTGGTAGCGGTTCGCCGGGCCCTTGGCCAGCGCCTTCAGCACCACCGCGTCCAGCTCCGGCGCCACCGCCGGGTTCACCGACGACGGCGGGTTCGGGTCCTCCCGGACGTGCTGGTAGGCCACCGCGACCGGGGAATCGCCGGTGAACGGCGGCTCGCCGGTGATCAGCTCGTACAGCACGCAGCCGGCGGCGTAGACGTCCGAACGCGCGTCGACCGACTCGCCGCGGGCCTGCTCCGGCGAGAGGTACTGCGCGGTGCCGATCACCGCGGCCGTCTGGGTCATGGCGGACTGGCCGTCGTGCATCGCGCGCGCGATGCCGAAGTCCATCACCTTGACCGCGCCGTTCTTCGTGATCATCACGTTGGCCGGCTTGACGTCGCGGTGCACGATGCCGTGTCGGTGCGAGAAGTCCAGCGCCGCGCAGACGTCGGCCATGACCTCCATCGCCCGCTTCTGCGACATCGGGCCCTCGGTCTTGACGATGTCGCGCAGCGTCCGGCCTTCGACGTACTCCATGACGATGTACGGCAGCGGCCCGAAGTCGGTGTTCGCCTCGCCGGTGTCGTAGACCGCGACGATCGCCGGGTGGTTCAGGGCGGCGGCGTTCTGCGCTTCACGGCGGAAGCGCTCCTGGAACTGCGGGTCCCTGGCGAGGTCGGCACGGAGGATCTTGATCGCGACTTCCCGGCCGAGACGCACGTCGTGGCCGTGATGGACCTCGGACATGCCTCCGTAGCCGAGCGTCTCGCCCAGCTCGTACCGGTTGGAGAGCAGTCTGGGTGTGCTCATCTCTGGGTGCCGTTCCATTCCGTCCAAGGTGTGGTCATGATGCCTTGCCGGCCATCGTCGGTCGTGCCGGGAGTGTTCGCGGGGTAGACACTCGAGGACTGCTCCGCGGGCACCTGTCTGCCCGGGACCACCTGGCTCTGCGTCTGGCCGTTGTGCGGCGGCGAGCCGCTGCCGCCGCCCAGCATCTTCGCCACCAGCACGATGCCGACCACCAGGACAACGAGCAGGATCGCCGCGAGAAGCGCCCACCAGCCCCACTGCGTCTTCTTCCGGGCGGCCGGCAGCATCACCTGCCGCGGGGCGGGCCGGGACGGCGGGCCGATCGCGACCATCGGGTTCATCGCCGGCGACGGCGGGCCGCCCGGCATCTGCTGCTGCGGCGGAAGCTGCTGCGGGATCGGGACCGGCATCGACGGGGGCGGCGGCTGTTGCGGTACCTGCTGCGGCACCACCGGCTGCTGGCCCGTCGTGTAGGTGGCGTTGACCAGCCCGGACGGCGTCGGCAGCGGCAGCCCGGCGCGGACCGCGGCCACGGCGGAGGCGAACTCGCCGCCGTTGTTGTAGCGCTGCCGCGGGTCCTTGACCAGGGTCGCCTCGATCACCGCGCGCGCCGCGGGCGGCACGTCCGGCGGCAGCGGCGGCGGGATGTCGCGGATGTGCATCATCGCGACCGTCACGGCGTTCTCGGACAGGAACGGCCGGTGCCCGGCCAGGCACTCGTAACCGCACACCGCCAGCGAGTAGACGTCGGACGCCGGCTCCGCGGGCTGCCCGAGCGCCTGCTCCGGCGCGATGTAGTGCGCGGTGCCCATGACCATGCCGGACCGGGTGACCGGGGCCGCATCGGCCGCCTTCGCGACACCGAAGTCGGTGATCTTCACCTGACCGGCCGACGTCACGAGGATGTTGCCCGGCTTGACGTCGCGGTGGACCAGGCCGTGGGAGTGCGCGGCCTGCAGCGCGTTGCCCGCCTGCTCCAGCATGTCGAGCGTGAACTCCGCCGACAGCCGCCCGTGCTTGGCCAGCAACCCGGCCAGCGGGTCGCCGTCGACCAGTTCCATCACCAGGTACGCGATCGACAGGTCGCCGTCGAGGATGGTTTCGCCGTAGTCGTGCACCGCGGCGATGCCGGGGTGGTTCAGGGACGCCGTCATCCGCGCTTCCGTGCGGAAGCGGTGGAGGAACTCGGCGTCGCCGGAGAGCTCGGTCTTGAGGATCTTGACGGCGACAGTCCGGTCCAGCCGGGTGTCACTGGCCTGCCAGACCTCGCCCATCCCGCCGACGGCGATCCGGCTCGTCAGCTTGTAGCGATCGGCCAGCAGCTGACCGGAGGACAGCATGCGCTATCCACCCCCGAGCTTCGCGTTGATCGCCGCGCGGCCGATTTCCGAGGCGACCTTGCCGCCCGTCGCGGCCAGCCCGCGGTCGCCGCCGTTCTCGACGATCACGGCGACCGCGATCTTCGGGTCGTTCGCCGGAGCGAAGGCGGTGTACCACGCGTGCGGGGCGGTGTTCTTGGAGTCCGTGCCGTGCTCCGCGGTGCCGGTCTTCGACGCGATCTGGATGTCCGCGCGCTTGCCACCGCCCGCGGTGAAACCCTCGGAAGCGATCATCATGTCCTTGAGAATCGCCGCGTTCGACGCCGACAGCGCGGGGGTGCCAGTGAGTTCGGTCGGGCTGTAGTCCTCGATGGTCGACAGGTCCGGCGCCAGCACCGACTGCACCAGCTGCGGCTTCATCGCGATCCCGCCGTTGGCCACGGTGGCCGCGAGCAGGCAGTCCTGCAGCGGCGTGATCCGGACGTCGCGCTGGCCGATGCCGCTCTGGTAGAGCGCGCCCTGGGAGTCGAGCGGGCCGACCGTCGACGGGGCGACCTTCATCGGCACGGTCAGGTCGGTCTGCCCGATGCCGAAGTTCGCCGCCGTTTTCTTCATCTTGTCCGCGCCGAGCTGGCCGGCGAACTCCGCGAACGGCACGTTGCACGAGTGCGCGAGCGCGTCCTTGAAGGTGTTGCCGGGGCACGCCTGGCCCGCGTAGTTCTCGAGCGTGACGCTGGTGTTCGGCAGCTTCGTGTTCGGCGCCGTGCTGACCTGGGTGTCCGGGCCCTTGCCGTCCTCGAGCGCGGCCGCCGCGGTGACCAGCTTGAACGTCGACCCCGGCGGGTAGGTCTCCGAGATCGCCCGGTTCAGCATGGGCTTCTTCGGGTCCTGGTTGTTCGCGTTCCAGGCGTCGGTCTGCGCCTTCGACGTGTGCTGGGCGAGCGCGTTCGGGTCGTACGACGGCGTGGAGACCATCGCCAGGATCCGGCCGGTGCTCGGCTCCATCGCGACGACGGCGCCGGTGTAGCCCTTCTGCGTCATCAGGTCGTACGCGGCCTTCTGCACGGCCGGGTCGATGGTCAGCCGGACGTTGCCGCCGCTGGGGTCGCGGCCGGTGACCATGTCCGACAGCCGCCGCACGAACAGCCGCGGGTCGGAGCCGTTGAGGACGTCGTCCTCGGCGCGCTCCAGGCCGCCGGCGCCGTAGTTGATCGAGTAGTAGCCGGTGACCGGCGCGTACATCGGGCCGTCGGCGTAGGTGCGGATGTACTTGTACTTGTCGTTCGACGGGTTGATGCCGGCCAGCACCTCGCCGTTGGCCTGCGACACGATCTTGCCGCGCTGGCGGGCGAACTCGTCGTAGAGCACGCGCGCGTTGCGGGAGTCGGTGCGGTAGTCGTCGGCCTTCACCACCTGGATGTAGGTGGCGTTGGCCAGCAGCAGCACGACCATCACGAGCATCGCCATGCCGACCTTGCGGAGCGGGGTGTTCATGCCTGGGCGCCCCCGTCCGCCGGCGGGCGCTGCACGAGCACGGTGTGCGCCTCCGCGATCGGCGCCTGCGGCTGCTGCTGCGGCTTCGGGCGGGCGGCGGGCTTGCGGGCCGCGTCGGAGATGCGGAGCAGCAGCGCGACGAGGATGTAGTTCGCGAGCAGCGACGAACCACCCTTGGACAGGAACGGGGCGGTGATACCGGTCTCCGGGATGAGTTTCGTGACCCCGCCGACGACGACGAAGATCTGCATGACCATGGTGAACGCGAGGCCGCCGCCGAGCAGCTTGCCGAACGTGTCGCGCACGGCGAGCGCGCTCCGCATGCCGCGCATGGCGACCATCAGGTACAGCATCAGCACCGCGGCCAGCCCGATGAACCCGAGCTCTTCGCCGATGGACGCGGTGATGAAGTCGGTGTTGGCCTCCGGCACCATGTCCGGCCGGCCGGCGCCGAGCCCGGTGCCGCCGACGCCGCCGGTGCCGAGCCCGAACAGGCCCTGCGCCAGCTGGTAGCCGCCGCCCGCCTGGTCGTAGGTGGCCAGCGGGTCCAGCCAGTTCGCGACGCGCTGCTGGACGTGCTTGAAGAGGTTGTAGGCGATGATGCAGCCCACGGCGAAGAAGCTGAGGCCCAGGACGACCCAGATGACCCGCTCGGTCGCGACGTACAGCATCACCAGGATGACGCTGAAGAACAGCAGCGACGTGCCGAGGTCCTTCTCGAACACCAGGATGCCGATGCAGACGAACGCGGCGATCAGGATCGGGCCGAGGTCGCGGGCGCGCGGCAGCTCGACCCCGACGAGCTTCTTGCCCGCCACCATGAACAGGTCCCGCTTCGACACCAGGAACGAAGCGAAGAAGATCATCAGCAGGATCTTCGCGAACTCGCCCGGCTGGATCGAGAAGAACGGCAGCTTCAGCCACACCTTGGCGCCGTTGACCTCGGACAGGCTCGACGGCAGCAGCGCGGGCAGCGCCAGCGCGACGATGCCGACCAGACCGGCGGTATAGCCGTAGCGGGTCAGCGTGCGATGGTCGTTCACCACGATGAGTACCACGACGAAGAACACGAGCGAGATCACCGTGAACAGCACCTGCGCGGTGACCGCGGGCGTGTAGTCCTTGCCCTGCTGCGTGGCGCGCTCGGCCAGGGCCAGGTCGATCCGGTGGATCATCACCAGCCCGATGCCGTTCAGCAGCGCGACGCAGGGGAGCAGCACCGGGTCGGCGTACGGCGCCCACTTGCGGACGGCCAGGTGCGCCGCGCCGAAGATCGCGAGGTAGGCGAGCCCGAGCCAGATGATCGACCAGGTCAGCTCCTGCTCCTGGTTCGCTTCCACCAGCACCAGCGCGATGGTGACGATGAACGACGCGAAGCCCAGCAGCGCCAGCTCGGTGTTGCGGCGCGTGGGGACCTCGCGCGGCGGGTTCGTCTGGAACTGCGCGGCGAGCGGTTCGGCGGAACGCGCGACGGGCTGGCCCATCAGTTACCGCCTCCCGTCGTCGGTGCCGTCGAACTCGGCGTCGAGCAGTCCCTCCCCGCTGGCTGGTTCGCCGACGACGGGGCAGTCGAGCCGGCCGGAGCCGACGGAGTCGTCGTCGGCGTGACCGGAGGGGTCGGCGTCGGGGACGGCTGGCCGCCCGCCGGCGCGCAGTTGTTCAGGCGCTTGCGCAGCTGCAGGAAGTCATCGATGTACCTGCGGGCGTCATCGAGGCTGTCCTTCTTGACGCCGTTCTGCACCGCCAGCCGCGCGTCCTCCTGGAGCTGGTTGACGCGCAGCTTGTCCGTGCACACCTGGGTGGGCGGGCAGGACCCCTGCTCGTAGGCGTGCAGGTCGATCCCGAGAATGCTGCCGGGGACGCCGCGGTAGATCACGACCTCCCCGTCCGCTCCCTCGCCGACATAGTACTGACTCAGCACGAAGTAGCGGGTCGCGATGGCCGCCGCGGCGAGCACCACGAGAACCACCAGCGCCCCGGCCAGCCAGCGGAACCGCTTCCGGCGCCGGGCCTTCGGGTCTTCCTGGGGCTGCGGCAGCTCCGCGCGCGGCTGCGGCGGCGGCTGGGTCAGCGCCCTGGCCCGCGCCGCGGGCGAGTCGCCCTGGTGCCGTTCGTCGCTGCCGTCCCCGGCGGCGCCGCCCACGATGGGCGCGTCCTCGCCGAAGTCGACGTCGACCACGTCGGCGATGATCACCGTGACGTTGTCGGTGCCGCCGCCCTTGAGCGCCAGCTCGATCATCCGGTCCGCGCACTGCTGCGGGTCCGGGATCTGCACGGCCTCGGCCAGCGTCTCGTCGGAGACCATGCCGGACAGGCCGTCCGAGCAGATCAGGTACCGGTCACCGGGACGCGCTTCGCGCACGGTGAGGCTCGGCTCGACCTCGTGGCCGGTCAGCGCCTTCAGCAGCAGCGACCGCTGCGGGTGCACCGCGGCTTCCTCGGGCGTGATCCGGCCCTGTTCGAGAAGTTCGTTGACGAAGCTGTCGTCGCGCGTGATCTGCGCGAACTGGCCGCCGCGCAGCAGGTACGCGCGCGAGTCGCCGACGTGCACCAGCCCCAGCCGCGTGCCGGCGAACAGGACGGCGGTGAGCGTCGTGCCCATGCCGTCCAGGTCCGGGTCCTGCGAGACGAGCTCGGCGATCGCGGCGTTGCCGTTCGCCACCGCCTCCCGCAGCTGGGCGAGCAGGTCGTCGCCCGGCTCGTCGTCGTCGAGCGGGGCGAGGGACGCGATGACGACCTTGCTGGCCACTTCACCCGCCGCGTGGCCACCCATACCGTCGGCGAGCGCGAGCAGGCGAGGGCCGGCGTACACGGAGTCCTGGTTGCTCGAACGCACCAGGCCCCGGTCGCTGCGGGCTGCGTAGCGGAGGACGAGAGTCATGGGCGAAGCTCGATCACCGTCTTGCCGATCCGGATGGGGACTCCGAGCGGGACCCGGAGGGGTGCAGTGACCTTAGCCCGGTCCAGGTACGTCCCGTTCGTCGAGCCCAGATCTTCCACGTACCAGTCCTCGCCGCGCTGGGCGATCCGCGCGTGCCGGGTCGACGCGTAGTCGTCGTCCAGCACCAACGTCGAGTCGTCGGCGCGGCCGATCAGGATCGGCCGGCCGTCCAGCGCGATGCGCGTCCCCGCCAGCGCGCCGTGCGTGACGAGCAGCTGCTGCGGGGACTTGCTGTTGCGCGGCTTCTTCTCCTTCTTGCGCCCGAAGGTCGGCACCTGCACGCGCATGCCCGACGCCGCGTAGAGGTCCGAGCGCACGACTCGGAGCGCGGCGAACACGAAGAGCCAGAGCAGCACGAGGAAGCCCACCCTGGTGAGTTGTACGACCAGCTCTGGCACTTGGTGTGTCCGCTCCCGACTCGTCCGTGCAGCCGCGACGCGGGTACGCCGCGGTCCCCCCGCACGTCAATTCTGCGGGAACAGTATTCCGGGTCCCGAGTCAGCCCTGTGTACGGAACACCAGGGACGAATGACCCACCCGGATGACGTCGCCGTCGGCGAGCTGCCAGGTCTGGACCGGGGTGCCGTTCACGGTCGTGCCGTTGGTCGAGCCGATGTCCGCGAGCGTCGCGCTCTGGCCGTCCCAGGTGATCTCCAGGTGACGGCGCGAGACACCGGTGTCCGGCAGGCGGAAGTCGGCGTCCTGGCCGCGGCCCACGACGTTCCCGCCCTGCTTCAGCGAGTACGTGCGGTTCGAGCCGTCGTCCAGTTGCAGGCTCGCCGCGAGCTGGCGGCCCGGCGCGGGCTGGCCGTAGCCACCCTGCTGCTGGCCGTACGGGTCACCGGCCGGCTGGCCGTACGCGCCCTGCTGGCCGTACTGGTCGTAGCCACCACCCTGCTGCGGCTGGCCGTACTGGTCGTACCCGCCGCCCTGCGGCTGGCCGTACCCGCCCTGGTCGTAGCCGCCGCCCTGGGGCTGCCCGTAGCCGCCCTGGTCGTAGCCGCCGCCCTGCGGTTGCCCGTAGCCGCCCTGGTCGTAGCCGCCGCCCTGGGGCTGGCCGTAGCCGCCCTGGTCGTAGCCGCCCTGCTGGGGCTGGGCGTAGCCGGCCTGGTCGTACCCGCCCTGGTGCTGCTGCCCGTACTGGTCGTAGCCACCACCCTGCTGCGGCTGGCCGTACTGGTCGTATCCACCCTGCTGGCCGTAACCCTGGTCGTACCCGGGCTGCTGGCCACCCTGCTGTCCGTAGCCGTACTGGCCCTGCTGGCCGTACGGGTCACCCTGGTCGTATTGGCCGTAGCCGGGGGGCTGGCTCATTGCTGGGTCTCCTGCGTTGCTGGGTCGTGCCGACCGCGGTGAACCGGCGCCTGAGGGGCGGGCGTCGGGATCGACGGACGAACGGGTCTTGAACTGTCCAGTATGCAGCGCCTCGTTGCGCTCGAGTGATACGACGACGTCACCATAGGTGTCCAGGCCCGCGGCGGCGAGGTGTTCCGCAACCGCCTTCGCCAGCACCTGGGTGACGCGTTGCTCGTCACCGGCCATGCGCTCGTGGTCAGCCGTCCCCAAGGACACGATGTAGTGATTCGGGGCGAGCTGCCGACCGCCTGCCAGCTCACGAACGTTCTCCTCACTCTCCCGCTCCAGGGCGATCGCCACTTCCTGCGTGACGACGTTGCCACCGAACATGCGCGCGAAAGTGTTCCCCACCAGGTTCTCGAGTCGCCTGTCGAATCGTTCGGCGCGGCCCACCGGGGAAAACCTCCTCACACGTGTGCTTCCGCACCGATCCTATCCGGGTGAGCCAGCCTCTACACGGCCCCCGGTGAAAGCCGTTCAAACGACCTGCTAGTCTTCTCCTCGCTGCTTGAGAGAAGCACTCGGGCGAGTGGCGGAATGGCAGACGCGCACGGTTCAGGTCCGTGTGTCCGAAAGGACGTGAGGGTTCAACTCCCTCCTCGCCCACCGAAAAGGGCCCCGGCTGGTTGCCGGGGCCCTTTTTCTTGGTCTGGACCTGGCCGTGTGGTTCGTCACGGCGCTCTGTTCGCCCTGGGCGAAGTTAGGCCGTGTGGGTGGAGATCCAGTCCGCTATCACGTCGGCGCGGCTCGTCGTCTCGATGCCCGCGTGGGGGCAGCCCGGTCCCGTCGCCTCCAGGGCGACCAGTTCGGTGCCGGAAAAGTACGGGGCTCCCGAGTCGTAGGTGCACGCGCTCGTCGTGATCTCCGGGGATGCGCCGCGGACGCCGAGCGTGGTCGGGTCCACCTTCGCGACCGCCACCGTCCCCTCCTGCATGCGGGTCGCGGGTTTGGGGTCCTTGCCGGTCAGGCTGCCCCAGCCCGCCAGCGTCAGCTGCTGGCCGACCTTCGGGGCCGCGTGGTTCACCGCCAGCGGCGTCACCGCGGTCACCGGGGAGTCCAGGCGGACCAGCGCCACGTCGTTTTCCTTGGCCTGGAGGACCTCGGTCGCCCGGCGGGCGATGCCCGACTCCGTTTCCTCGTCGGTCAGGCCCAGCGTCACCGTCGTCGGGTACGGGACCCTGCCCGAGACGCGGTCGCGGTGGGCGTCGTGGAAGCAGTGGCCGGTCGTGAGGACCCAGGCGGGCGCGATCAGCGCGCCCGTGCAGTAACTGCTGTACGTCGAGCCGTCCGGGCGCGGGATCTTCGTCATCGCGAGCTTCGCGACGAACCCGTACTGCCCCGGTGGGACGTCGGCCCCGTGGGCGACGGCCCAGGCGGCGGGCGCGGTGGAGATGGTCAAAACGGCAGCGGCGAGCAGGGCGCGCAGGCGCATTCTTCCCCTTCGTCGAGTCGGTGGTCGACGCTCGACGTTAGGGCCGCCGCCGCGGGCGGGGAATTCCCTGGCCGGGCGTCACCCGGTGGTCCATCGGGTGACGCCGGGCCCGCGGGATCAGTTCACGCCGACCAGGTCGACGACGAAGACGAGCGTTTCGGACGGCTTGATCGCGCCGGGCACACCGCGCTCGCCGTAGGCCAGGTGCGGCGGGATGACCAGCTTGCGGCGGCCGCCGATCTTCATCCCGGCGACACCCTGGTCCCAGCCCGGGATGACCTGGCCGACCCCGAGGCCGAACCGCAGCGGCTCGCCACGGTCCCAGGACGCGTCGAACTGCTCGCCGGTCGAGTGCGAGACGCCGACGTAGTGGACGGTGACGGTCTTGCCCGTCGTGGCCTCCGCGCCGTCACCGACCGTGATGTCGGTGATTTCCAGGTCGGCCGGCGCAGGTCCGTCCGGGCGGTCGATGAGGGGCTTTTCCAAGGTCATGGGCCTCACCGTACCTATCCGCCACCGGCTGCGCCGATCGGACTACGCCCAAAGAGGGGAGAAACGCGAAAAGTCTTCACACTTCTGCTACTGCTCGGTAGCGTGCGCTTCGTCACTCTTCTGGACTGAGGGGAGCCCGGCATGCGACGACGCATCCGCGCCCTGACCGTTACGGCACTGGGGGCCCTCGTGGCCGGGCTCACCCAGGTCGCCGTTTCCGCGCCGGCCGCGGAGGCGGCCCTGTCACCCGACGACTACTGCGGCGGGCAGTGCAACGACATCCTCCCGCCCGGCGAGAACGGCAACGCCACCCTCGCGGACATCCTCGCCCACAAGCTGCTCGGCACCCGCCCGGCGCACGCCGCCGACCAGCTCGGGAAGTACGCCTCGCTGGCCGGCGGCTACAAGACGCTGACCACCGGCGCGATCAGCCAGTACTTCAACGACTCCTCCTTCGGTGTCCCGGCCGACCAGGTGGCGAGCACGACGAAACCGCGGTCCGACGTCACGATCGTGCGGGACAAGTCGCTCGGCGTCCCGCACATCACCGGCACCACCCGCGCCGGCACCGAGTTCGGCGCCGGGTACGCGGCCGCGCAGGACCGGCTGTGGCTGATGGACGTGCTGCGGCACGCCGCCCGCGGCCAGGTCACCTCGTTCGCCGGTGGCGCCGAGGCCAACCGCGAGCTCGAGCAGCAGTTCTTCGCGAACGCGCCGTACACCGAAGCCGAGCTGCAGCAGCAGATCGACCGGACCGCGGCCAGCGGCCCGCGTGGCGCGCAGGGCCTCGCCGACGCGCAGGCCTACGTCGACGGCATCAACAAGTACATCAGCGACTCCTACAGCGGCCGGTACTTCCCCGGCGAGTACGTGCTGACCGGGCACGTCGACTCGATCACCAACGCCGGGTCGATCGACCCGTTCAAGCTGACCGACCTGGTTGCGCTGGCTTCGCTGATCGGCGCCGAGTTCGGCGCGGGCGGCGGCGGCGAGGTCCAGAACGCCATCGCGAAGCTCGCGATGCAGGAGAAGTACGGCGTCGTGCAGGGCGAGAAGGTGTGGCAGAGCCTGCGCTCGGAGGACGACCCCGAGGCGGTCAAGACGCTGCACGACGGCCAGACCTTCCCGTACGGCAAGACCCCGGCCAACGCCGTCGGCCGGGCCATGCCGGACAAGAACTCGGTGACGCCGCAGCCGCTGGTGTTCGACCAGACCGGCTCGGCCGCCACCGCGACGCCGTCCACAGTGGACGTCGCCGCGCCCGCCGAGCTGGAGCCGGCCCGCGGGATGTTCGACAACGGCGTGCTGCCGGCGAACATGCTGAGCGAGAAGCACGGCATGTCCAACGCCCTGCTCGTCTCCGGCGCCAAGACCGCCAGCGGCCACCCGGTCGCCGTGTTCGGCCCGCAGACCGGCTACTTCGCCCCGCAGCTGCTGCTGTTGCAGGAACTGCAGGGCCCGGGCATCAGCTCGCGCGGCGCGGCCTTCGCCGGGCTGAGCATGTACACGCTGCTGGGCCGTGGCCAGGACTACTCCTGGAGCGCGACGACGTCGGCGCAGGACATCATCGACACCTACGCGCTGCAGCTGTGCGACCCGAACGGCGGCACGCCGACGAAGGACTCGAACTACTACACCTACCAGGGCAAGTGCGTCCCGATGGAGACCGTCGAGGTCAAGAACTCCTGGAAGCCGACGGTGGCCGACGGGACCGCGGCGGGTTCGTACACCCTGCGCAGCTACCGGACCAAGTACGGGCCGGTGCAGAGCCGGGCGACCGTCGGCGGCAAGCCGGTGGCGTACGCGGCGCTGCGGTCGTCCTACTTCCACGAGGTCGACTCGCTCATCGGGTTCCAGGAGCTGAACGACCCGACCTTCGTCAAGTCCGCGGCGGACTTCCAGAAGGCCGCGGCCGACATCAACTTCACGTTCAACTGGTTCTACGCCGACTCGCGGGACATCGCGTACTTCAACTCCGGCGCCAACCCGGCGCGGCAGTCCGATGTGGACCCGAACATGCCGGTCTGGGGCGACCAGGGCCACGACTGGCAGGGCTGGAACCCGGCCGGCAACCTCGCGACCTACACGCCGGCGTCGCAGCACCCGCAGTCGGTCAACCAGGACTACTACGTCAGCTGGAACAACGCGCAGGCCAACGGCTACGCGGCCGCGGGCGCGGACAAGTCCGCCGTGCACCGCGTCGACCTGCTCGACTCGCGGGTGAAGAAGCTGATCAGCAGCGGCACCAAGGTCACCCGGGTCAACCTGACCCAGGCGATGGCGGACGCGGCTTTGGCCGACCTCCGGGCCGAGCGTGTGCTGCCGCTGCTGCTGCAGGTGCTCGACAAGACACCGACCACCGGCGCGGCCGCGGACGCCGAGGCGAAGCTCAAGACGTGGCTCTCCCACGGCCAGCTGCGCACCGAGACGTCGGCGGGCAGCAAGACCTACGCCGACGCGGACGCGATCCGCATCTTCGACGCCTGGTGGCCGCTGCTGGTCCAGGCCGAGTTCAAGCCGTCCCTCGGCGACAACGCCTACAACGCCATGACCGGCGTGCTCGGCATCAACGAAAGCCCGTCCGGCTGGCAGAACGGCAACGGCCAGCACACCGGCCAGCCCCACAAGGGCTCGTCGTTCCAGTACGGCTGGTGGGGTTACGTCAGCAAGGACATCCGGCAGGTGCTCGGCCAGCCGGTGGCGGGCCCGCTCGCGCAGACGTTCTGCGGCGGCGGCGACGTCACCGCGTGCCGCCAGGCGCTGGTGGACTCGCTGACCACGGCCGCCGGCCAGTCCGCGAACACCGTCTACCCCGGTGACGCGAACTGCTCGGCCGGCGACCAGTGGTGCGCCGACTCGATCGTCCACAACCCGCTCGGCGGCATCACGCAGGACAAGATCAGCTGGCAGAACCGCCCGACGTTCCAGCAGGTGGTGGAGTACGCCGCCCACCGCGGCGACAACATCGCGAACCTGGCGGCGACGAAGACGGTCAGCGCCACGAGCGCCGAAACCGGCTTCTACAACTCGCCGGCGTCGAACGCGATCGACGGCAACGCGTCGACCCGCTGGGCCAGCGACTGGAGCGACGACCAGGCGATCACCGTCGACCTCGGTTCGGTCCAGCAGGTCTCGCGGGTGCTGCTCAGCTGGGAATCGGCGTACGGGAAGAGCTACCGGATCCAGCTCTCCCCGGACGCGGTGAACTGGACGGACGCGGCGGTGGTGACCGACGGCGACGGCGGCCAGGACAACGTCGCCTTCGCCGCCACCCCGGCCCGGTTCGTCAAGATGCAGGGCGTCCAGCGCGGCACGAAGTACGGCTACTCGCTGTACGAGTTCGAGGTGTACGCCCACTGACAGTGCACATGTAAAGGCCTGGCCGGGGCGCTCGCGGACGCGTGAGTGCCCCGGCCTCCCCTTATCGTGAGGCGCATGGACGACTGGACGCCCCGCACCAAGGCCATCGCGGCCGGCCGGCCGCACGGACCCGGTGAGCCGCTGAACACCCCGCTCGTCGCCACCAGCACCTACCAGGCCGGTGGCGATTTCGTGTACGCGCGGGGCGACGGGACGCCGACCTGGCACGCCCTCGAGGAGGCCGTCGGGGCGCTCGAAGGGGGCGAGGCGACCGCGTTCGCGTCCGGCGTGGCCACCCTGTCCGCCGTCCTGGACCTGCTGCCGGTCGGGTCGCGGGTCGTCGTGCCGACGTTCAGCTACGCCGTGACGCGCGGGGTGCTCGCCCACGCGCAGAAGCTCGGCAAGCTCGCCGTCACCGAGCTCGAGCCGACCGACACCGCCGCCTGGGTGGCCGAGGCGGCGACGTCCGACCTGGTCTGGCTGGAGTCGCCGACCAACCCGACCCTCGACGTGATGGACATCGAGACCATCGCGGCCGCCGCGCGCGGCCGGGTCGTCGTCGACAACACCTTCGCGACGCCGTTGCAGCAGCGGCCGCTCGAACTCGGCGCCGACGTCGTCGTGCACAGCGCGACCAAGGCCATCGGCGGGCACAGCGACCTGCTGCTCGGCATCACCGTGGCCAAGGACCCGGCCGTCGCGGCCGAGCTGCGCGGCGCGCGGACGCGGGTCGGGTCGACGCCGGGTGCCCTCGAAGCCTGGCTCGCCCTCCGGGGCCTGCGGACCATGCCGGTCCGGCTCGCGGAGCAGTCCCGCACCGCCGCGCTGCTGGCGGCGCGGCTCGGCGAGCACCCCGCGGTGCGGCGCGTGCGCTACCCGGGCTTCGGGATGATGGTCGCCTTCGACCTGGCCGACGCCGAGACCGCGGACCGCTTCTGCGCCTCGGTCCGGCTGATCCGGTCGGCGACCAGCCTCGGCGGCGTCGAAAGCCTGGTCGAGCGGCGGGCGTGGCTGGCGGGCGAGGAGCGCGTCCCGCCCGGGCTGATCCGGTTCAGCGTCGGGTTGGAGGACCCCGATGACCTGTGGCGGGACCTCGCGTTCGCCCTCCCGGAGTAACGCGGACGGGTGAATCGTCGATAGTCGCGGCATCGCCGTCAACCGCCGTTGGGAGTCATCGTGGGCAGAACGCTGAGCCGGGTCGCGGGGATCGTGTCCGCGGGTGCGCTGATCACCTTCGCCGCCGCGCCGGCCGCGCTGGCCCAGGAGACGGACACCACCGCCCCCGTGACGACCACGACCACGACGACCACGTCGGAGTCCGCGACCACGACCGCGCCGACCACCACGACCTCGGAGAGCACGACGCCGGTCACGACCCCGACGACGACCGCGCCATCGACCTCCGAGGTCACCACGACCACCCGGACCGCCCCTTCGTCTTCGGAGACCACCGCACCGCCGAAGGACGACTACCAGGACAACACCGGCCACGGCTTCGTCGGCCTCGGCGGCGAAGGTGTCCTGGTCATCGCCTGCGCGGCCGGCCGGCCCGGCGCCGTCGCGACCCAGTACCTGAGCGTCACCGGCGGCCCGGACCAGGACGAGGCCGACGGCCGCCTGTGGAACTACTCCGTGCGCGTCGTCGACGCCCCGGCCGGCACCACCACCGCCAAGTTCAGCTGGACCTGCGACGGCGTCGAAGGCAACGGCATCGTCGACTTCGAGCAGGAGCGGCCGCCGGTCACGACCACGACCACCAGCAGCGCGGTCCCGTCGAGCACCGCGCCGATCACCACGGCGACCTCCAGCACGGCCCCGGCCGGCAACGCCGCCCCGAAGGCCCAGGTCAAGGTCGCGCCCAAGGGCGGGGTCGAGACGGGCTTCGGCGGCACAGCCTGGTGAGCGTCCGCCGGGCGGGTGCCGCGCTCGCCCTCGTCCTGACGCTGGCCGCCTGCAGCACGCCGGAGCAGCCCAAGGCAGCGCCGCCGTCCTCCGTGCCGGTGACCGTGCCGTTCAAGGGCCTGCGGCCGACCTCGGTGAAGATCCCGAAGATCGGCGCGGAGTCCAGCCTGCTCGCGGTGGCGGTCAAGACCGACGGCACGATCTCCGTCCCGTCGGTGCACACGCCGATGCAGGCGGCCTGGTACAAGCTCTCGCCGGTGCCCGGCGACGTCGGCCCGGCCATCGTGCTCGGCCACGTCGACGGCGACAAGAAGCCCGGCATCTTCTACAAGCTGAAGGACCTCGCGCCCGGCGACGAGGTCGACATCGACCGCAGCGACGGGAAGAAGCTGAAGTTCGTCGTCGACCGCGTCACGCAGGTCCCGAAGGACACGTTCCCGCGCGACGCCGTCTACGGCAACAGCGACAAGCCGGAGCTGCGGCTGATCACCTGCGGTGGCGCGTTCGACCACGCGGAACACAGCTACCAGGACAACATCGTCGTCTACGCGAACCTAGCCGACGCCTGAGCCGGGATACGGGAACTCCGGTTTCAACGCCGTCCCCGGGCACACCCAGCGGCGCATGCCGGCGTCGCAGACGGCGTAACCCCAGTTGATCAGCTGTTCCTGCACCTTCTCGGGCGTCTTCGTCAGCCGCGTCTTCGTCTCGGCCAGCGCGCGGGTGCGCTCGACCGGCGCCGGCAGGGCGTCCGGCAGCTGGAAGTTCTCGATGTCGCTGTAGGTCGCCCAGTACGTCCCGGCGAACTGCTTGTCCTTGAACGCCTTCAGCAGCGAGCCGGTGCGCAGGCTGCGGACCTGGTTGTCCATCACGGTCAGCACCCGCAGCAGCTGCAGCGGCCAGCTGCGGTGCGGGTTCTGCTCGGTCTTCATCTTCTTGCCCGCGTCGCTGACCAGCACGATCGCGTGCTGGTTCTCGATGGGGTCGAGGCCGAGGTTGTCGTACACGCCCGCGTCGCTGAGCACGACCTTGCGCCCGCGCCCGAGCGGGTCCGGGATCACGACCGGGGACAGCATCGGCGGGAAGGCCGAGGACGCGGCGACCGCGGTCGCCAGCTCGATCCGCCCGTTCGGGCCGCCCTCGCGGGAGAACCACCACAGCGTGCCGTCCTGCAGGTTGGTTGCGGTGAACACGAACCGGGGCCCGGCCGGGTCGAGGTCGGCGAGGCAGCAGTCGCCGAAGAGGTGCTTCGCGTAGCGCAGCGCCAGCTCCTCGCCCGCGCTGCGCCACGGGATGCACATCGCCTTCAGCGTCACCGGGATGTCGAGGGTGGTGCGGGCGAGCTTCCGGAGCGGCTGCACGACCTCCTTGCCGAAGTTCTCCGCGACGCCGTCTTCGCCGAACCACAGCTTGCGCCACGCGTGCGCCAGCACGCCCGCGGCGATCGAACCGCCGGAGACGCTGGAGACGGTGGTCAGCTTCGGCAGCCAGCCCAGCTCGTTCAGCCGCCAGAGCGCGCCCGCGTGGAAGAGCATTGCGCGGTAGCCGCCGCCCGAGAGCGCGAGGCCGACGCCGTCCCGTTTCGCCGAGTCCACCGGGCCGAGTCTAGGACCGCAGCAACGGTTCGAGCAGGGGCCGTTGGCCGGCCGGGACGTATTCGGCGTAGTTGTCGTACAACGCCTGTTTCGCCAGGTGCGCCGCGCCGCCGCCGTCGGATGCGCGGATCGCGTCGAGCACCTCGGCGTGGTGGGCGAGCCACGCGCGCATCAGCGACGTCCGGTTGCTGGCGTGCTCGAGCTTGTCCTCGATCAGTTCCAGCACGACCCCGCGCACCACTTCTTCGCTGACCACCAGCAGCGGGTTCCGGGAGATGCGCGCGATCACCTCGTGGAACGCGACGTCGGCGCGGCTGAACTCGGCGTACCCGCGTGAGACGCCTTCGCGCATCGACTCCAAAGCCGCGTCGAGGCCGGTCAAGTCGTCTTCGGTGCGCAGCTCGGCGGCGAGCAGGTGCGCCGAGCCGTCGAGGATCATCCGGAACTGCAGGAGTTCCGCGAGCCCGACGTGCTCGGCACGCGCGAGCCGGTGCATCGAGCGGTGCAACGCGGCGGGGGAGGCGGCCAGCACCTCCGGGCCGCGCGGGTCCCCGGGCCGCGAGCGGATCATCTCGGCCGCCTGCAGGACACGCAGGGCTTCGCGGATCGTCGAGCGGCCTACGCCGAACTGCGTCATCAGCTCGCGCTCGCTCGGCAGGCGTTCGCCCGGCTTGAGCGCGCCGCTCACCACGGCCTGCTCGATCTGCTCGACGACCCGCTCGTACGCGCGGACCGGAGCCACCGGTTCGAACCGCATCCCTTGACCTCGCCGTCCGCTCGGTGCAGGCTACTGGTCAGACCAGTGTACTAACCTGGAGGCCGAATGAAAGCCCGGATTCCCGTGGTGGCAGCGGCGCTGCTGCTCGCGGTGACCGGCTGCTCGGCCGGCTCGTCGGCGAGCGTTTCCGCCGGCCCGGGCACGCTTTCCGTCGGCTTCACGGCCGAACCGGCGAACTTCGACTTCACCCGCACCGACGGCGCCGCCATCCCGCAGGCCCTGCTCTACAACGTCTACGAAGGGCTCGTGAAGCTCGACGCGCAGGGCCGGGTGGTGCCGCTGCTCGCGAAGTCGTGGACGATCAGCCCGGACCGGCGCACCTACGACTTCCAGCTGCAGCCGGGCGTGAAGTTCAGCAACGGCGCACCCTTCACCGCCGAGGACGTCAAGTTCTCGCTCATGCGCGTGAAGACCGCTTGGACGATCTCGATCAAGTCCACCATGGACGTCGTCGACCACGTCGACGTCGTCGCGCCGGACCACGCGCGGGTGGTGCTGTCGAAGCCGTCCAACGGCTGGCTGTTCAGCCTCACCAGCCGGCTCGGCGCGATGTTCAGCCCGACCGGCGTCGCCGACCTGGCGAACAAACCGATCGGCACCGGGCCGTACGCCGTGGCGGCGCGCAAGCGCGGGGACTCCGTGGTGCTGAAGGAGAATCCCGCGTACTGGGGCCGGAAACCGGCGTACTCGACGGTGGTGCTCAAGTACATCAAGGACCCGACAGCGCTGAACAACGCGTTGTTCAGCAACGGCATCGACGTCATCTCCGCGATCACCGCACCCGACTCGATCCCGCAGTTCCAGGCGGACGACCGGTTCCAGGTCGTCCAAGGCACGTCGAACAGCGAAGTCACCCTGGCCATGAACAACGCGCGGGCGCCGCTGAACGACGTCCGCGTGCGCCAGGCCCTGACGTACGCGATCGACCGGAAGGCGTTGCTGGACACGGCGTGGGCCGGCCGCGGGACGCTGATCGGCAGCATGGTCCCGCCGACCGACCCCTGGTACGAGGACCTGGCGAACGTCTATCCCTTCGCCCCTGCGAAGGCGAAGGCGCTGCTGTCCGAGGCCGGCGCGACGAACCTGAACCTGCGGCTGCGGATCCCGAACCTGCCGTACGCGGTGTCGGCCGCCCAGGTCGTCCAGTCGCAGCTCGCCGACGTCGGGGTGCGGACCACGATCGAGCCGCTCGACTTCCCGGCGGTGTGGCTGAAGCAGGTGTTCACCGACCACGACTACGACCTGTCGATCATCCAGCACGTCGAGGCCAGGGACATCACGACGTTCGGCAAGCCGAAGTACTACTGGGGGTACGACAGCAAGCGGGTCCAGCAGCTGCTCGCCGAGGCCGACAGCGGGACGCCGGAGCAGCAGGTCGCGGACATGAAGCAGGTGGCGCGGCAGCTGAACACCGACGCCGCCGCGGACTGGCTGTTCCTGTTCCCCAACGTGATCGTCGCGAAGGCGAAGGTCGGCGGGTTCGCGGCGAACCAGGTCAGCGAGTCGTTCGACCTCACCGGGCTGGCGCCGCGATGACGGCCAAGGTGCTGCGCCGGGTGGCGATCTTCGTGGTCAGCGTGCTGGTCGCGTCGATCGTGGTGTTCCTGTTCATGGCCGTGCTGCCGGGCGACCCGGCGCAGGTAGCGCTCGGCGTCAACGCGACGCCGGAGCTGCTCGCCAAGACCCGCGCGGAGTTCGGCATCGACCGCCCGCTGGTCACGCAGTACTCCGACTGGATCGGCGGCGTGCTGCACGGCGACTTCGGGCGTTCGTACGTCACGCGGGACGCGATCGGGCCCCAGCTGCTCGACCGCCTCGGCGTGACGCTGTGGCTGGTCGGCGCGGGCATGCTGGTGGCGCTGGTGATCGCCGTGCCGGCCGGGACGTTCGCCGCGGTGAAGCACCGGAAAGCGTCGGGCGCCGGCGTTTCCGGGCTGTCGCAGATCGGCGTCGCCATCCCCGCGTTCCTCGCCGGGATCATCCTGGTGCAGATCTTCGCCGTCCGGCTGCGCTGGCTGCCCTCGGGCGGGTGGACCCCGCCGGACCAGGACTTCGGCGAGTTCTTCCGCGGCCTGATCCTCCCGGCGTTGTCGCTCGGCCTGGTGCAGGGCGCGGTTCTGACGCGCTATGTCCGGTCGGCGGTGCTCGACACGCTCGGCCAGGACTACCTGCGCACCGCGCGGTCCAAGGGGCTGCGACCAGGCCAGGCGCTGGTGCGTCACGGCTTGCGCAATGCGTCGGTGCCGGTGGTGACGGTGCTGGGCCTGCAGTTGGCGACCCTGCTGATCGGCGCGGTCGTCGTCGAGCGCGTGTTCGTGCTGCCGGGACTGGGTTCGATGCTGCTGGACGCGGTCTCCGCGCGTGACCTGCTGACCGTGCAGGGGATCGTGCTGGTCCTGGTGGTCGGCGTGCTGCTGGTCAACTTCGTCGTCGACGTCCTCTACACCGTGCTCGACCCGAGATTGCGGGGTTCGTGATGCGCAATCTGGTCCTGGGCGGGATTCTCGTCGGCTTGGTCGTGCTGGCCGCGCTGCTGTCGTTCCTGTGGACGCCGTTCGACCCGGTGAAGGTCGACGCGACCCACCGGCTGCTCGGCTTCGGCGCGTCACACTGGTTCGGCACCGACAAGTTCGGCCGCGACCTGCTCAGCCAGCTCATGGTCGGCGCGCGCACGACGCTGTACGTCGGAGTCGTCGCCGTCGGCATCGCCGCGGTGATCGGGACGCCGCTCGGGATCCTGGCCGGCATGTCGCCGCGGTGGCTCGGCGAGTTCGTCATGCGGGTCAACGACCTCGTGCTCGCGTTCCCCGCCCTGCTGCTGGCGATCATGTTCGGTGCCGTGTTCGGCGCGGACACGCTGACCGCGATGGTCGCGATCGGCATCGCCACCATCCCGTCGTTCGCGCGGATCGCCCGGTCCGGGACGCTGCAGGTGATGAGCACCGAGTTCGTGCTCGCCGCCCGCGCCGGCGGCCGGTCGAAGGTGAACATCGCGCTGCGGCACGTGCTGCCGAACATCTCCGGCCTGCTGATCGTGCAGGCGTCGGTGTCGTTCGCGATCGCCGTGCTCGCCGAAGCGGCGCTGTCGTTCCTCGGCTTCGGCACGCGGCCGCCGACGCCGTCGTGGGGCCGGATGCTGCAGGAGTCCCAGGAACTCCTGACCGTGCAGCCGCGGCTGGCGCTGGTGCCCGGGATCGCGATCGCCGTCGCCGTCCTCGGCTTCAACCTCCTCGGCGACGGCCTGCGCGACCGCCTGGACCCCCGATTGGCGGCCCGCGTATGACGCTTTCGGTGCGCGGCCTCAGCGTTTCCTCGCTGGTCCGGGACGTTTCCTTCGAGATCGGCGCGGGGGAGCGCGTCGGCCTGATCGGCGAGTCCGGATCCGGGAAGTCGCTGACGGCGCTGGCGATCATGGGCCTGCTGCCCGAGGAGCTGCGCGCGTCCGGCTCGGTTTCCCTGGGCGGCCGTGAGCTGCTGGAAATGTCCGAAGAGGACCTTTCGCGGCTGCGTGGCGACGAGCTGGCCATGGTGTTCCAGGAGCCGATGACGGCGTTGAACCCGGCCATGCGCATCGGCCGCCAGGTCACCGAGCCGGGGCGGATCCACGGCCGCCGTCACCGCGCCGAGGACCTGCTCACGGCCGTCGGCCTCCCGGGGACGGCTCGCGCCTACCCGCACCAGCTGTCCGGCGGCCAACGGCAACGGGTCGTGCTGGCGATGGCGTTGGCCAACGAGCCTTCCCTGCTGATCTGCGACGAGCCGACGACCGCGCTCGACGTCACCGTCCAGGCCCAGATCCTTTCGCTCATCAAGACGTCGTTGCCCGCCGACAGCGCCTTGCTGTTCATCACGCACGACCTCGCCGTCGTCGCTTCGGTGTGCGAGCGCGTGCTGGTGATGCTGGACGGCGAGATCGTCGAAGCGGGCTCGACGCGCGAAGTGCTGACGCAGCCGAAGCACGAGTACACCCGGAAGCTGCTGGCCGCCTCGGACCTGGAGGCCCGGCGATGATGCTCGAAGTCCGCGACCTCGAACGCCGGTACGCCCGGCGGAACGTGCACGCATTGCGCGGGGTCAGTTTCGACGTCGAGGCCGGGCAGCGGTTCGGCATCGTCGGGGAGTCCGGTTCGGGCAAGTCGACGCTGGTCCGGCTGCTGGCCGCGCTCGACAAGCCGACCGCGGGCACAGTCTCGTTCCAAGGTCGGCGCATCGACAACCTGCCCGAGCGTCGCCTCGGCTTCCTCCGGTCCGAACTGCAGATCGTGTTCCAGGACCCGATGGGCTCGCTCGACCCGCGGATGCGCGTCCGGGACATCGTTTCCGAGCCGCTCGGCCACCGCGAGCCCGATCGCGTCGCCGAACTGCTCACCGCCGTCGGCCTGCCCGCGGATGCGGCGGGGCGGTACCCGCACCAGTTCTCCGGCGGCCAGCGGCAGCGGATCTCCATCGCCCGCGCGCTGGCCCCGAAGCCGAGCGTGCTGATCGCCGACGAACCGGTCAGCGCCCTCGACGTCTCCGTGCGCGGCCAGATCCTCGACCTGCTGGCGTCTTTGGTGGACCAGTTCGCGCTGACGCTGATCTTCGTGTCGCACGACCTCGGCGTCGTCCGGCATGTCTGCGACCGGGTCGCGGTGATGCGCCGCGGCGAGATCGTCGAGCTCGGCGACGTGGCGCAGGTCTACGACGAGCCGCAGCACGAATACACGCGGGAACTGTTGCAAGCCGCGCCGGACCTGCGCGCGGAACTCGCCCGGTTGCGTGGAGGTGACGATGGCTGAGTACCCGGACGGCCTGCCGGTCGGCGACGGCTGGGTGTCCACCGCGGATACCGAAGAAATCGTTTTCCCATACGACGGGAGCGTCATCGGCCACGCGCCGGTCGGTACTCCTGAGCTGGCTACCCGCGCTGTCGACGAAGCTGTCGCTGTCGCGCGCGAAGTGGCTTCGCTGCCTTCGCGGACTCGCCGTGCGTTGCTGAACGACGTTGCCGCCGCGCTGCGTGCACGTCGTGCCGAGTTCGAAGACCTGCTGGTGCTGGAAACCGGGAAGCCGCTGGTCGATTGCCGTGTCGAGGTCGCGCGCACGATCGTCACCTGGGAAGCCGCCGCCGAAGAGGTGTCGCGGCTGCACGGCGAGACCGTGCCGCTCGACCTGCTGCCCGCCGGTGACGGCCTGGTCGGGTTCTGGAAGCGCAAGCCGATCGGCGTCGTCGTCGGTATAGCCGGCTTCAACTACCCGCTGCTGCTCGCGTCGCACAAGATCGCCCCCGCGATCGCTGCGGGCTGCCCGGTGATCGTCAAACCGGCGCCGCAGACCCCGCTGGCCACGCTGTGGCTGGTCCACCTCGTGCGCTCGGCCGCTCCGGTGCCCGCGATGGTCCAGCTGGTCACCGGGGACGCGTCGGTGGGCGCGGCCCTGACGACCGACCGCCGGATCGGCGCGGTCTCGTTCACCGGCTCGGCCGCGGTCGGGCACCGGATCGCCCGCGACGCGGCCCCGACGAAGACGCTGTTGGAACTGGGCTCGAACGCGGCGCTGGTCGTCGCACCCGACGCGGACCTGGACGCCGCGGTGGACGCCGTGCTGCGCGGCGGGTTCTACGCGTCCGGTCAGGCGTGCATCTCGGTGCAGCGGGTGCTGGTCGTCGAGTCGGTGGCTTCGGACTTCACCGAACGGCTGCTGGCGCGGCTCGACGAGGTCGTCGTCGGCGATCCGCGCGACGAGAAGACGCGAGTGTCCGCGCTGATCGACCCCGCCTCCACCGAGCGCGTCGCCGCGTGGATCTCGAAGTCCGGCGCGCGCCAGGTCGGCGGGGGAGTCGAGGGCACGGTGTTGCGCCCGACCGTCCTCCTCGACGTGCCGGACGGCGTCGAAGCCTGGGACGAAGAGATCTTCGGCCCGGTCGTCTGCGTCCGGACGGTGTCCGATGTGGACGAAGCCTTCGCGGCGGTGAACGCGTCCCGCTACGGGCTCCACGCCAGCGTCTACAGCCGGTCGCTGAACACCGCGTTCCGCGCCCTCGACGAGCTGGAAGTGGGCGGCGTCGTGATCAACGAGGTGCCCGGCTTCCGGTCGGACACCATGCCCTACGGCGGCGTGAAGGACTCCGGCATCGGCCGCGAAGGGCCGCGGTTCGCCGTCGAAGAGCTGACCGTGACCAGGATGGCGGTGCTGCGCCCGTGAACTACTCGACGTTGTTCCGCCTGGACGGTCGCCGGGCCGTCGTGCTCGGCGCGGGCGGCATCGGCCGCGAAGCCGCGCGGGCCCTCGCGGCCCACGGCGCTGACGTGGTGTGCGCCGACCGCGACCTCGAAGCCGCGCGAGAAGCCGGTGTCGGCGAGGCGTACGCGATCGACCTCCTCGAACCGGGTGCGCTCGACCGCGCCGCAGCCGAGCTGGGCGACGTCGACGTCGTCGTGCTGACGGCCGCCACCAACGTCCGCAAACGTTTGCTGGACTACACACGCGAGGAGTTCGACCGGGTCATCGCGCTGAACCTCGGCGTGACGTTCGAGGTCGTCCGCGTCTTCGGCGCCGGCATGGTCGCGCGCGGCCGGGGCAGCATCATCGGCTTCTCGTCGATCCGCGGCACCACCGTCGAGCCGGGACAGGGCCCGTACGCGGCGACGAAGGCCGGGCTCGTCCAGCTGTTCCGGACGGCCGCGGCGGAGTTCGGGCCGTCCGGCGTGCGGGTCAACGCGATCGCACCCGGCGTCGTCGAGACCCCGCTGACCGCGCAGATCAAGGCGAACCCGGAGTGGTACGACGCGTACGCGGCGAAGGGCGCGTTGGGACGTTGGGCGCGTCCGGACGAACTCGCCGGCGCGGTCGTGTACCTCGCTTCGGACGCTTCGTCGTTCGTGACCGGCTCAGTGCTCGCGGTGGACGGCGGCTGGACCGCCGTCGACGGCCGCTTCGACCCGCCCGCCTCGTGAAGGAGCGCTCATGACCGAGCTGCCCGACCTGACCGCCGTCGAGCTCGTGGCGCAGTACCGCGCGAAGACGCTCTCGCCGGTCGAGGTGACCGAAGCCGTCATCGCGCGCATCGAGGCGCGAGAGCCGGAGCTGCACGCGTTGTATGCGTACGACCCTTCAAGCGCTCTCGATGCCGCGAAGGCGTCCGAAGCGCGTTGGGCGTCGGACGAACCGCTGGGCGCGATCGACGGCGTCCCGCTCACGCTGAAGGAGAACATCGCCACCCGCGGCACGCCGGTCCCGCTGGGCACGGCGGCCACGGCGCTCACCCCGGCCCCGGACGACGCCCCGGCGGCCGCCCGGGTCCGCGAGTCCGGCGGCGTCCTGCTGGCCAAGACGACCATGCCGGACTACGGGATGCTGACGTCCGGGCTCTCGAGCTTCCACCCCACGGCCCGCAACCCGTGGCAGCTCTCGGCCACGCCCGGCGGCTCGAGCGCGGGGGCCGGGGCCGCGGCCGCCGCGGGGTACGGCCCGCTGCACGTCGGCACGGACATCGGCGGCTCGATCCGGCTGCCGGCGGGCTGGTGCGGCCTGGTCGGGCTGAAGCCGAGCTTCGGCCGGGTGCCGGTGCACCCGCCGTTCCTCGGCCGCGTCGCGGGCCCGATGACCCGCACGGTCGCGGACACGGCGTTGCTGATGAGCGTGCTTTCGCGCCCGGACGCGCGTGACCACCTGTGCCTGCCGCCCGCCGACCTCGACTGGTCGTCCCTGGACCGCTCGCTGCCGGGTCTGCGCGTCGGCCTGCAGCTGGAGTCCGGGCCCGGCCTCCCGGTGGACCCGGTGATCCGCGACGCCGTCACCGCGGCGGCCCGCGCGTTCGAAGCCGCGGGCGCGGTCGTCGAGCCGGTCGAGCCGTTCCTGACCCGCGAGATGCTCGACGGCCTGGACGTGTTCTGGCGGACGCGGGCCTGGTCGGACCTGGCGGCCCTGCCGCCGGACCGCCGCGCGAAGGTCCTGCCGTACATCGCCGACTGGGCGGCCGGCGGCGCGAACGCGTCCGGCGTGGCGGTCTACCGCGGTTTCGCCCAGATCGACGCGATGAGCGTGGCGGCCCTGAACGCGACTTCGGCGTTCGACGTCGTGCTGTCCCCGGCGTGCCCGGTGGCGGCACCGCCGGCGGAGTGGGCGTCCCCGACGAACGACCCGGCCCGGCCGTTCGAGCACATCGCGTTCACGGTGCCGTACAACATGTCCGGCCAGCCGGCGGTGTCGCTGAACTGCGGCTACACAGACGACGGCCGCCCGATCGGCCTCCAGATCGCCGGCCCCCGCTTCGACGACCTCGGCGTGTTGCGCGCCGCGGCGGCGTACGAGCGGCTCCGCCCGCCGCAGCGCCCCTGGCCGATCGGGTAGGGAAGAAGTTCCGTCCCGGCGGCGAAGTAGTGGTGAACCTGCCGCCGAAGGGAAGGAACTCCATGACAGAGGCAGCCCCGGTGACTGGCGTCGACCAGTTCACCGAGGTGCACGATCGCCACTTCGCCGAGATCTACCGCTACGTCGCCGGCCGGCTCGGCGCGCAGGCCGCGGAGGACGTCGCCGCCGAGACGTTCCTGGTGGCGTTCGACCGCCGCGGGAAGTTCGACCCCGCCCGCGGTGACCTGCGTGCCTGGCTGTTCGGCATCGCGACCAACCTGGTCTCCCGGCACCGCCGCAAGGAGGCCCGGCACTACCGCGCCCTCGCGCGGCTAGACCCGCGTGAGGCCGCCGAAGGACACGAAAACCGGGTCGTCGATTCGGTCGCGGCTGCCCGGGTGGGGCAGGCGCTGGGCCGCCTGTCCGCCGGCGAACGCGATGTCCTGCTGCTCGTCGCGCTCGGCGACCTCGGCTACGCGGAAGTCGCCGAAGCCCTCGGCATCTCCCCGGGCACGGTCGGTTCCCGGCTGAACCGCGCCCGCAAAAAGCTCACCCTCGTCCTTTCCCAGGAGGCTTCCGATGAATGACCTGCAGACCCTGCGGGCCGCGCTGACACCGGCCGACCCCGCCCAGGACGTCGTCGACCGGAGCCGGCACCGGCTGCAGAACCGGATGCTCGCGGCTCCCCGCCGCCGGGTCCGCCCGCTCGCGATCGGCATCGGCCTCGTGGCCGCTGCGGCCGCCGCCGCGGTGGTCGTGGCGACCCTGCCGGGCACCCCCACGCCCCCGTCCCAGGCGGTGGCCCCGGTCGACCCCGGCCGCCAGATCCTGCTGGCGGCGGCCACGGTCGCCGAGCGCACCCCGGCCGGCACCGGCAAGTACTGGCACTCGACGACGAAGGTGGGCAAGGAGACCTGGGAGTACTGGACCACCGCCGACGGGCACGAGTGGTACCGCGACGCGAAGACCCACGGCAAAGCCGTGCCCCAGCCGCGCCCCCGCCCCATCCGGCTGAACGGCGACGACGACGTCACGATCAGCGGGATCCTGGCGCTGCCCGCGGACCCGGCGGCCCTGCGGAACTGGCTCAACGAAGGGCTGAAGCGGCACGGGGTGCCCGCGAACCAGCGGGACACGTTCGTGCTCCAGTCGCTGATCGACCTGGTCTCCGTGGTGCCGTCACCCCCGGCGGTCCGCGCGGCGGCGTTCCGCGCGATCGCCGCCGACCCGGCCGTGCACGCCACCCCCGACGGCAAGGGCGTCCAGCTCCCGGGCGGCGGCCGCCTCGTCGTCGACCCGGCGACCGGCCAGGTCGACGGCTCCTCGGTGTTCCTGGGCCCGGACGGCAAACCGGCCACGGACACGAAGGGCCACCCGTACGCGGTCAGTGCCGAGTGGACGGACGACCTGCCGAAGTGAGCGTCGCCGAGGCCGTCAGCCCTTGACGGCCTCGGCCAGCGCCAGCACCCGCCGCGCGTTGTCGACGTGCAGGTTCTCGATCATCCGGCCGTCCACAGTGACCACGCCCCTGCCGGACGCCTTGGCCTCCTCGAAGGCGTCGATGATCCGCCGCGACCGCTCGATCTCCTCTTCGGACGGCGCGAAGATCCGGTTGCACGGCTCCACCTGCGCCGGGTGGATCAGCGTCTTGCCGTCGAAGCCGTACTGCCGCCCCTGCTCGCACTCGGCCTCGAAGCCTTCGAGGTCCTTCACGTCGTTGTAGACGCCGTCGAGGATCACCTTGCCGGTCGCGCGCGCGGCCAGCAGGCACAGCGACAGCCCGCCCAGCAACGGCCCGCGGCCCGGGACGAACTCCGCGTGCAGCTCCTTGGCCAGGTCGTTCGTGCCCATCACCAGCACGGTCAGCCGCTCCGACGCCGCCGCGATCTCCTCCGCGTGCAGCATCGCGACCGGCGTCTCGACCATCGCCCAGATCTTCGTGTGGTCCGGTGCGCCGCCGAGCTCCAGCGCGCGCTCGATGTTGTGCACTTCGGACGCCGAGTTCACCTTCGGCACGACCACCGCGGCCGGGCCCGCCGACGCGGCCGCGCGCAGGTCGGCGTCGTGCCACTCGGTGTCCAGGCCGTTCACCCGGATCGTCACCTCGCGCTCGCCGTAGTTCCCGACGGCCGCGCACACGCGTTCCCGCGCCGCTTCCTTCGCGTCCGGCGCGACGGCGTCCTCGAGGTCGAGGATCAGCGCGTCCGCCGGGATCGTCTTGGCCTTCTCCAGCGCGCGCTCGTTCGCACCGGGCATGTAGAGGACGGACCGCCTCGGCTTCAGCTCGGTCATCCGAGGGCCTCCTTGGTGGCCGCGTCGTAGGCCGCGGCGAGTTCGGGGTCGTCCGCCGCGAGGGCGTCGGCCAGTTCGGCGACCACGCGGCACTGCTTCACCGACGCGTCGTCCTGCATCTTCCCGTCGATCATCACCGCGCCCGTGCCGTCACCCATCTCGGCGATCACCCGGCGCGCCCAGGCCACATCGGACGGCGACGGCGAGAACACCTTCTTCGCGATGTCGATCTGCACCGGGTGCAGGCTCCACGCGCCGACGCAGCCGAGCAGGAACGCGTTGCGGAACTGGTCCTCACAGGCCACGACGTCGCGGATGTCCCCGAACGGCCCGTAGTACGGCAGGATCCCGTGCATCGCGCACGCGTCGACCATCCGCGCGACCGTGTAGTGCCAGAGGTCCTGCTGGTAGGTGGTCCGGCCCGCGTTCAGGTCGTCCCCCGTCGGGTCGGTGCGCACCAGGTAGCCCGGGTGCCCGCCGCCGACGCGGGTCGTCTTCATCCGGCGGCTCGCGGCCAGGTCGGCCGGGCCGAGCGAGATGCCCTGCATGCGGGGGCTGGCGCCGGCGATCTCCTCCACATTGGCCACGCCGCTCGCCGTCTCGAGGATCGCGTGCACCAGCAACGGCTTCGTCAGGCCGGCGCGCGCTTCGAGCTGGGCCAGCAGCCGGTCGACGTAGTGGATGTCCTGCGCGCCCTCGACCTTCGGCACCATGATCACGTCGAGCTTGTCGCCGATCTCGGTGACCAGCGTGACCAGGTCGTCCAGCACCCACGGCGAATCCAGGCTGTTGACGCGCGTCCACAGCTGCGTCTTCCCGAAGTCGTTCGCCTTGGCGATCGCGACCAGCCCGGCGCGCGCGGCCTCCTTGCGGTCGGCGCGGACGGCGTCCTCGAGGTTGCCGAGCAGGACGTCGACCTTCTTCGCGATGTCCGGCACCTTGGCCGCCATCTTCTCGTTGCCCGGGTCGAAGAAGTGGATCATCCGGGACGGCGTCACCGGGATTTCCCGCACGGGGGCGGGCGCGCCCAGGGCGAGCGGGGCGAAGAAGTCCTTCGGGGAGCGCATCGGTCCTCCAAGGCGGCGGCTAAGTAACTGGTGGGTAACTTTAGTCCCCGAGCGCGCGTGACCGCTGCGGCGTAGCTCACCGCCGGCCGGGTGACGGCGGACATCCGCAGCTCAGCGGCCTGCGTCCACAGTGGATGACCCGCGGTTTGCGCCGAACGGGCTAGTCCCCGGCCGGGTGATCCTCGTTTGGCGCCTTCTGCTCGGGGTAGTCGATTGCCGTCGGACGGTAATGCCACTCACCTCGCTCTCACTCGGTTGGCCGCACCGTTCGACCGAAGTCCGATGACCGCCTACCGACCGGTCATCGACCGCTGGGCGCCGCCGATCGCAGCCACTCGCGCTACCCGGCGACGCCGTGCCGCCGCGCTGTTAGACAAGTGAGGTGCCGGTTTCCCCCGGTCACGAAGCGGTGCAGGTTAGAAGGAGGCGGACTCGTGGCGGCTACACCTCAGAACACCGAGCGCTCGACGGTCGCCGGTGGCGCGCAGCGCAGCCGGTCGATGCCGAGCCGCGTGGTGCCGCCGATCGAGCTCCCCGCGAGCGTCGACGAGCTCGCCCGCACCGCGGCCGCCCAGCTGGGCTGGAACGGCGTCGTCCTCCCCGAGATCACCATCCTGGGCCGCAAGGTCTGCGTGGTCGCCAAGCTTCGCACCGACGTGCACGCCGAACGCATCGCGATGGGTGCCGGCCCGGTGGCCGACCGCGCCACCGTCGACACCTGGACCTGGCCGGAGCTGGCCGGAACCGCCCCCGCCCCGGCCGCCGAGATCGTCGGCGTCCTGGCCGTCGCGCGCCACTGGCGCACCGCGATGGCCTCCGCGGTTCCGTTCGCCCGCTACGGCGAGGCCGCGATGGTCCTCCCCTCCCCGGCGGTGCTCACCGAGGACTACGTCGGCAACTGCCTGCCGCGCGCCCGCGCGTACGGCCTCGCCGTCGTGACCGCCGACCCGAACGCGGTCGTCGACCTCGACCTCGAGGGCCGCACCGAGCGCGTCGTGCTGGCCGAGGACCCGGTCTCCCGCCTGGTCAACGAGCTGGTCTACGACCACCTGCTCCGCACCGCAGAGGCGCCCGCTTCGCACTAAGGTCGGCTCCATGCGAGTCGTCATTGCTGGTGGACACGGTCAGATCGCGTTGCGGCTCGAGCGGCTGCTCGCCGCGCGCGGTGACGAAGCGGTCGGCATCATCCGGAACCCCGCCCACGTGGCGGACCTCGAAGCCGTCGGCGCCCAGGCCGTCGTGCTCGACCTCGAGAACTCCGATGTGGACGCCGTCGCCGAGGTGCTGAAGGGCGCCGACGCCGCGGTGTTCTCCGCGGGCGCCGGGCCGGGCAGCGGCACCGCCCGCAAGGACACTGTGGACCGCGGCGCCGCGGCGCTGTTCGCCGAAGCGGCCGAGCGCGCCGGCGTCCGGCGGCACGTCCAGGTCGGCTCGATCGGCGCCGACAACCCGGAGAACCCCGACGTCACCGAGGAATTCCGGCACTACCTGCGCGCCAAGCGCGCGGCGGAGGACGACCTCAAGGCGCGCGACCTCGACTGGACGATCCTCCGGCCCGGACAGCTGACCGACGACCCCGGCACCGGCCTGGTCCTCCTGGCCGAGACGACCGGCCGCGGCCCGATCCCGCGCGACGACGTCGCCGCGGTGCTCGTCGGCCTGCTCGACACGCCCGCTTCGGCGCGCCGCACCCTCACCCTGATCTCGGGTGAGGACGCCATCGGCGAGGCGATCGCAGCACTGTGATCACCCAGGCATCGAGAGAAATCGCCGTTTTCAGCGGCAGCGCCCACCCCGAGCTGGCCGAAGAGATCTGCCAGCACCTCGGCGTGCCGCTGCGGCCGGTCGAGATCCAGCGGTTCGCCAACGACTGCCTCGAGGTGCAGCTCCAGTCCAACTGCCGCGAGCGGGACGTGTTCATCATCCAGCCGCTGGTGAAGCCGGTGCAGGAGCACCTCGTCGAGCTGCTGCTGATGCTCGACGCGGCGCGCGGCGCGTCGGCGTCCCGCATCACCGCCGTGATCCCGCACTACTCGTACGCGCGCTCGGACAAGAAGGACGCACCGCGCATCTCGATCGGCGGCCGGCTGGTCGCCGACCTGCTGGTGACGGCCGGCGCGAGCCGCGTGCTGGCGATGACCCTGCACTCGCCGCAGGTCCACGGCTTCTTCAGCGTCCCGGTCGACCACCTGCACGCACTGCAGGAGCTGGCCAAGCACTTCCGCCAGTACGACCTCTCGCGCGCGACCGTCGTTTCACCCGACCTGGGCAACGCGAAGGAGGCGTCGCACTTCGCGCGGCTCCTCGGCGTCCAGGTCGCGGCCGGCGCGAAGGAACGCTTCCCGGACGACCGCGTCCAGATCACGTCGGTGATCGGCGAGATCACCGGCCGGGACGTGATCGTGCTCGACGACGAGATCGCCAAGGGCAGCACGGTGCTGGAGCTGCTCGACAAGCTGGCCGAGCTGGAGCCGCGGTCGATCCGGGTCGCCTGCACGCACGGGCTGTTCGCGGCGAAGGCCATCGAACGCATCGGCAGCCGGCCGGAGGTACTGGAGATCGTCTGCACCAACACGGTCCCGGTGCCCGAGGAGGAGCGCACCGAGAAGCTGAAGATCCTGTCGATCGCACCGGCGATGGCCGAGGCGATCCGCCGGATCCACAATGGCGAATCGGTGTCGGCGTTGTTCTAAGCCGGGCCGAGCACGCGGTCCAGATAGGTGTTCGTGAACACGCCGTTCGGGTCGGTTTCCTTGCGCACGCGCAGGAAGTCGTCGAAGTGCGGATAGCGCGAGCGGAGGACGCCGGCGTCGAGGTCGTGCATCTTGCCCCAGTGCGGGCGGCCGCCGACCGCGCCGGCGATCTTCTCGAACGCGCTGAAGTACTCGCGGTACGGCATGCCGACGAACTGGTGGATGGCGATGTAGGCGGAGTCGCGGCCCTGCGCGGTCGACAGCCAGATGTCGTCGGCCGCGGCGACCCGCACCTCGACCGGGAACATCACCGGGTCCTTCAGCGTCGGCACCACGGCCCGTAGTTCGGCGAGCACGTCGAGCACTGATTCACGTGGAACAGCGTATTCCGTTTCGGTGAACCGGACGTTCCGCGCGGTGACGAAGACGCGGTGGGAGACGTCGCTGTACTCGCGGGCGGAGAGGACGTTCGAGGCGAAGCTGCCGAGCGACGGCACCAGCTTCGGCATCAGCCGCCCGGTCCGGCAGAGGCCGCCGAAAGCGACGTTTTCCATGATCCGGTAGTCGACGAACTCCCGGACCTTGCTCAGCGGCTGCGCGGTCTCGCATCGGTTGTTCCGCTTGACCAGGGCGTTCTTGCCGTAGGGGAACCAGTAGAACTCGAAGTGGTCGTTTTCGTCGGCGAAGTCGTGGAAGCCCTCGAGGACCTGCTCCAGCGGCTCGGGCCGTTCCTGCGCGCGGAGGAAGAACGACGGCTCGCACTTGAGCGTCACCGTGGTGATCACCCCGAGCGCGCCAAGGCCGACGCGGGCAGCGGCGAAGAGGTCGGGTTTCTCGTCGGCCGAGCAGGTGACGACCGAGCCGTCGGCGAGCACGAGCTCGAGCGCGGCGATCTGCGTGGCGAGGCCGCCGAGCTTCGCGCCGGTGCCGTGGGTCCCGGTGGAAATCGCACCGGCGATGGTCTGCGCGTCGATGTCACCGAGGTTCGCCATGGCCAGCCCGAGCGCGTCGAGTTCGGCGTTGAGCTGCCTGATCGTCGTGCCGGAGCGGACGGTGACGTGCCGGGTTCCGAGGTCCACCCGCTCGACGCCGGTCCAGTTCCGCAGGTCGAGAGCATCGGAGTCGGCGACGGCGATCGCGGTGAAGGAGTGCCCGCTGCCCCAGGGGCGTACGGTCCGGCCGGCCTTGGCGACGCCCTCGACGGCCGCCGCGATCTCAGCCGCGTTGCGCGGCTGGTGAACGTGTTGCGGCGAGGCGGACGCCGTGCCCGCCCAGTTGGTCCACCGGGTCATGCGCGCACCCTTCATCGTCGAGTGCCCGAAACAGTAAGTGAATAGTATTCGCGTTTCAAGCCTTCGTGTCGTACTTTAGACCTCGTGACCAGTGCGACGGTGTACGACTTGGCGACCAAGGACCTCGACCCGCCCTTGGCGGTGGTCGATCTGGCTGCCTTCGACGCGAACGCCGACGACCTCCGCCGCCGCGCGGCGGGCAAGCCGATCCGCGTCGTGAGCAAGTCGGTGCGCTGCCGCGCGCTGCTGGAGCGAGCGCTGGCGATGCCGGGCTTCGAGGGCCTGATGTGCTACTCGCTGGCGGAAGCGGTCTGGCACGTGGAGCAGGGCACGACCGATGACATCGTCGTCGCCTACCCGACGGCCGACCACGAAGCCCTCCGCCGCCTGGCTGCTTCCGAGCGCGCCCGCGCGTCGATCGCGATCATGGTGGACTCGGTCGCGCACCTGGATCTGGTCGACGCGGCCCTCGGCCACGGCCACCCGGAGATCCGGGTGTGCCTGGAGCTGGACGCGTCCTGGCGCCCGCTGCCGGGGGTGCACGTCGGCACGCGGCGGTCACCGGTGTTCACCCCGAGCCAGGCGTCGGCGTTCGCCCGCCAGATCGTGGCCCGCCCGGGCTTCCGCCTGGTGGGCGTGATGGCGTACGAAGGCCAGATTGCGGGCCTCGGCGACGCGGCGGGCCGCCGCCTGAACCGGGCGGTGGTCGGCTGGATGCAACGCAGGTCGGCGGCCGAGCTGGCCCGCCGCCGCGGCGAAGTGGTCCGCGCGGTCCGCGCGGTGACGGACCTGGAGTTCGTCAACGGAGGCGGAACGGGCAGCCTGGAGTCGACGGGCGCGGACGAAGTGGTGACCGAGATAGCGGCGGGCTCGGGGCTGATCGGCCCCACGCTCTTCGACGGCTACACGCGCTTCAAGCCCCGCCCGGCGGCGTTGTTCGCGCTCCCGGTGGTCCGCCGCCCTACCCGCAAAATCGCCACCCTCTTCTCGGGCGGCTACATCGCCTCGGGCCCGACGGGGCCATCGCGTCAGCCACAGCCGTACCTGCCGGCGGGCTTGAAGTTCCTGGGTTTCGAGGGAGCGGGCGAGGTCCAGACCCCGGTGACGGGCCGCGCGGCTCGGAACTTGAACCTGGGCGACCGGGTGTGGCTGCGGCACGCCAAGGCGGGCGAGCTGGCGGAGCGGTTCACGCACTACCACCTGATCAACGGCGACCAGGTCGAGCGCACGGTTCCGACCTACCGGGGCGAGCAGCAGAACTTCGGCTGATCCCAGTTGTCCACAGCTTTGCATACCTGTGGACAACTCCTGTGGACAGCTAGGACTGTTCCCCGAACCGAGCCGCCAAATACCCCTTCACCACATACTTCGCCTCGGCGACGATCTTCTCGTCCCCGCTCGGCTCCTTCCGGAAAGCCAGCTTCAGCAACGCGTCCGCCACCTCGTTCGCGATCCCGATCGCGAACCGCAGGTCCTCCACCGGCCGATCCACCTGCGTCGACACCAGATCCGTCAGCGAATCCACGATCACCGCGTTGTTGTCGCGGGTCTCGTCGAGCAGCTGCCGGTCGATGATGTCGCCGAAGTGGACCTTCGAAAAGCCGGGCACCGTCCGGTGCATCTCCAGGTAGATGTCGAGGATCGAGTCCACGACGTCCCACCAGTGCTCCGGCCCCAGCTGCTTCAGGCGCTCGTTCACCGCGCCCACGAAGCGCTCCAGATTGCGGGCCGTAAGCGCTTGCACCACCGCTCGCTTGTCCGGGAAGAACTGGTACAGCGAACCCACGGCGACCCCGGCCCGCTTGGCGATCAACGTCGTCGTCAGCGCGTCGTAGCCGAGCTCGTCGATCAACGCCGCGCTCGCGTCGAGCATCTGCTCGACCCTCTTCGCGCTTCGCTGCTGAACCGGCTGACGGCGTAAGGGGGTGGCTTCTGCCGGCACCTTCGCGGCCTGGATGTCGGACACGGCGCTCCTCCTCGTCTGATCTGCGACTTTATCGTGCCGACGGGCTTCCCCACGGACGAGTGAAGACCTAGTATATGAGAACTTTTCATGTTCACCCGTACGGGTGGCCTGACGAAGGGGTCAGCAGCCGGTGCAGAACCCGATCTTCCCGCCCGACTTCCTCTGGGGTGTCTCGACATCTGCGTTCCAGATCGAAGGCGCCACCAGCGAAGGTGGGCGCGGACCGTCCATCTGGGACACGTTCACCGCGACCGAGGGCAAGATCGCCCGCGGTGAACAAGCCAACGTAGCCGCCGACCACTACCACCGCTACCCCGAAGACATCGCGCTGATGGCCGAACTCGGCGTCGGCGCCTACCGGATGTCCATCGCCTGGCCCCGCATCCAGCCCGACGGCAAGGGCGCGCCCAACCCCGAAGGGCTCGGCTTCTACGACAAGCTCATCGACGCCGTTTGCGAAGCCGGCATCGCTCCCGCCGTCACGCTCTACCACTGGGACACCCCGCAAACCGTCGAAGACGAGGGCGGCTGGCTCTCCAGGGCGACCGCTGAGCGCTTCGCGGAGTACGCCCGGATCATCGGAGAGCGCTTCGCCGATCGGGTGAAACTGTGGATTCCGCTCAACGAGCCCATGGTCATGTCCATCTTCGGCTACGGCATCGGCGAGTACGCGCCCGGCAAGGTCCTGCTGCTCGACGCCATCCCCACCGCGCACCACCAGAACCTCGCGCACGGCCTCGCCGTCCAGGCCCTCCGCGCGGCCGGCGCGACGAACATCGGCACCGCCAACAACCACTCGCCCATCTGGCCCGCGGACGACGACGCCCACGACGCGGCGGACTACCTCGACGCCCTGCTCAACCGGCTCTACGCCGACCCCATGCTGCTCGGCAGCTACCCCGAACAGCTCCACGAACACCTCCCCGCCGGGTTCGCCGACGACCTGCCCACCATCGCGCAGCCGCTCGACTTCTACGGCGTCAACTACTACGAGCCGCAAGGAGTGGCGAAGCCCGGCCCGGGCAACCCGCTGCCCTTCGAGCTGCGCGACATCGAGGGCTACCCGATGACGACCAACGCCTCGCCGATCGTCCCGCACGCCCTGCGCGAGCTGCTGCTGGACTTCCACCACCGCTACCAGGACAAACTGCCGCCGATCCAGATCACCGAGAACGGCTGCAGCTTCGCCGACGAAGTCGCCGAGGACGGCGGGGTGCACGATCCCGAGCGCATCGACTTCCTGCACAGCCACCTGGTCGCCCTGCGGGAGGCGATGGACGCCGGGGTCGACGTCCGTGGCTACTTCTGCTGGTCCCTGATGGACAATTTCGAATGGTCCAAGGGCTACGCGCCGCGCTTCGGCCTGGTGCACGTCGACTACGAGAGCCTGCGGCGGACGCCGAAGGACTCGTTCCACTGGTACCGGAAGCTGGTGCGGCATGAGTGAGCTTGCGAACGAATCAGGTCGGCGCATGAGTGAAACGACCCAGACCCTGCCGGAGGCCCTCGCCGAGCCCACCGCGCGGGTGCGGCCCGGCTGGATGAGCCTGCTGTTCTTCGCGAACATCGCGCTCTGGCTGGGGGTCTACGCGCCGATCCAGGTGCTGCTGCCGAAGCAGGCCGAGCTGCTGGACCAGCTGAACAAGGAAACCGTCCTCGGGCTGGTGATGGGCTTCGGCGCCGCGGTCGCGCTCGTCGCCAACCCCGCGATCGGGCTGCTGTCGGACCGGACCTGCTCCCGGTTCGGCCGTCGGCACCCGTGGACCGTCGGCGGCGCGCTCGTCGCCGCCGTCGGCCTGGTGGTGCTGGCGTTCGCGCCGACGGTCGCCGTGATGATCGCCGGCTGGTGCCTGGTGCAGGGCGGACTCAACGGCATGCTCGCCGCACTCATGGCCGCCCTGCCCGACCGGGTGCCGGTCAAGCAGCTGGCCGTGGTCGGCGGGCTCGTCGGCATCGCGCAGATGCTCGGCACGGTCCTGGGCGCGGTCGTGGTCGTCCTCGTGCTCGGTATCGCGGGGCTGCCGCTGGCCTACTCGGTCTGCGCCGGGATCGTGGTGATCGGGGCTGTGTTCTTCGTCCTCTGGACGCCGGACGCGCGGCTGCCGCTGGAGTTCCGCCCGCCGTGGGCAGCGCGCCAGGTCGTCCGCGACTTCTGGGTTTCGCCCCGCAAGCACCCCGACTTCGCGTGGGCGTGGAGCTGCCACTTCATGATCAACCTCGGCAACGCGTTCGGGACGCTCTACCTGCTGTTCTTCCTCCAGGACGCGGTCCACTACCCGGACCCGGAAAACGGCCTGCTGGTCATGATGGGCCTGTACGGCGTCGCGCTCGTCGCCGGCGCCGCGCTCGCGGGGCACTTCTCCGACCGGTCCGGACGGCGCAAGCCGTACGTCCTGGCGGCGTCCGGGGTGATGGCCCTTGCCGCTTTGCTGCTGGTCCTGTGGCAGAGCTGGCCGGTCGCACTCGCCGCCTCCCCGCTGCTCGGGGTCGGTTTCGGCGCGTACATGGCGGTCGCGCTGGCGATGCTGACGCAGGTGCTGCCCGCGGCGCAGAACCGCGCCAAGGACTTCGGGATCATCAACATCGCGAACTCGCTGCCGCAGGTGGTGGCTCCGCTGCTGACGCCGCTGCTGCTGGCCCACGTTGGCGGCTATCCCGGGCTGTTCGCGGCTTCGGCGATCGCGACGCTCCTGGCCGCGGTGCTCGTGCTGCGCGTGAAGGCGGTCCGCTAGATGTGGAACCGCGGGCCGGTGCCGGTCGGGGGAGGGGAGTGCAACGGCACCGGCCCGCGGAATTCGAGGGCCGCTCTGGGGCGGGGTGACAGCGGGACCAGACAGTGATCCAACGCCGTCTTCGATGATCAATCTAGCCTGCGATTACTGCCTGGGCTAGGGCTAACGTGGAATTTTTTCGATTAATCGCGGTGGGGACCGGGATGATGGCCGAGGACTGGTTCGCGCTGCTCGGGGGTGCGGGCGAAACAGTCCTCGGCCGGGGCGAGTGCAGGTGCGGGTCCGATGGGGCGATCGGTCTCCCCGCGCTCGCCGGTCTGGGTCAGGCCGTGACCGCTCGGCGCGGGTTCACCAACGCGTGGCGACCGGTGGTCTCCGCCGCGGTGGGAGGCGCCGGGTGCACCGGAACCGGGCTCTTGCGGCGGCCCTGCAGCCTGCGGTCCGCCGGGGCCTGCTGCTGCGGGGCCAGCCCGCCGGCCACGAGGTGTTCGTGCGCGACCTGCCAGACCGAGCACGGCGCCTTGCAGCGGTGCCACCGGGTCGAGCAGGTCGGGCAGTCGCCGCGCTCGTCGGGCTCGTGCATCTTCAGCATCGCGCGCCACGCCTCCGTCAGGCGGGGCAGTTCGGAGCGCGCGACCGAGACGAGCGACTGGGCGTCGGCGCGGTTCGCCAGGTCGGTCAGCATGTCGAGGCGCTCCCAGACCGCGTTGCGGAGGACCTGCCCGAGTACCTGATCCATGTCAGCTCACCGTTACCTTTCCGCCATCTTGGCGGCTTCGTTGAGCGCGGCGCGCAGCTGTCCGAGCTGGCCGGACGTCAGCCGCGCGGTCTCACCGGGAGGCGAGACCAGTACCACCTGGTTGTCTTCGACGAACACCGTGACCGCCCGTTCCCGGCTGATCAGGTCGCCGCACTGCACGCGCCAGACGAGCTGCCCGCCTTCGTAGTGGCGGACGCTCGCGGTGCGGGGGTCCACCGCGGCGGCGGGGGTGACGGGGCGGACGGCGGAGACGGGAGAGACCGTCGCGACCGCCGGCCGCACGGCGCGGGTGGCCGTGCCGGCATGTCCCCCTGCGAACGAGTCCACGAACTCCACGCCCTTCTCCGCTCTGTCGTCAGTCTTCGAAGATGCCTTCTGCAACATCGCTTTGTCACAACGCTGCGGTTTTCGTAGCTCTCCGTGATCGCTGCCGGTGTCCGGGCGGTGACGGAGATCTGACAACTACAGTGAGGTGAAACCGGGTGCGATAGAAGGTGGAATCGGCGTCATAGCGGTGACTGGGCTCGGTTCCACGGTAAGCGGTCAACGGACTTCGCCCCGACCGATCAGGGCACCAGTTCGGCTGTTCACACGGTTCCGCAGGTTTGCCTACGCTGTTTCACAGACGCCCGACCGGACAGTGGAGGGGGCGCGATGGACGCCAGTAACGGTGGCAGTGCCGAAGCCCGGCAGAGCCACGCAGTTCCCGCTGACGCGTGGGAGCAGCCGGAGATGAGAACGGCTCTCGCGTCGCGCGAGATCAGCGCCGTGTACCGGCTCCTGCGCAAGCACGGTGTCTCGCAGCGCCAGATCGCCGCGATGACCGGCCAGTCCCAGTCCGAGGTGTCGGAGATCCTCAAGGGTCGCCAGGTCATGGCCTACGACGTGCTCACGAGGATCGCCGACGGCCTGGGCGTCCCCCGTGGGTACATGGGCCTCGCCTACGACGAGGCCACGGCGATCCGGGTCGTCGGCTCCGCCGACGGCCAGCAGGCTGAGGAGGACGAGTCCGTGAAGCGACGGAGGTTCCTCGCGCACGCTGCCCAGGTCACGATGGGTGCCGCGGTGTTCGGCCCCGAGTCGGGCACCTGGTCGGCCGGACCGGCCAGGACGCCGGCGCCCGGGCGCATCGGCATGACCGACGTGCGCCAGGTGGAAGCCGCGACGCGGGCGCTCCGGGCGCTGGACTACCAGTACGGCGGCGGGTTCTGCCGCGACGCCGTGGTGGCGCAGCTGTCCTGGGGGCAGCAGATGCTCGAGGCGCACGGCACCGAGATCGTCAAGAACCGCCTGTACGTGGCGCTCGCCGACCTCCACTCGCTAGCCGGCTGGACGTCCTTCGACACCGGCCTGATGGACTCCGCCCGCGGCCACTTCGCGAACGCGCTGGACCTGGCCAAGCAGGGCGAGAACCACCCCTTGGTGGCCAACGTCCTCTACCGCATGGGCCGCGTCTACCTGCACCAGGACGCCCCGAACGACGCGCTGAAGCTGTTCCAGCTGGGCCAGATCGCCGCCCAGGAAAGCGGTTCCGAGCTGGCCGTGTCCGTGCTCTGCGCGAACGAAGCGTGGGCGTACGCGATGATGGGCAACGAAGAGCAGGCGGTGAAGCTGCTCGGCCGGAGCAAGGACGAGTTCGAGCGCGCCAACCTGGCCGAGGCCGAGTCGTGGGTGAAGTTCTTCACCGAGACCGACGTCTACGCCATGGTCGGCACCGTCCACACCGTCCTCGCGCAGAAGAACGCCGAGCACACGAAGTACGCGATCCCCGCGCTGACCAGGGCCGTCGAGTCCTACGACGACGAAATGGCCCGTTCCAAGACGTTCATGCTGAGCGCACTGGCCACCAACCACCTGCTGGACGGCGACCTCGACCACGGCGCCAAGGTCGGCGGCAAGGCCATCGACTGCGCCGAGGGCATCAAGTCCGAGCGGGTCAAGGACCGGATGCGGCCTCTGCAGGAAGAGGCCGAGCGCCGCCGCAACAACGCCGACGCCCGTGACCTCGCCGACCGCCTCCACGCTTTCTACGCCGCCTGACCCCGAAGGCACCGGCGCGGTTTTGGACGGCCGGTTCACCTCGGGGAAGCTGCGTGGCGTGCTGGCCGAGACCTGCGCGCTGCTGGGTTTCGACCCGGCGGGCGCGCGGTTGCTGCGGTTCACCAACAACGCGGTGTACGCGCTGGTCACGGCCCCGTTCGTGATCCGGATCGTCGGCTCGACGCAGCTGCGGCACCGCGTCGGCACGGTCGTGCGCGTGGCCCGGCACTTCGAACGCCACGGCGTCCCCGCGATCCGGCTGCTGGGCGACGTCGAGCAGCCCTTGTCGGTCGGCGGGCACCTGGTGACCGTGTGGCACCGGGTGCCGAGCATCGGCCGCCCGGCGACGTCCACCGACCTGGCCCGGCTGCTGCGCCAGGTGCACGCGCTGCCGCCGCCGGAGGGGCTCGCCGAGTGGGCGCCGTTCGCCGCGGTGCGGGCCCGGGTGTCCGACGCCGAGGAGATCAGCGACGCCGACCGGGAGTTCCTGCTCGACCGCTGCGCCGAGCTCGAAGCGGAGCTGGCCGAGCTGGAGTTCCCGCTGCCCAGGGGCCTGGTCCACGGCGACGCGTACCCCGGCAACGTCATCCCGGGCCCGGCGGGGCCGGTGCTCTGCGACTTCGATTCGTCGTGCGTCGGCCCGCCGGAGTGGGACCTGACGCCGCTCGCGGTCGGCCGCGAGCGGTTCGGTGACCCGCCGGTGCGCTACCGGACGTTCGCCGCGGCGTACGGCTTCGACGTGACGTCGTGGCCCGGGTTCGCCGTGCTCCGCGGGATCCGCGAGCTGAAGCTCACGACGAGCGTGCTGCCGATCCTGCGCAGCCGGCCGCAGGTGCGACCGGAGCTGTACCGGCGGCTGGACGACTTCCGCAACGCGCGGACCGACACGCGGTGGACGCGTTACCGCTGACCGTCATCTGTCACTTGGTGTGATCGACACCACAAGCTGCACGTGCATTCGCCGACTGCAAATGACCGTTCGTCGCATCAGAAACGCAGTCCGCTCTGGGTAGAAAGTTCAGCCGGACCGGTCACCCCCAATGGATTACCGGTCAGTCCAATGCGCAACTTGCAGCTACTCGCGGTGACCTAATACCGGTCCTACCTGCGGCGACGATCAGGATGCGACGACCGGCGCCCGCGTCAGCACGACGGCGAACCCGAACGCCAGCCCCATCACGGTCAGCTCCAGCGTCGCCCAGGCGGCGAGCGCCGTGCGGTCGTGCCGGATGATCCGCGGCATCAGCCGCCAGCGGACGTGCGCGCCGAGCAGCGCGATGACGCCGGTGCACACGGTCTTCAGGATGAGCAGCTGCCCGTACGGCGTCGTGAAGATCGCCGTCCAGAAGCCGATGGTCGGGTTGAGCGAGATCTCGGCCAGGCCGTTGAACAGCCCGGTCGCCACCGAGAGGACCAGGCAGAGCGTCGCCAGCTTCGAGAACCGGGGCAGCGCGTGCGCCAGCAGCGTCCGGTTCGCCACCAGCAGCACCGTCATCGCGCCGAGGCCGCCGGTCCAGGCGACGGCGCTCATGACGTGCAGCTCCATCGAGATCATCGTGTAGTCGTGGTAGTTCCAGTTCGACGCGTGGCCGGTGACCGGCAGCGGCAGCAGCGCGAACAGGCCGAGCCCGACCCGGACCTCGGCGGGCACCTTCTCGCCGAAGCGCAGCGCCAGCGCGCCGAGCCCGGCGTGGACGAGCGCGAGCGCGGCGACGATGACGAGCGCCTTCCCGGCGCCGACGGCGGCGATGTACTGGCCGATGTCCGACGGCGAGAGGTTCGCCGAGCCCGGCTTGTACTCCGCGGTCTGCAGGACCAGCGCGACGACGGCGGCCGTGGCCCAGACGAGCGCGGCGGCGACGCCGGCCGGGCGGGCCAGCCGCATGACCGGCTCGGTGAGCTTCGGCCGGTCGTAGCCGACGAGCACGGACAGCAGGGCCAGCCCGATGGTCGTGACCGCGGCGAGGTCGAGCAGGACCCGCACGACCGGGATGCCGGCCGAGACCACCGCGCTGGGCTCCACCACGCCGGGTACCGGGGCGGTGGACATGAGCGCGACGCCGATGAGGGCGCCGAGCAGGCCCGCCGTCACGACGCAGAGCAGCGTCGAATAGCGGGGTTTCGCGGTGGTCTCGGCCTGGGTCATCAGTTCTTCTCTTCGACTTTGCCGCCCGACCGCAGGGCCACGGTCAGGCCGATCGCGAGCAGCACGACGGCACCGGCGATCCAGACCCAGATCGGGACACCACCCGACGACGACGTGGTCGACGCCTGGGCGGAGCCGCCCGGCGACCGCGCCGCGTCGACGGTCGCCGGCGTGCCGGTGCCGGCGGTCGTCAGGGTGAAGGTGAGCTCACCGGTCACCGGGTGGCCGTCCGCGGACAGCACCCGGAAGCCGACGGTGTACTTCCCGGCCGGCCCGAGCGGCCGCAGCGGCGCGCTGATGACGTTGTTCACCACGCTGATCGGGCCCTCGGCCCACTGGCCGCCGCCGGGCCCGGTCACCGCGATCTGGTTGACGTCCGCCCCCTGCACGTACTGGTCGAACGTCAGGCTGATCTTGGCCGGGCCGGCCGCGACGGACGAGCCGTTCGCCGGGTCCGAAGAGATCAGCACGTTGTGGGCCAGCGCCGGGGTGGCCGTGCCGAGCACGGCCACCGCGGTCAACGCCAGCGCGACGAGCGCCTTCCGCATTTAGCTGTTGCCTCCCGGCTTCGCCGTGGCCTTGCGGGCCCGGATGGTGGCACCGGCCCCGACGCCGAGGCCGATGGCGCCGACGAGCAGGCCGGCCCCGCCGAGCCAGCGGGCCGTGTTGTCCGACGCCGACGCGGCGGCCTCGGTGTGCTCACCGGTGGTTGACGCGGTGTTCGCCGCCATCCCGTGCTCGTCGCCCTCGGACTTCGCGGCCAGCTTCACGGCCGGGGTCGGGTGCTCCGGCTCCTCGCCGTTCGCCGGCGTCGGCTGGTTCCAGTCGACGACCTTGCCGTCACTGTAGGTCTGGTGGGCCGGGAATTCGACCTGGTCCACGTTGGTCGGCAGGGGGCCGAAGCTGACCGAGAACTCCTGGTAGTCGGTGGCCTTGAGCTCGCTGCCGGGCTGGGCGGTCCAGGTCACCGACGTGACGGCTTCGGTGATCTGCGTGCCGTTGTCCTTGGTGATCGGGGCGGGCAGCTTGGACTTCGTCACCTGGGCGGTCCAGCCGGGCACCGGCTTGGTCCGCACCGAGCCGATGCCGTAGTCCGCCTTGAAGTCGACGGCGACCTTCGTGGTGGTGATCGGGTCCTTCTCCTCGCTCGGCACGCGGAACACGATCGCCGCGTAGCCGCCCTTCGTCGGCTGCGAGCCGTAGACGTTCGCGGTGACGTGCGCGGACGCGATGCCCGCGCCGATGAGGCCGGCGACACCGACGGTGGCGGCCAGGAAACCGGCGCGCTTGAAGACGTGCTGGGACATGGGTTCACTCCTGATGAACTCAAGAAAGGGCAGCTCGACTGCTTTTGGGGGTCCAGGGGGCCTGCCCCTGGCGGGGTCCGGGGTTCGGCCCCGGAGATTGCAGTTCCGCTGTTTCGGGGGTGAGCTGGGGTTCAGGAGTGGACGGGTGGGCCGCGCCGCCCGCGGATCCGGCGCAGGTCGACGCCGACGAGGTGGTCCGGACCGGCCGGCCGGGCCGGGACGAGAGGGGGCGGCGCCGACGGCACCGGCAGCGGAGTCAGCAACCGCGGCAGGAACGCGCGCAGCACGGCCAGCACGGTGAGCAGCATCGTGTCCGCGCGGGCGAGCAGGAGCGCGGTCACCAGCGTGGCGACGGCGTGCGCGCCGATCATGCCGAGCCCGGTGCGGCCGGGCATCGCGTACATGTCGTGGTGGCCGGCGAGCGTGGTCAGCAGCAGGTGCATCACCAGCTGGGCGATGCCCAGCAGGGTGATCGTGGCGACCGGGCCGCGGGCCTTGCGGGCGAGCGCGGCCGCCGTCCAGCCGAAGAGGCCGGTGAGCAGCAGGGTCATCGCCGGGTCCGGCAGGCCGCCGTCGGCCAGCCGGTGTGCGGTCACGGACAGCGCGGCGGCGCTCACGGCGAGCAACACTCCGCGGGTAACACCCAGCACGGCGGGTCGCCGTGCCGGAACGCTCATGCCGAGCAGCCTAAGGGACCGGTTCCGGCGTGAGCGTGTGATCCCGTGAAGTGAGCACACAAGGAGTTCACGTTCCCCGGCACGGCGTGGTTCAGGTGATTTGTTGCCGAACCCGGCGAGCTGGGCCACGGTGGGCCGAAAGGCCGGGGTTTGGGCCGGCTGGACCGTGGGTACTGAGCCGTCGGCCAGGAACTAGCCCATTCGGGTGAAGGGCCGGCGCGAAGGGCGGGAGAGCGACACGGATGAACCTCTTCGACTACATCTCCGACCGGGCGAGCAAGCTGTGGCTGGAGGCCTACCTGCACACCAGCATGGTCGTGCAGTGCACCATCCTCGCCGCGGTCCTCGGCGTGCTGATCGGGGTCGCGGTGTACCGCAGCCCGATCGGTTCGGCGGTGGCCACGGCGCTGGCGAGCACGATCCTGACGGTCCCGTCGTTCGCCCTCCTGGGCCTGCTGATCCCCCTCTCGGGGCTCGGTCCGACGACCGCCGTGATCGCGCTGGTGCTCTACGGCCTGCTGCCGATCGTCCGGAACACCATCGTCGGGCTCGACGGCGTCGACCCGGCCGTCGTCGACGCCGCCCGCGGCATCGGGATGAGCCGCTTCGGCGTGCTCACCCGGGTCGAGCTGCGGCTGGCCTGGCCGGCGATCCTCACCGGCATGCGGGTCGCGACCCAGATGCTGATGGGCATCGCGGTGATCGCCGCCTACGCGAAGGGGCCCGGCTTCGGCGCCGAGGTCTTCTCCGGGCTCACGAACGCGGGGAGCACGAACTCCCTGAACCAAGCCGTCACCGGCACGGTCGGGGTGGTCATCCTCGCCCTGCTCCTCGACGGCGTCTACGTCCTGATCAAGCGCTTCACCGTCTCGAGGGGTGTCCGTGGCTGAGAACGAGGAAGTCTCCGGCGTCGAAATCGAGCTGGAGCACGTGACCAAGCGGTACCCCGGCACCCGCGAAGCCGCCGTGAACGACTTCTCGATGGTCGTGCCCGCGGGCAAGATCGTGGTCTTCGTCGGCCCGTCCGGCTGCGGCAAGACCACGACCATGCGGATGATCAACCGCCTGGTCCAGCCGACGTCCGGCAAGATCACCATCGGCGGCGAGGACGCGCTCAAGCTCGAGGTCGACACCCTGCGCCGCCGGATCGGCTACGCGATCCAGCAGGCCGGGCTGTTCCCGCACTTCACCGTCGCGCAGAACATCGCGGTGGTGCCGGGCCTGCTCGGCTGGGACAAGAAGAAGGTCAACGACCGGGTCGAGGAGATGATGGACCTGGTCGGGCTCGACCCGGCCGACTTCCGCGACCGCTTCCCCCGCCAGCTCTCGGGCGGGCAGCAGCAGCGCGTCGGCGTGGCCCGGGCGCTCGCCGCCGACCCGCCGGTGCTGCTGATGGACGAGCCGTTCGGCGCGGTCGACCCGATCACCCGCGGCAACCTCCAGGACGAGCTGCTGCGCCTGCAGGGCGAGCTGAAGAAGACGATCGTGTTCGTCACGCACGACTTCGACGAGGCCGTGAAGCTGGGCGACAAGATCGCGGTGCTCGGCAACCAGTCGACGATCCTGCAGTACGACACGCCGGAGGCGATCCTGGCGAACCCGGCGGACGACACGGTCGCGGGCTTCGTGGGCGCGGGCGCGTCGCTGAAGCAGCTGACGCTGCTGCGCGTCCGGGACGTCGAACTCCAGCAGGACGCGCTGACCGTGACCGTCGAAGAGTCGCCCGCTTCGGTGCGCGAGAAGCTCGACAAGTCGCATCGGCATTTCGCGCTCGTGCTGGACGCGCGCCGCCGTCCGACGCGGTGGGTGCACGCCCGGGAGCTCACGTCGGCGTCTTCGCTGGCCAACCTGGGCAAGCCGCTTCGGGACGTCGTCAGCCTGCAGTCGACGCTGCAGGACGCGCTCGAGGCGATGCTCGCCGAGGGCGGGTCGGTGCCCGTCACCGGCGCGCGCGGCGAGTACGCGGGCACCATCCAGCTGGACACCGTGATCGCGACCATCCAGCAGCTGCGCGACGAGCACACCAACGGTGAAGAGGTGTCCGCATGACGACGGCCGCCGTCGACACCGGCTTCAGCACCGAGTCCGGCTCGAAACGCGCGGAACGCGTCCGGCTGTTCGCCCAGCCGGTCGCGGTGCTGGTGATCGTCGCGGTGACGCTGGTGTCGGTGTTTTCCAGCGGGCTGAACGCGACGGAGAAGGAGACGCTCAACGCGTCTTCGCTGCTCACGGCGTTGGGGGACCACGTGCTGATGACACTCGTGGTGACCGCGATCGTCGTGCTGGTGGCGGTGCCGCTGGGGATCCTGGTGACCCGGCCGTGGGCGCGCTTCCTGGCGCCGGTCTTCCTGGCCATCGCGAACATCGGCCAGGCCGCGCCCGCGCTGGGCGTGCTGGTGCTGTGGTTCATCATCACCGGAGCGACCGGCGGGATCTGGGTGGCGGCGCTGCCGCTGGCGTTCTACTCGCTGCTGCCGGTGCTGCGGAACACGATGGTCGGCATCCAGCAGGTCGACCCGGCCCTGATCGACGCGGGCCGCGGCATCGGGATGTCGGCGGGCGCGGTGCTCTGGCGCGTCGAGCTCCCGCTGGCCGTCCCGCTGATCCTGGCCGGCCTGCGCACGTCCCTGGTGCTGGCGGTCGGCACGGCGACGTTCGGCATGTTCGTCAACGCGGGCGGCTTCGGGCTGCTCATCGACACCGGCTACAAGCTGAACCTGACGCCGGTGCTGGTGACCGGCTCGGTGCTGGCGGTCGCGCTGGCGCTGCTGGTGGACTGGCTGGGCGCGGTCGCCGAACAGTACTTCGGACCGAAGGGGCTGCGATGAAACTCCGGCGACTGGCCGTCGTGGCGCTGCTGGGGGTGACGCTGTCGTCCTGCGGGCTGACGGTCAACCAGGCGGTGCCGTACGACATCAAACCCGGCTCGATCCAGCCGATCCCGGCGCTGCAGGGGGTGAAGGTGACGGTGGGGTCGAAGGACTTCACCGAGAACATCATCCTGGCGTACATGGCCGAAATGGCCCTGACCGCGGCGGGCGCGGACGTCGTGGACCTCTCGGACATCAAGGGGTCGAACTCGTCGCGGCAGGCGCTGCTGTCGGGGCAGACGGACGTGACGTGGGAGTACACGGGCACGGGCTGGATCAACTACCAGGGCAACGAGCTCCCGGTCCCGGGCGGCGAGAAGGCCCAGTACGAGGCGACGGCCAAGGCGGACGAGGAGAAGTTCGGCGTCACCTGGCTGAACTATTCGCCGTTGAACGACCAGTACGCGTTCGCGGTGACTGAGGCGTACGGCGCGCAGAACAACCTGAAGACGACGTCGGACTTGGCGGCGTTCATCAAGCAGAAGCCGGACCAGGCGGTGTTCTGCCTGGAGACGGAGTTCACCAGCCGCCAGGACGGCTTCCCGGCGGCCGTGAAGGCGTACGGCTTCCAGAACCCGACGGTGAAGAACTTCGGCATCGGGACGATCTATTCGGCGGTGGCGAGCGGAACCTGCCCGGTGGGCGAGGTGTTCACCACCGACGGCCGGATCTCGGGGTTGAACCTGCGGGTGCTGGAGGACGACAAGAAGGCGTTTCCCCAGTACAACGCGGTGGCGACGTTGCGCACGGAGTGGCTCAACCAGCACCCGGAGGTCCGCGGACCGTTGGAGAAGGTGAGCGCGGCGATCGACAACGAGCAGATGGTCGAGCTGTGCAAGCAGGTCGACGTCGACGGCCAGGACGCGGGCAAGGTGGCCCACGACTGGATGGTCAAGAAGGGCTTCATCCAGTAGGGCGGGCGGCACCCTCCCACCCCGAAGCCCGATTGTGACGACGGACGGTGGTGTCGTGTCAAGGCGGGAAAGCGTGCCTTGACACGACACCACCGTCCGCGTTTTCGGCTTCGTATCGGGGTGGGCGGGGAGGTCTGGGTGGGGTGCCGGTTGCGCTTCAGGCCGCCGGTCGCGGCGGTCGTTCTGGCCAGGCACGCGCGGGCGATGTCGTGCTTCGGGGTACCGGTCGCGCTGGTCAGGCACGCGTGGCGAGGCCGTGCTTTGAGGTGCCGGTCACCCTGATCGGCATGCGCGGCGATGCAGTAGCCCGCCGGGGCGCCCCCCCGTTCTCGACTCTACCGGCTGGCACCGACAGTTTTGCCTCGTCTACCGGAGCGGCCCCGCCGCAAAAGCACGGGGCCGGGGGCGTCAGATCCCCAGCCGGTGCAGCAGCTGGCCCTCCAGCCGTTCCAGCTCCCCGGCCACCGCCCGGTGCACCGACTTCCGCCGCGCCGCCGGCATCCGCTCCGCCGCGCGCACCGAAGCCGACAGCTGCTCCAGCGTCCCCAGCGCGCCCTTCGCGAACTCCCGGTCCGCGTCCGAAGCCTTCTCCGACTTCTGCAGGTCCTGGCAGCCTTCGGCCACCCCCGCGATCCGGGCGTGCAGCGCCGCGCCCCGGCCGGTGTACAAGCCCAGCTTGTCGACCGAGACCCCCAGCTTGCGGGCCTGGTAGCGGTCGTACGCCTCGCGCGCTGCGCCCGCCGCGCGTACCGCCAGTGGCGCCACCACCGGGATCACCGCCGGGCCGAGCACCTTCGCCACCGCGACCGCGTTCTTCGCCCTCTTAGGGGTGAACCTGGCTTCACCCTCGACCTTGGCCTTGCGCGCCATGGCACCTCCTGCGACGTGTCGAGGTCGAACTTACTGGTCGCCTGGGTGGCGGGCATGTCGGCTCGGCGGTGGGAATCTAGAGTGATCTCCATGAACACCGAGGTGGTACTCGACGCGGGCGCGGTCAGCCGCTGCCGTCGTCGCGTGCACCTCGAACACGACCCCGCCATGCGCGAGGTACCGCTTTCCCCGCCCGACCCGACCGCGCAGCAGCGGATCGCCGACGCCACCGCCCACCGCGAGGACATCGTGGCCCGGCTGATGGCCGCCAACGACGACCACTGGGTGAAGATCGGCCGCGACCTGCCGGCCGCCGAGCGCGTCGAACAGACGCTGGAGGCCTTCGCCGCCGGAGCCCGCTACATCTGGGGTGCGCTGCTGCCGGTCGACGCGGCCGGGCACCGGCGGGGCGGGATCGATCTGCTCGTCCGCAGCGGCCGCGGGTACGTTCCGGTGCTCGTCGTGCGGCACCGCATCACCGACCGCGGTGCCGGCGCCATCGTCACCGAAATGACCGACCTCGATCCGGGACACCGGAAAGCCGACGAGGGCCGCAAGGTCCGGTCGCAGCCGCGGGACCAGCTCCGGCTCGTGCACATCCGCCGCATGCTGCAGACGCTCGGGCAGGCCGACGAAAGCCACGCCCTCGGCGGTGTGATCGGCCTCGACGCGGACGTCGTCGTCTGGCACGACCTCACCGCCGCCACCTGGCCCGGCGGCCGCAACGCGCTCACCGAGTACCAGGCCCGCTTCGCCGACCGGCTGGCCATCGCCACCGCGGCCGCCAACGGCGAGGAGCCCCTCGCCGAGCCGTCGCGCGTGCTGGAGTGCCGCCGCTGCCCGTGGTGGCCGACGTGCGAGGTCGTGCTCACCGAAACCCGGGACGTCAGCCTCGTCGTCCGCGGCGAGGACGCCGTCGAGCTGCGCCGCGCCGGTGTGTCCACTGTGGACAAGCTGGCCGCGCTCGACCCGGCGGGCGAACCGCCGGCGGTGAACTGGACCGGCGTCACCTTCCCGGACGCCGTCGTGCTCGCCCGCGCCTGGCTGGCCGACCTGACGCTGGTGCGCCGCGTCGACCGGGTCGAGGTGCCGCGCGCCGACGTCGAGGTCGACGTCGACATGGAGAGCTTCGGCGACGCCGGCGCGTACCTCTGGGGCTGCCTGCTCAGCGGCGCTGACATCGGCGTCCCGCAGGGCTACCGCGCCTTCGCGACGTGGGACCCGCTGCCCACCGATGACGAGGCCCGCTCCTTTGCCGAGTTCTGGGCCTGGCTCACCGACGTCCGCGACCGCACCGAAGCGGCCGGTCTCACCTTCCGCGCCTACTGCTACAACGCGCTCGCCGAGAACCGCTGGCTCTTCGGCTCGGTCGAGCGCTTCGGCGACCACCCCGGCGTGCCCGCCAAGCGGGACATCCAGTCCTTTGTGGACTCCGAGCAGTGGGTGGACCTCTTCCGCAGCGTCACCGACCAGTTCCTGTGCTCCCACGGCAAGGGCCTGAAGGTGATCGCGCCGGTGGCGGGGTTCTCCTGGCGCGACCCGGAGGCCGGTGGCGAGGCGTCGATGCGCTGGTACCGCGACGCCGTGGGCATGGACGGCGAGAAGCCGGACGACGACCAGCGCGAGCGGCTCCTGCGCTACAACGAGGACGACGTCCTCGCGACGCGGGCGCTGCGCGAGTGGATCGACGCCCGGGCGCAGGCCGAAGTGCCGTACATGTTCGATCTCTGAGTTGCTTTGTCGACTAAGACACTTGCCCAGCGATGCGTTCTGCGTAATACTCGTCTGCGAGTACTCGTAGACGAGGAGTCGAGATGAAGCGGCGGAAGGTCGGCAACCTGCTCGGCCTGGCCGTGCTGTCCGTCGTGGTGGAACGCCCCATGCACCCGTACGAAATGGCGGCCGTGCTCAAGGAACGCGGCAAGGACGCGGACCTGCCGATCAAGTGGGGTTCGCTCTACACCGTCGTCGCCAACCTGGAGAAACACGGCTTCGTCGAGGCCGTCGAGAGCGTCAAGGACGGCGGGCGGCCCGAGCGGACCGTCTACCGGATCACCCCGGCCGGCCGCGTGGAGTTCGAGGACTGGGTCCGCGAGCTCGTCGGCACGGTCGACCCGGAGCCGCCGCGGTTCCGGTCCGGGCTGTCGATGATCGGCGTCCTGGGGCCGGACCAGGCGATCAGCCGGCTGCGGGAGCGGCTGGAGCAGCTCGACGAGCGGGCCGGGAAGCAGCGGGCCGCCCTGGACCAGCTGCGGCCGCTGATGCCGCGGATGTTCCTGATCGAGGTCGAGTACGACATCGCGATGACGGAGGCGGAGGCGCGCTGGGTGCGTGGCTTCCTCGACGAACTGACCAGCGGTGCCATGCCGGGCATGACGGCCTGGCGGCGCTGGTACGAGACCGGCGAGCTCCCCGACGACTTCGGGGAGTTCGTGGAGAAATAGCACGGACCCCGGGAGGTGCTGGCACACCGCCCGGGGTCCTCGACCCCGAACCGAGCACGCCCGGCCACGAGGTGGCACCGCAAGGATAACCGGGTGGCTCTCCGGTTCGGTTCACCCGAAGAGGAGAGATCCATGGAGACGACCCGCAAGCACAAAGTGCCCGAAATGGAAGGTTTCCAGGCCCGCTGGTACGCCAAGAACCGCGGCACCGAGGCCCAGCTCGCGCAGTACCGGCGGCAGGCGGCCGAAGTCACGGCGGGCTGGCCCGAAGGCGCCGAAGTCCTGGAGGTGGCGCCCGGGCCCGGCTTCTTCGCCGTCGAGCTGGCGAAGCGCGGCTTCCGCGTCACCGGGCTCGACATCAGCCACACCATGGTCGAGATCGCCCGGGAAAACGGCCCGGACATCGACTTCCGCCAGGGCGACATCACGCACGCGCCGTTCGCGGACGAGTCGTTCGACTTCCTGGTCTGCCAGGCCGCGTTCAAGAACTTCCGGCAGCCGGTGACGGCGCTGAACGAGATGCACCGCGTGCTGCGCCCGGGCGGGTACGCGGTGATCCACGACCTGAACCACGAGGCCACCGGCGCGGACATCGACCGCGAGGTGGCCGGCATGCACGTCGGCGTGGTCGCCGGGTTCACCGTCCGGCAGACGCTGGGCTGGCTGAGGCGCCGCGCGTTCACACGTGAGCAGTTCGAGACGCTGGCCGCGGAGAGCGCGTTCGGCGGCTGCTCGGTCACCACCGACGGCGTCGGCCTGGAAGTCCGCCTCACCCGCTGAGCGGCGAGGGCGGCACTTTCCCGGGAAAGTGCCGCCCTCCGGGGTCAGCGCGGGGCCATCCGGAGCGAGCCGTCCATCCGGACGACCTCGCCGTTCAGGTAGTCGTGGTCGATGAGCGACAGCGCGAGCTGCGCGTACTCGTCCGGCCGCGCGAGCCGCTTCGGGAACGGGACGCCGGCCGCGAGCGACGCGCGGAACTCGTCGCTGACCGTGGCGAGCATCGGCGTGTCGACGATGCCCGGCGCGATGGTCAGCACGCGGATGCCGTGCGAGGCCAGGTCGCGGGCCGCGGGCAGCGTCATGCCGACGACGCCGCCCTTGGACGACGAGTAGGCGACCTGCCCGATCTGGCCGTCGAACGCGGCGATCGAGGCGGTGTTGATGATGACGCCGCGAGCGTCGTCTTCGAGGGGCTCGGTCTTCGCGATCGCCTCGGCGGCGATGGTCAGCACGTTGAACGTGCCGACGAGGTTGATCTGGATGACCTTCGCGTACAGCGCGAGGTCGTGGCGGCCCTTCTTGGACAGGATCCGCGCGGACGGCCCGATGCCGGCGCAGTTCACCACGGTCCGCAGCGGCACGCCGGAGCCGGCCGCGGTCGCGACGGCCGCCTCGACCTGCTCGACGTCGGTGACGTCGGCCTCGACGTAGGTGATCCCGTCGACCTGCTCGGCCTTCTCGATGGACGAGGCCAGGTCCAGCGCGAACACGCGCGCGCCCTTGGCCGCGAGGGCCTTCGCCGTCGCGCCGCCGAGGCCGGACGCGCCCCCGGTGACGAGCGCCGCGGTGTCGGTGATCTGCATCGTTGCGGTTCCCTTCGTCTTCACGTTCGCGGAGACAGGTTAACGCTCGTTCGCATCGGCGCGGTTCGTGTCTTCGCTCACCGCTTTCGGGCCCGACTGTTTCCGTTAGCGCGGTGGTCACGTCCGGCTGTCACCTTCAGCACCATGACGCCAGCTCGCATCGTGGTGGTAGGAACCGGATACGTCGGCTTGACCACGGGGGCCTGCCTGGCCGGTCTCGGGCATTTCGTCACCTGCGTGGACGTCGACCGCGCGAAGGTCTCGCGGCTGGCCGCGGGCCGCGTCGACATCCTCGAACCCGGGCTCGGCGACCTGGTCAACCGCGGGCTCGCGGCCGGCCGCCTCCGGTTCGTCGTCGGCGCGCGGGACGCGGTCCGCGACGCGCAGGCGGTGTTCCTCTGCGTGCCGACGCCGATGGGGGCCGGCGGCTCCGCGGACCTGCGGGCGGTCGAGGCGGTGACGGCCGAGATCGGCGACGTCCTGCCCGCCGGCTGCGCGCTGGTCACCAAGTCGACCGTGCCGGTCGGCACGTCGAAGCGGATCCGGGAGATGGTCGGCCGGACCGACGTGCCGGTGGTGTCGAACCCCGAGTTCCTCCGCGAAGGCACCGCGGTCGCGGACTTCCTGGGCCCGGACCGGATCGTCGTCGGCTCGGACGACCTCGCCGCCGCGCGCTGGGTCGGCGAGCTGTACGCCGAGCTCGACGCGCCGGTCGTCGTCGCCGACGCCGCCAGCGCCGAACTGGTCAAGTACGCCGCGAACTGTTACCTCGCGCTGAAGCTGTCCTACGTCAACTCGATCGCCGAGCTGTGCGAACGGCTCGGTGCGGACATCGACCTCGTCACCGAGGGCATGGGCTACGACCGGCGCATCGGGCGGACGTTCCTCAAGCCCGGCCCCGGCTGGGGCGGCTCCTGCCTGCCGAAGGACACCAGCGCGCTGGTCAAGGTGGCCGAGTCGGTGAACTACGACTTCACCATGCTGACCGCGGCCATCGACGAGAACATCGCCCAGCGCGACCGGATCGTCGCGAAGATCGCCGGCGCGGTCGGCGGAACCCTGGCCGGCGCCCGGATCGGCGTGCTCGGCCTGGCGTTCAAGGCCGGCACGAACGACCTGCGCGACTCGCCCGCGCTCGCCGTGTCCTCGGTGCTGGGTGCCCTGGGTGCGGAGCTGACCGCCTACGACCCGGCCGTCGACGGCGAGATCGCCGGGATGACCGTCGTCGACGACGCCTACCAGGTCGCCAAGGACGCGGACGTCGTCGTCGTGCTGACCGAGTGGGCCGAGTTCAAGCACCTCGACTGGTCCGCGATGGCCGAGCTGATGGACGGCATCGACGTCGTCGACACGCGCAACCTGCTCGACCCGCGGGTGATCGTGGACGCCGGGCTGTCCTGGCAGGGCGTCGGACGGCCGCGGGCGGCGGCGAAAATCAAGGTGTCCTGACCGGGTAGCGCTGGCTACGATGCGGAATCGTGCCAGTATCCGCATCCGTCGAACTCAACCATCTGATCATTCCGTCCCGGAACAACCGGGAATCCGCCGAATTCCTGGCGACCCTGCTCGGCCTCGAGGTCGGTGAAGAGTGGGGTCCGTTCATCCCGGTCGAGACGCGCAACGGCGTCCGGCTGGACTTCGCGAGCGTCCCCGAAGCGGACCTCCGCCTGCAGCACTACTGCTTCCTGGTCCCGGAAGACGACTTCGACGCCGTCTTCGCGCGGCTGGTCGAATCGGGCGTGACCTTTTTCGCCGATCCGCAGATGAAGCAGGTCGGCGAAATCAACCACAACCACGGCGGCCGTGGCGTCTATTTCCTCGATCCCGGCGGCAACGGGATGGAAATCATCACGCAGCCGTACGAGCCGGATCGGCGTCGTCCGGCGGCTTGGTAATTCGTTAGCGTTGCGTACTATCGGGGTATGTTCACGACGAGGCCGGAGCTGACCGGCACCTTCGGGATGGTGGCATCCACGCACTGGCTGGCTTCGGCCACCGGCATGGCGGTGCTGGAAGACGGCGGCAACGCGTTCGACGCGGCGGTCGCGGCCGGCTTCGTCCTGCAGGTCGCCGAGCCGCACCTGTGCGGCCCGGCCGGCCAGGTACCCGGCCTCTTCGTGACGGCGGACGACCCGACCCCGCGGGCGCTGGCCGGCCAAGGCCCGTCGCCCGCGGGGGCCACCGCCGCCCATTTCGCCTCACTGGGCCTGGACCTGATCCCCGGCAGCGGCCTGCTCCCGGCGACCGTCCCGGGCGCCTGGGACGCCTGGCTCCTGCTGCTCCGCGACTACGGCACGAAGTCCCTTCGCGAGGTGCTGTCGTACGCGATCGGCTACGCGCGCAACGGCGTCCCGCTGGTGTCGCGGGTCGGCGACACGATCAGCGCGGTGTCCCGCTTGTTCACCGAGCACTGGCCGACCTCGGCGGCGCTCTGGATGCCGGACGGCAAGCCCGCGTCCGGCCTGCACCGGAACCCGGCGCTGGCCGACACGTGGGAGCGTCTGCTGCGGGAGGCGGAGTCCGTCCCGGGCCGGGAGGCGCAGCTCGACGCGGGACGTCGTGCCTGGTCACAGGGTTTCGTCGCGGAAGAGATCGAGTCGTTCAGCCGTACTGCGTTCCGTGACGACTCCGGCCGCGACCACGCGGGCCTGCTGACCGGCGAAGACCTGGCGTCGTGGTCGGCGACGTACGAGGACCCGGCGTTCGTGGACGTCGGCGACTGGCGCCTGGTGAAGATGGGCGGCTGGACCCAGGGACCGGCGCTGCTGCAGCAAGCGCTCCTGCTGCACGGCTTCCGCGACGAGCTGTCCTATGTGGACGGCGTCCCGTCGGAGCGCACGGTGCACTTGGCGACCGAAGCGGCGAAGCTCGCGTTCGCGGACCGCGAGGCCTGGTACGGCGACACCGACGTACCCCTGGACGTGCTGCTTTCGCCGTCGTACACCGACGCCCGCCGCGCGCTGATCGGTGAGTCAGCTTCGGCCGAGCTCCGCCCGGGCGACGCCCGCGGCCCGGCCCGGCTCCCGGCGATTCTGGACTCCCTGCAGGGGATGGAAGTCCAAGGCGGCGCGACAGGCGAGCCGACGGTCGGCCCGCAGGGCCAGACCCGCGGCGACACGGTGCACCTGGACGTCGTCGACGCGGCGGGCAACCTGGTGTCCCTGACGCCGTCGGGTGGCTGGCTGCAGTCGAGCCCCACGATCCCGTCGCTGGGCTTCTGCCTGGATTCCCGCGGCCAGATGTTCTGGCTCGAGCAGGGCCTGCCGAATTCCCTGGCCCCGCGCAAACGCCCGCGGATCACCCTGTCCCCCTCGCTGGCCCTGCGCGACGGCGTCCCGACGCTGGCGTTCGGCACCCCGGGCGGCGACCAGCAGGACCAGTGGCAGCTGTGCTTCTGGCTGGCCCACGTGTACGGCGGCCTGAACCTCCAGGAGTCGATCGACAGCCCGGCCTGGCACACGACGGCGTTCCCGAGCTCGTTCTATCCGCGTTCGTGGAACCCGCGCGAGCTGGTGGTGGAGTCGCGGCTGGGAGCGTCCACTTTGGACGCCCTCCGCAACCGCGGCCACGCGGTGATCGACGCCGGCGAATGGGCCCTCGGCCGCCTCTCGGCGGTTTCCCGCTCGAACGGCCTGCTCCGAGCGGCAGCCAACGCCCGAGGCATGCAGGGCTACGCGGCGGGCAGGTAGGCGGTCGTGAGTGAGAAACAGTGTTCTAACCCGGTTTCTCACTCACGACCCTTGCGGCGTCAGAGCGGCAGCGAAGCCCAGCCGCCGCCCTCGGCGAGGAGCGTTCGCACCCCGGTGGCGTGGTCGGCGAAGCCGGCGAGATCGCCGTGCAGCAACGCCATCCGCTCGTCGTCGAGCGGTGTGGTGTCGCCGGACCACAGTTCGCAGACCCAGCTCGCGGCGAGGTGCATCGACCGCACGAGCGCGGCCACTTCGGTGGCCGGGGCCGCGGAAGCGATTTCATCGCACGCCAGCACCAGGTCGCGGAGCCCGCGCACGGCTTCGTCCGGCGTGCCGTCCCAGTCCGGCCGGGGCCACACGGAAGACCCGAGCTCCAGCCACAACCGCCACCCGGCGGTCAGCTCGTCCTGGTCACGCGGCACCCATTGCCCGGCCATGCTTCGAGTGTGCGCCCGAACGCACGGCCCGGCGGATGGGATTCCTCACTTCGCGGGCTTCTCCCACAGCCAGAACTCGATGCCCTGGTTGTCGGTGCAGTCGGCGGTGTTCCCGTACGGGTGGTTCTCGACTTCCCCCGCCTGACCGCCCTGTTCCCGCACGCGCCCCAACGCCGACTCCAGATCGTCGACCGCGTACATCAGCTTCCAGCCCACCTGCCGGTCCCCGGCCCACAGCCCGCCTTCGAGTCCCGGTCCCGAGAACCCCCACGAGTCCGCCGTCGAGCCCGGCGTGAACTGCCAGCCCAGGACCGCGCCGTAGAAAGCCTTTGCCGGCGAAGCTTCCGGGACCTGGAACGTGAAGTACATCGCCTCGCCGTGGCGGGCCGGGCGGGGGCCCGCCGCCGGGGAAGCTGCCTGCGAGACCAGCCAGCGCTGGCCGAACGGGTCGCGGAACGAGCCCCCGCGGCCGTACGGCGAGTCGCTCACTGCGCGGATCAGCGTCGCCCCCAGCTCCAGCGCGCGGGCCACCGACACGTCCACGTCCGGGACCTCCACCCGCACCGACGCGCCGCCTTCGCGCGGGGCCACGTGCCCGATCTCGGGGTACTCCTCCGCGAGCATCAGCACCGCGTCGCCGATGGCCAGCTCGGCGTGGCCGACGCGGCCGTCGTCCATCAGGATCGGGTCGCCGCGGCGGACCGCGCCGAACACCTCGACGTAGAAGTCGAGGGCCGCGCGGGCGTCGGAAACCGCGAGGTAGGGCGTCAGCGAACGCAATGAGGCGGCGACCGGCGCCTCGGAGGTGGTCGTCATATCGGCTCCGTTCAAGATCAGGCGACGCAGGTCGTCGCGCAGTTCGGCGGCGAAGTCCGGGTCGGGGGCGACCCGCTCGGAGGGACGGCGAAGCGCGTCGAAAGGCTCAGGCATCGCGACCCTCCTTCTCCTCGTAAGCGCGCCGGAACGCGGCGCGGGCCCGGACGAGCAACGCCTCCGTGGCGTGCACGCTGCGCCCCAGGTGGCCGGCGACCTCGGGAACGCCGAGACCGTCGACGTACCGCAGGGTCAGCGCCGCCCGGTGGTGCGGCCCGAGCGATTCGAGCACCTGTCTCGCCCGCAGGGCGTCGAGCTGCTCGTCCCACGGGTCCTCGACGTCCGGCTCGCTGTCGTGCACGAGCCGCAGGCCGCGTTCCTCACGCTCTTTGCGCCGCCAGTGGTCGGCGAGCTTGTGCCGGGCGACGCCGATCAGCCACCCGGTGCTCACTGGAGGTGCGTACTCCTTGCGACAGGCGGCAACCGCCCCGAGGAACGTCTCGGACGTCAGCTCCTCGGCGAGCGTGCGGTCACCGCACCGGGACAGCAGGTACCCGTAGACCTCCGGCAGGGCCGTCTCGTACAGCCCGAGCAGCGCGAAGGCCGGGTCCGGTCGTACCCGAGGTTCCGTCACACCCTCATAGTCGTCCGGAGCCCGGCTTTTCCGACGGGTGAATCCGGGATTTCTACACTCGCGGGTCCGGCAACCGCCGTCCGGTGATCGCGACGATCGCCGCCAGCACCGCCACCGCGCCGATCACCAGCGCGAACGCCTCCCGGCTCCCCACCGAACCCGACAACGCCGCGTACAAACTCCCCAGAGTCGCCACGCCCAGCGCCAGCGACGTCTGCTGGTTCGTCGTCATCACCCCCGACCCGACCCCGGCCAGGTCCGTCGGCACGTGGGACAGCACGATCCGGAACAACGTCGTCATCGCCAGCGCGTTCCCCACGCCGATCGCCACCATCGACGGCGCCAGGTCGAGGATCGTCACGTGCGGCCACGTCGACAGCGTCGTGCACAGCAGTGCCACCATCCCGACCGCCGTGATCGCGCCACCCACCGGGACGACCTTCTGGCCGTAGCGCGCCACCAGCCGGCTGCTCAGCATCGACACCGTGAAGTACGCGACCGCCAGCGGCGTCAGCGCGCCGCCCGCGCCCAGCGGGCCGAAGTGCAGCCCCTCCTGCAGCGTCATCGCGAACACGAACATGAACGACCCGAACGCCGCGAAGAACGGGACGCCCACCAGCAGCCCGCGCCGCACGCTCGGCAGCCGCATCACCGACGGCGGCAGCAACGGCGTTCCGCCCTGCCGCTCCAACCGGCGTTCGACGTGCACGAAGGCGGCCGCGGCAAACGGGGACACGATCAGCAAGGCAATCGTCCACAGCGGCCAGCCCAGCGCCCGGCCCTCCATCAGCGGGACCAGCAACGACAGCAGCGTCACCGCCAGCAGAGCAGTACCCAGGCGGTCGACGCCCAGGGGGTTGTGCGCGCGGCTCTCCGGCAGGCGGCGGGCCATGACCAGCACCACCAGGCCGATCGGGACGTTCACCAGGAAGATCGGCCGCCAGCTCGTGCCCCACAGGTCCGCCGCCACCAGGCCGCCGCCGAGCAGCTGGCCGACCACCGTCGAAATGCCGCCCGTCGCGCCGAACAGGCCCAGCGCGCGGGACCGCTTTTCGCCCGACGTCGTCGCCTGGATGATCGACAGCACCTGCGGCAGCAGCAGGGCCGACGCCGCCCCCTGCGCGGCGCGGGCCACCACCAGCGTGCCGGCCGTCGGGGCGATTCCGCAGGCCAGGGACGTCAGCGTGAACAGCCAGAGGCCCGCGAAGAACAGCCGCCGCCTGCCGAACGAGTCGCCGAGGCGGCCGCCGACCACCAGCAGGACCGCGTACGCGATGCCGTACGCCGCCACCACCAGTTCCAGGGTGGCGGTCGACGCGTGGAGATCGGCGTCGATCGTCGGGAGTGCGACGTTGACGATGAAGAAGTCGATGATCGGCAGTGCCGCCCCCAGCAGCACCGTGACCAGGCCGGCGGGGGTCAGTCCCGGCCGGACTTGGGCGCCGGTGGTGCTCGGCGCAAGAGAGGTCGTGGTCATGAGTACTACGATCGACCCGCTTCGAACCTGGTACCAGTTGTTGTTTATCCGGGTACCGATCACTACCTGGTACCAGTTTCCGAAGCGTGCCATCCTGGCACCATGACCACCGCTGTCGAATCCGACCTGCGCCGCCAGGAGCTGGCCAGGTTCCTGCGCAGCCGTCGCGAGCGGATCACGCCCGAGCAGGTCGGCCTGCCGATCGCCGGCCGCCGCCGGACGCCGGGGCTGCGCCGCGAAGAGGTCGCGCAGCTCGCCGGGGTCGGGGTCACCTGGTACACCTGGCTCGAGCAGGGCCGCGACATCAACGCGTCCGAGCAGGTGCTGCAGGCCATCGCCCGCACCCTGCGGCTCGACCCGCACGAGCACGTCCACCTCTTCCGCCTGGCCGGCGCGCCCGAGCCGGAACGCGAGAAGGACTGCCAGGTCATCACGCCGGCGATGGAGCTCATGCTGAAGAAGCTGGAGCCGTACCCGGTCGCCATCCGCAACGCCCGCTGCGACCTGCTCGGCTACAACCGCGGCTACACCTGGCTGATGGGCGACGTCGGCGCGATCCCGTTCGAGGACCGGAACACCCTGGTCCAGTGCCTGCTCAACCCCGAGTGGCGCAAGCGGATGCTCGACTGGGAGACGAACATCCCGCGGGTCATCGCGTCCTTCCGCGCGGCGATGGCCGATCACGTCGCCGAGCCGGCGTGGAAGCAGCTGGTCAAGCGCCTCAAGGCGGAGTCGCCGCTGTTCGCCGAGCTGTGGCCGCACCACGACGTCAACTCGGAGCCGATCCGCACCAAGCGGTACCTGCACCCGGACGTCGGGCTGCTGCAGTTCAACTTCACCTACCTCTACTACGGCCGCCGGTCCGAGATCACCATGTCGACCTACACCCCGGCCGACGAGGAAACCGCGGCCAAGCTGCCGCTCATGTTCGACTGACGACGTACGCCGGCAGGCCGCTTGGAGACGGACGCGCCGCGGCCGGGCGACCGGTAGTTTTCGCGGCATGGGATGGCCGCCGTGGGTGGGGCGCGTGGTGCGCACCGTCGTCGTCACCGGGTTCGTGCTCGGGGCGACCAGTGGTGCGTCGCGCTGGCAGCCCGGGGCCGCCCCGATGACGCCGCTCGGTGCCGCGTGGCTGGTCGCCACCGGGCTGACGCTGCTGGCCGTCCACCGCTTCCCGCTCACGATCTTCCTGCTCACGACGGCGTCCGCGTTCGGCTACTACGCCTCCGGACTGCCCGGCGGCCCGATCATCCTCGTCCCGACGATCGCGCTGTTCCTGCTCACCCGGCAGCGCGGGCCGCGCACCGCCGGGATCACCGGGACCGCCGCGCTCGCCGTCCTCTACCTGGCCCACGTCGTGACGTCGGGGACGTTCGGGCTGCCGTTCGGCGCCGGGGTCCTGCTCGTCTGGCTGGTCGCGGTGATCGGCGTCGGCACCGCCGTCCGGTACCAGCTGGACGCGCTCGCGGCCCGCCGTGCCCAAGCCGACGAGCACCGGCACCGGCTCGCCGAGCAGGAACGCCTCCGCATCGCCCGCGAGGTCCACGACGTCGTCGCGCACAGCCTCGCGATGATCAACGTCCAGGCCGGGGTGGCCGCGCACGTCGCCGACCGGCGGCCCGAACAGGCGAAGGAAGCGCTGCTCAACATCAAGGCGGCCAGCGCGTCCGCGCTCAACGACCTGCGTGCGACCCTGGCCGTCCTGCGTTCCGGGCAGGACAAGGCGCCGGCGCCGAGCCTCGCCCAGGCCGGCGAGCTGCTGGACCACGCCCGCGACGCCGGGCTCGCGGTCGACGTCCACGGCGACCCCGGCGACCTCCCGGCCCCGGTCGACGCCGCCGCCTACCGGATCCTGCAGGAGTCGCTGACCAACGTCGTCCGGCACGCCGACCAGGCCAAGACGGTCGACGTCCGGTTCGAACGGCGGACCGGGGGTCTCACGATGATGGTCCGCGACGACGGCCGCGGCACCGCGCAGCCGACACCGGGACACGGCCTGCGCGGCATGGGCGAACGCGCCGCGGCGCTGGGCGGCCGGTGCACCGCCGGGCCGGTCGACGGCGGCTTCGAAGTCCGCGTCGAGCTACCGATCGAGGGGGAAGCATGATCCGCGTCCTGCTGGCCGACGACCAGGTCCTGGTCCGCGCCGGGTTCCGCGTGCTGCTGGAGACCGAGGACGGCTTCGAGGTCGTCGGCGAAGCCGGCGACGGCGAGCAGGCGGTGGCCGGCGCGGTCGCGCACAAACCCGACATCGTCGTGATGGACGTCCGGATGCCCGGGGTCGACGGCCTCGAAGCGACCCGCCGGATCACCGCCCACCCGGACCTCGCCGGGACGAAGGTGCTGGTCCTGACCACGTTCGACGTCGACGAGTACGTCTACGAAGCCCTGCGCGCAGGTGCCAGCGGGTTCCTGCTGAAGGACACCGAGCCGGTCGAGCTGCTGCGGGCGCTGCGGGTCGTCGCGAGCGGGGAAGCGCTGCTCGCGCCGACGGTCACCCGCCGGCTGATCCAGGAGTTCGTCGGGCGCCCGGAGCACCGGCGCATCGACACGAGCGCCATCCGCGAGATCACCGACCGCGAGCGCGAGGTGCTGGGCCTGGTGGCGGGTGGGCTTTCCAACGACGAAATCGCCGCCCACCTGGTGATTTCCACGGCGACGGCCCGCACGCACGTCAGCCGCATCATGACGAAGATCGGCGCCCGCGACCGCGCCCAGCTGGTGGTGCTGGCCTACGAGTCCGGGCTCGTCACACCGCGTCGCCCCGCCTGACCCGGCGCACCACGCGGACCGCGCGCACCAGGAACACCACGGCGAGGACACCGACCAGGCCGATCCAGATCACGGCGACTCCTCTCCCGGCCGATGCTCTGCTCATAGGGCGTCCGGGAGAGGGACGACGTTCAGTGACACGCGCAAACGTCACCCATAAGGGTCAGTTGTTCGTGCGTTCCGTCGGCGGAGCCTTCTGCACCTGGGCGGTCAGCAGCGTCTTGAACGAACTGAGCGTCGCGTCCTTCGACGGGCCGAACGAGTCGATGATGATGACCCGGCTGTACAGCACGTAAACCGCGCGGTACACCTGCTGGCTGCTGTCCGCTGCCGAGAACACCTGCACTCCGTGGAGGGACAGGTTGCGGTTGACGGTCAGGCCGCCCTCCTGCTCGGCGTTGCCGTACTCGGCGGCCACCGCGGCGGCGGCCTGCGCGTTCGGCAGCTCCAGCGCGAACAGGCCCAGCGTGACGTCGCCGTCCTTGGTCGTCTTGAGCAGGCCCTCGGTCATGCCGCTCTGCTTGAGCTTCTCGATGACCGTGGTCGGCAGGTACTTGGCCGACTGCAGCTTGTCCATGTCGAACTCGCCGCCGCCGGCGCGGGTGGTGCCGGCCGGGGTGACCAGCGCCGACGAGTTGTCGCCCGGCTCCGGCTTCGCCGCGGGCGGCTCCGGGAGCGGCTTGACGGTCGGCGGGGGCGGCGGCTGCGGGCCGGAGCTCTGCTGCGCCACCGGCGGGGTCGGGCTGCCGCCGTCCTTGATGAACAGCGCCCAGACGCCGAAGCCGAGGCCGGCCACGACGAGCACCGCGACGATGGCGAAGGCGATCTTCTTGCCCTTGCCCGACGACGGCTGCGTCTGGAAGCTCTCCGGGCCCTGGCTGATCCAGTCCGCGTTGTTCGACGGCGGCGCCAGCGGCGGGAACTCCGAGCCACCCCACGGCGGGCTGGCGTCCTGCTGCGGCGCACCCCACGGGTTCTGCTGCGGCATCGGCTGGGCGAACCCGCCGGCGGGGGAGTGCTGGGCGTACGGGGGCGGCGGCTGCTGCATCATCGGCTGCGGGAACCCGCCCGACGGCGAGTTCGGGTGCTGCTGTTGCTGCCACTGCGGGACGACCTGGGTTCGCTCGCCGCCGCCGGCGTCGGCCGCGGACACGACCTGCGTCGCCTCGGCCGCGTTCTCCTGCTGGGCCGGCTGCCCCGGCGGGGACACCGGGGCGATGATCTGCGTGTCGGCGGCGGTGCTCGGCACCTGCGGCTGCGCGGCCTGGGCCTGGTTCGGGTCGCCGGTCGAGACGGCCATGGACAGCACCCGATCACGACGCGCCCGGTACTCGTCGGCCGTCAGGTTTCCCGCCGCGAGCTCCTCGTCAAGCCTGCGCAGCTCTTCCTGCCAGGTCACCCCGGTACCCCCTTGGGTATGTCGCTTTGTGGGTGCTGCTCACGCGGAGCGTGGCCGCACGGAGTCATTGTGCACGGGTGCGCTCACCTGTTCGTCGCCCACCACCCCGTCGTTACCTCGGCGTGGCAGACACTCGCCGCGGGTCAGCGGGGGTGCGCGGCCAGCACCTGGCCGAGCAGGTCGATGGTCTGGTCGCGCAGCAGCGCCGACGATCCGCCGATCACGCTGCGTTCCACCAGCTCGAAGGTGACGATGTCGCGGTCAGCGAACAGGCTGGTCAGCTCCTGCGCGGTGCTCTGCGCCACCGTCTCGGCGTGCACGATCGTGACGTCCTGGCAGGTCGCGGCCAGGAACGGGCTGGCGAACTGGGTGAACGAGTCGGCCACGACCGCCATGTTCCGGGCGATCGAACCGGTGGGTGTGGCGCCGTCCGGCTGGGTCAGCCGCAGCGGGCTCTTGAAGTCGCTGGCGATGTACCGCGTGCGGTCGGCGCCGCCGTCGGTGGAGAGGCTGTACGTCGTCAGCTGCCGCTGCTCGTTGCGGCCCAGCACCCGGGCCAGGTCCGCCGGCCACGGCCGGACGCCGTTCGGCGCGGCCTGCCAGCCGGCGGTGCTGCCGGGCGCGATCGCCGCACCCAGCGCGTACGTCATGACCAGGCCACCGTCGAACGACCAGTGCGTGTCGTTGCGGTCGTACAGCGGGTGCCCGACGCGCTTTTCGGCGTCGGCGAGCGCCGGCCGCAGGTCGATCGCGCCGGTCTCGCGCGGCACGCGGTTCCAGAACTCGGCGGTCCGCGCCTGCGCGCACGGCTTGCCGACGTAGGTGTCGGGCAGGTGCGCCGGCTCTTCGCTGTACTTGTCCGGCGCGATGACCAGCTCGAACTTGCGCCCCGACTTCTCGACGGCGGCCCGCAGCTTCCGCAGCGCGCCGACGACGTGGTCGGTGTCCATCACCGGGCGGCAGCGGGCGTTGACGTCCTCGCCGAGGTACAGCCAGTTGTCCTTGCCCGGCAGCACGGTGGGGTAGACGTATCCCGGGACGTCGCCGTTGTCCGGCTTCCCCTGGTCGACGCCGACCGTGCCGCCGTTGTGGTTCGTGCCCTGCCCGGAGCCGGGCGGGTCGCCGAACACGCCGGTGCTGACGGCGTCGGCGGCCTGGACCCCGGCCTGCCGCAGCGGCAGGTGGTCGGTGGCCCAGCCGGACAGGCCGGTGAAGAAACCCCAGCCGTCGGACAGGCTCGGGAACTCGCGCAGCGGCCGGTTTTCGAAGGCGGCGGGGTGCACGCCGACCGCCGACAGGAACAGCGGCGTCACGAAGAAGAAGGCGGCGCAGGCCAGGGCCGTGCGCTGGCGCTTGCTGTGCCGCGGCCGGTAGAGGTTGTGCTCCTTGGGGAGGAACGACTCCGGCGTCCTCGGCAGACCCGCATCGGCAGGCAACTGCGGCGGAGGACGGAACGACACAGCCGTATCCTAGCGCCGGGCCGGTGCCGAGCGGCCTCGAACGGGTGAACGCGAGGGGACGGGCGATGCGAGGGCCGGGTTACGACCAGCGGCTGGCCAGGGAACGCGAGACCTTCGCCGGCCAGGAGGAGATCCACGGCAACCTGCCGCCGTCGGCGCACCGGTGGTCGAACCGGCACGTGCTCCCGAAGCTCGAAGGGCTCGGCGTCCCGGGCTTCGACGAGCTGATCGTCGGCCAGATCGCCGAACGCGCGCGGAACCTCTCGCGAGACGCCGTCGTGCTGTCGCTGGGCAGCGGCAACGGCGATCAGGAGCTGGGCTGGCTGCGCGGCTTGGCCGCCGAAGGACTGGACAACGTCCGGCTGCGGCTGCTGGAGCTGAACCCCGAGATGCAGGCGCGTGCCGAGGCGTCGGCGCGCGAGCAGGGTGTGGCCGACCGCGTCGAGCTGATCACCGCCGACTTCAACACCTGGCGCGCCGACGCGGGGCACGATGTCGTCGTCGGGTTCCAGGCGCTGCACCACGTCCTCGACCTGGAACACCTTTACGGCCAGATCAAGGACAGTCTCAACGCGGACGGCGTCCTGGTGGTGCACGACATGATCGGCCGCAACGGCCACCGCCGGTGGCCCGAGGCGCACGAGGTCGTCGACCGGATCTGGGCGACGCTGCCGCCCGAGCTGCGCCGCAACGCTTTGACCGGGGAGATCGACGAGCAGTTCGTGGACGTCGACTGCGCCGCGGACGGCTTCGAGGGCATCCGCGCGCAGGACGTCCTGCCGGTGCTCCTGGATTTCCTCCACCCGAGCCTGTTCCTGCCCTACGGCAACGTGATCGACCCGTTCGTCGACCGCATCTACGGCCACAACTTCGACATGGCCGACCCCGCGCACGTCGCCCTGATCGACGAAATCGGCGTGCTCGACGACAGCCTGCTCGACCTCGGGCTCGTCACCGGCACGCACCTGACCGCGCTCTTCCACCCCACGCCGCAGCCGTTGCGCGTGTACGGCAACCGGACGCCGGAGCGGTCGGTGCGGGACACCCGGGTCGTCGACCCGGCGGGCCGCGTCTCGTTCCGGCCCGGCGGGACCAGCGGCGAACGGCTGGTGGGCGGCGCGGGGATCGTGACCGGCCGGATGAACGGCATCGCCCACGACGACTGGGCGGCCCCTTCGGTCGAGTTCCCCGTGCTGACCACCGCGCCGGTCGAGGTGTTCGAACTGAAGACCTACCTGCCGGACGACGCCACCGAGTACGGCAGCGTCACGGTGTCGGTCGACGGCGTCCCGGTCGCGAAGGCCGACGTCGGGCCCGGCCTCACCGAACTGGTGCTGCCGGTCCGGCTCGACGCGCACCGGCAGGTCCGGCTTTCGTTCGACGCGGACTGGTCGGTCACCGCCGGGCTGGGCGGCGACCGCCGGACACTGGCGTACGTCCTGGTCGGACTGGGCCTCCGCTAATCTGCCCGCCATGGGCAAGGGGACGAGCGGTGAGCGCCTGATCGAGTGGACCGGCGAGCGGTGCGTGCCGTGGACCGACGACCTCCAGGTGATCTACGAGCACTACCACCGCTACGCGTTCGCGGCCCGCTTCGCCGACGGCAAGCGCGTTCTCGACCTGGCCGCGGGTGAGGGCTACGGATCTTCCCTGCTCGCGCGGTCGGCTGCCACCGTCGTCGGGCTCGAGATCGACCCGACGACCGTCGAGCACGCCCGCAACCGCTACCCGGGCGTCCGGTTCGAGGTCGGCTCGATCACCGACCCGCAGGCCCTCGACGGCGAGGTCTTCGACGTCATCACCTGCTTCGAAGCCATCGAGCACGTCGACGAGCAGGACCGGCTGATGGAGCTGGTCCGCAACCGGCTCGCGCCGGGCGGGGTCTTCCTCTGCAGCACCCCGGACATCGAGGTCTACACGCACGACCACGGCAACGAGAACCCGTACCACGTGCACGAGCTGACCGAGTCCGCGTTCCGGTCGCTGCTGTCCGCGAGCTTCCCGCACGTCGTGGTGCTGCGGCAGAACGTCGCCGTCGGCTCGCTGATCCACGACAACGGCGCCGGCACCGGCGCCGAGGTCCTCACCGTGCAGGCCGACGACGCCGACGGCTGGGTCGTCGAAGCCGGGGCGCCGCACACGTACTTCGTCTCGGTCGCCTCGGCCGAGCCGGTCGACGTGCCCTCGACGTCGGCCATGATCGACCCCAAGCTGACGCTGGTCGCCCGCGCCGCCGCCGAGGCGGGCCGCCTGCGCGACGGGCTGGGCCGCGCGGAAGCCGAGCGCGACCGGGCGACGGCGTCCGTCACCCGGCTCACCGCCGAACTCGCCCAGGTCACCGCGGCCGAGCAGCGCGCCGCGACCGAGCGCGACGAGGCACTGCGGCAGGCCGAGCGTGCCCGCGAAGACCGGCAGCGCGCGGCCGACGAGCTGAGCCGGCTGCAGCGCAAGGCGGGCTACGACCGCGAACGGCTGGACTGGCTGGCCGGCAACAACACCAGCCTCAGCGAGACCATCGGGCGGCTCGCCGCCGAGAACGAGAAGCTGCGGGCCGAGACGTCCGCGCTCGTCCAGCGGGCGATCGGGAAGTACCGCGGCGCGATCGAGCGGTACGCCCCGCGCGGCACCCGCCGCCGCGACTTCTACGAGACGGCGCTCGGCCGGCCCGCGGGTGTGCTGCCCGGCGCGCCGGTCGCGGTGCCCGGCCCGGTCGCGGTGACCACCAGCGACCAGCCGATCGTCAGCGTCGTCATCCCGGTCTACGGCAACTGGCGGTTCACCCGCGGCTGCCTCGACTCGATCCAGCGGCACCTGCCTTCGACGCCGTTCGAGGTGATCGTCGTCGACGACAAGTCGCCGGACGACTCCGCCGACCGCGTCGCCGGCTGCGCCGGGGTCCGGCTGGTCCGCGCGCCGCAGAACCTCGGGTTCGTCGGCGCCTGCAACCTCGGTGCCGAGCACGCGCGTGGCGACTTCATCTTCTTCCTCAACAACGACACCGAAGTCCGGCCCGGCTGGCTGGACGAGCTCGTCGCGGTCGTCGAGACGCGGCCCGACGTCGGGCTCGTCGGCTCGAAGCTGGTCTACCCGGACGGCCGCCTGCAGGAGTGCGGCGGCATCATCTGGGCCGACGGCACCGGCTGGAACTACGGCAGGCTGCAGAACCCGGACGCCCCCTGGTACCAGGCCCTGCGGGACGTCGACTACTGCTCGGGCGCGGCCCTGCTCGTCCGGCGCGAGCTGTTCGAGCGCATCGGCGGCTTCGACAAGCGCTTCGCGCCCGCGTACTACGAAGACACCGACCTGGCGTTCGCCGTGCGGGCGGCCGGGTACCGGACGATGGTGCAGCCCGCGTCGGTCGTCGTGCACCACGAAGGCATCACCAACGGCACGGACGTCTCCTCCGGTGTGAAGCGCCACCAGGAACTCAACCGGAGTGTCTTCGTCGACAAGTGGAGCGTCCAGCTGCGCGACCACTTCCCCGAGGCGAGCCCGCGCGCGGTGTGGGCCGGACGGCAGCGCACGAAGGACGGTCACCGCGGGGGGACCGTGCTCGTCGCCGACCACCAGGTGCCGATGCCGGACAAGGACTCCGGCTCGGTGCGGATGTTCCGCATCCTCGAACTGCTCGTCGGCCTCGGCCGGCGGGTCGTGTTCATGCCGCTCAACAACGCGCTGCCGGAGCCGTACGCGGACGCGCTGTACCGGGCGGGCGTCACGGTGGTGACCGGGCTCGGCGAACAGCTGGAGTTCCTGCGCGACGCCGGCGCCGACCTGAGCCTGGCCGTGCTGTCGCGGCCGCACGTCGCCTGGCAGCTGCTGGAGCAGGTCCGCGAGCACGCGCCCGACTGCGTCATCGCCTACGACACGGTCGACCTGCATTTCGTCCGGCTCAACCGCCAGGCCGACCTGGCCGCGCAGCTCGGCAACACGCGCGAGGAACTGACCCTGCGACGCCGCGCCGAGGTGCTGCGGGAGTCCGAACTGGGCCTGACCCGAGCCACCGACGTCACCTTCGTCGTGTCCGATGTGGAGCGTGCGCTGCTGTCGGAGCTCGTGCCGTCGGCGCGGGTCGAGGTGCTGTCCAATGTGCACTACGCCGACGGCTCGGTGGCGGTCCCGGAAGGACGGTCCGGGGTGCTGTTCGTCGGCAGCTTCGACCACCTGCCCAACCGGGACGCGGCCCGCTGGCTGGCGGAGGAGATCATGCCGCTGGTGCGCCGCCGCCGCCCGGACGCGGTCGCGCAGATCGTCGGCAGCAACCCGCCGCAGGAGATGTTCGACCTCGAACGCGACGGCGTCGTCGTCCGCGGCTGGGTGCCGAACCTCGACAGCGCTTACCGCGAAGCCCGGGTCGTCGTCGCGCCGCTGCGCTTCGGGGCCGGGGTGAAGGGAAAGCTCGGCGAGAGCCTCGGCTACGGCGTCCCGGTCGTGGCCACGCCGCTGGCCGCCGAAGGCATGCACCTGACCCACGGGCGGGACGTGCTCGTCGGCGGCTCGGCGCAGGAGCTCGCCGACGAGATCGTCACCGTGCTCGAGGACGACAAGCTGTGGCAGCGGCTGTCCGAAGAGGGCAAGACCGTGGTGGACCGCCTCTTCGGCGCCGACGTCGCCCGGACCACGCTGGCCGGGGTGCTCGACCGGCGCGGGTGATCAGCTCGGCGGCAGCGCTTTCTTGAACACCGCGACGGCGTTGTCGAGGCTGGTCTTCAGCTCGTTCTTGTCCTTGGCGAAGGGCTGGGACGCCCACAGCACGATGGCGACCTTGCCCGAGGTGTACCAGGTGCCGTCCATCCGCTGGTCGCCGTTGCGGCCGGTGACCGTGGACTGGTCGGCCGGGATCGGGACGAACCCGCCGGCGGCGGCCGCCTCGCGCAGGTAGTCGACGATCGCCTTCGCGCCTTCCTCGTTCTCGGCGGGGATCGCGTAGCCGAGGAACCCGGTGTCCCCGGCCGAGGAGGCCCGGTACACGAACTGCGTGACGCCGTGCTGCGAGAAGACCTGCGCGGCCTCCTTGGGGTACAGCCCCAGGTCCAGCCCGCGGGCCAGCGACATCGCGGCGCTCTCGGGGTGCGAGACCCCGGGCAGCGGCGGCACCTGGTCCTCCAGCTGCGGCTGGGCCGCGGCCGCCGGGGGCTGCGTCACGACGGGGGTGAACGTGGAGAGCGCGTTGGGCTTTTCGTCGCCGCCGCCGAGCCAGACCGTCGCGCCGATGATCATGCCCAGCACCACCAGCACGCCGAGCGCGATGAACGGCCAGGGCCGCCGCGAGCGTCCGGACGACTCGCCGTCGGTGGCCCACCGGTGCTTGCCGGACGGCTCGTCGGGCTCGGGGAGCGGCTGCGCCGGGCGCGATTCCCCGCCCGGCGGCGTGATCGGCGGGAACCGGCTGCCCGGACCGTGCTCCGCCGGGCCGTCGACGCGCAGGTAGCGGGTCGGCGTGATGTCGGCCGGGCTCGGCGCGGTCGTCATGTGGTCGGGGATGGCCGGCACCTGGCTGGTCGAGAGCGTCTTCGGCAGCCCGGTCCGCTGCCACGGCGGCGGGGGGACCGGCGGCCTCGGGGATTCGATGCGCTGCGGCGGCAGCACGGGGTGGACGGGCTGGGCGGGTGCCGGGTGGTTCGCCGGGTTCGCGCTCCGCCAGTTCTCACCCGGACGGCGCAACGGCGAAGGCACCGGTGACGGCACCGTCGAACCGGAGGCCTGCGCGAGCAGCTCGTCCCGCTGTTTGCGGTGGTCAGCCGGCGCGATACGACCTTCGGCAAGCTCCGCGTCGAGACGGCGAAGCTCTTCCTGCCAGCTCATCCTCTGGACCCCCATCCACCGTTCGGGGCATCAGTCTGGCACGCAAGCCCGACCTGCAAGGTTGCGGTTTGAGGTTGATCGGCAACGTAGCGCAAGTCCGGCGTTTGCGGGAGACCCGGACGCTCACCCGCCAGGGTCACCCGTCAGGCTCCGGAAACTGTCGTACATATGTTCTAAAATTGGCGTTGTCCAGGGGAGATGCCGCCCGCGAGCGCGGGTGGCGTGATGGAGGAAGGCAGGGCCATGGCCTACATCACCCTGTCCACGTTCGTGGGCTACAGCGCGAGTTCCGGGCCGTCGCGGTCGTCGTTCGTCCGGCGGCAGCGCCGTCAGTACGAAGATCCGGCGCGGGCGGCGTTCAACTACTACCGGCGGGCGGCCAACGCGGTGCGGTCCGGGCGGGCGGCGAACCAGGACGAGGTGGCGCTGCGCGCGCTCGTCAACGCCGCCGACGAACGGACGAAACCGCACTACGCGGCGATCGCCGAGGGCTGGCTGCGGTACCTCGGCCGGAAGTCGCCGAAGCTGGTCGACGTCGGCCGCGGCCGGTGCCGGATCGGCGAGCTCGAGATCGGCGTCAGCCCGCAGATGGGGCTGCGCAAGAGCGACGGCCGCCGGTACGCGACCTGGCTCTACTTCAAGGAGGAGCCGCTGGCGAGGGATTCGGCGCAGCTCGCGCTGTGGGTGCTGGAGCAGGCGATGCCCGACATCCTGCCCGGCGGCGAGGCGCTGGTGATCGACGTCCGCCGCGCCAAGGAGTACCAGCTGTCCGCCCGCGACCGCGAACGGCTGCGGCCCTGGGCCCGCAGCGAGGCGTCGGCGTTCCTCACCCTGTGGGACGCAGCCTGAGCAGCACGCCGGCCATCAGGTCCGGCTGGGTGACGAAGGGGTGGTGGGCCACCGGCAGTTCGACGACGTCGGTGGCGCGCGCCGCCTGGGCCCGCTGGGTCCCGGGCAGTGTGGCGCGGTCTTCGCCGCAGACGACGTAGGTCGACGGGACGGTTCGCCAGGCCGCCCGGGTTGCCGGCTGGCCGAACACCGCCTCGTTCTGGGCGGTGAGCCGGGCGGCGGCCCCGGCGTAGGTGTGGTCGTCGAAGTCCTGGGCGAAGAGGGGACGCACGAACTCCTCGCGGACACCGGCGGTGCCGTCGCCGTGGCTGAGGTGCCACGGCGGCGGCTCGCCGATGCCGAAGTCCGCGAGCGCCTCGCCGACGTCCGGCAGGAACGACGTCACGTAGACCAATCGGTGTACTGCCGGGTGTTCACCGAGTGTGGTGATCACCATGCCGCCGTACGAGTGACCGACGAGCAGGGCGGGTTCGTCGGAAGCGTCGAGCAGCGCGCGGACGGCCTCGGCGTCGGCGTGCAGATCACCGCGCGGCTCGCTCTCGCAGCTCGGCAACACTGCTGCTGAGCTGCGCAAACCGTGCGTCCCCAGTACATCGGCGGTCGGCTGCCACCACCAGGCGCCGTCGCGGACGAAGGCGCCGTGGACGAAGAGAACCCGCATGGTGACAACTTGGCAGAACCCACTCGGACGAGTGACACAGTTCGCGGCGGGCGGACGGGGACTGGACAAACCGGAGGGCGAACACGAAGCTTTCGCGTGTTCTTTCGTGCCTGGCCAAGTTGAGGGCGTAACCGTGAACGCTGCCTGGGAAGCCGTCTCCCGCGTCGTCGACGAGCCCGCCTGGTACTGGGTGTACGACAAGCTGGCGTTCTGGCCGAGCACCTACGCCCACGCCTGGCCGGGTTTCCGGGAGCCGGTGCCGTCGCGGACGTGGGACCTGTCGCCCGGGAACCTGGACCGGTCCTCCGCCGAGTTCCGGCTCGGCCCGTACGCGGTCGAGGAGCACCAGGTCGCGACGATCGCGCTGGCCGCGTTCCGCGAGGTGTGCGGCCCGGACGACTGGATGTGGGCGCTGCACTGGCAGCACCAGTCCTACCGCGTCCGCCCGCACCTGATGTCGGGGAGCGCCCGCTGGCCGGTGCCGGTGTTCCCGCGCGCGGACTACCACCTGTTCCTGGCGGCGGACTTCTCCTTCGGCACGCTCGGGCACCCGTGGGAGCGGACGCTGTGCGTGTTCGGCGAGAAGCTGGTGCCGGCGTTCGAGCGCCTGGGCGAAGGGGTGCTGTCGAACGTGCTGCGCCGCGACGGGAAGCCATCGGAGACATCCGGGGCTTCGCCCCGGGCCGGGGGCTTCGCCACCCGGACCCCCTGAAAGCCATCAGAGCTAGCCCGCTAAGCGGCCCGTTGATCTCTTGCTACCGTTCTGCGGGTGTTCGAATATCACGGCTGGGTGACCATCCAGGCGACCGCGAGCGGCGACGACGACGCGGCGCTCCTGGAGCGCCTGGTCGACCGCGTCCACCGCGCGATCCGCGACGCGGGCGACTTCGACCTGGTCGACCTCCGCTGGAGCGCGGGCATGCCCATGCTCCACTTCGGCGGCTTCGACAAGCACGGCGGCCACCTGACCACCGAAATCCTCAACCTCTTCACCCGCGTAGGTGAATTGGCCCCCGGCTCCTACGGCCTCTTGTACACGTGGGACGACCAGGACACGGAGAACGACAACAACTTCCGCGTCCACCGGATGGCCCGAGGCCAGGTGACCGAACGCGAAGACCCCCACCTGACCCCGGTGGCCCCGACGGTCCTGGACACCTACGAGCTCTGACGCCGCAGGGTCCGGGGCTCAGCCTCCCGGGTGAAACAGAAAAAGGGCTGTATCGACGTTTCCCGCCGATACAGCCCTTTGCACGCGAGCGGATGACGGGATTCGAACCCGCGACCCTCACCTTGGCAAGGTGATGCGCTACCAGCTGCGCTACATCCGCGTTGTCTTGCTGATGGGAGGAACTCTATACCCTCCGCGTCCGGCCTCCGTCACCGGGGTCCCCTGTCCTCTGACCGGTGCTTCGGTGTCACAGCTGGCGTACAAGGGGTGACGACGGCTGTTTCCCTCCGTATGGTGTCTCCATTCGACCGAATGGGGAGACCTTCGGGGAGGAGGTGCCGGGCCGGATGACCGAGCTGGGCACGGTGCCGCCACCAGCGGCCTCGGAATCCGACGAACAGGCACTGCTGCAACGGCTTCGCGACGGTGAGGACGCCGCGTTCGGGGAGCTGTTCGAGCTGCACGCCGCCGCGGTCCGCCGGCTGGCGCAGAGCCTGGCCGCCGACCGGTCGGAGGCCGAGGACATCACCGCGGAGACGTTCTTCCGCGTGTTGCAGGCGCTCCGGCGGGGTGCCGGTCCCCGTGACTACGTCCGCGCCTACCTGCTGACCGTGGCCCGCCGGGTGTCGTGGGAGTGGCACGGCGCGCGCCGGGACGTCCCGGTTTCGGACGACGAACTGACTTTCCGCGCCGGGGCGGGTGCCGACACGCACGCCCGGACGGCCGAGCACACGCTGATCACGACCGCGTTCACCAGCCTGCCGGAGCGGTGGCGGACGGTGTTGTGGCAGACCGAGGTCGAGGGCGAGCAGCCGGCGATGGTCGCGCCGCACTTCGGGCTGAGCGCGAACGCGACGGCCGCGCTGGCCCGCCGGGCGCGGCAGGGTCTGCGGGCGGCGTACCTGCAGGCACACCTTTCGGTGAACCGCGGCCCGGATTCGTGCCGCGCGGTCGTGGAAAAGCTCGGCGGGTTCACCGCGGGCAGCGTCACCGGCGCCGAAGCCGAGCGGATCAAGGCGCACCTGCACGGCTGCCCGTCGTGCCGCGCCACCCAGGACGAGCTGCGTGACGTCTGCTCGTCGCTGCGGGCTCACGCCGGGGTGCTGGTGCTGCTGGTGCCGGCCGCCGCGTCGGCGGGCGGCAGCGGGGTGCTGGCCGGCCTCGGCGCGACGATCAAGGGCGTGCTGGTCGGCTCCAAGGTAAAGATCGGGCTCGCGCTGGCGTCGACCGCCGCTGTGGGTGCCGTCGGCGTCGCGGCCGGGCCCGTGCTGTTCGGGTCGGGGCCGGTGCAGGACGTCGGGCTGACCGGCGGCGCGCCCGAACTCGTCGTGGTGCCGCCGTCGGAGACGCACCAGGAGCCGCCGCCGCAGGGGCAGCCGGAGCAGCGGATCGGGATCGGCGTGCTCAACGGCCGCGGCACCGGGGTCGCCGTGCCGGCCCGCGCGCGCGGTGGTGAGCGGCACGTGGCCGCGGACGAGGTGCCGGACCTGGCGGTCGCCGGGGACGTCCCGGTCGGGGACGTGGCCGGGCCCGCCGGGCAGCCGATCCCGCGTGAAGACCTGACGTCGTCGACGTTCAGCGCGTCCGACCACCCGGCGACGTCGCCGCGGCTGGACACGTCGAAACCCGACCTGACGATGACGACCGAGTCCACCGACGCGACGTCGCCGAAGGACGCCGAGGTGCCGGAGCTGTCGCCGACCAGCCGTCCCGGCGAGCCGACGCTCGCCGAGAAGCCGGCGCCGAAGGACGACGAGACGCCGGTCGCGGACCCGACGTCGACGGTGACGCCGACCTCGGGGAAGCCGTGCCCGGGCAGTGCGGCCGCCGACGCCACCGGGTCGGGCGAGCCGACGGATCCGGCGCCGCCGGCTGCGTCGGCACCGACGGATTCCGTGCCGCCGGCTGCGTCGGCACCGACGGATCCGGCGCCGCCGGCTTCGCCGGAGTCCGATCGCCGGTGACCCCTTCCACCGGGCGGGATGTCCGGTTCCGCCCTCGCGCGGGTGCGGCCGGGCGCGGTACCGTTGTGTCGCTCACCCTGCGGGCGCCCCGGGAGGCAACTGAATGAACCGGCTGGTACGCGGCGAAGACGGCCGCGACTGGGTGGTCCGTGCCCAGATGGAATGGCGCGCACCGGCGACGGCCGACGACTTCGAGCACGACGTCGCGGGCAGTTACGGCCCCGGCATCGCGATGATCGTGGTGACCGCGCTGCTGGCCGTGATCCTCGTCGTGTGGACCCCCGACCAGGTGAACGTCCCGGCGTGGGTGCTGCTCGCGCTGCTGCTCGTGGTGCTGTTCTTCCCGCTGCGGTGGATCCTGCGCCGTCCGTGGACGGTGGTCGCCGAGACCGAGGGTGACGTGACCGGCGACCGGCCGTCCGAGCGCTGGGTCGGCACCATCCGCGGCATGTTCACCGTGCAGGGCGAGGTCAAGAAGATCTCGAAGACCATCCAGCGGCACTCGCTGCCGGACTTCGACGGGCCGCTTCACCCGGTCGAGTAGGACACCGATGCCATGCCCGAGCTACCCGAGATCGAAGCACTGGCCCACTACCTGCGCGAAAACGCCGTGGGGCAGACGATCTTCCGCATCGATGTCGCATCGCTGAGCGTGCTCAAGACGGCGACCCCGCCGTGGACCGAGCTGCACGGGCGTGAGATCACCGGCGCGACCCGGCACGGCAAGCACCTCGACGTCGTGGCCGGTGACCTGCACCTGGTCATCCACCTCGCCCGCGCGGGCTGGCTGCGCTGGTCCGACGGCCTGGCCGCGGCGCCGCTGAAGCCGGGGAAGGGCCCGATCTCGCTGCGCGTGCACCTCGAGTCGGCCACCGGGCCCGGGTTCGACCTCACCGAGGCGGGCACGAAGAAGGGCCTGGCGGTGTGGATCGTCCGGGACCCGCAGGAGATCGCGAGCGTGGCCCGGCTGGGGCCGGACGCGCTGTCGCTCGACGCCGCCCGGCTGCGCGAGCTGTTCGCCGGGAAGACCACCCGGCTGAAGTGGGCGCTCACCGACCAGTCGCTGATCGCCGGGATCGGCAACGGCTACTCCGACGAGATCATGCACCGCGCGAAGCTCTCGCCGTACGCCACCGTCGGCAAGCTCGACGAAGGCGCCTTGGAGACCCTCGCCGAGGCGATCCAGGAGGTCGAAACCGACGCCGTCGAGCGCTCGGTGGGGCAGAAGGCGGCCCGGCTGAAGGGGGAGAAGCGGTCGGGCCTGCGGGTCCACGCGCGGACCGGGCTGCCGTGCCCGGTCTGCGGCGACACGATCCGCGAAATTTCCTTCGCCGACAAATCGTTCCAGTACTGCCCGACCTGCCAAACCGGCGGCAAGCCGCTCGCCGACCGGCGGATGTCGCGCCTGCTGAAATAGGCGCCGGACAGACGCTGGGTAGGGTCGTGCCCACCCTCAGTCGTCACAGTTGGACAGAAAGTGGGATTCAGGCCTTGCACCCGGTTGGTCGAGCGCAGAGCATGGACGCCGTGTCCGGGTTCCCGCTTGCGCAGATCGTCCCGTGGGCTGTCGCGGTGCTGCTCGCCGTCGTGGTGGTCGTGCTGCTCGTGAAACAGCGCCGGCCGGCCAGCGTGGTCGAGGACGCGATGCTGCAGGCGGTCCACCGGATGTCGAAGGCGGCGCCGAACCTGCGGTCCGGCCTGGACGAGGACGCCGCCGACAAGATCACCACGCAGCTGCTGCAGATGCTGGACTGCGTCGCCGTCGGCATCACCGACAGCGAGGGCACACTGCTGTCGTGGGACGGCGAGGCGAACGAGCACTACGTCGACCTCGTCGAGGCGATCGGGGCGGCCATCCGCAAGCACCGCCGTGAGGTCGTGGCGCACGACCGGATGCCGTGCAACCACCGCGGCACCTGCCGGATGAAGACCGCGGTCATCGTGCCGCTGCTGGTGGAGGGCGAGACGGAGGCGGCGCTGATCGTCGTCGGCCGGACCCGCGGCCGGCTGGTGCAGATGGCCGACGCCGTCGCCCAGTTCGTCTGCACCCAGTTCGAGCTGGCCCGGCTCGACGAGTCGAAGCACCAGCTCCAGCAGGCCGAGATCAAGGCGCTGCGCGCGCAGATCTCGCCGCACTTCGTCTACAACGCGCTCAACACGATCTCCGCGCTGATCCGCACGGATCCCGAAGAGGCGCGAGAGCTGCTTCAGGACTTCGCCGACTTCACGCGCTG
>NZ_JBFANY010000002.1:609561-1055307 GCF_040674975.1 Amycolatopsis sp. NPDC049688
TCGTCTACAACGCGCTCAACACGATCTCCGCGCTGATCCGCACGGATCCCGAAGAGGCGCGAGAGCTGCTTCAGGACTTCGCCGACTTCACGCGCTACTCGTTCCGGACGTCGGGCATGTTCACCTCGCTGGCCGAGGAGCTGCGCAACATCGACCGCTACCTGACGATCGAGAACGCCCGCTTCGGCGGCCGGCTCGAGGTGCGGATGAAGATCGCGCCCGAGGTGCTCAGCGTCGTCGTGCCGTTCCTGATCATCCAGCCGCTGGTGGAGAACGCGGTCAAGCACGGGCTGGCCAGCAAGCCCAGCGGCGGCTGCGTCACGGTGATCGCGCAGGACTACGGCACCGAAGCGCTGATCAGCGTCGAGGACGACGGCATCGGCATGGACCCGCGGCGGCTCAACGAGCTCAAGAGCGCCCACCGCACCGGCGCCCACGTCGGGCTCGGCAACATCAACCAGCGCATGCAGCAGGTGTTCGGCAGCGACTACGCGGTGATGGTGGAGACCGCGCCGGGCGCCGGCATGAAGGTGACGCTGCGGGTGCCGAAGTTCGTCCCGGGTGTCCGGCCGAACATGCCGGACTACAGCTCCGAAAGCCACCCGGACGAGGCCGACGTCCCGGTCCAGGGCGGTCCGGCCCAGCTGAACGGCGCCGAGGTGAACGGCGTCAACGGCACGCGCTCCGGCATCCTCCCCATGGGCTGACTCCGGCTAGCCTGGCTGTATGAGCGTTACGGACAAACTGGCTTCGCGGATCCCGGTCCTCGCCGACCGCGTCGAGCGCAAGGACGTCGTGGCCGTGGTGAAGCTGCACGGCGTGATCACGCCGTCGCCGTCCCCCCTGGCCAGGGGCGCGATCAACCTGGCCGCGGTGGAGTCGGCGCTGACCAGGGCGTTCGGGCACGACCGGCTGAAGGCGGTCGCACTGCTGATCAACTCGCCGGGTGGCGCGCCGACGCAGTCGGGCCTGGTCGCCGAGCGGATCCGGCAGCTCGCCGACGAGAAGGGCGTCCCGGTCCTGGCGTTCTGCGAGGACGTCGCCGCCTCGGGCGGCTACTGGCTGGCGTGCGCGGCCGACGAGATCTACGTCCACCGGACGTCGATGGTCGGCTCGATCGGCGTGATCAGCGGCGGCTTCGGCTTCACGGGCCTGCTGGAGCGCTTCGGCATCGAGCGCCGGCTGCACACGGCGGGCGCGAACAAGTCGCGCCTGGACCCGTTCTCGCCGGAGAAGCCCGAAGACGTCGAGTGGCTGAAGAAGATGCACAGCCAGCTCCACGAGCTGTTCGTGAACTGGGTCAAGGAGCGTCGCGGCGATCGCCTGACGTCTTCGGAGGACCTGTTCACCGGTGACGTCTGGCTCGGCGCGAAGGCGGCCGAACTGGGCCTGGTCGACGGCCTCGGCAGCCTGCGCCAGATCATCACCGAGCGCTACCCGGAGGCGGAGATTTCGGTGGCCGAGCCGAAGAAACCCCTGCTGGCGCGCCTGGGCCTGGGCGCCCCGGCGGCGGCGTCGGCGGTGCTGGACGCGGTGACGCAGAAGGCCGCCTGGTCCCGCTTCGGCCTCTGACGTGGATGTCCGGTTCGAGTACTTCCGGGCAGACTTTGTGACCTGGATCACTCAAGCCGCGTAACGCCTCTGGAAACACGGTCGGGCCTCAGGTCTCCTTGTCGACGGGCTTTGTTGTGAACGGCAACAAATCCGGTCGACAAGGAGGTCGTCCCCGATGCCCCACTCCCGCAGACTCGCCATCGGCGCGGTGCTCGGCGCCGCGCTCATCGCCGTCCCCCTCACCCTCCCCGCCGCCGCCTCCATCCCGCCGCCCGAATCGGGGTGGACCACCGTCTTCGCCGACGACTTCACCGGCGGCTCCGGCTCGCTCCCGTCGAGCGCGAACTGGATCATCGACACCGGCCACGCCTACCCGGGTGGCCCAGCCAACTGGGGCACCGGCGAGATCCAGAACTACACCGCCAGCACCGGCAACCTCTCGCAAGACGGCGCCGGCAACCTCCGGATCACGCCGTTGCGCGACGGCTCGGGCAACTGGACCTCGGCGCGGATCGAGACCCAGCGCACCGACTTCAAGCCACCCGCCGGCGGGGTCATGCGGATCGAAAGCCGGATCCAGATGCCGGACGTCACCGGCGCCGCCGCGCTCGGCTACTGGCCCGCGTTCTGGGCGCTCGGCGGCCCGTACCGCGGCAACTACTGGAACTGGCCCGCCATCGGCGAGTTCGACATCATGGAGAACGTCAACGGGATCAACTCGGTCTGGGGCGTCCTGCACTGCGGCGTCAACCCGGGCGGCCCGTGCAACGAGACCACCGGCCTGCCCGCCAACCGCGCGTGCCCCGGCAGCAGCTGCCAGTCCGCCTTCCACACCTACCGCTTCGAATGGGACGCGAGCACCAGCCCGCAGGTCTTCCGCTGGTTCGTCGACGGCCAGCAGTTCCACTCGGTCAGCCAGAACCAGGTCGACGCGACGACCTGGGCGAACATGACCACCCACCAGGGCTACTTCGTGCTGCTGAACGTCGCCATCGGCGGCGCGTTCCCGAACAACAACTCCGGCACGACGACGCCGGGGCCGGGCATCGTGCCGGGCCGCCCGATGGTCGTCGACTACGTCACGGTGTCCACCCGCGGCGGCGGTGGCGGCACGACGACCCCGCCGACCACGACCACGCCGCCGTCCGGTGGCACCAGCGCCTACCGCACCATCCAGGCCGAGTCGTTCGGCCAGCAGTCCGGCGTGATCACCGAGGCCACCTCGGACACCGGCGGCGGGCAGGACATCGGCGCGGTGGCCAACGGCGACTGGACCCTCTACCCGAACGTCGACTTCGGCAGCAGCGCGGCGACGAACTTCCAGGCGCGGGTGGCGTCCGGCGCGGCAGGCGGGGTCAGCGGGCTGGTCGAGGTGCGGCTCGACAGCCGGTCCAACGCGCCCGTCGGCAGCTTCGCCGTCGGCAACACGGGCGGCTGGCAGAGCTGGCGGACCGTCCCGGCGAACATCAGCGCCGTGACCGGCGTGCACAACGTGTATCTGACGTTCACCAGCGGCCAGCCTGCCGATTTCGTGAACCTCAACTGGTTCACCTTCGTGCACTGAGACGAGGGGCCCGCGGCCCCGGTCGCGGGTTCCCTCACTCAATGCGGACGGGGGCTGGACATTGCACTCGGCAATGGGCAGGATGCGTTTCACTGTGAGTGCTCACGATGACACCCGGAAGCTCGTGGTCCTGGCCGTGGACGACGAGCCGAACGGTCTTGACGAACTCGTCCACTGCCTGCGCAACAGCCCGCACGTGGCCAAGGTGTTCCCGGCGATCGACGCCTCCGAGGCGCTGCGGTTGCTGTCCACCGACGACCCGCGGCTGCGCGAGCGCAAGGACCGCGGCCTGCCGATCGTCGACGCCGTCTTCGCCGACATCGACATGCCGGGCCTGTCCGGGATGGAGATGTCCCGGGTGTTCGCCGCGCTGCGGCCCTCGCCCGCGCTGGTGTTCGTCACCGGCCACGCCGAAGAGGCGGTCAACGCCTTCGACCTCGGCGCCCTCGACTACGTGCTCAAGCCGTACCAGCAGGACCGCCTGGACCGCGCGATCTCGCGCGTGATCGACAAGCTCGCGGCCGCCGCGGCGCCCCCGCCCGGTGCGCTGGGCGGCGAGCCGGTGAAGAACGACGACGAGGTCATCCCGGTCGAGCTGGCCGGCACCACCAAGCTCATCCCGCGCTCCTCGGTCCGGTGGGTCGAGGCGCAGGGCGACTACGCGCGGCTGTTCACCACCGAAGGCAGCCACCTGGTCCGCATCCCGCTGGCCCAGCTGGAGGAACGCTGGGAGAAGGCCGGGTTCGTCCGGATCCACCGGTCGTTCCTGGTCGCGCTGCCGCTGATCACCGAGCTGCGCATGGGCCAGGGCGGCTACCAGGTCGTCATCGGCAACGAGGAGAAGGTGCTGCCGGTGAGCCGGCGGCACACCCGCGCGCTGAAGGACCGGCTGGTCGGTTCGGGCCGGAACGGCTGAGCCGGGCGCGGCCATGACCGACGACTTCTACGAGCGCCGCGCCAACGGCGTCCGCGAACCGGATCCGACGCTCGGCAGGCGCGCCCGCCACCGGCCGCTGCCCCAGCCGACGGACCGGGCCGTCGTCGAATCGCTGCCGCCGGCGCCGGAGAACGAGCCGCCGCCGAAGCCGGAGCACCACGCGAAACCCAAGCGGGAGCGGGTGATCCTCAACGATCCCCGCCGCGGGGCCGGCACCCTGCGCGCCCGCGTCGAGCTGGAGGAACAGACCAGCTGGGGGAAGCTGCTCGTCCGCGACCACCTGGTGAAGGTGCAGCTGCGGACGGGGTTGCTGCTCGCGCTGCTCGTCATCGTCGTGTTCGGTTCGCTGCCGGTGCTGTTCTACGCGGTGCCGGGGTTCTCCCGCGCGAGCTTCCTGGGCATCCCGGTGGCCTGGCTGATCCTCGGTGTGTTCCCGTTCCCGTTCCTGTTCGGGGTCGGCATCTGGTACAACCGGCTGGCCGAACGCAACGAACGCGCGTTCGTGGACATGATCGAAAACTAGTTTCGCACTGACTCGTGCGAGGATTCCCCCCGTGCAGTTGAACCCGTGGGCCTTGACCGGCATCGTGCTGGTCGCCGTGGTGACGCCCTACCTCGGTCACCGCTCCTCGCGGTCGGCGACGAGCACGCACGACTTCCTGGTCGCGCGGCGCACCGTGCGGTCGCGCCGCAACGCCGCCGCGATTTCCGGTGAGTACCTGTCCGCGGCGTCCTTCCTCGGCATCGCCGGGATCGTGCTCAAGGACGGTGCCGACGCGCTGTGGTTCCCGATCGGCTTCACCGCGGGCTACCTGGCGCTGATGCTGTTCGTGGCGGCGCCGCTGCGCCGGTCCGGCGCGTACACGCTGCCCGACTTCGTCGAGATGCGGCTCGGCTCCAAGGGCCTCCGCCGGTTCTCCACGGCGTTCGTCGTGTTCATCGGGATCCTGTACATGGCCCCGCAGCTGCAGGGCGCGGGCCTGACGCTGGCGACGGTGCTGCCGGTGCCGGCGTGGGCGGGCGCGATCGCGGTGATGGTCGTGGTCGCGTTCAACGTGATCGCCGGCGGCATGCGCGCGATCACCGTCATCCAGGCCTTCCAGTACTGGCTCAAGCTGTTCGCCATCTCGGTGCCCGCGTTCGTGCTGTGCATGGTCTTCTTCGCCGGAGGCGGCCCGGACGGCTTCCGCCCGCTCGGCGCCGCCGCGCCGCCGGTGTTCACCAGCGACACCACGGTCGACGTGCAGACCGACGTCACCCTGCACGTCACCACCGACACGTTCCTCTACGCCTACGGCCGCACCGACAACGGCCCGGCGGCCGGCCCGACGCACTGGACGCCGCTGGCGCCGCACACGGTGTCCGAAGGCACCAAGCTGAAGTTCCTGGCCGGCACGCCGGTCCCGGTGGTCAGCGATTCCGTCGCCGACAACTCGAACTGGCTGCACCCGGGCTCGGGCAGCCTCACCGACCTGCTCCAGACGTACTCGCTGATGTTCGCGACGTTCCTCGGCACGATGGGCCTGCCGCACGTGCTGGTCCGCTTCTACACCAACCCCGACGGCAAGGCCGCGCGCCGCACGACCGTGCACGTCCTGCTGCTGCTCGGCCTGTTCTACCTGTTCCCGACGCTGCTGGGCGCCCTGTCCCGGATGTACGTCCCGGAGCTGCTGGTGACCGGCAAGACCGACGCGGCGATCCTGCAGCTGCCGTCGGCGATGCTGCCGGGAGTCGGCGGGCAGCTCCTCGGCGCGGTCACCGCCGCGGGCGCGTTCGCCGCGTTCCTGTCCAGCACGTCCGGGCTGCTGGTGAGCGTGGCCGGGGTGGTGTCGACCGACCTGCTGCCCGGCCGGGTGCGCGACTTCCGGGTGGCGACCGCGCTGGTCGCCCTGCTGCCGATCGCGCTGGCGGTGGGGCTGCGCCCGGAGGACATCTCGCTGTCGATCGGGCTGACGTTCGCGCTCGCCGCGTCGACGTTCAGCCCGCTGCTGCTGCTGGGCATCTGGTGGCGCAAGCTGTCCTGGCCCGGCGCGCTGGCGGGGATGTTCGTCGGCGGCGGGCTGGTGCTGGCCGCGCTGGTGGTCAACGTCGTGAGCGGCTACACCGGCGGCTGGGCGCCCTGGTTCGTCAACCAGCCCGCGCTGATCACCGTCCCGGCGGCCTTCGTGACGACGTACCTGGTCAGCCGGGTGACGGGGTACGGCCGCCCCGAGCACGTCCACGACATCATGCTGCGGCTGCACGCGCCCGATCCGCTCGGCTTCATGCGGGACCGGGCCGTCGCACGGTTCGGCCAGGCCGAAGAGAAGACCCGGCTGCCCGGCCGCGGCCGCCACCGGAAGTAAGTGCGCCGACCTCACGCGCGGGCAACGCGTCCGCATGGCAGCATGGGAATCGTGGTGAGCCCTGCTGAACTGCCGACCGCCGAGGTCCGCGACCTGCCCAAGGACGGCCTCGTGCTGCTCGACGTCCGCGAAGACGACGAGTGGGCCGCCGGACATGCGCCCGACGCCGTGCACATCCCGATGGGCGAGCTGCCCGCACGCGTCGGAGAACTCGGTGACCTGCCCGACGACCAGCCGATCCACGTGATCTGCCGCAGCGGCGGCCGGTCCGCGCGGGCGGCCGCGTGGCTCAACCAGAGCGGCTGGGACGCGGTGAACGTCGCCGGCGGCATGGGCGCGTGGCAGCGCGAAGGCCGTCCGATGGTCGGCGAGCACCCCGGCATCGAACCCGAAGTGATCTAGCGTTGCACCCGGGGCAGCCTCCGCAGGGCCGGCCGTACCCGCCCGGGTACTGGCCGCGCCAGGCGCCGCCGCCGTCCGCCCAGCAGCTGCAGGGCCGGACGCTGGCTGCCCAGCCGGAGCCGTACCCGTACCACCGCCGCCCGGTGCACCGGCCGAAGCTGCGCTGGGTGGCGACCCCGCCGCCCGGCGCGTGGCCGCGCCGCCGCGTGGTGGCGCCCGAGCCGTACCTCGGCCCGCCGTCGTACCCGGTCCCGCCGCGCTGGGGCTTCCCGAACCTGGTCTGGCGGCGCCCGACGTCGGTGCCCGGCACGGCGTCCGACGAGACCCGCCCGATCGACCGGGTGCCGGTGCTAAGCCGCAGCCTGGTCGTCGTCCTGTTCGCGTTCGCCGTGCTCTGCGCGGTCGCGGCCGGCGCGGAGATCTGGCGGTACGTGCTGCTCGCCCAGGGTCGCGACTCCGCGCTGTCCCGCTCGGTGGTGGCGTTCTCCGACGGGTTCGTGGTCACCGCGGGGCTGCTGGCGTCGATCCTCGCGCTGTTCCCGGCCGGGCTGTCGCTGTGGTGGCTGCTGCTCGCCCGCCAGGCGGCGGCGGACGTGTCGGGCGACGACCCGCCGCGGCCGCTGTGGCAGGTGCTGGTCGGCGTCCTCGTGCCGGTGGCGAACCTGCCGATGGCCCTTTCGATCGTCGGCGAGCTCGAGCACGCCGTGCTGGGCCGCTCGCGTGACGCCCGGCCGAAGCCGTCGCGCCGGGTGCTCGTGTGGTGGGGCACCTGGCTGCTGAACTGGGTGCTGCTCGGCGTGTCGATCGGCTGGCGCTTCCGCGACGACGTGCAGTCGATGGCCGACAGCGTCGTCCTGGTCGCGCTGACCGACCTTTCCGCGGTCGCGCTGGCGGTGATGACGGCCCTGGTCGTCCGGCGGTTCTCGGCGCTGCTGGTGCCCTCGGACGCCCTGGACGTGCGTGAGATGCGCGTGCTGAAGGTGCAGGGTGCGCCGGAACCGGAGCTGCGGACTTCGCGGCCGGCCGGCGCCGCGCGCTAGTACCTCCCGTAGGCCGGTTCGAGCTGCTCGAAGGCTTGTTCCGCGATCGGCCAGACCTGGTCGACGACGGTTCCTTCGGCTTCGAGGGTCCGGTCGAAGACCTCCTGGAAGAGCACCCGCAGGACCGTGGCCAGGTGCGCGGCGGCCAGCACCGGGGTGACGTCCTCTTCGGGGTGACGGCGGACCAGCAGGTCGACGAGCGCCGCTTCGCGCTCGCGGTGCATCTCGTGCAGCGCGTTCGTCAGGACCGGGCTTTCCTTGATCATCCGCACGAACCCGGGGCCGGAGAAGCCGACCAGCGCGTGTTCGGCGCCCAGCGCCTCGAAGTAGAGCTCGCGCGTGTCGTGGAAGGCGCTGTCGCGGATCAGGGCGGCCGGCCAGGCCGCGAAGTCGGCGCGGATGTCGAAGACCAGGTCCTCCTTGCGCGGGAAGTGGTTCGTCACGGTCATCTTGGCGACCCGCGCCTCGGCGGCGATGTCCGCGATCGTCACGTCCTCGAAGCCGTTCCGGATGAACAGCCGGGTGGCCACGTCGGAGATGGTCTTCCTGGTCTCGTGCTTCTTCCGGTCCCGGAGTCCCTCGCTCATGGCGTCACTCTACTGGGTCGGACCCAAGATTGGGCTTGACCCAATGAATGGGTCCGACCTAATCTGAGGTTCGACCTAATCACTTGGGGTGAGCATGACGACGGCAGTCCGGCCGGATGCGGCGCTGTGGCGGCTCGGCGGCGTCCTGATCATGGGAGCGGTGCTGTCGATCCTCGACGCGACGATCGTGACCGTCGGGATCGACTCGATCGCCCGTGACCTGGACAGCCCGCTGACCACGGTGCAGTGGGTGGCGAGCGCGTACCTGCTGGCGGCGTCGGCGGCCATCCCGCTGTCGGGCTGGCTGACCGACCGGTTCGGCGGCCGCGCGGTGTGGCTGACGGCGGTGGCGATCTTCACCGCGGGCACGCTGCTGTGCGGCTTCGCGTGGTCGGCGCCGGCGTTGATCGCGTTCCGGGTGCTGCACGGCCTGGGCGGCGGCCTGATGCAGCCGGTCGGGCAGGCGGTCTTCGCACAGGCGGCGGGGCCGGCTCTGGGCCGGATGATCGGGGTGATCACCCTGCCGGCGACGGTGGCCCCGGTGCTCGGCCCGATGCTCGGTGGCGCGCTGGTGGCGGACCTGGGATGGCGCTGGATGTTCTTCGGGATCGTCCCGCTGGGCGTGGCGACGTTCCTCTTCGCCCGCCGGCTGCTCCCGGCGCCTTCGCCGGACGGCGTGCACACGGCTTTGGACGTCCGGGGGATCGCGTTGCTCTCGCCCGGGCTTGGCGTGTTCGTCTACGGCTTGGCCGAGGGGGTGGCCGTCGCCTGGTTCGCCGGAGCTGCGTTGCTGCTGGCGTACGGCGTCCACGCATCCCGGACAGCTTCGCCGGTGCTCGACCTGAAGCTGTTCCGGAACAAGGGGTTCGCGGTCGCGAGCGCGAGCACGTTCCTGCTCGGGGCGTCGCTGTACAGCTCGATGCTGCTGCTTCCGCTGTACTACCAGCAGGTGGAGCACGCGAGCGCGTGGCAGGCGGGGCTGCTGCTGGCGCCGCAAGCGCTCGGCTCGGCGGCGGTCCTGCTGGCGAGCGGCCCGCTGCTGGCCCGGTTCGGCCCCCGCCGGACGATGCTGGCGGGCATCGGGCTGTCCCTGCTGGGCACGATCGCCTTCACCCAGCTCGGCTCGGCGCCCGGCGGGGTCCTGCTGACCCTGTCCCTCCTGGTCCGCGGCGCCGGCCTGGGCGCGGCGACGGCTCCCGGCATGACAACGCTGTACGGCTCGCTGGAGCGGTCCCGCATTCCCCGGGCGGCGAGCGCGTTCAACGTGGTCAACCGCATCGGCGGCTCGCTGGGCACGGCCCTGCTGGCTGCCATCCTCCACGACCGGCTCACGGCTGCCGCATCCCCGCCGGCGGCGTTCGGCGCGACGTTCACGTGGGCGCTGGCCCTGTCGGCGCTGACGTTGGTCCCCGCTCTCTTCTTCCCTGCGAAAGGCACACGATGACCCTCCGTCTCCTGAGCGTCCACGCCCACCCGGACGACGAGTCCAGCAAGGGCGCGGCCACCCTGGCGCGCTACGCGGCCGAAGGCGTCGACGTCCTGGTCGCCACGTGCACGGGCGGCGAACGCGGCGACGTCCTGAACCCGGCCCTCGACACCGAAGAGACGTGGGCGAACCTGCCGGCGATCCGCCGCCGCGAGATGGCCGAGGCGGCGGCGATCCTCGGCGTCCGCCACCGGTTCCTCGGCCTGGTCGATTCCGGCCTCCCCGCCGACGGCGAGCCCCTCCCCGACGGCAGCTTCGCGGCCCTCCCGCTCCCGGAGGCGGCGGCCCCGCTGGTGGCCTTGATCCGCGAGTTCCGCCCGCACGTGGTGATCACGTACGACGAAACGGGCGGCTACCCCCACCCGGACCACATCCGCACCCACGAGGCCACGCTCGAAGCCTTCTCAGCCGCCGCCGACCCGGCCCGCTACCCGGGCACCGGCTCCCCATGGCGCCCCCAGAAGCTGTACTACCAGGCAGTCCTGAGCCGCGCGTGGTTCGAAGCCTTGCACGAAGCAACCCTGGCGGCGGGCCAGGAGTCCGCGATGACCGACGTCCTGAACGAGCTACCCCCGGACAAGCTCCCGGTCACGACCCGAATCCGCTGCGAGTCGTTCTTCGCCACCCGAGACCGAGCCCTCCTCGCCCACAAAACCCAGGTGGACCCGTCCCACCCGTTTTTCGCCCACTCCCGCGAAATCGAGCGCCAGGTCTGGCCCTACGAGGACTACCACCTGGCCCACCCGACCTCCGTCCCCGCGATCGAAGACAACCTCTTCACCGGAGTAACCCCATGACCCCCGTGTCGTCCCCCCAATCACGCATGATGCCTCCCCAATCACGCGAGATGGCCCTCCAATCACGCGAGTTCCGCCCCGGATCACGCGAGAACCGGGGTCGGCGAACCCGTCAGGCGGTGACCCGCAGCTCCCGCAACCCCCGGATCACGAACTCCGGCCGTCGCCGCGGAGCCTCCGCCAGGCGCAACCCCGGCAACTTCTCCGCCAACGCACTCAACGCAGCAGCGATCTCCACCCGAGCGAGAGGAGCACCCACGCAGTAATGAATCCCGAGCCCGAAGCCCAGATGCGCGTTGGGTGTCCGGCCGATGTCCAGGCGGTCCGGCTCGTCGAACACCTCCGGGTCGCGGGCCGCGGCTCCCAGCAGCGCGCCGATCTTCTGGCCGCGGGAAACCACATATCCCCCTATCGACACGTCCTCGGTCGCCGTCCGCTCGAACAGCTGCAGGGGCGCGTCGAACCGGATCAGCTCCTCGACACACGAATCCAGAAGGGCAGGTGAGGCCAGCAACCGCTCCCACTGGTCGCGGTGCGTGAGCAACGCCGTGATGCCGTTGCCGAGCACGTTCACCGTTGCCTCGTGGCCGGCCATCAGCAGCAACACCGCGGTGGCCACCAGCTCGTCCGGGGTCAGCTCGCTGCGCAGCAGGTCGCTGATGATGTCGTCGCCCAGCGCGTCCGCGCGGGCCGAAGCCACCGAGCGGATGTACGAGACGAACTCGGCCGCGGCTCGCTCGGCCGCGTCGCGTCCCTCCGGAGGGAGGCCGTATTCGTACATCTTCACGATCGCGTTGGACAGCTCGACCATGCGCGGGCCGTCAGTGCCCGGGACGCCCAGCAGCTCGGCGATCACCGCCACCGGCAGTGGCTGGGCGAGGTGCTCCAGGAGGTCGGCGCTGCCGTCGGCGGCGATGGCCGCCGCCAGGTTGTCGACCATGTCGGCCGCCAAGGCCGCGACCATCGGGCGCAGCCGCTGGACGTGGCCGCGGCCGAACGCGCCCGCGATCAGGCGCCTGAGGCGCGTGTGGGCCGGTGGCTCGTTCTCCAGGAGCGAGTTGCGGTGCAGCAGGTTGAACGAGGCGAACCGCTCGAGCGGCTGGGCGTCCTGCCAGATGCGGCCCAGACCACGATGGCGCAGCACCGCCGACGACGCGGCGTGCGACACCGCGATGGCGATGCCGAGACCTTCGTGGAAATGGACTTCGCCGCGGGAACGCAGCGCGGCGAACGCCGGGTACGGGTCTTCCAGGAACACAGGATCGCGGGGGTCGAACACGTCGCGAGACTAACCCTTCGATAGCGTCTGAAGCCGAGCCAGAGGAGGCAGCAGTGGGCAAGGGCGCGCGCAAGAAGGGTCCCAAGCAGGCGTCGGACCGCAAGCCGAAGGTGCGCGACGTCTTCGTCGGCCAGCCGTTCGAAGGGCTGGCGGCGGAGCCCGAACTCATCGCGCTGCGCGAGTTCGTGCCGTCCGCGACGGCCGATCTCACCCTCGCCGACGGTGGCGAGGTCACCCTCGGGACCGTGCTGCCGATGGCGGCGGCCGCGTTCGTCCGCTCCGACGGCCGGCGCTACCTCGGCCTCCAGGTGCAGACCCGCTCCTCCGACATCAGCCGTGACCTCGGCCGGTCGCTGAAGTGGCTGCTGGACGCCAAGGAAGGCGACGTCCTCGGCGTGCCGGACACGACCACCCCGCCGTCCGCCGACGAGCACGCGCGGCTCCAGGACCTGCTGACGCCCGGTGCCGAACTCGGCGTCACGCTGCACCAGGACTTCGCCTGGTGGCTGCCCGAGGACGCGGACGCCACCGGGGACGTCGCGGTTTCCCTCGAACGCGCGAACGCCGCGATCATGCCCACCGAGCGGCTCGGCTCGGGCGCCTACTGGGTGCTCGCCGGCGAGAAGGCGCACCTGCGCTGGGTCCGGCCGGAGCCGGAGAACCTGCTGCTCCAGGCGCTGGCCCGGCTGTCGGCGGCCGGCGAGCTCGGCCTCGGCGAGGGCTCGCGGTACGCGGGTTCGTTCCGGGCGCACGGCCTGCTCGTCCCGGTCTGGGACCTCGACCCCGAGGCCCACGCCCGCGAGTGGGCCGAGGCCAAGGACGCCCTCGGCGCCCGGCTCGAGACGGCCCTGAAGTCGCTCGACGACGAGCCGCTGAACGCCACCGAGCGCCGGGCGCGGGACGGCCTCATCGGCCGTCAGCTCACCCTGCGCTGATCTTCGTCGGCGGGTGGCGGACCGCCGGTACGAACCGGTGGTCCTCCACTCGCTCGATGAGCGTTCAACCAGGCATTATGTGGCGCACGAGACACCGCCGCCGGATCGCGCCGGTGGGACGATTCTCGGCGTGATACTTCACATCTGCGGGGCGGCCGAGTGGGCCGAAGTGGTCGAAGGCGGCGAGTACCGGCCGTCTTCGCTGGGGGAAGCCGGGTTCATCCACTGTTCCGACTTCGGCACGGCGACCCTGCCGGCCAACATCCGTTACCGGGGCCGCACCGACCTGGTGCTGCTCGAAATCGACCCGGCGAAGGTCGATGCGCCGGTCCGCTGGGAAGACGGCGTGCCGCCGCACCCGGAGGGGATCTGGTTCCCGCACGTCTACGGCCCGATCCCGCACGCGGCCGTCGTGGGCGTGCACGAATTCCGTGAGTCCGAAGGCGGCGGTTTCCGCCTGCCCGACTCGCTCGCCCACCGCTGACGTGGGCAGATCACGACCCGGCCGGGGAAGCGCGAATCCGGCCGGGAACGCGGGCAACCTGAGGGGGCTGTGATGCGTGTTGGGGAGGAAGGCAGCGCGGCTGCCGGCTACCCGACCCCGATGGGAGGCGATACGGTGACCGCTGCGGCACCCGTCTTCACCGGGGGAGATGTTCTGTCGACCGGTACCGGTCCGACCGGCGACCACGGCGGGATCGGTGCCGGTGAGCTGATCGACTCCGGGCCGTGTCCGCCTGCATTCGGCCGGACCGTCACCTCGATGACCAGCGCAGGCCGAGGGAGGGCCGCGACGTTGCCTGTCGAGTTCGCCGACTTCGGCGACTTCGTGCAGGCCACCTTGCCCGGCTTGCTGCGGTACGGTCACGCGCTCACCGGCAACCCGCACGACGCCGCGGACCTGGTGCAGACCGTGCTGGAGAAGATCGGTTCACGCTGGGCGTACGTCCACGACAAGACCGGCGACCCGCTGGCCTACGTCCGCCGGTCGATGGCGAACGCGCACGTGAGCCGCTGGCGCCGCACGCGCCGCGAGAACCTCGTCGCGGACCTGCCGGACACCAGCCCGCACGTGCCGGACGACCCGTTCGAGCACGAGCCGCTGTGGCGTGCGTTACGAACGCTGCCGCCGAGACAACGGGCCGTCATGGTGCTGCGTTATTACGAAGGTCTCTCGGAAGCGGAGATCGCCGGTGCTCTCGGCATCACCCAGGGCACCGTGAAAAGCCAGGCCAGCAAGGCGATCGCGTCCCTTCGGATGAAGCTGAAGGCGGCCGACGGCGAAGGCGAAGGGAGTGGTGCGGGTTGAACATCTCCGAGGACGAACTGGAGCAGCGCCTGCGCGCCCTGTTCGCTGACGAGCGGCTGGACCTGCCTCCGCCGCCCGACGCCGGCACGGTCATCGTCGCCGGTGCGCGACGGCGTCGGCGCCGTCGCCACACCGTGCAGGCTGTGGCCGCAGTCGCGGTGGCCGTGGTCGCCGTCTCGGGTGGGCTGACCATGATCCGGCTCCACACCGAGGACGGCACCGCGGTGATGTCCGCCGACGGAACCGAAAGCAGCGTCAAACCGCCCGAAAACCTCACGCAGGGCCGGCCACCGGAGCCGTCGACGCCCGGGCCGACCAGCACCCACGACATCCAGGTTTCGCAGACCCCCGGCTCGCCGCCGTCGAAGACGCCGCAGCCGTCGGCCCCGTCGCCGTCGAAGCTGCCGCCCGTGGTGACCGGGCCCCAGCTCGACGTGGACGGCTTCGGCACCCTCAAGCTGGGCATGTCCGACGCGCAGATCGCCGCGCAGGGGGTCACGCTCAGCAACGCGAATCCCGTCGCCGCCTGCACCGTCTACAACGCCAGCGGCGGCGGAGTGCCCGCACCCGCGACCATCGTGGTCTCCAAGTCGGCGGGGCTCCTGGCCATCACCCCCGAACAGGCGGTGCACACAGCCGAGGGCATCGGCACCGGAGCCACGAAGGAGCAGGTGCTCGCGGCCTACCCCGGAGCGAAGGAACAGCCCGGTCTCATCGTCGCCCCGGCCGCCACGTTCGAATTCCAGTTTTCGTTCGATGACTCCGTGGTCGCGCACATGACCCTCTCGGTGGTCAACGCGAACTGCGCCGGCTGAGCGCCGGCCGCATGCGGAAACCCGGGCCGTCCACAGGGGGAGGGCCCGGGTTTTCCGGTCTTCGGGGCTACCGGAGCGTCAGAGCTTGCCGCCGGCCACCGGGGGCATCTGCGAGTCGGTGCCGCCGTCGCCGACGGACTCGCGGTACAGGTGGTTTTCGACCTCGAACAGGTTGCCGTTCGCGCGCTTGACCACGTTCAGCAGCGTGCTCATCTGCGAGATCTCTTCGACCTGCTCCTTGAGGAACCACTGCGTGAACTGCTCGCTGATGTAGTCCTCTTCGGCACGCGCGGCCTTCGCCATCGCGGAGATGTCGGCGGCGACCTCCTTCTCCTGCGCGAGCGCCAGCTCGATGACCTCGGTGACGCCGGAGAAGTCGTTGCGCACCTCCCCGGTGCCGGGGATCTCGACGTGGTGGTCGCGGTCGAGCATGTACTGCACCAGCGCCATCGCGTGGTTGCGCTCTTCGACGGACTGCTTGTAGAAGTGCTTCGCCAGCTGCGGCAGGTCCTCGGCGTCGAACCACACCGCGAGCGCGATGTACTGCTGGGACGCGTTGAACTCGTTGTGGATCTGCGCCTGCAGCAGTTCGTAGAACTTGGAGCGCGGTTCTTTCCTGGTGATGAGGGCCATGCAGACCAGAATAGATCAAGATTGGCCGAATTGCCACTCGGCACTGGTGATCCGCCCCCTATTAGGGTTACCATTCCTAAAGAAGACGAACCTTATTTAAGTAAGCCTTCCCTAAATGCATGCCGCAATTTAGGGAAGGCTTCATTCACTTCAGCGGATCGCGCCGCACCGGGCAGGACATGCACCGCGGGCCGCCGCGGCCGGAGCCCAGCTCGGAGCCCGCGATCGGCAGCACCTCGATGCCCGCTGCCTCCAGCCGCTCGTTCGTTTCGACGTTCCGCTCGTAGCCGACGACGACGCCCGGGGCCAGGGCGAGCGTGTTGTTGCCGTCGTCCCACTGCTCGCGTTCGGCCGTCACCGGGTCGAGGCCGGTGTCGATGACGCGCAGCCGGTCGATTTCCATCGCCTCGGCCGCGGCCACCAGGAACGGCGCCGGCCCCGCGACCTTCACGCCCCCGTCGCCGGTCGGGCGCAGCGTGAACGCCGTCAGCGAGTCGCGCGCCAGCGGGTACATCACCACCGCGTCGGCGTCGACCATCGTGCACACCGTGTCCAGGTGCATGGTCGCGCGGGACTGCTCGATCGGCACCGCGAGCACGGTGTGCGCGATGCCGTCGGCGAACACCGACCGCGCCAGCGACTCCGCACCCGCCGCCGTCGTCCGCTCGCCGACGCCGATCGCGAGCACGCCCGGGGCCAGCAGCATCACGTCGCCGCCTTCGATCGGCGCCGAATGGGCGCCGTACGCGCGGGCCGCGTGCCGGAAGTACGGGTGATAGGCGTAGATCAGGTCCAGCACCGCGGTTTCGCGGCGGCGCGCCGGCATGGTCAGCGACGAAATCGCCACCCGGTCGGCGATCCACGCCGAGGAATCGCGGGTGAACAGCAGGTTCGGCAGCGGATCGACGGCGAAGTCGTGCGGGTGGTTCATCATCCGCACCAGCGACGCGCCCTCCGCCGACGGCAGCTCCTCGAACGTCATCCCGGCCATCAGCACCTCGGCGAGGCCGGCCGCGTCGACCCCGGACAGGTGCGACCGCAGCGAGTCGGCCAGGTCGCCGCCGAGCCGCCGGTCGTCGACCGCCGCGTGCACGCCCGCCGCGTGGGCCCGGTCGTCCTCCAGGGCGGTCCGGAGCGCGTCGGCCAGCAGCAGGACGTCGACGCCGCGGCTGCGCAGCACCTCGGCGAAGGCGTCGTGCTCGGCCTGGGCCCGGTCGACCCACGGGATCGAGTCGAAGAGGAGCTGGTCGTTGTTGCGGGGCGTCAGCCTTTTGAGCTCGTTGCCGGGCCGGTGCAGCAGCACCGCGCGCAGGGGTCCGACTTCGCTGTCCACCCGGGGAGGTGCCGTTTCGTCGATCACCCCCCGATCGTATCCGTCCATGCCCCCGCCGCCGCCCTCAAAGGAAGGCGCTTCGCGCCGCTGTGTTTTCTACGGCAGCCAGGAAACGTGCCCTTTCAGCAGGGCGTATCCGACGAACGTCACGAAGTCGAACAGTGTGTGCGCGGCGACCAGCGGCCACAGCCGGTTCGTCTTCTGCCACAGCCGCCCGAAGACCAGCCCCATGACGAAGTTCCCGACGAAGCCGCCGAACCCCTGGTACAGGTGGTACGACCCGCGCAGCACCGCGGCGCCGAACACGGCGGAGTTCTCCCGGACGCCGAGCTGCCGCAGCCGCGTCAGCAGGTAGCCGATGACCAGGACTTCCTCGGCGAAGGCATTGCCGAACGCCGACAGCGTCAGCGAGATCGGCCGCCACCACGTATCGCCCAAAGTGGACGGCTGCACGGCCAGGCTGAACCCCAGGTGGTACGAGACGAAGTAGAGCGCCAGGCCGGGGACGCCGATCAGCGCGGCGAGCAGGACGGTCAGCAGCGCGTCGCGGCCCGGTGACCGGCGATCCAGCCCGATTTGCGCGATCTTCACGCCCGCGCGCCACAGCAGGTACAGCCCGAGCGCGCCCCAGCCGACCAGCTGCGCCGCCGACAGCAGCTGCTTGAGCAGGTCGATCAGGCTCGCCGCGGCCTGCGGCACGTTCAGCTGGGTCTGCTGCTGCGCCAGCGGCACCGGCTGCAGCAGGGAGTCCACAAGGGACAGCAAGCTTCGCACACCCGACATGCCCAGCGTGATCCCGAAGACGATCAGCAGCTCGATCTTGACCGCGCGGCGCTCGGCGGGGTCCTCGATCGTCCCGGGGAACTCGGGGCGGGCCGGGGCCAGCCACGATCGCGCGGTGAACGTCATGTCCGCACGCTACCTTCGGAGCATGCCGAGGAGCATCGCCACCAACGAAACCGTCGACCGCGCCGCCCTGGTCGAGTTCCTGTCCACCCGCCACCGCGCGATCCTGCTGACCACGAAGGCCGACGGCGGCCCGCAGCTCTCGCCGGTCACGTGCGGCGTCGACGCCGAGGGCCGGCTCGTCGTCTCGACCTACCCGAAGCGCGCGAAGGTCGTCAACGTCAAGCGCAACCCGAAGGTGTCGGCCTGCATCCTGTCCGACGAGTGGAACGACCAGTGGGTGCAGCTGAACGGCACCGCCGAGGTGCTGGACATCCCGGACTCGGTCGAGCCGCTCGTGGAGTACTTCCGCGCCATTTCCGGCGAACACCCGGACTGGGACGAATACCGCGAAGCCATGGTCAAGCAGGGCAAGAGCATCATCCGCGTCACGATCGAAAGCTGGGGGCCGATCGCGAAGGGCGGCTTCCCCGCCGAGCTAGCCTGACCGCCCGCGCAGGAACGGGCAGCCGACCAGCCGGCGCAGCTCCGACGCGAGCTGCGCCGGGCTGTCGACCGATCGCGAGAACGCCAGCCGGACGTCGTGGTCGCCGGTGTCGGCCTCGACGCGCAGCCGCAGCCCGAACCGGTCGAGCCCGAGCGGGCGGATCCGGCCGCCGCGCAGCTCCGCCGGCAGGTGCTTGGCCAGCTGCCCGACGACGTCGGCGTGGTCGGCTTCCAGGTGCCGCAGCCACTGGGCTTCGTAGTCGTGGAACGGGTCGGGCGGCGCCGCGCTGAACATGTGCGGGCGCAGCGAGTGGGTGCCTTCGGCGTCGGCGAGCACCAGCGACGCCGGGGTGAGCCGCAGCAGCGTCACGCCGTGGCCGACGTCGAGGAGCCGCTCGTCCGGCCGCGTCTCGGCGATCGCCACCGCCCGCGCGCGGGCCGACACCGGGGACAGCGGCCGCAGCCAGCCGGTGATCCACAGCAGCCCGCGGATGGGTTCGCGCAGGTCGACCGGCGCCTGGTCGGCGAGCTCGACCATCACGGCCAGCTCGCCGCGCTGGGTCTGCTTCGCCGCGCGGACCAGCTGGTGGTCGTCCGGCAGCAGCACGCTGACGCTGCCGCTGTGGTGCACGTGGTGCAGGAGCGGCAGGACCCGCTCGCCGTCCAGGTCCGCGCGTTCGCACGTCGGCAGCAGCGACGCGGGGCCGTTGCGCGTCGCGATCGTCTTGGCGCGCTCGGCGGGATTCGGCGCCGGCGGGCGGCGGACGCTTGTGGGTGCCTCGGTCACGGCTCACCTCCTACTTAGGTGAGCCTAACCTGAATCGAGCGGTCTGGGTAGTCGTGGCGATCACGTGCTTTCCGCTGAACGGCGCATCCGGTAACGCCGGTGCCCAGTTTGTCGAAAAGCGGGTAACTACCCGACCCCGTGGGGGTTCCGCGTGCCGATCGTCCCGGTCCCCGAGCGCGTCCGCGCGTTCGAACTCGACCCCGCCATGCCGTCCGGGGCCCTGCCGATCTTCGGCGAGTACCTCGACCGTCTCGGCCGCAACGTCGCGAACCAGCGGCTGCTGTCCTGGTTCCTCCTGGCGTTCGGGGTCGCCCAGTTCTTCACCGGCGCGGGGGTCGTGCTGCCGATCGGCATCCTCGCGCTGGTGGGCTCGGTCGAGGCGTGGTGGCGGTACCGCGCGTACGTCCGCGTGCCCGAGACGCGGCTGAAGCGCGAAGCCTTCCGGCAGGTGGACATCGCCGCCGACGGCCTGGTCGCCGCTGGCCGGTCGGCCGGGGTGCGGCTGTCCGACGGCCGGTGGCTGCGCGTCCGCCTCGACGAGCCGTACCGGCTGCTGCTGGCCGCGCACCGGCGGGTGTGGCTGCTCGGCCGGGGGCCGAAGGTGTTCGTCGGGTTCCCGGGGGTGATGCGGGTCCGCCGCGCCCGGATCTCCGACGCGCCCCCGGCGGACGCGGTCACCTTGCCACCGGCCGCGGCCGCGTACTCGCCGCGGCTCGATCCGGTACTGACGGCGCACCGGCGCCGCATCGCCCGCGACCAATGCGCGCTGGCAGCTTTCCTGCTGGCCCTGGCCGGTTTCGCGGCTTGGGTCCGGCTCGACTTCCCGGCGACGGGCTGGATCGCGTGGACGTTCGCGGGCGGCGCCCTGCTGACCGCCCTCGTCGCGGCGGCCCGATCGGTCGCCTACCGCCGCCCGCTCGCGGCGGACCACTGGACGGAGCTGCGCGCGGTACCGGACGGCCCGATCCGCATGGGCCCTCGCGGCGCGCGCCTGAGTGGCCTGACCATGCTCGCGGACGGCACGGTGATCGGCTTCCGCATGCCCACGGCGGACCCGTCGATGGCGGCGAACGTCGCGGCCACCGGACGCCTGTGGATCGCGGGCGTCCCGAGGCCGGGGGGAGCGACGGCGGGCGTGCCCGGCTACCCGGTGCTCGGCACGGTCTGGCTCGGCTGAGCGGGCGTCCGGTCGCGGCGGGGCAGCAGGAACGGCGTCGCCAGCACCAGGACCCCGGCGATCCCGATCGCGACGCGCGACCCGGTGAAGCCGGCCAGCACGCCCCAGAGCGCGGTCATCGTGGCGATGGCCGCCTTGGTGCTGACCGACCACGCGGACAGCGTGCGCGCGACCCGGTCCGCCGGCAGCTGTTCGAGCCGGTAGGTCGCGAGGACCGGGTTGAACACACTGCAGCAGACGATGATGCCGAGCTCCACGACCATGACGTACCCCAGCCCGCCGGCGCCGTCGGGCAGGAAGGCGAGCGCGAGCAGCCAGCACGCCCTGGCGGCGCCGGCCGTCACCAGGACGCGGTGGCGCCCGAACCGCCCGACCAGCCGCGGGGTTAGCCGCGAACCGGCGAGCCCGCCGAGGCACGGGACGGCGAACGCGAGCCCGTACTGCCACGGCGCGAACCCGAGGTCCTTCAGCATCAGCACGGCGAGCAGGGGCTCGGTGCCCATGATCAGGCCGTTGAACAGCAGGACGTTGAAGAACAGCGGCCGCAGGCCGGGATGCGTCAACAGGAGGCGCCACCCGTCGGCGAGGTCCCGGGCCCGCAGCGGCGCGGTCGTCCGCGGGCGCGGTTCGTCGCTCTTGATGGCGTGGATGCCGAGGGCGGAGAGCAGGAAGCTGACGGCGTTGGCGACCACGGAGGTCACCGGCCCGAGCACGGCGAAAGCGGCCCCGCCGAGGGGCGGCCCGAGCGCGGTGGCGGTCCAGTTCGTCGCCTCGAACCGGCCGTTGGCCGGCAGGAGGTCCTCAGGCGGCACCAGTCCTTTGAGGAAGGCACCGCTGGCCGAGGTGAAGGTGATGTCCGCGGCGGCGACGACCACCGAGACGACCAGCAGCTGGGCGAAGCTCAGCAGACCGGAGGGCGTAGGCGGCGGGCACGCTGACGAGCGCGGCGAATCGCACCAGATCCATGCCCACCATGACCGGCCGCTTCCGCCGCCGGTCGACCCACGGCCCGAGCGGAACGGCCACGAGCGCCCCGACGGCCGGCCCGGCAGCGGCGAGCGCGGAGACGGCCGGCGGCCCGGCGTGCAGGACGAGGATGGCGAGCAGGGGGAAGGCCCCGAAGCCGAGCCAGGTCCCGAACGCACTCACGGCGTAGGCCGACCAGAGCCACCTGAACCGCGGCCCCAAGGACCGCCCGCGCACCACGGGGAGATCAAAGCCGGGAACACCCACGCGCGGCAAACAACCGGCGCGGCGGCGAGCCACAACGCGGCGTTGTGAATCTAGAGTCGGCCGTCGTGGATTTCGATGCCGTGCGGACCTTCGTCGCCGTGGTGGAGACGGGGCGGTTCCAGGAGGCCGCCGCCGAGCTGGGGATCACGCAGCAGGCCGTCTCGAAGCGCATCGCCGCGCTCGAAAAGTCGCTCGGGGCGCGGCTGTTCACGCGCACCGCCCGCGGCGCCGTGCTCACCGGCGACGGGCACGCGTTCCTGCCGCACGCTCGTGACCTGCTGCAGGCGGAGTCGCGAGCCCTTGCGTCGGTGCGCACCGGGCCGCTCCGGGTCGACGTCATCGGACGGCGGCTGTGCCCCGCGACGCTGCTGCGCGGCTTCCACCAGGCTCACCCGGACGTCGCCCTCGAGGTCGCGACGCTCTTCGACACCGCGGCCGCCGCGATCCGGGACGGCTCGATCGATGCGTCGTTCCGCGCGGTCGTCGCGCTGCCGGAGGACCTCGAAGCGCAGTGGGTGCACGACGAGCCGCTCCACCTGCTCTGCGGTCCCGCGCACCCGCTGGCGGGCGCGGCCGCCGTCACGCCCAGGCAGCTGGCGGGGCATCGGCTCTGGATGCCCGGCGTGGTGCCGGGGACCGAGTGGGGCGCCTACTACGCCGAGTTCGCGGCCGCGTTCGGGCTGTCGATCGACGCGGCCGGGCCGAACTTCGGCACCGAGGTGGTGCTGGACACGATCGCGGAGTCGCCGGACGTGGCGACCCTGGTCGGCGCGGGCAGCCGGGTGCTGTGGCCGCCCGGGCACGACCTGCGGCGCGTGCCCATCGAAGCGCCGGTGCCGGTGTACCCGCATTCGCTGGTGTGGCGGCGGGGCAACGCGCACCCCGGCCTGGCCGCGCTGCGGCGTCACCTCGCGCAGAGCGAGCGCACGGCCGATGCGTGGCGGCCGGGCTGGGCCGCCTAACCCAGCGACTTCCGCGTCGCCTGCTCCGTCTCGAGCACGCCCTGGCGGATCCCCTCCAGCTGGTCGCTGAGCTCGCGGACCGCGCCGGTGTCGACGACGACGTCCGTCGTCGCGGCCGTCAGCTCCGCGACCCGGGCCACCAAGCTGTCCAGGCCGAGCGCGCCCGACTGCAGCTGAGCCAGCAGCTTGTCGCGGGCACCGGACAGCCGCGCGTGCACGTCCGCCTGGGCCTGGACCGCCGTCAGCGCCTGTTCGAGATCGCCGCGTACTTCCGCCCTCGCCGTGCGCAGCTCGCGCCGGAGCCGGCGCTGTTCGCGCGCGACGGCGTCCGGATCGACCCGGGCGAGAGCCTGCCCGGTCGCCGACGCCCGGCCGGCCAGGCGGCGCAGCGCCGACAGCGTCTCCTGGACCACCGGCTCCATGTCCGCGACGCGGTCGGCGAGCGGGCCGGGGCTCAGGGAGCTGCTGAGCGAGACGAACCCCTCGGCCGCGCCCTCGGCCCGGTGCAGCCAGTCCTCCTCCGTCGTCCCGGGCGCGACGTCGAGTACACGTGCTTCGCGCGGTGGAGGCTCCTTCTCGCGGGTTGCGACCGCCACCCCCGCCCACACCGCGAGGACGGCGACGCCGACCCCGGCCGACGCGACGACCGGCAGCTGCACGGCCCAGGCCACCCCGGCCGACGTGGCCGCGAGCAGCAGCCCCCACGGTTCGGCGAGTTCACGGACGAACTTCATGTCAGAAATTGGAGATCACGGACGTGAAGACCTGGTTGATCGAGTCCGGTTTGGACGAGTCGTACTCCGACCCCTCGGTCGCTTCGGCGATCTGCTTCAGCACGCTCTGGTCGGCGTCCGAACCGTAGGCGATCGTGAACAGCCGGACCGTCTCCGCGTTGCCCTCCGGCCGCAGCTGGGGCAGGAGGTGGTCGAGGTCGACGCCGCCGGAGTCCTCGTTGCGGCCGTCGGTGAGCACGACCACCGCGTTGATCGCCGACGGGTCCAGGTGGGCGTTCAGGTACTGGTACGCGGCCAGCGACGAGTCGTACAACCCCGTGCCCGACTGCGGCGTCAGCCCGCTGAGCCGCATCGCCAGCGTCTCCTTGCCGCTGTTCCCGAGCGCCTGCACCGGCACCAGCTCCTGGTAGTCCTTGTCGCCGTCGAGGTGGGTCGAGAACTGCCAGAGCCCGACCTGGTCGCGCGGCACGAACTGGCCGAGCGCGTCGATCGCGGCCTGCTTGGCCAGGTCGATCTTGCTCTTGCCGGTGCCCTTCACCTCCTCGCCCATCGAGCCCGAGACGTCCACGACCAGCAGCACGTTCGCCTTCTTGCGCAGGTCGGCCCAGGTGGCCAGGAGCTTCGACAGCACCGTCGGCGACGGCGGCCGGATGAAGTTGATCTTCGCGTCCGGCTGGACGCCGTTCGCGGCGGTCGCCTGCGGGCCCGGCTTGCCTTCGAACGACCGGAAGCCGAGCGCGGCGAACTTCTGCTGCGTCTCCGGGCCGCGCAGGTAACCGAGGAAGTCCGCGGCGATCTGCTTGCGCACCGGGTCCGCCCAGTCCAGCGTGACGAACGGGTGGTCGGAGTTCAGCGTCCCGTCGGCCGGGTAGATCGCGACGATCGGCACCTTCGGCGGCGCGTGCTGCCCGACCTTCGCCGGGTCGTTCGTCGGGTTGCCCTGGTTGTAGCCGATCAGCGAGCTCTCCTCGACGGTCACCGCCGAGATGTAGGACAGCGCCGCGCCCCGGTCGTCGGCCTTCTGCAGGTTCGTCAGGAACGTCAGCGTGTTGTCGCCGTAGTGCACGATCGCCTGCTCGATGTTCGAGACGAACTGTTTGGCTTCGGGCTTCTCGAGGGCCGCGGCGGTGAGGTCGGACGACGTCCCGGTGGCCGCGTAGTACGCGCTGATGGTGGCGTTCAGCCCCGCGGTGGAGATGTTCGGGTTCGTCTTGCCGAGCCGGAACCGGCCCCACTCCGGGTGGCCGTGCTTCGCCCAGCCCGCCGGGTCCGTCGCGAGCGTGGCGAGGTCCTGCCAGCCGATCGGCTTGGCCGGCCAGCCCAGCGCCTCGGCCATCGGCTTCGGCATGGCGACGGTCAGCGGCGAGTTCGCGACCGGCTGCGGGTCGCCGTCCGGGACGATCGACGCCGAGTCGCCCTTGGCGTTGACGCGCAGCAGGTTCACCCAGCCGCTCGCGGCCGGCGTCCAGACGTCCGGGCGCGGCCCGTCGGTGACTTCGTTCCAGCCGTTCGCCAGCGCCTGCATCGCCACGCCGGACGATTTCGACCGCACGACGACGTCGACGCAATGCCCGGCGACGGTCCGTCCGGAGTAGGCTTTTGCCGCTTCTTGGACGATGCCGGCCTTTTCCGGGGAAGAAGCGATGGTAAGCGCGATCGCGTCCGCCCCCGAACATTTCGGTGCTTCGGCGTCGTCACCCGAACCGCTGGTCCAGTACCGGATTCCGATGATCAAGGCGATGGCGACCACGATCGCGGCCAGGAACGGGAGAACTTTTCTCTTGCGCCGTGTTGGTTGGGAATTGATCATCGTAGCCTCCCCGTTCCGCCACCCGGATGCTCATTATCCGGGCGGCGGAGAAGGAAGGGGACGGTAATTCCGAATCTTGACTATGACTTAGGGCCGCGGCGTGACCACGTCCACGCGTAACCGGGGTCTTCGGACGCGTCGGCGGCTTCGCCGAGCTCCAGCGGCGCGAACGTGTCCACCATGACCGCGGTCTCGTCGAAGAACTCCGCGCCGATCGACGCCTCCGCCGCGCCCGGCTGCGGGCCGTGCGTGAAGCCGGACGGGTGCAGCGACAGCGAGCCGATCCCGATGCCGGAGCCCTTCCGGGCCTCGTAGTTGCCGCGCACGTAGAACATCAGCTCGTCGGAGTCGACGTTCGCGTGGTTGTACGGCACGGGGATGGCGTCTTCGTGGTAGTCGACCTTCCGCGGGCAGAAGGAGCAGACCACGAAGTTCGGGCCCTCGAACGTCTGGTGCACGGGCGGCGGCTGGTGCACGCGGCCGGTGATCGGCTCGAAGTCGTCGATGTTGAACACCCACGGGTAGAGGCAGCCGTCCCAGCCGACGACGTCGAACGGGTGCGTGGCGTACGTGTAGCGGGTCAGGCCGGCCCGGTGCCGCACCAGCACCTCGACGTCCTCGCCGTCTTCCAGCAGCGGCTCAGCCGGCCCGCGGATGTCGCGCTCGCAGTACGGCGCGTGCTCCAGGAACTGCCCCTTCGCCGACAGGTAGCGCTTCGGCGGCCCGATGTGGCCGCGCGCCTCCAGCGTGAACAGGTTGACCTCGCCGTGGGGGACGACCCGGTAGGTGCACGACGTCGGGATCACGACGTAGTCGCCGTCGCCGACCTCGAGGCGGCCGTAGATCGTCTCGAAGGTCGCCGAGCCGCCGTGGACGTAGAACAGCTCGTCGCCGGCCGCGTTGCGGTACAGCGGGCTGGGCGCGGTCGCCGTGACGAACCCGATGGTGACGTCGTTGTTGCCGAACAGCCGCCGCCGGTCGGTCACCGCGTCGGCCTCGCCGCCGAACTTGAGGTCCTGCGTCCGGTATGCGCGCGGCTTGAGCGGGTGGTTCGGGGTGAGCGACCCGCGGTCCTCCTCGACCGCGACGGCGTCGACGATCGCCGTCGGCAGGCCGCGGTGGTAGAGCAGCGCGGAGTCCGCGGAGAAGCCCTCGACGCCCATCAGCTCCTCGGCGTAGAGGCCGCCTTCCGGCTTGCGGAACGCGGTGTGCCGCTTGTGCGGGAGCTCACCTACTCGCCGGTAGTAAGGCATCTCCGTCCCTCCTGCAGGTGTCCGTTGTGCGAACGATTTTGTCCTGATGTCGTACGCTACTAGCGTGTCAGTCGTGTCAAGCGCTGTGGAACTCACGCCCCCCGGCCCCCGTGGAATTCCTCCCCTGTTCGCGAGGCTCGTCGACGACTCGGCGCTGTTCCCTCCGGTCGGTGCGGCCATGCCCGAAGCGCTGCGTGCGCACTTCGCCAGCCGGGAGTCCGAACACGCCGGTGTACTGGGGGTTTTCCTCTGCCAGGCGTCGCGGCTGCCCGAGCTCATCACCGAGCTGATCAAGATCAAGCCGAAGCAGCCGCTGCCGCTTTCGCTGATCATCGACACCGGCCTGGGCGGTGTCCCGAAGGCCATCTCGATCGTCGAGTCGCGCAGTGAGCTGCTCGCGCTGCGGATGGTCGAGATGCCCGCGCCGTCGGACGTCGACGAGGTCTGGCTGGAGCGCGTCTCCGAGTTCGTGCCCGAGGACGTCATCCGGGTGGTCGAGCCGCGGCGGGGCGTCGGCTGGCTCGACGGCGTCCGGAAGGTGATCGAGCACGGCAGCTGGCCGAAGATCCGCTGCGGCGGCCAGGCGGGCGAGAACTTCCCCAGCGTCGACGAGGTGGCGGACTTCCTCGCCGTCGTCAGCGGGTCCACCGGGGCGTCGTTCAAGGCGACGAACAGCCTGCACCGCGCGGTCCGGCACACCGACCCGGACACCGGGTTCCGGCACCACGGCTTCCTGAACCTGCTCGTGGCCTCCGCGCGCAGCCTCTCCGGCGGCGACGTCCGCGGGGCGCTGGAGTCGACCGACGCGCAGGCGCTGGCCGACGAGGCCCGCGCGCTGTCCGAGCCGGCGGCGAAGGCCGTGCGGGCGCTCTTCGCGTCCTACGCGGCGGCGTCGTTCGAGGAGCCGGTCGCCGACCTGGGCGAACTCGGCTTGCTGTGACCAGCCGGGAGGGGTCGCTGACGCTCGACCGCGGCTTGGCGCTGCTGCAGGCGGTGGCCGACGCCGGCGGTGACGCGGCGACCATCTCCGAGCTGGCCGTGGCCATCGGGGCCAGCCGCGCGGCCGTCTACCGGCTGCTCGTGCCGCTGTCCGAGCGCGGCCTGGTCTGGCGCGACGGCACGAAGGTCCGGCTCGGCGTCGGGCTGCTGCGGCTGGCCGGGCAGGTGCTGCCGCAGCTGCGGGACGCGGCCGGCCCGGTGCTGCGCGAGCTGGCCGAGAAGGTCGGCGCGACCGCGCACCTGTCGGTCGCCCAGGGGCCGCAAGCGCTTGCGGTGGCCGTCGTCGAACCGTCGTGGACGAGTTTTCACGTCGCCTACCGGGTGGGCAGCAGGCACCCCCTGAGCGCCGGCGCGGCCGGTAAGGCGATGACGCTGCGTCCCGGCCGCGAGGGCTGGGTGACGTCGGCGGGCGAGCTCGAGGCGGGCGCGTCCGGCGTCGCGGCGCCGGTCCGGGGGGTGCAGGGTCTGCGGGCGAGCGTCGGGGTCGTCTCGATGGAGCCGTTGAAGGCGGCCGAAGTGGGGCCGCAGGTCGTCGCGGCCGCGTCCCGGCTCGCCGACATCCTGAAGACGGACGCCTAACGCCGCGAGACCGCCACCAGCGGCCGGACCATCGTCAGCAGCAGGGCGACGTCGACGGTGAACAGCAGGCGCTCGAACAGGCCGAGCGTCAGCGTGAAGACGAACCCGCCGAGCACCACGCCGACGGCCACGAGGCTCGCCGTCGCCAGGCGCCGGATCGTCGTCCGGCGAGGCTCCCATGGACAGCGCTCGCGATCCTTCTTCGTCAGCACGAAGGCGGCCACGGGCAGCGCGATGAACGCCGTCAACGCGGCGATGTTGTGGACCTGCCCGGCGAGCGACCGCGCTTGGCCGTCCGGGTCGACGGGCACCAGGCCGCACACGAGCAGCCCGGCCGACCACACGCCGAGCAGCACGCAGACCGCCGTGGTGCCCGGGCGGTGGGCCTTGGCGATGCCGGCCAGGAGCGCGACCGAGCCGAACGAGAGGGCCAGGCACATGACGCTGAACAGGGGAGCGGCCGACGACGTGCCGAGCTTGCCGTAGACGTACTCCGACAGCGTCTGCCAGATGGGGCTGACCTGGCCGGACAGGCGCAGGTGCAGGTCGATCGAGATGGCCACGGCAACGCCGATGCCGCCGAGCGCGACCCGGCCGTGCAGCGGCGAGACGGCGTGCGAGTTCACCTGGTGCTCTCCCTTTCGTTTCCGAAAGGTTACCGGGTGAACCTGTGAGGCAGCGGTCAGAAGGCCAGCTGGAGCAGGGCGAACGCGGCGAACCCGGCGAAGGCGAACCCGGCGCAGCGCTGGATCAGCTTCGGCTTGATCCGGCTGCGGATCTTCGCGCCGATGAACACGGCGAGCCCGGCGACCACGACGAGCGCGGCGAACGCGCCGACACCGACAGCGAACGGGTTGCCGATGCGGGCGGCGAGGCTCGCCGTCGCGAGCTGGGAGGCGTCGCCCCACTCGGCGGCGAAGAGCACGCCGAACGACGTCATCGCAGAGCGCGTGAAGGACAGCGGGGACGGGCCGATGCGCGAAGCGTCTTCGCCTGCTTCGTCCGCTTCGCTGAATCCCTCGCGAAGGAGCATGAAAGAGCCGAGACCGAACATCGCGGCGACGACGAGGGAAAGGACCACGTCCGGTAGCAGCGTCAACACGCTGCCGAATGCGACCGCTATGACACATTGCACGGCGAACGCGGCGCACACCCCGGCGAAAACCGGCCAGCCCCGGAAACGGGTGGTCAGGACCAGGGTCGCGACGAGCGTCTTGTCCGGCAGCTCCACGGCGAGGACCAGGCCGAACGCGCTGATCAGCGCCACCATAGCGGCAGTCATGAGTATTCTTTCGCCCCTTTCACTGCAACGATAAAGGGAAGTGTCGGAAAGTGGCAAGCTGATGGCTTCCGCGAAATTGCCGGATCGGCGGCCATGAATTTGACATCAAGGGGTGTCGCACAAATTTTTTCGGTACGCCGAATTTTCGGTTGTGGCCTGCGGTAGGTTCACCGGCATGGGGTCACAGGCGCGTGCTGCGCAGGTCGAAGAGGTCATCCGCCGGGTGGAAGCCCACTACGTCTTCCCGGACATCGCCGCGAAGCTGGCGAAGGTGCTTCGCGCGCGTCTCGATGACGGTGCGTACGCGGACCTCGGCGAGGCGGAATTCGCGACGGCCGTCACAGCCGACCTCCAGTCGGTGAACGACGACAAGCACCTGCGGCTGCGCCACCACGCCGACCCGGTGGCCGAGGACGGTGACGCGGAGCACGCCTCCGCGGACTTCCGGCGCGCGGGCGAGCTGGAGAACTTCGGGATCGCGGCGGTGCGGCGGCTGCCGGGCAACGTCGGCTACCTCGACACGACCATGCTCTACCCGATCGACCTCGCGGCGCCGTCGTTCACGGCGGCGATGACCCTGGTCGCCCCGGCCGACGCGCTGCTGCTCGACGTCCGGCGCAACCGCGGCGGCGACCCGGAGACCAGCGCGTTCCTGCAGAGCTACCTCGTCGACGAACGGACCCACTACCTCGACTTCTACGAGCGCGACGGCGACCGCGTCACCCAGATGTGGACGCTGCCGTACGTGCCGGGGCCGAAGTTCGGCGGCACCAAGCCGATCTGGGTGCTCACCGGCCCGGTGACGTTCTCCGGCGGCGAGGACCTCGCCTTCTCGCTGCAGCGGCAGGGCCGCGCGAAGACCGTCGGCGAGGTGACGCGCGGCGGCGCGCACCCCTGCGACCGGTACAAAGTGGACACCCACCTGGACGTGACCGTGCCGATCGCCCGCTCCTACGACCCGGAGTCCGGGGAGAACTGGGAGGGCTGCGGCGTGTCGCCGGACATCGCGGTCGCCGCGGAGCAGGCGTTCGACACCGCCTACGAGCTGGCCCTCCGGCACGTCCTGGAGCTGGGCGATTCGGGTCCGCGGCGGGTCGTGGCCGAGGAGGCGCGGAAGGCCCTCGACCAGCTGTAGTTCACCCGGGACGTTGGTCCCGGGCCGGACGGGACCAGTTGATCTGGCTGCGGCTGGGGCCCCGGAGCAGGCTGGACCACGTGGAGGTCCTTGAGCTAGCGCGGTGGCAGTTCGGCATCACCACCGTCTACCACTTCCTGATGGTCCCGCTGACCATCGGGCTGTCGATCCTGGTCGCGGCGATGCAGACCCGCTGGGTCCGCACCGGCGAGCTGCGGCACCTGAAGATGACCAAGTTCTGGGGCAAGCTGCTGCTGGTCAACTTCGCCATGGGCGTGGTGACCGGGATCGTGCAGGAGTTCCAGTTCGGGATGAACTGGAGCGCGTACTCCCGCTTCGTCGGCGACGTCTTCGGCGCGCCGCTGGCGATGGAAGGGCTCGTCGCGTTCTTCGTCGAATCGACGTTCCTCGGCCTGTGGATCTTCGGCTGGGACCGGCTGCCGAAGAAGGTCCACCTGGCGTGCGCGTGGGCGTTTTCACTGGCCACGATGGCCTCGGCGTACTTCATCCTGGCCGCGAACTCGTGGATGCAGCACCCGGTGGGCGTGACGTTCGAGAACGGCAAGCCGACCATGAACTCGATCTGGGCGGTGCTGACGAACAACACGGCGCTGGCCGCGATCCCGCACACCCTCGCCGGCGCGTTCTCGGTGGCGGCGGCGTTCCTGGTCGGTGTCGCGGGCTGGCACCTTTGGCGGAAGCGTGCTCATGAGGATGTCTGGCGCTCGTCGCTGCGGCTCGGCGGCTGGGTCGGCGTGGCGGCGTTCGCGGTCCTCGCGATCACCGGCGACGCGCAGGGCAAGCTGATGTTCGAGCAGCAGCCGATGAAGATGGCGTCGGCGGAAGCGCTGTGCCACACGGAGAAGCCGGCGAGCTTCTCGATCATCGCGATCGGCGACGTGTCCGGCGCGAACTGCGAAGACGTGAAGACCTTCAACGTGCCCGCGCTGCTGTCGTTCCTGGCGCACAACGACTTCTCGACCGAGGTCAAGGGCGTGGAGAACCTGGTGACGGAGTACCAGGCCAAGTACGGCACGAACTACCCGGACGACCCGGCACTGGGCTCGCTGGCGGGCAAGCCGATCGACTACGTGCCGAACCTGCCGGTGACGTACTGGGGCTTCCGCATGATGATCGGCTTCGGCGCGGTCTCAGCGGGCATCGGCCTCCTGGCGCTGTGGCTGACCCGTCGCGACCGCATCCCGGGCAGCCGCTGGTTCCCCTGGCTGGTCCTGGGCGGCATCGCGACGCCGTTCCTGGGCAACAGCGCGGGCTGGATCTTCACGGAGATGGGCCGCCAGCCGTTCGTGGTGGCTCCCAACCCGACGGGCGTCGACGGCGTGTGGATGTTCACGGCCCAGGCGGTCTCGAAGGTGACGACCGGCGAGGTGTGGACGTCGCTGATCGCCCTGACCACGGTGTATGCCGCCCTCGGCGTGGTGGAGCTGTTCCTGATGCGCAAGTACATCCGCGGCGGCGTCGAAGCGGTGATGCCGCCCGAGAAGCCGAAGGACGCCGACAAACCAGGCGAGGACACCCTCGCCTTCGCCTACTGAGGAGCCAGGCAATGGACTCCAAGACAGCCCCCGCCGGTGCGGGCTCGGGATTGGTCTTCGTTGTAGGTGACGTCGCGGACCCAGTGGAGTTTGTTTTCGACGTGCCAGTGGTTGCGGACGTACTGGCCGATCTGGGCAGGGTGGGCGTGGCGGCCGGTGAGACCGAGGGCGGCGTGGGCGGAACGTGTCCGGCGTTCGCTGCGGCCGTGCCCGCTGCCGCTGGTGATGTGGGCGGGGATCTCGTGCCAGAGCAGGGTGTTGAGCAGGCCATGGAGACGGTGTTGGTTCTCTTTGACGGTGAATACGTAGTCCGCGCCGGGTCGATGCAGGTAGCGGGCACGGCCGTCCACCGCGATCGCGGCTGGGTCGGTGGTGGCGGTGTCGTGGCCGGTGAGCCAGCTGCTGATCACGTCGTCGAGGGTGTCGCCGTCGAGCCGGCCGGCCACGCGCCGCACGGTGGCCTCATCGGGTGCTGCATATCGGGCTCGGCGGGCATCGAATCGGGCGCCGAGGGCGGCCAGGACCGGCGGGGGCGCTTCGGCGGCCTATTCGCCGATCGCGGTGAACGACTGGGCTCCCGCGACGACGGCTGCGGCGGCGAACGTGAGGGGCGTCCCCGAACCCAGTGTATTGGCTCGGTCACTCTCCAGGGTTACCCACAGCAAATCTGTGGACAACTCGACCCAATGTGGATAACTCACGGCCACCGTGCGGAAGGTGGGACGCGATGACTCTCGAAATCGCGTGGTTCGTCGTCATCGCCTTCTTCTGGCTCGGCTACCTCTTCCTCGAGGGCTTCGACTTCGGCGTCGGCATGCTGCTGCCCGTCCTCGCGAAGGACAACACCGAGCGGCGCGTCATGGTCAACACCATCGGGCCCGTCTGGGACGGCAACGAGGTCTGGCTCATCGTCGCCGGCGGGGCGATGTTCGCTGCCTTCCCCGCCTGGTACGCCGGGCTGTTTTCGGCCGCGTACCTGCCGCTGCTGCTCGTGCTGCTCGCCCTCATCGGCCGCGGGGTCGCGTTCGAGTACCGCGGCAAGGTCGACTCCGAGCGCTGGCGGCGCAACTGGGACCGCGTCATCACGGCCGGCTCGTGGATCCCGCCGCTCGGCGTCGGGCTCATCCTCGCGACGACGGTCCTCGGGCTGCCGCTGGACGCCGACGGCAACCGCGTCGGCTCGGCCTTCGCCGCCTTCCGCTGGGACACCCTGCTCGGCGCGGTCGCCATCGCCGCCTTCTCGATCACCCACGGCGCCGCGTTCCTGGCCCTGAAAACCAGCGGTGACCTGCGGGAACGCGCTCGCGTTCTGGCGCTCAGGCTGCTGCCGGCCGCCATGGTGCCGATGGTCGCGTTCCTCTCGGTCGTGCAGTGGCGCGCGGGCACGTTGTGGACACTGCTCGCGTTCGGGATCAGTGCTCTCGCGGCGGCCGTCGCCTGGCTGCGGCTGCGCGCCGATCGCGACGGGCAGGCGTTCGCCGCGCTCGGCGTCGTCATCGCCGGGGCCGCGGTGGTCATGTTCGGGTCGCTCTTCCCGAACGTCCTGCCGTCGACCCTCGACGCAGCCAACACGCTGACCATCGAAGGCGCCGCGTCGAGCCCGTACACGCTGACCGTGATGACCTGGGTCGCCGTCTTCGGCGCGCCCGCGGTGCTGGTCTACCAGGGCTGGACGTACTGGGTGTTCCGCAAGCGCATCGGCACCCAGCACATCCCGGCGGTCCACGCACCATGACAAAGCGGTTTTTCGGGGGTTCCGGGTGGCGGAGCCCCCGGCCCGGGGCGGAGCCCCGGATGTCACAGCTTCCCGGGCGCGCAACCCTTTCCGCCTCGGAGTCCACAGTGGACTCGGCGCGGCCGGGAAAGGGCCCGCTCGGCGCGCTGCCGGCCCTCGTGCCGGCCGTGCGCCGGGCGCTGGCCCTGGTGGGCTTCCTCTCCTTCCTCAACGCCGCCGCGCTGGTCGCACAGGCGTTCCTGCTCGCCGACGTCCTCGCGGCGATCGTCGGAGCAGGTGCCGGGGGACGCACCGCCCAGCTGGCCGCGCTGCTCGCGCTCGTCGCGACGCGCGCGCTGACCGGCTGGGCGGTGCGCACGGTCTCCGCCCGCGCGGCGTCGACCGCCCAACGCGAGCTGCGCGCGAAAGCCGTCGACCACGCGCTGCGCCTGGGCCCGGAGTGGATCGCCCGGCGCGGCCACGGCGAGCTGACCGCGCTCACCACCCGCGGGCTCGACGCGCTGGACGCCTACTTCCGCGAGTACCTGCCGGCGCTGGTGACGGCGGCCGTCGTGCCGCTCGGCGCCGGCGCGGCCATCCTGTTCGCCGACTGGCCGTCCGGCGTGATCGTCGCGCTGACGGTGCCGCTGCTGCCGATGTTCGCCATCCTCGTCGGCAAGTACACGGCCGACCGGGTCGCCGGCGCGACCGACGCGACGCACCGGATGTCCGGACGGCTGCTGGAACTCGTGCGCGTGCTGCCGGTGCTGACCGCCTTCCGGCGCGCCACCGCGCAGGCGGAGACGGTCCGGCGGCTGTCCGAACGCCACCGCCGCGCCACGCTGAAGACGTTGAAGGTCGCGTTCTCCTCGGCGTTCGTGCTGGAACTGGTCGCGACGCTGTCGGTGGCGCTGGTCGCGGTGGTGATCGGCGTCCGGCTCGCCGGCGGCCACCTGCCGCTGGCCATCGGGCTCGGCGTGCTGATCCTGGCGCCGGAGTGCTACCAGCCGCTGCGTGCGGTCGGCGCCGCGTTCCACGCCAGCGAGGACGGCGTCGAAGCGGTCCGGCGCGTCGCCGACCTGCTGGCGTTGCCCGTGCCCGCTGCGGGAACGGCGGTCCCGGCGCGGGGCGAGCTGCGCGTGACATCCCTGCGCGTCGCGCGGCGCGACGGGTTCGCGCCCGACGGCGAGTCGTTCTCGGTCCGGCCCGGCGAGACCGTCTGGCTCCGCGCGCCGAGTGGCGGCGGCAAGTCGACGACGCTTTCGGCGCTGCTCGGCTTCGTCCCGGCGCACGACGGCGAGATCGTCGTCGGCTCGGCGAACCTCGCCGACACCGACCTCGAACGCTGGCGCGAACAGGTCGCGTGGGTGCCGCAGGCACCGGTGTTCACCGGCGGGACGGTCCGCGAGGAGGTCGGCTCCTCCGGTGCGGTGCTCGCCGAACTCGGGCTCGCCGGGCTCGCGGACCGGCCGGTTTCCCGGCTGTCGCTGGGGCAGCGTCAGCGCGTCGCCGTCGCCCGGGCGCTGGTCCGGGTGCAGCGCGGCGCCTGGCTGCTGCTGCTCGACGAGCCGACGGCGCACCTCGACGAAGCCAGCGCGCGACTGGTCCTCGACGCGGTGCAGCGCGCCGTCGGCAACGGCGCCGCAGCGATCATCGCGGCCCACGAGCGCACGGCCGCGGTCGACATGTCGACCGACGCGCCGGCTGCGACCGAGGTGTCCACGGTGGACGACCAGGGGGCGCCGCTGGGGTGGCGGGCGCTCCTCGACGGGCGGCTGTTCGGCGGCGCCGCGCTGGGCGCGCTCGCGCTGCTGGCCGGCGTCGCGCTGACGGCGACGTCGGGCTGGCTCATCGCCAAGGCGTCCCAGCAGCCGCCGATCCTGACCCTGACGGTCGCGGTGGTCGGTGTCCGGGCGTTCGGCCTGGGCCGCGCGGGCCTCCGGTACGTCGAACGGCTGGTCACCCACGACGCCGCGTTCCGCATCGCCGGCCGCGTCCGCGTGCGGCTGTGGAATGCGCTGGTCCGGCTCGGGCCGGCGCGGAGCCTGCGCGCGGGCGAGGGGCAACGGCGGCTCGTCGCCGACGTCGACACCGTGCGCGACCTGCTGCCGCGCGTGGTGTCGCCGCCGCTGGTGGTGGGCCTGGTCGCGGCCGGAGCGATCGCCGTGCAGACGGCGGTGCTACCCGTGGCCGGGCTGACGCTGGCGGCGGCGGTGGCGCTGGGGCTGTGCGCGCCGTGGGTGGCGTTGCGCGCGGAACGCCGGGCGACGTCGGCCCTGGCGGCTGGCCGCCGTGACGTGGCGGCGCGGATCCTGGTGCTGTTCGAGGCGGCGGCCGAGCTGCTGGCGTTCGGCAAGGCCGGCGACCACCGCCGCGCCCTCGCGGACGCCGACACGCGCCTTTCGGCGCAAGCGCGCCGGCAAGCTTTCGGTTCGGGCGCGGCGGAAGCGCTGGTCACGCTGGTATGCGGAGTGGCGGCGGTGGTCAGCACGGCGCTGGCGGCCCAGGCGGTCGCGGGCGGACGGCTCGACCCGGTCCTGGCGTCGCTGCTGGCGCTGGTGCCGCTCGCGCTGGCGGAGGTCCTGGCGTTGCTGCCACCGGTGGCCCAGCATTGGGACACGCTGCAGCGCGCGCGCCGTCGTCTCGCCGACGTGCCGGAACCGCCTCCGTCGACTGGGTGTGCTTCCGGTGTGGAGCTGCGGGGAGCGGACCTCGGCTGGCCGGGCGGGCCGGTGGTCCTGCACGACGTCGACGTGGAGCTGGCGCCGGGCACGTACGCGGCGGTGGTGGGGCCGAGCGGGGCGGGCAAGTCGACGCTTGTTGCCGCGCTGCTGGGCTTCCTCGCGCCTCGGAGTGGGGTGGTCGCGGTCCCGGAGCGGGTGGCGTGGGCGCCGCAGGAACCGATGCTCGCCGCGACGACGGTCGCGGAAAACCTCCGCCTCGCCGACCCGGCGGCGACCGAGGACGACCTTCGCACGGTGTTGGACAGCGCGGCTTTGACCGACGTCTCGCCGGCCACGCTGCTCGGCAGCGGCGGCAGCGGTCTGTCGGGCGGCCAGGCGCAGCGGGTGGCGTTGGCGCGGGCGCTGCTCGCGGCGCCGTCGGCGGGTCTGGTGCTGCTGGACGAGCCCACGGCGCACCTCGACGAGCCGACGGCCCAGGTGCTCGGGGCACACCTGCGGGAGGCGCTGGCTGGCCGCACGGTGGTGCACGTGACGCACCGGGCGGAGGAAGCGGCCGGAGCGGACGTGGTCCTCGAGGTCCGCGACGGCCGGGTCGTCACGCGGGTGCCGGTCAAGTGATCGATTCCTGCGGTGTCCTTGCCGCGCCACCACCGCGCCGCGCGATAATGACGGGACTCATGGATCCGACGCTTGCCGCGCGGGCATTGTCCGCAGCCACCGAGATCACGAGCACCGCCCTGTCCGGCGACGACCCGGGAGCGGTGCTGGACACGGTCGTCGCCCGGGCGGCCGAGCTCGCGGACGCCGACCTCGGCCTGGCGATGGTGAGCACAGAGGACGGCCGGGTGGTGGTGGAGGCAGCCCACTACGCCACGGCCCACCCGACGACGGCGCCCGGCGAGGCGCGCGAGGGTAGCTCGGAAGCGAAAGCTGACGCTGGTCGACTCCTTGCTGAACCACGCGAAGCGAACGAGCCTCTCGGTGGCTCCGACCACGGATCAGGTGGTTCGGACCCGGATGGGGGCGCCGGAACCACCGGGGCCGGCGAATCCCTTCGCGGCCTTGCCCTCCCTGCCGACTCCGCGGCCGGCCGGGTGGCTCGCGGCGGCGAACCCGTCGCCAGTGACGACTTCACCGTCGATCCTCGGACCGCGCCCTACGTGCCCGCCGAACTCCACGGCTACGGGCCCTTCGCCGCTGCGCCTTTCGGCTCCGGAGGCCGGGTACTCGGGTCGCTCACCGTCTACCGGAAACGGGGGCGGGAACCCTTCTCCGCCGGGACCGTCGAAATGCTCGTCGCCTTTGCCGCCCAAGCCGGGGTTGTGCTCGCGCTCGCCGAAGGCGCCAACGCACGTCACCGCGTCGCTCTCTACGAAGAGCGGGAGCGCATTGCCCGTGAGCTGCACGACGTCATCGTCCAGCGGCTCTACGGTGCCGGGATGCAGCTGGACCGGGTTCGGCGGAACATGCGCAAGCGGTTCGCCCAAGCCGACGGGGCCCGGCTGTCCGATGCCATCGACCAGCTCGACCAGACCATCGAGGAAATCCGCGGGACCGTGCGCGCGCTGCGGTCGCCGGAGCCTCGCCACGACACCGGCACGCCCACCGACCTCGCCGAGTCGGCGCGCGGCGAGGTCCGCATTGCCGGCGAGCTGCTCGGCTACCCGCCGACGTTGGAGCTGTCCGGCGAATTCGCCGACATCCCCGCGGAGCGCGCCGACCACATCCGGGCCGCTCTGCGCGAAGCGCTGTCCAACGTCGTCCGGCACTCCGGCGCCAGCGAAACGCGCGTGACGCTGACCAGGGACTCCGGCGGCGTCAAACTCCGCGTCCGGGACAACGGTTCCGGCGTCCCCCAAGGCGTCGCCACCCGTGGTCTGCGTCATCTCGCCGAACGCGCGGACGCCGCGGGCGGGAAGTTCTTCCTGAACTCCTCACCCAGCCTCGGCACCCTCGTCGCGTTCGACCTCCCACTCGACTGACCTGCGCGACTCATCCTTCTCGGGTCATCCAGCCTCCCTTCCACGCCCTCGTCAATGATCTTACCGAGTTCTCGAACATATATTCGACTCACGTTCGAGTGAATCTCTACCCGAAAACACGCCGATCGGCGTGGCAGACCGTGACGAGGCGCAGAAAAGATCGCAGCGAACGGCGGATTGCGGACGTGCCCGGCGCGGACGGTTACTTCTCGCGCCGCGCGATCCAGGCGGCCGCCTGCGTCCGGCGCTGCATCCCGAGCTTCGCCAGCACCGACGTCACGTAGTTCTTGACCGTCTTCTCCGCCAGGAACAGCCGCTCGGCGATCTCGCGGTTCGACAACCCCTGTCCGATCAGCTCGAGCACGTCGCGCTCGCGTTCGGTCAACGTCGCCAGCTCGTCCGTCGGCGGGTGGCGCATCTTGTCCAGCACCCGCGCGGTGCTCACCGGGTCCAGCAGCGACCGGCCGGCCGCGACCTCGCGGACCGCGTGCACCACGTCCTGCCCCCGCACCTGCTTCAGCAGGTAGCCCGCCGCGCCGGCCATGATCGCGCCGACCATCGCCTCCTCGTCGTCGAACGCCGTCAGCATCAGGCAGGCCGGCGGGTTCGGCTTCGACCGCAGTTCGCGGCAGAGCGTGATGCCGTCGCCGTCGCCGAGGCGGACATCGACCACCGCCACCTCCGGCTCGACGTGCATCGCCATCGCCAAGGCCTCTTCGACGGTGCTCGCCTCGGCGACGACCTCGATGTCGGGCTCGTCGCCGAGGAGGTCGCGGAGCCCGCGGCGGACCAGTTCGTGGTCGTCGACGAGCAGTACCTGGATCGGCATACCCCGAGGTTACGGGGTGCCCGGACCCCGCGGTGGCGGCCGGTCGGCGCCGTCACACGTGAAATACCTCAAAAGTGTGACCGCGAATCACGTAACATTCCGGCAGGTACCCATTCCTGGACGGCAAATCCGCAGGTCGCGGCGGAACCGGCAGGAAATCACCGGACGCGTCGATCCTGGTGGACCGCTGTCATTCCCGGAATTCCGGAAACGTCCGTAACGACCTCGCCGATGCGGCGATAGTAACGACACATTCGCCCCCGATTCCGTCCGGAAGGAATTCCGTTGTCCCTGTTTCGCCGTGCCCTGACGACGGCCGTCGCCGTCGCCGGGCTCGCTCTTCTCGGCCCCGTTCCCTTCGCCTCCGCCCAGCTCGCGCCGCCGCTCACCGGCGACAAGGACTGCTCGGACTTCCAGTACCAGGAAGAAGCCCAGGCGGTCCTCGACGCCACGCCCGGCGACCCCAACGGCCTGGACCGCGACAAGAACGGCATCGCCTGCGAAACGCTGCCGCACCGGCAGCAGGGCACGACCACGCCGACGGCGGAACCGTCCACGCGAACCACACCGGCGAAAAAGCCCGCCGGCACCAGGAAAACCGGCCAGGTGAAGGTCAAGCCGGCCGGCGGTGTCGCCACCGGCGGCGGTGAGCCGGCCGACGACGTCCCGGGCATCCTGGTGCTCAGCGGCACGCTGCTCGCCGCGACGGTGTCCGGCGGCATGGTGCTCTACCTGCGCCGGCGCCCGAGTTGAGGCACCCGCGCCTGTGGCCCGCGGTCACGGCGGTCGTCGCGGCTCTCGGCGTGGTCGTGGCCGTGGCCCTCGTCCTCGTCCTGGCACCGAAGGCGCCGGACGAGATCGCCCCGCCGAGCCCGGCCACCGCGAACCCGCCGGGCACCGCGAGCATCGCGCACCCCACGGCAACGGCCGCCGACGGCCTCCCCGCGGCGAAACCGGCGTCACTGACCATCCCGGCGATCGGCGTGCGGGCCACCGGCATCGCCGACCTCGGGCTGACCCCGGACGGCGCGCTGGAGGTCCCGGGCGACGCCACGACGGTCGGCTGGTTCACCGGCGCGCCGTCGCCGGGGGAGACCGGGCCGGCCGTGCTGGCCGCGCACGTCGACTACCGGCACGTGCCGGGCGCCTTCTCCCGCCTCAAGGAGCTGCGCCCGGGCGAACGGGCCGAGGTCGGCCGCGCGGACGGCCGGATCGCGATCTTCACCGTCTACCGCGTCGAGCGCTACCCGAAGACCGCGTTCCCGACGGACGAGGTGTACGGCGACACGCCGGACGCCGAGCTGCGGCTCATCACCTGCGGCGGCGTGTTCGACCGGGCGAGCGGGAACTACCTCGACAACGTCGTGGTCTACGCCCGGTTGACCGCCGTCGAAACCTGAGCCAGTTCGACCTTCGCCAGCTCGAGCCGGCGGTAGGTGTGCTCGCCGGGCGACCAGACGTCCAGGACGTCGCCGTCGAGCTCGGGGTAGGCGACGACGAGGTGCTCGCCGTCGTAGGCGATCTCCACCGGGAGCCCGGCTTCGAGCTGCCAGCAGAGCTGTTGCTGCCTGGGCGTGAGCCGGCCGGCGTAGCGGTCGCTCATCGCGCGGGCGAGCTGGCCGCGCAGCAGGGCCGGACCGTGGGAAGGGGCGGCCAGCAACCGCTCGGCGTGGCCGGCCGGGTCGGCGGCCACCCGGTCGCCGGGTTCCGGGTCGCGGATGGCCGCCGTCGGCTCGGCCTGGTCGCGGGCGGGCAGCACGATGCTGCCGTCCGCGGTGTGGTGCGTCGGCGCGTAACCGGCTCCGCGCAACGCCTGCAGCGTGCCCGAAGCGTCCACAGTGGACGTCAACACGGTCGGGGCCACCGCGCGCAGGCCGAGTTTGGCGAGCTTGCGGTGCGCGGCGAGCTCGGCCAGCACGGCGGGTTCGCCGACGACGACGCTCGCGACGTCCAGCACCTGCGCCTCGCCGTGCCGCCGCGCGACGTCGTTCACCAGGTACACCAGCGGCTGCGGCAGGTCGCCCGCGGCGCTCGAACGCAGGTCCTCGAGCAGCTCGCCGGCCGTCACGCCCTGGTCGAACGCCCGCCGCACGGACGCCGGGGAGAACCGCCAGCTGGTCGCCGTGCCCTGGGCTTCCCGGTCGGCGGCGCGGTCCAGCAGCGCGGCGAGCCGGGCGTCGGGCGAGCCGGGCACGATCGCGGTCAGGTCCGTGCCGAACAACGCCGTCGTCCGCGCCCGGGAGACGAGCTCGTCGGTGACTTCGACGAGCCGCTCCGGTTCGAGCAGGGCACGCCCGGCCGAAGTCACCGCGCCGTGCGCGACGACGCCGAGCAGTTCGGCCTGCTGCACGGCGATCCGCAGGTCGTCCGCGAAGTCCTCGACCGGCACCATGGGCGCGTGCCACCGGGCGAGCCCGGTCAGCGCGTCGAGGTCGGTGATCGCGTCGCCGGGAGCGAGCCGCGCCAGCACCCGCACGGCCAGCCGCCGCAGCAGCGCCTCGACGTCGACCTCGAACTCCGGCGGCGCCGGGTCCCACCAGGTCGCCAGCAGCAGGCGGTACAGCAGCGCGGGGGCGGGCCGGGCGAGGTCCGGATCCGGCGCGAGCGTGGCCGGCGGCGCCTTCCGCCCGCGGCGCGGCACCGGCGGCTCGTCGGCCACCAGCAGCCCGGCCTGCGACGCGAGGTCGATGGCCAGCGCGATCTCCGGCGGCGTGCCTCCGGTGTCCTTGGCGACCTTGTTGATCAGCCGGGTCCCGATCGTGCCGTCCTTGAGCAGCGGCAACGGTTCCGCGGCGGCCAGGTCGAGGATCGCCGACACGCGGTCGAGCAGCCGCAGCGCGGCCGCCGAAGCCGCGGATTCCGCCGCGTCCGCCCCGATGTGGGTGACCGGGTACCCGGGTTCGGCGGGGGTGAACGGCAGCTGGTGGCCGGGGCCGCGCAGCGCGAGGGACACCTCGATCGGCATGGCGATGGTGCCGTAGTACGTGCTGATCAGGAACCCGTGGTCGAACGCCCAGCCCGCCGGGGCCATGCCCTGGATCTCGGGAACGCCGTCGGCCATGTCCCGCAGCAGCTTCCGGCTCTCGGCGGGCGCGGTGGCGAACAGCTCGCGGACGCGGTCGCCGTCGCGGAAGAACTGCACGAGGCCGAGCAGGAGCTGTGCTTTCCGCTCGGTGCCGGGCAGCCCGAGGTTCCGCGACAGCTTCGCCAGCCGGGCCGCGCCGACCTCCTCGAGCAGGTCCGCGACCGGCCGGCCGAGCCTCTCGGGCGCGAAGCTGGTGCGGTGCAGCAGTTCCGGCAGGACGACGCCGCCGTCGTCGCGCCACAGCAGTGCGCGCTCGGCCAGTTCGTCCACAAAGGACTCGACGGACTCGGTGCCGAGCAGCTGGGCGACCTCGGCGACCGGCGCCGGCCGCTGCCCGAGCGCGTGACACAGCTGGACGGCGCGCAGGACCTGCATCAGCGGCGTCGGCAACGCGAGCAGCGCCGCATCGAGGGATCCGGCGGACGCGAGCCGGGCCGCGACGACGTCGAGCCGCCGCGGCCACGGTTCTTCGAGGACGTCCGGCCGGTGGGTGAGGATTTTCGCGAGCGCGTCCCGGTCGAGGCCCGCGAGCCGGCCGAGCAGTTCGTCGGCGGTGGTCACCGGCCCAGGTTAGATCACCTTTCGCAGGCGACGCCGTCGCCGTCGCGGTCGAGCGCGGACCGGTAGCCCGGTTCGCCGCGGTACAGCGGTGCGGCACCGGCGGCCTTCGCGGCGGAGCAGTTCGCGTAGTAGACGTTGTGGTCCGGTTCCGGGGCGGGCGCGGGCTCGGTGGTCTCCACCACGGGCGGTGCCGGCTTGGGCGCCGCCTTCGTGGCCGGTGCCGGTGCCTGGGTGGGCTTCGGTGCCGGGGGGATCGCCGGTTCCGGGGCGACCGTGGGCGCCGGGGCGTCGATCGTCCCGTTGCACGGCGGTCCCCACAGTCCGCTGACGGCCTGCCTGGCCGCGCTTTCGGTGGCGGCGAGCGCCGGCAGGGCCGCGTTCGCCGCGTACTTGAGATATCCCTGCTGAATGGCGAGTGCCGCGTAGTCCTGACCGTCGGCGAGCGTCAGCGCGATGCCCTGCGCCGTTTCCGCGCCGAGCTTGACGGCTTTGCCGGAAAGCGTCGTGGTCGCCCAGCCGAGCGATTCCGTCCAGTAGCAGCCGGTGCCGGCGGCGGGCGCCGTGACGCCGAGGACGTGCACCGTCCTGCTGCTGCCGTCGCTCCCGTTGACGACGACCGTCGCCCCGTCCGTCACACTGGCGACGGTGTAGGTGACGACGACCGGCGTCGGCGTCGGGGTCGCGGATGTGCTGGTCGACGGGGGTGCCGAGGACGCCGGCGCGGCGGCGGTGGTGAGCTTCGGCTCGGGAGCTTTGCCGAAGATCGCGCCGAGCACGAACAGGACCGTGAAGGCGGCCAGGACGATCTTCAGCCAGTTCGGAAAGCGCTTCTTCGGCTGCATGCGGGTTTTTCCTCGTTCCTCGATGGCGACGTGCCGACGGTGTACTCGGGAAATCTCCCGCCGTTGTTACGCGCCGGGCCGTGATCGGCCACCAGTCGTTATCCGGCGGATTGTTGCCGTCACGATCACGTCACGAACCACCGTTCCGCGCCGAAAAGCTGTCACAACTCCCGGGCCGGGAACGACCTGCGGACGTGATCGAATCCCTCCCGCTGCTCGGCGCCGGCGGCCACCCCGCGCACGGCCTCGACTTCACCGCCGTGGACATCCGGACCACCGGCCTGCGCCCCGGGCGCGTCGTCGAGCTCGCCGCGGTGCGCGTCCACGCCGACGGATCGTTCGCGGGTGAGCTGTCGACGCTGGTGAATCCCGGTCCCGGCGTTCCGCCCGGCCCCGCCCTCGTGCACGGCATCACGAGCGACGAGCTCGACGGCGCGCCGTCGTTCGGCGAGGTGCTCGGGCCGCTGCTCGACCTGTGCGACGGCAGCGTGCTCGTGGCGCACGACCCGGCGTTCGCGAGCGCGTTCCTCGACCGCGAAATCGGTCTCCTCGGGGTCCGGCTGCCCCCGCTGCCGGGCGTCTCGACGCTGGCGGCCGCGAAGTCGGTGGTGCGGCTGCCGAACTATCGGCTCGCCACCGTGGCGCACGCGCTCGGCGTGCCGGCCCGGCCGGGGCAGTCGGCGTTGTCCGGCGCGCGGGCGGTCGCGCAGCTGGTGACGGGATTGTTCGGGCGGTACGGCTTGACGTTCGCGGCCCCGCCGGTCCTGCCCGGCCTGCCGCGGTTCCCCGACGGCCGGCTGCTGCCGCGGGCCGAGGCGCGGCCCGCCGAGCCGGGCTGGATGGCCGAGGCCGTCGAACGCATCGCGGCGGACGACGCCTACCTGGACCTGCTCGCCGACGCCCTCGCCGACCAGCACCTCGCGCACGACGAGGTGGCGGCGCTGGCCGAGCTGGCGACCGAGGCCGGGCTGTCGGAGGCGCACGTGCGGTCGACGCACGAGCAGCTCGTGACGGCATTGCGCGAGATCGCGGAACGGGACGGCGTGGTGACCGCGGCGGAGGCACGCGAGCTGCGCCAGGTGGCCACGGCCCTCGGCGTCGGCCCGGCCGGCGACCTGCGCCCGACGGCGGGCGGCAAGGCGACGCGGGTCCTGGTGCTGGGCACGACCGTCGAGGCGGACCGGCTCCGGGCACGGGTCCTCGCCGAGGGCGTCCAGCTGGCGAAGAAGCTGACCGGGAGTGTCACCCACCTGGTGGCCGATGCGTCGGTGCCGGCGACCGAGCCGCGACTGGCCCGGGGCGCCGAGCTGGGTGCCGTCGTGCTGGACGTCCGTGCGGCACCGGTGGCCCTTGGCTTCGAGCCTGCGCCGTCCCCCGCGGCACCGGCGTCGAAGCGCGTCGGCGGGCGGGTTTTGATGGGCTTCGGGCTGCTGGTGATGTTCGTCGTGGTCGTGGGGATGTTCGGGGGGACACCGCTGGCGGCCGGGATCTTCCTGGGCGCCGTCGGGGTCGGTGCGCTGCTCGGCGGGTGGTGGCTGGCCGAGCCTGCGCCGCGCTGACGTCCGTGCGGTGACGGCTGTGCCCCCGACGTCACCTACGCGGCCGTGCTCGCCCACCTGCGCGCCGGGTGAGGCGGTCCGGTTCACTGGACCACATGGCTATTCCGGAGCTCGCGCTGCGGCAGATCGAACGCTGGTGCACGCAGCGCGTCCCCGAGCACCTGCAGGACCGGATCCGCGTCGAGTGCCGGACGCGGGGTCGCGCGGTGACCATCGTCGAACGCCGTGCGCCGTGGTCGCCGCAAGCCGGGCCCGAGTGGAGCGAACAGAAGATCGCGCAGCTGCGGCTCGACGAGTTCGGGATCTGGTCCGTGTGGTGGGCCGACCGCAACGGGCGGTGGCTGAGCTACCCGGACGCGCCGGTCGCCAGCACGCCGCCGGCGTTGCTTGAGGAGATCGACCGGAACCCCGGCGGCGTCTTCTGGGGCTAGGCCGGCGGCGGGAAGCGCACCTCGTTCCGGTCGATCTTCGCGTGCGCCGCCGCGGGCAGGTCGACGCCGAGGCGGTCTGCCAGCTGCAGCAGGTACAGGGTCACGTCCGCGATCTCGTCCAGCACCTTCTCCTCCAGTGACGGGTCCTCGCGCCACGCGTCGGACTCCTCCGGGGTCAGCCACTGGAACAGCGACGTCAGCTCGCCGACCTCGCCGGAAAGCGCCATCACGAGGTTCTTGGGGGTGTGGTACGGCTCCCAGGCGCGCGCCGCCGCGAAGGCGCGTAGCCGCTGGGTCACGTCGTCGAAAGTCACGGGCGCGATTGTCCTCGGTCGTCACCGTGCGCTAACGGCCGTATGGCGGACTGGCGTTGACCGGTGAATCTCTCACTCAATAGGTTGAACTTCGTCGGGATGCTTGCGGGGCCCAAGGCCGGGAAAGGAATGTCTTGAAGTACCTGCGATCCGTCCGCGGCCGCATGCTGGGCATCGCCTTCGTCCCCGGCGGCGCGCTCGTCCTCGTGGCCGTCGTGATCGCCGTTTTCCTGGTCCACCAGGCGGTTCGGACCCGCGATCTGGCGATGGAGACGGCGTCCGCCGCGGACCGGACGGCCCGGGCGGTGGTCGCCCTGCAGGGTCAGCGCAGCGCGGCGATGGCTTCGCCCGAACGGCGTAGCGCCGCGTACACGAGTTTCACGTTGCGGATCGAGTCCGCCATCGCGGGACTGCGCGAATACGCGCGCCACGCCCCGGACGCCGAGTCCGCCTACCAGCAGACGACCGCCGTCGAGCTGCTTTCCGTTGCCGAAGGCATGGACCGCTCCGATTCCCTCGCCCTGGCCGGCCTGGACAACGTGTCGCGCGGGTCGTTCACCTCCGCCGTCGCCGCCTACCGGGCCGAACTGGCCCGCCTCGTCCCGCAGCTCACCGAGAGTGGCCGGATGGCGTACGAGTCGCTCACCCGTAGCGCCGATTGGAGCAGGCTCGCCGCGGCCGAGAACGCTTTCACCGCTGCCGAACCGCTGCCCGTGCCCGAGTCCACGTGGCGCAGCGCCGCGTACGCGGTGTCCGAGCAGCTGTGCATGCTGTACGCGCAGCAGAGCCAGTACGCGGTCCAGCTGACTCTCGACGACGGCCGTCGCACCCTCGCCGGCGCGCTCGCCGCGGGCACCGCGCTGCTGCTGTTCGCCGTCCTCCTGCTGGTCGTCGTGCGGCGGCTGGTGGCGCGGGTGCCGGTGCCGGTCGTCCCGATCATGGTGCCGACGGCCGGCGCGGCCATCCCGCGACCCCGCCACGCACGGTCACGACGGCCGGGTCTGCCGGAACCGTGGCCGCTGAAAGCCGTGCTCGACGACTTACGCCGTTCATGAGGTGGTCACACAGCGTGCTGGATTACTCCGAAAAGAGCACGCGGTTGGCCCACACGCGTGGCCGTGGCCGTCGGGCAGACTGGTGCGCGTGAGTCCCCACCCGGATCTTCGCCCCTACCTGCGCACCTTGGACGCGGAGACGTTGGCGGACCTGCTGCACGCCCAAGCCGAGCGCGATCCGGAGCTGCGGCATTCACTCGAACTGCGCGCCGCCACCCAATCCGGGGACGTCAGCGAGGCGCACCGGCTGCTGGACACCGCGGTCACCGACGGGAACGCCGAGTACACCGCGAAGATCGGCGCGGTGCTGGACACGCTGCAGCGCATGCTCGACGCCGGCAGCCGCGCCGACCTGGCCCCGCTGGCCCGGCGCACGGTCGACGACATCAGCGAGGTGCTGGAGCAGACCGGCGACTACACCGGCGACCTCGCCGACCGGCTGGACCGGGCCGTGGAGCTGTACGCCCGCGCGTGCGCCGCCCGGCCGCCGGACCCGGAGAAGCTCGCCGACTGGATCCTCGAGGTCGAGTTCGACGGCCCCGGCCGCCCGGTGATCGACCTCGCCGAGTTCGCGGCGGCGCTGGGCGAGCCCGGCCTCAAGCGGATCAAGTCCACTGTGGACGACGTGCTGGCCGCGAACAGCCCCGGCCACCGCCGTGACGTGGCCGAACGGCTCCGGGAACAGCTGGCCGAGGTGCTCGGCGACGTCGACGAGCTGGTGGCGATCCTGTCGGCCAAGCCGCCGCGGGTGGACGTCAGCCTCAAGATCGTCCGGGTGCTGCGGGCCGCGGGGCGGCACAGCGAGGCCATCGCGCACGCCGCCCGCGCGCTCACCCACGACAAGCAGCCCCTGCCGGAACCGGAAAGCGAGACCTCCCGCCGTCGCAAGGAATTCGACGCCCAGCCGAGTCGCGAGACGTTCGCGGCCCTGCGCGCCGCCGCGACGGCCGAGGGGAAGTGGACCGCGCAGCGCCGGGAAGCGCTCACCTGCCTGCGCGAACGTGCTGCCGAGGGTATCGAGCAGGCGGACGAGCTCGTCCGGGTCCTGCTCGACGACGGCCGTCCGGACGAAGCCTGGCGGGCCTGCGTCCGGTTCGGGGCGTCCGCGGAGCTCAAGCTCGAACTGGCCGAGCAGCGCGCGGCCGAGCACCCGGCGGAGGCGATCCCGGTGCTCCGCGAACACGTCGACGAGCTCATCGAGCGCAAGGACCCGCAGGCGTACCAGGAAGCCGCCCGCCGGCTGAAGGTGTTGCGCACCTTGCACAAGCGCGCCGAGACGCCGGACGAATTCACCGCTTACCTGGCCGCGCTGGTGGAAAACCACCGGCGGAAAACCCGGCTGATCACGGAAATCCGGGCCGCCAGGATCGCCCTGCCGAAGGCTGCAACAACCGGGGCTTCACCCCGGGCCGGGGGCTCCGCCACCCGGACCCCCGAAAGACCCGTAACCTCCCCCCGCACCCCTCGTTGACCCGAGAGAACCGGTGATACACGTGCACCGGGACATCGTGAGCGCGCCAAGGCGTCGCGGTGGCCCAGTTCCGCCGTCCGGCTCGGCGCCTCCCCGTCGAGCAGCCGGCGGGACCCGCGCCAGGGCCACCGCGACCCGCTCGCGGTGAAGTGAAAGCATGAACGCATGAGCCCGGTGAGTCGCGCCCGCAAGAAGGCACCGCAGCCCGTCACCCACAGCGTGACCGGCTTGTTCAAGGACATCCTGAACGACTTTTCGGCGCTGGGCGCCGACCCCGAGCCGGTCGACGTCGAGCTGCTCGCCTCCGAGGTGCTCGGCCAGTTCCACGACCTGCCCGCCGAGGACGGCGAAGAGCCGCTCGGCCTCGAACTCATCGCCTTCGCGCAGCGCAAGATCACCCCGGGTGCCGCCGCGCTGCTGGCCGCGCTGCGGGTCGTCGCCGAAACCGACGTCGAACGCAAGGCCGCCGACGCCGGTCTGCAGGTCGTCCTCGGCCGCGGCATCCCCGAGCCCGCCTGGGCCGGCGCGCTGGGCCGGGTCACCGCCGGCGAGTGCTGGCGCACCGGGGACGTCTTCGGCGACGAATCGTCCCTGCTCACCGTCTTCTCCCACGGTGACCAGGCGTACGGCCTGCTCGCGCTGCTCGACTACACCGAGGGCGGCCGGGTGCGGGACCTCGTCGTGATCGACCAGCCCGCCGAGGTCCTCGCCGAGATGCGGGAGCAGTCCGACGCCGACCCCGAGCTGGTCGTCTTCGAGGCCGTCGACCCCGCCGAGGCGCACCGCCTGATCGCGGACGGCCTCGCCGCCACCGACCACCTCGACGAGGCCGACGTCAGCGAGGACTACGCGCGCTTCCACGCCGTCGCGCTGACCTGGTGCCGCGCGCTGCCGGAGCCGGCGCTCGTGCCCGAGGTGGCCGAGTGGTCCGACGCCGAGCGCGCCGCTGTCGTCGAGCAGTTCGTTACGGCGAGCGGTGAAGACGCCGACGCTGCCCGCGCGATCGGTGCCCTGCTGCTGGAGCACGGCCTGCGCACCGACCCCGGCAACCCGCTGCGCGTCGGGCCGGAGAAGATCGCGCGGTTCCTCGAGGGCCTGCTGGGCGAGGAGTACGAGCTCGACGCCGACCACGAGGACGCCGTCGAGCCGGTCGTGCTGGCCTGGGTGCAGTGGACGGGCGAGCGGGCGCACCTGACCGAGACCGCGATCGCCGCCCTCGACGAGGCCGTCCAGGACTACCTGAGCGAGTACGCCGACGATGACGACTCGCCGCTGGAGCGCTACTTCGCCGACACCAGCGAGCTGTCGCCGACCGAGCTGGCCGACGCGCTGGAGCGGCGGATGTTCGCCGTGCCGTCGCTGACCACGGAAATCGACGAGGAAGAGGTCGACCTCGACCCCAACGACCCGGAGCAGCGCCGGGCGCTGGTCATCGCCGAGGCCGACGAGGACGAGGAAGAGCAGCGGCTGATCCTGCGCGCCACCATCGTCGACCAGTTGTGGGACAACGAGCCCGCCGACGTCTGGCAGGCCGCCGAGCGCCTGCGGGAGGGCGAGCTGGACCGCGACGAGATCTTCGAGCAGCTGATCGACGCGCTGGAAAACAGCCTGCTGGACGCGGAAAACCTCGAATACGACGCCGACGCCTACGTCGAGGCGCTGGCCGAACTCTGACGCCTAGGGGAGGGGGCCTGCCGGTTCGGCGGGCTTCCCCTTGCGGCGGCGTTCCTGCAGCCGGTCGTCGAAGTCGACGACGAAGGTCCCGGCCGCCATCGCGATCAGCAGGGCCAAACCGAGCACCGCACCGACCCACGTGAGGATCATCGTGAACATCGTGGGCCTCCTCCCCAGCTCAGAGCCGTTTTCCTGACTCCTTCAGGGTCGCTTTCCCGCCGGTGCGCCGGTATCGGCCAACCGGTTACGCCTGAACGCCCCGCCTCGGCCGAACGGCCGGATTCCGGCGCGGAGCGTCGCCGAGCCGCAACGAATCGTGCCCGCGCACTCGCTCAGCGTGGGAAAGCGCGGCATGTGGGTGACAAGCCCGGTGACCGGGTCAGAGCTTGCGCAGCCGCACCCGGTTGATGGTGTGGTCGCAGTCCTTGCGCAGCACCAGGGTCGCCCGCGGCCTGGTCGGCTTGATGTTCTCCATCAGGTTCGGCTCGTTGATCGAGTGCCACAGGTGGCGTGCCTCGGCGCGGGCCTCGTCGTCGGGCAGGCCGGCGAAGTGGTGGAAGTGCGACGCCGGATCCGCGAACGCCGTGTGCCGCAGCTCCAGGAACCGCTCGATGTACCAGCGCTGGATGTCGTCGGTGTGCGCGTCGACGTAGATCGAGAAGTCGAACAGGTCGGACACCATCAGCCGCGGCCCCGGCTGCAGCACGTTCAGGCCCTCGAGGATGAGGATGTCCGGCTGCTGCACCACCTGCTCCTGGCCGGGCAGGATGTCGTAGGCCAGGTGCGAGTACACCGGCGCGGCCACGCGCTCGGCGCCCGACTTGACCTCCGTGACGAACCGCAGCAGCGCGCGCCGGTCGTAGCTCTCCGGGAAGCCCTTGCGGTGCATGATCCCGCGGCGCATCAGCTCGGCGCGCGGGTACAGGAAGCCGTCGGTGGTGACCAGGTCGACGCGGGGGTGGTCCGGCCAGCGGGCGAGCAGCGTGCGCAGGATGCGGGCGGTGGTCGACTTGCCGACCGCCACGCTCCCGGCGATGCCGATCACGAACGGGACCTTCGTGCCGCGGGAGTCGTCACCGAGGAACGTCGTGGTCGCTTCGTAGAGCCGCTGGCGCGCGGCGACCTGCAGGTTGATCAGGCGGGACAGCGGGAGGTAGACGTCGGCCACCTCGGCCAGGTCGACCTGCTCACCGAGACCGCGCAGCCGCAGCAGCTCGGCCGCGGTCAGCGGCAACGGCGTCGAACTTCGCAGTTCTTTCCATTGTTCCCGGTGCAGCTCGACATACGGGCTGAGTTCGCGGACCCGGGTCATCGCACACTCCTCCGGCCGTCGCCTGCACTGGCGGACGTTCACCTGCGTGATTAACGGTAGGGCTTACGGCCGGTGAACGCGCTGTGATGTAGTCCACCCCCTACCAGGGGTTGATCACCGAGGGTGACGGTTTCCGAAGACCTCGTCCCACGCCGCCGCGACCTGCCGGGCGCAGATCGCCGGGTCGACGCCGCCGACGCCGGTGCCGAGGCCCGGCATCGCGATCGTGTCGACGGACTCCCGCACCGGGCCGTGGTCGAGCCGGCCGTCGCGCCACGTCAGGAACACCGCGCGGGCGGCCAGGTACGGGTGGACGGTGTCGCGCGGCAGCCGTTCGCCGGGCTCCCGCATGGTCGGCGCGCTGATCAGCCAGGCCGGCTCGGCCTCGCCGGTCGGCACCACCACGGCGTCGCCGATCGGCAGCTCACCGCCGTGGAAGGCCAGGACAGCGCTGCGGACGCTCTGCTCCACGCCGGGGAACGCCCGCGCGTAGACAGCGTCGATCCCGCCGCGCATCCAGCCGTAGGAGTTGGCCGGGCTGACCACCGCCTGCGCGACGACGTCGAGCACCGAGCCGCGGTGCACCCGGACCCGCCCGGCCAGTTTTTCCGCAGCGGCGGTCCAGGCCTCGGCGAGCGGTGCATCGACGGCGCACAGCACCAGTTCCGGGGTGCGAGGGGCGATCGGCGGCTGCGCGCCCTCGTGTCCGGTGTGCGTGCCCGATTCGGCGGTCACGCTCCCAGCATCGCAAAAAATGCCACCCGGCGTAACCGGTTCCCGTACCGGCTGTCCGAGTGAATGTCGCCACGGCCGGGCCCCGTAGCCTGGGGGCTGTGTCACGGATCGCATACTTCGGCCCCCGAGGGACCTTCACCGAACAGGCCGCGCGGGTGCTCGCCGTCGCCGGCGAGGAACTGATCCCGGTCGAGACCGTCCGGCTCGCGATGACGGCCGTCCGCGAAGGCAAGGCGGATGCGGCGTGCGTCCCCATCGAGAACTCGGTCGAAGGCGTGGTGCCCACCACGCTCGACGCGCTCAGCGAGTCGACCCCGCTGGTGGCCGTGGCCGAGACCATCCTGCCGATCCACTTCAGCGTGCTGACCCGGCCCGGGACGACGGAGATCCGGACCGTCGCCAGCCACCCGCACGCGCTGGCCCAGGTCCGCGAGTGGCTCGAGGCGAACCTGCCGGACGCCCACCCGGTGGCGTCTTCGTCGACGTCCGCCGCCGCGGTCGGCGTGCTGGAGGGCGACTTCGACGCCGCGGTCTGCGCGCCGGTCGCGAACGAGCACTACGGCCTCGAGGTGCTGGCCACCGAGGTCGCCGACGTCACCGACGCGGCGACGCGGTTCCTGCTGGTCCGGCCGCCGGGCGAGCTGCCGGAGCCGACGGGCGCCGACCGGACGTCCGTGGTCGCCGCGGCCGCGAACCGCACCGGCACCCTCGCCGAGCTGCTCACCGCGCTGGCCAGCCGCGGCATCAACCTGACCCGGCTCGACGCCCGGCCGACCCGCAACAACTTCGGCGAGTACCGCTTCTTCATCGACTTCGAGGGGCACGTGGCCGAGCCGCGGGTCCTCGACGCGCTGACGGCGTTGCGCCGGCACTGCCGCCAGCTGCGGTTCCTCGGCTCGCACCCGCGCGCCGACGGGACCCGCACCACGGTCGAGCCCGGCTTCGGCAACGACGACTTCGTCGAAGCGGCCGTGTGGGCCGACGCGGTCCGCAAGGGAGACCTGGCGTGAGGCTGCTGCTCATCCGGCACGGCCAGACCGACGGGAACGTCCGCGGTGCGCTCGACACCGCGCTGCCCGGGCCGCCGCTGACCGACCTCGGCCGCGCGCAGGCCGAGGACCTCGCGGCGCGGCTGTCGGGGGAGCCGATCGTCGCGGTCTACGCGTCGCAGGCGACCCGGGCGCAGCAGACCGCGTCGCCGCTGGCCGCGCGGTTGTCGCTGGAGGTCCAGGTCGTCGACGGCGTCCACGAAGTCGTCGCCGGTGACCTGGAGGGCGCGACCGACCACGAGTCGATCCGCACCTACATGGAGACGGTCCGGCGCTGGACGCTCGGCGAACTGACGCCGTCGCTGCCCGGCGGCGAGAGCGGCACCAGCGTGCGCACGCGGATGCTGGACGCCGTCGGCCGGCTGCGCGCCAAGCACGAGCAGGCCGACCCGGACGGAGTGATCGCCCTGGTCAGCCATGGTGGCGCGATCCGGCTGGCCGGTGAGTGGCTGGCCTCGAACGTGCACGCGGACGTGGCCAACGCGGCGCTGATCCCGAACACCGGCCTGGTGGAGCTGGACGCCCGGCCCGACGGCCAGTGGCACTGCCTGACCTGGGTTGACACCCCGCTCTGATCGTCACGAAAGTGTAATCCCGTCACGTTTGGAACACGTTTGGTGGGGAATTTACGAGGACGACCAACCCGCCCCGCGATCCGCACGTCTACCCCGTAGCACCACATCAGGGAGGCGATTGACATGGTTCGGACGAAGCTCACTCGGTTGCTGCCGGTCGTGGCGGCTTCGGCGGGTGTTCTCGCGCTCTCCGCCTGCGGCAGCGGCGGCACCACGCCCGCGGCGAGCAGCTCGACGCCGTCCTCGACGTCCCCGGCCGCGACCACGACGGTCACCACCGCCACCTCGAGCCCGGCGAGCTCGGCCCCCGCCGCGCCGCCGGTCGCCCAGCCCGCGGACGACGGGCTCTGCAAGGCCGGCGACGTCAAGCTGTCGCTCGGCCAGGGCGACGCCGGCGCCGGGTCGGTGTACCGGCCGCTGCTCATCACGAACTCCAGCTCCAAGCCCTGCACCATCCAGGGCTTCCCCGGGGTGTCCTACGTGGCCGGCTCCGACGGGCACCAGGTCGGCAAGGACGCCTTCCGCGAAGGCACCAAGGGCAACGCCGTCAAGCTGAACCCCGGCCAGACCGCGGCCGCGGACATCCAGTTCGTCAACGTGGGCAACTTCGACCCGGGCACCTGCCAGCCGACGCCGGTGAAGGGCCTGCGGATCTACCTGCCGCAGGAGACCGCGTCGAACTTCGTGCCGGACGAGGGCACGGGCTGCGCCAGCACGAAGATCCCGGGCAACCAGCTCGCGGTGAAGACGGTCCACCCCGCCTAGCCCGGACCCCGCCCCACCACCACCCTCAACGGACGGGCTTCGCCCGGCTGTTCAGATCCTGGCGCAGATCTCCTGAGCTTGAGCCAGGTGCCGCTGGCCGGAGATGTCGTTGAAGTGCAGGCTGAGCACCATCCGGCTGACGCCGTCGATGTGGTCGGCCAGCGGCTGGTAGTTCGCGTTGACCTGGGCGGCGGCCGCGGACAGCTCGCGCGCGGCCATCATCCGGTGCAGCCGCTCCGAGGTCAGGCCGGGCGTCAGCGCCGGCTGCCGGTCCTGGCTCGTGTCGGGCAGCTCGCCCACCCGGTCGAGCGCCTGGCACGCCGCGACGGCGTCGTCGAGCGCGCCGGCGTGCACGCCGGACAGGCCCCAGAGCAGGCCGAGCACGCTGCCGCCGAGCACGAACCCGGCCACCGCGCACAGCACGAGCAGCCGGCGGGACGGGGGCGGGGGCGAGGGCTCGGCGGCAGACTCGTCGAAGTCGGGATCGGCGTCGGTGCCGGTCCCCGGGTCCACGGTGTGCATGGCTGCCTCCTCACCACCTGGGTGAGGAGATATTTCAGCTCACAATCCCGGATCGTGGTGCGCCCAGGCCGCGGCTGAGTCCGATTTGTCACCGAGGGAGAACCGCCGCAGCGCCGTGAACGCGAACGCGGCGATCGCCAGCATGGCCACGCCGGAGACGGCGAACGTCCGCGCGGCCGTGCCGAGCCGTTCGGTCAGCACGCCGCCGAGCAGCGCGCCCAGCGGGATCGCGCCCCAGACGACCGTGCGCCACACCCCGAGCACCCGGCCGAGCAGCTCGCCGGGCACGAGTGTGTGCCGGGCCGTCGCGAGCACGACGTTGACCGCCACCACCGCGGCCGCGAACAGGGCGAACAGCGCCGCGCTCACGACCGGCGAGCGCACCAGGCCCATCCCGCCGAAGCCGATGCCGCAGCAGACGACCCCGCCGACGACGACGGTGAGCCGGCCGGCCGCCCGCACCAGCCGCGGGGCGACGCCGGCGCCGAGCAGGCCGCCGATCCCGCCGGCGAAGGCGAAGAACCCGAAGGTCGCGTCGGACAGGTGGAGGTCCTGCAGCGCGTACAGCACCAGCTGCGCCTGCGCGAGCTCGCTGACCAGGCTGAGCAGCCCGGCGACGACGACCAGCCGCAGCAGCAGGGGGTGCCCGCGCAGCCAGCGCAGGCCCGCGCCCAGCTCGGTGCGCAGCGGCCGGGCCGGTGCCTCCGCCTGCCCCCGGTAGGTGCCCGCCAGGCCGAGGAGCACCGCGGCCGCGATCGCGAACCCGGCGGAGTTGAGGACGAACGGGAAGGCGGCGAAGAGCGCGAAGGTCAGGCTGCCGACCGGGCCGCCGAGGAACGTCTGGCCGACGATCTCGCACGCCTGCAGCTTGCTGTTGGCCGCGTCGAGCGAGCCGTCGCCGACGACGGCGGGGATCAGGGCGTTCGCCGCGCTGTCGGCGATGGTCTCGGCCGTCCCGATGATCAGCGCGACCAGGTAGACCAGCCAGATCGTCATGCCGCCGGCGGCGACGAGCACGGCCAGCACGCCGACCGCGACGGCACGGGCGGTGTTCGCGACGATCATCGCGCGCCGCCGGTCGATCCGGTCGACCAGCGCGCCGGCGACGGCGGCGAACAGCAGCCAGGGCAGGAACTGGGTGGCGGACAGCCCGGCGATGAGCACCGGGTCGCGGGTCAGGGTGGTCGCCAGCAGGGGCAGGGCCACCTTGCCGATGCCGTCCCCCAGGTGGGACGCCGCGCTCGACGTCAGCAGCCACCTGAGTCTTCGGCCGCCACCGTCGTTCCGGGCCTCGTCCATGGGTGCCTCCCCGCGCGACTCGGCTACGAGGATAACCGGCGATGATGGCTGCGCGTGGTCACGTTGTCACTAACAGTGAATCTCGTGACAGCTTCTCGCCGTCGGCGCGGAAATCGGTGGAACGTACTGGCGGGACGGGGGAATCCGCGCCGGCTCAGCCCCAGCCGAGCTCGTGCAGCCGGGCGTCGTCGATGCCGAAGTGGTGGCCCAGCTCGTGCACGACGGTGATCAGGACCTCTTCGACGACTTCGTCCTCGTCCTCGCACATGGCCAGGATCGGCTGCCGGTAGATCGAGATCCGGTCGGGCAGCACCCCGCCGTACGACGACGTCCGCTCGGTCAGCGCGATGCCGTGGTAGAGCCCGAGGATGTCCGGTGCCTCGTCGTTGAACTCCTCGACGAGCACGACGACGTTGTCCATCGCCTTCGCGAACTCGGGCGGCACCTCGTCCAGGGCTTCGGAGACCAGCTCCTCGAACCGCTCGCGGCTCATCTCGACGGGCATCAGCTGCTCGGCTTCGTCGACGGCGCAGCCGAGCTCGACGTGGCCGGGCCGCCGCCACCGTCCGCCGGCGGGCCACCCTCCTGGGGCTGGCCGCCGTCTGGGCCCGCCGGGGCGGCCTTGACGCTGCCGGTCACCGCCTGCAGGCCGCTCTTGTCCGGCAGCAACGAGGCCACCTTGCAGTTGACCTTCGTCGAGCCGGCGTCCCAGCTCTCCTGCTCCCGCAGGTCCCAGGTCAGGATCAGCTTCTTCGCGTCGAGGTCGGCACCGCCGGTGTAGCTTCCGGCCGCCTTGTTGCACTCGGTGTCGAGCCAGGCCTTCTGGTCGTCCTGCGAGGGGTAGCCCTCCTTGAACTTCGTCTTGAGGTCGAGGGTCGCGATCATTTCGTACGAATGCGGCTTCGCGCAGTCGACCGGATCGCCGACGCTCTTGCCGAGCAGCGCCAGGCAGGTGCCCGGCTCGAAGACCAGCGACTGGTCCTGCTCCTTCGCCGGCCCGGTCGTCGGCAGCAGCTTGCCGCCGGGACCGGCCCACTGCAGGCCGCACCGCAGCTGGCGGTCGCCGTCGGCCCACTGCGACGGCGTCGGGCGCAGGAGGTTCGTGGTGAGCTTCCCGTACGGGTCGAGCTTGTGCCCGAGGTAGGGCTTCACGTCCGCGGTGCACTTCTGCTGCGCGATCTGCTGCCACTGGTCCAGCGACGGGACGGGCGCGCCCGCCGGGAACTGGGCGCCGATGTCCACCAGCGCGGTCACCTCGAACAGGTGCGGCTGGGTGCAGGCCACCTTGTGCGCGTCGCTCGCGTCCGGGTTGTCCCAGGCCAGGCAGGTGCCGGGGGGCGAGTGGAACGCCTCCTCGGCGGCCGGGGACAGCTTGCCCGCGCCGCCGCCGGCCCCGCCGGTGATGCCGTCGCTCCAGGAGAACACGACGCTGAGGGCGAGCGCGATGAGTGCGCCCGCGAAGATCCCGCCCATCACGACGCGGGTGCGCAGCGTCTGCGTGGCGGTGGGGAACCGATCGGCGCTGGGAGACATCGCAGTCCATGATGCCCGCGTCGCGCATGACGTGCGCGATCCGGGTTGGTTAGGGTGGGTCACGGGTTCGTGGTGGCAGGGATTACGGAGCGCACATGACGCAGGACAACAACACTGGGGACCAGCCGCCCCCCGAGCCGCCGAAGCGCGGCTCGATGAGATTCCAGGACGCGAACACCCAGCCCCGCGAGCCCTCGCTGGCCGAGCAGCGGGCGCGCCGGCAGGCGCTCGCCGACGAAGAGCGCAACGAGGAGCTGGCCCGGCAGGCCGACGCCAAGGCGGCCACGCGGCGCAAGATCCTGATCGGCAGCGGCGTCACGGTCGGCCTCGTCGGCCTGGTCGCGACGTTCTACACGGTCGCGAAGACGGAGAACGTCACGGCCGTCTGCACCGACAAGGACGGAGTCGTCGTCCAGAACGACGACTACTGCGACGACAACTACGTCACCAGCCACGGCGGTTACCACAGCGGCGGCTTCCTGTTCCTGCCGATCCCGGGCGGCGGCTACAACAGCTACCGCTACAACTACGGCGGCACCGGTGTGGTCGGCCAGCGGGTGTCCGGCGGCACGTACGACGCGCCGTCCGCCCGCACCAACGTCACGACCAAGTCCGGCAAGTCCGTCCAGCGCGGCGGGTTCGGCATCAGCGGCAAGAGCGGCAGCGGCGGCAGCGGCAAGAGCGGGGGATCGTAGGTGTACCGGGACCGGCGTGAGCCGCGGCGCGACTGGCAGCGGATCGTCGAAGAGCAGGGGCTCGTCTACGGCACGCCGGCCCGCGACAGCAGCGGCCGCATGCGGCCGTACTGGGACGAGTCGGTGCACTACGTCTTCGACATGGACGAGGTGCTGTCCCTGGAGGCCGACGTCGAGCTGCTGCACTCGATGTGCCTGGAGGCCGTCGACAACGTCGTGACGACGGAGGGCTACCGGCGGTTCGGCATCCCCGAATGGGTCTGGCCGCACATCGCCGAGTCGTGGAAGCGGCAGGACCCGCACGTCTACGGCCGGTTCGACCTGCGCTACGACGGCAAGTCGCCGGCGAAGCTGCTGGAGTACAACGCGGACACGCCGACGACGCTGCTCGAGGCGTCGCTGCTGCAGTGGCACTGGAAGACCGACGTGTTCCCCGACGACGACCAGTGGAACTCGATCCACGAGAAGCTCGTCGAGCGGTGGTCGCAGCTGCAGGACAAGCTGCCGTCGAACGAGCTGCACTTCACCTGGTCGGCGGCCGATCCGAGTGGTGAGGACAACGTCACCACGGCGTACCTGCAGGAGACGGCGGCCGAGGCCGGGCTCGACACGGTGGGCCTGGCGATCGAGGAGATCGGCTGGGACCCGGTGCTCAAGCGGTTCGTCGACCTCGAAGAGGCGCAGATGGCGACCGTGCTGAAGCTGTACCCGTGGGAGTGGGTGGTCGACGAGGAGTTCGGCCGCCACGCCGTCGAGTCGCTGCCGCGGACGCTGTGGATCGAGCCGCTCTGGAAGATGATCCTGTCCAACAAGACGCTGCTGGCGATCCTGTGGGAGAACTACCCGGGGCACCCGAACCTGCTGCCGGCGTTCGCCGACGACCCCGGCATCCTCACCGAGTACGTCCGCAAGCCGAAGCTGGGCCGCGAGGGCGCGAACGTCCAGATCGTCGCGACCGGCTACGAGACCCAGACCGGCGGCGTCTACGGCGCGGAAGGCTTCGTCTACCAGGCGTTCGACCCGCTGCCCGAGTTCGACGGCTACCGGCCGGCACTGGGGGCGTGGATCGTCGGCGACAGCTCCGCCGGCCTGGGCATCCGCGAGACCGGCGGCCTGGTCACCGACGACGGTGCGGCATTCGTCCCACACCGCATCGTCGAGTCGTGATACAACACCGCTGCTGATCAGCTCTTTTCACCTGGGAGAAACTCGTGACCTCGACGCTTGCGCTGTCCGACACGTTCGGCTCCGACCTCGTGCGGGGGATCGGCGCGATCCTCCTGTACGGCGTCATCGGCCTGCTGCTGATGTTCGCCGGCTTCTGGGCGATCGACTGGACCACGCCGGGCAAGCTGTCGAAGCTGGTGACGCAGGGCCTGCCGAACGCGGTGATCGTGACCGCGTCCGGGCTCCTCGCGATGTCGTTCATCGTCGTCGTGGCGATCTTCAACTCGGCGAGCGACCTGACCGAGGGCCTGATCACGTCGCTGGTCTACGGCCTGCTCGGGATCGCCGTCCAGGTGATCGGGGTCCGGCTCCTGGAGTGGGCCACCCGCATCGACGTGGCCTCGACGATCGAGAGCGAGAAGTTCGCCCCGGTGAGCATCGTGGTCGCGGCGGCGCACATCGGCCTGGGCCTCGTGGTGGCGGTCGGCATCTCCTAACCTGGGGTTCGTGCGCCTGCTGAGGACACCGGACGACCGGTTCACCGACCTGCCCGATTTCCCGTACGAGCCCCGCTACGCCGAGCTGGCGGGCGGCCTCAGAGTGGGGTACGTCGAGGCGGGCCCGGCGGACGGCCCGGTCGTGCTGCTGCTGCACGGCGAGCCGAGCTGGTCGTTCCTGTACCGGAAAATGTTGCCGGTGCTGGCGTCGGCGGGCTTGCGGGCGATCGCGCCGGACCTGGTGGGTTTCGGCCGCTCCGACAAGCCGGCCGACCTGACGGACCACAGCTATGCGCGACACGTGGAGTGGATGCGCGCGTTCGCGTTCGACACCCTGGACCTGCGTGACGTGACGTTGGTCGGCCAGGACTGGGGCGGCTTGATCGGCCTGCGGATGGTGGCTGCATCGCCGTCGCGGTTCGCGCGAGTGGTGGCGTCGAACACGGGCCTGCCGACGGGCGACGTCGATATGCCACCGGAGTGGCATGCCTTCCGTTCGGCGGTCGAGAAGGCGCCGGTGCTGGACGTGTCCCGGTTCGTCCAGTCGGGCTGCGCTTCGGTCCTTTCGGACGCCGAGCGCGCGGCTTACGACGCGCCGTTCCCGGACGAGACGTACAAGGCGGGGCCGCGAGCGATGCCTTCGCTGGTGCCGTACCGGCCGGACGACCCGGCGTCGGAGGCGAATCGGGCCGCGTGGAAGACGTTGACGGAGTTGGAGATCCCGTTTCTGGTGGCGTTTTCGGACCGGGACCCGATCACGGGCGGGATGGCGCCGATTTTGCGCCGGGCGATGCGGGGGGCTGCGGGGGTGGAGCATCCGGTGATCGCGGGGGCGGGGCATTTTCTGCAGGAGGACAAGGGCGAGGAGCTGGCTGAACACGTGGCGCGGTTCGTGCGGGGGTGAACAAACCGGCAGCGGAAGTTGGCCAATGATGTGAGGTCGAAAACCGGCGGCCGGCAGCGGAAGCCGGCCAACGACGTCACCAGACCTCCCCCGCCCCTCATCCTGAGCGTCCCTTCAGCCGGTGGGCGGGTTTGTCAAGGCACGCTTTCCCGCCTTGACAAACCCGACCGGCGGCTGAAACTCCTACCGGAGGGGCGGGGGAGGTCGGACCCGCTTTGCCGCGGCAGAGATGAGCCATGGCAAAAGACAAAAGAATGTCCTCGCCGGACGGGCAGGCTCCGGGATGACCCCTCGTCCCGCTGCCATCTCCCGTTGAGGAGGTGGGCCGCTGGGTGGTCATCCCGTCGCCTGATTGAGGCCTATCACTTTGAGCCGGGCCCGCAATCTTGCGCTGTTCTCTCGCGTTTCGCTGTGGGTTGCGGGCCCGGCTCAAAGTGATTTGACGGCCTCAGGCGACGGGATGACCACCCAGCTCCTTTGTGTCAAAGGGTTGCGTGTGTTGCTGCCAGTGCGTCCACCAAGATGTCCAAGCCCTCCTGGGCTTCGTCTGCCGTCAACGTCATCGGTGGGCCGAGCCTCAGGACGTTGCCGTGCAGGCCGCCCTTGCCGATCAGGAGGCCGCGCTTCTTCGTCTCCTCCAGCATTCGGCCTGCGGCCGCGACATTCGGCTCCGTTGTTCCCGGTTTGATCAGCTCCACCCCGATCATCAGGCCCTTGCCTCGGACCTCGGCCACCAGTGGCGACTCGGCCGCCCGGAGGCCGGACAGCAGCTGGGCGCCGCGGGCTGCGCAGTTCGCCTGCAAGTTGTGGTCCTTGATGTAGTCCAGGACCGCCGTTGCGCCTGCCATCGACACCGGGTTGCCGCCGAACGTCGAGAACGACTGGGCCTGGAAGCAGTCCAGGACCTCTGCCCGGGCTACCACTCCGCCCACCGCCAGGCCGTTGCCCAGGCCCTTCGCGAACGTCATCATGTCCGGGGTCACGCCGTGGGCCTCGATGCCCCAGAAGTGCTCGCCCGTGCGGCCCCAGCCCGTTTGGACCTCGTCCGAAACGAACAGCACTCCATAGGCGTCGAGCACCTCCTTCATCGCCCGGAACAGGCCGTCCGGGGGGAGGCTGAAGCCACCCACGCCCTGGATCGGCTCGGCTATCAAGCAAGCCACGTCGCCCGCTGTTGCCGTGTCCAGGACGTCCACCAGGTCCGCCACGCAGGCGTCGATGTACGCCGCGTCCGAGAGGTCCCTGAAGGGGCTTCGGTACCGGTAGCCGCCGTGGACGTAGTTGACCTTCACCGGGCTCAGGGACGATGCCGACCAGCCGCGGTTGCCCGTGATCGCCACCGTTCCGAACGAGCGGCCGTGGTAGGAGTTCCGCATGGCCAGTACCTGGTTGCTGCGGCGGTACTGCGTTGCCAGCATCAACGCCGTGTCGTTGGCCTCGCTGCCCGAGTTCGTGAAGAACACCTTGGCGTCCGGAATCCCGGACAACGCCGCGATCCGCTCGGCCAGCTCGATCTGGGAACGGATCAAGTACAGCGTCGACGTGTGCAGGATGCCCGTGTCCAGCTGCTTGCGGACCGCGTCGCCGATCTCGGCCACGTCGTAGCCCATCGAGTTGGTCAGCACCCCCGCGAAGAAGTCCAGGTACGTGCGCCCCTGCGAGTCCGTCATGCGGCGGTCGTGCGCGTGCACGATCTCGATCGGCTCCTCGTACAGCAACGACATCCAGGACGGCATGACTGCGCGGTGCCGGGCGAGCAGCTCATCGGTCATCGAACGCCTCCTCGGGGTCTCAAGCGAGTATGAGGAGGCCGTGAACAGCGCTTCAACGATCAGACTGTCGGGATAACCCAGTAGGGCCGCACAGTCTGTACGGACTACCCTCTGACCCGTGATTGACCCCAGGACTCTGCGCGATGACCCGGAAGCCGTGCGCGCGTCGCAGCGCGCCCGTGGCGAGGACGAGGGAGTGGTCGACAAGCTGCTCTCCCTCGACACCCGGCGCCGCTCTTCGATCGCGGCCGCCGACAAGCTGCGCAACGAGCAGAAGCTCCTGGGCAAGCAGATCCCGAAGGCGCCGCCGGAGGAGAAGCAGCAGCTGCTGGCCACCGCCAAGGACCTCGCCGCCCAGGTGAAGGCGGCCGAGGCGGAGCAGAACACCGCGTCGGAGGAGTTCGACCAGCTCTTCCGGACCCTGCCGAACCTCGTCCACCCGGACGCGCCCGTCGGCGGCGAGGACGACTTCACCGTCCTCAAGCACGTCGGCGAGCCGACGAAGCTCGGTTTCACCCCGAAGGACCACCTCGAGCTGCTCGAAGGCCTCGGCGGTGTCGACATGGAACGCGGCGCGAAGGTGTCGGGGTCGCGGTTCTACTTCCTCACCGGCGTCGGCGCGCAGCTGCAGCTCGGCCTGCTCAACATGGCCGTCGCGCAGGCGGTCGAGAACGGCTTCACGCCGATGATCACGCCGTCGCTGGTCCGGCCCGAGGTCATGGCGGGCACCGGCTTCCTCGGCTCGCACTCGAGCGAGATCTACCACCTCGAGGAAGACGACCTGTACCTCGTCGGGACGTCGGAGGTGCCGCTCGCCGGCTTCCACGCCGACGAGATCCTCGACCTTAACGACGGCCCGAACCGTTACGCGGGCTGGTCGTCCTGCTACCGGCGCGAGGCCGGCTCGTACGGCAAGGACACCCGCGGCATCATCCGCGTGCACCAGTTCGACAAGGTCGAGATGTTCGTCTACGCCAAGCCGGACGAGGCCGAAGCGGAGCACGAGCGGCTGCTCGGCTGGGAAGAGCAGATGCTCGCCAAGATCGAGGTGCCCTACCGGGTGATCGACACCGCGACCGGCGACCTCGGCACGTCCGCGCACCGCAAGTTCGACTGCGAGGCGTGGATCCCGACCCAGGAGACCTACCGCGAGCTGACCTCGACGTCCAACTGCACGACGTTCCAGGCCCGCCGGCTCTCGGTCCGCTACCGCGACGAGAACGGCAAGCCGCAGATCGCCGCCACGCTCAACGGCACCCTCGCCACCACCCGGTGGATCGTCGCGATCGTCGAGAACCACCAGCAGGAGGACGGCTCGGTCCGCGTGCCGGAGGCACTGCGCCCGTTCGTCGGCGGCAAGGAAGTCCTCACGCCTCGCTGAATCGGGGCGGATCCGCGGTGCTGGTCCGTTCGTCCCAGTAGTGTCCGGGCCGAACGGGAGGACTTCATGCGGATCAAGTGGCAGGTCGCGGTCGCGCTGGCGGCCGCGACCGTCGTGACCGGGTGCACGGTGACGGTCGGCGGTTCGGCGTCGCCGGTGCCCGGCCAGGGTCCGGTCGCCAAGGCCGTCGACGCCTGCACGCTCCTCGACCAGGACCAGGTCGACGCCCTCGGCTACCAGACGCCGGGCCGTTCGGTGCAGGAGAACAAGGACCGGCTCCAGCCGCCGATGTGCCTCTGGAACTCGAAGGACGACATCGAGCCGACGGCTGTCCTCAACGTCGGGGTGGCCTCCGACATGGACTTCAACGAGTACATCTCCGGCGCGCTCAAGAAGTCCGAGCCGCAGAAGATCGGCGGCCTGACCTGGACGCAGTACGCCTCGATCCTGCCTGACGACTGCGTGTTCTACGCCCTGCTCGGCGCCAAGTCGTTCGCCTACGTCAGCGTCTCGACGAGCAAGCTCGACAAGTCGTGCGAGCAGGCGAAGCTGGCGATCCCCCAGGTCGCGGCGCACCTGCCGGGCGGCCAGGACGCCCCGCCGGTCACGCCGACCACCTCGGCCAAGCCGGAGCCGGGTGGCCCGCTGCTGTCGGCGGACCCGTGCGCGATGCTCAAGCCCGATCAGGTGGCCCAGCTCAAGGACATCTCGCCCAACGGCGAAAAGGACACCTCGTCCACGGTGCCGAACGCGTCCTACTGCCTCTGGGACGACACCGACGGCGACGGCGGGCAGAAGGCGTTCGAGGTCTGGTTCGGCCCGAGCACCCCGGTCGGGGAGTGGCCGGGGGCCAAGGGCGTCGCCCCGACCGAGACCGTCGACGTCGCCGGCAAGAAGTGGGGCATCTTCCCGAACATGGGCGGCCTGCGCGTCACCTGCGGCGCGACCCTGGCCATCACCGGCACGTCGTCGGTGCAGGTGGTCAGCGGGTTCATCGGCGACGACGCGAAGACGTGCGACCTCGTGAAGCAGGGCCTGCCGCTGGTGACCGCGAACCTGCCGGGCTAGTTCTCCGCAGCCACCTGGTCCGCGATGTGGCGCGCGATCTCCAGCGCGCTCGTCGCGGCCGGCGACGGCGCGTTCAGGACGTGCACCTGGTCCCGCGCGGTCTCGATGAGGAAGTCGTCGACGAGCGAGCCGTCGCGGCGCATCGCCTGGGCGCGCACGCCGGAACCGTGGCGGACGATGTCGTCCGCGGTGACGGCCGGGACGAGCCGGGCGAGACTCGCGGCGAACCGCTTCTTCGAGAACGAGCGGCGGACCTCGTCGAGCCCGGTCGGGAACGCGTACTTGCGCGCCAGCCGCCAGAGCCCCGGGAAGGCCGCGACCTCGGCGACGTCCTTTACCGAGAAGTCGCCCCAGCGGTAGCCCTCGCGGCGCAGCGCGAGCACGGCGTTCGGGCCGGCGTGCACGCTGCCGTCCAGCATCCGCGTGAGGTGGACGCCGAGGAACGGCAGCGTCGGGTCCGGCACGGGGTAGATCAGGCCCTTGACCAGGTGCCGCTTCTCCGGCTTGAGCTCGTAGTACTCGCCGCGGAACGGGACGATCTTCGCCGACGGCGTCAGCCCGGCCAGCCGCGCGACGCGGTCGGAGTGCAGGCCGGCGCAGTTCACGAGCGCGTCCGCCTGGACGACGTCGTCGCCGGTGGCGACCTCGACCCCGCCGGTGCTGCCGGCCCGGATGGCCACGGCGGGGGAGTTCAGCCGGAGGTCGACGCCGGCTTCGTCGAGCAGCCGGACGAGCGCGTGGCAGACGGCGGGGAAGTCGATGATCCCGGTGGATTCGACCCGCAGCGCGGCGACGCAGGCGACCTCGGGTTCGTACTCGCGGGCCTCGGCGGGCGAGATCGGCTTGGCCGGGACGCCGTTGGCCTCGGCGCGTTCGGCGAGGGTGTTCAGGGCGGGGATCTCCCGCTCGTGGGTCGCGACGACGAGCTTCCCGCACACCTCGACGGGCACGCCGTACTGGCGCGCGAAGTCCACGATGGACCGGTTGCCGGCCACGGACATCCGCGCCTTGAAGGAGCCGGGCTTGTAGTAGAGCCCGGCGTGCACGACGTTCGAGTTGTGCCCGGTCTGGTGGGCCGCCCAGCGGGATTCCTTCTCCAGGACGGTGACGTCCAGCCCGCGCCTGGTCAGCTCCCAGGCCACGGCCAGACCGACGATCCCGCCCCCGACGACTACCACGTTACGCACGGTCGATCAGGCTACGCGAATGCCGCGGCAGAGGTCCCCCGCGGCGCGTGATCTCAGCCTACGTGTCCGAAGTTGAGGACACCTCTCCCTCGATCGAGTGGTCCAGCGCCTTCTGCGCGCTCATCCCCGACCCCGTCCGATAGGCCCGCTCGAACCCCTCGACGCCCAGCGACTCCACCAGCCGGGCCCGGACCGCCGTCACGTCCGGGTCGCCGCCGATCGCCGTCCCCCGGACCGCCGCCGCGGCGCCCAGCAGCACCGCCGCCTGCTCCGGGCCGGCCACGCCAGCCAGGCCCTCCAGCGCGAACGCCACGACGTCACCCGCGTGCCACTGCCGACCGGCCAGCAGCGCCTCGCGGTGCAACGCGGCGGCCGACGCCGGGTCGCCTTCGGCCAGGGCGAGCCAGCCGAGCGAGATCAGCACCCCGGCGCGGGCGGTCTCCGCCGCGAACGAGCCGCCCGTGCACTCCGCCAGCGCGCGTTCGCACAGCTCCCGGGCTTTCGCCAGATCGCCGGAGAACCGGGACAGGTTCGCCAGCCCGAGGTAGGCCGCCGCGCGGGATTCCGGCATGCCCGAACGGCGGGCCGTCGTGGCCGCCAGTTCGTAGTCGGCGCGGGCGCCGGCCCGGTCGCCCGACAGCAGCCGCGCCCAGGCCCGGCGGCAGATCAGGTCCGCGGCGTCGTCCGTCGCGCCGATCTCGTGCATCAGGGCGAGGGCCTCGTCCATCATCCTCAGCGCGGCCCCGTGCTCGCCGCGCCAGGTCAGCAGCTGCGACAGGTGGTCCAGAGCCATCGACAGGCCCCACCGTTCGCCGAGGGCCCGGAACTGGGCCGCGCCCTCGCGCAGGCTCTCCTCGGCCCCGGCCAGGTCGCCCGACATCATCGAGCGCAGGCCCATCCCCATCGGCAGCAGCGCCCAGCTCCAGGCGTCGCCGGTGGCGAGCAGGCTTTCGCCGCGGCCGAGCAGCTCGGCGTCGTCGCCCGGCGGGCCGGCCACGACACCCAGCAGCATCACCAGCATCGGGCTCCGCGGCGACCACGAACCGTCGGTCGCGTACCGCCGGACCAGGGGCAGGTACTGCTCCAGCGAGTCGTGCGGCGGCCCGGCCAGCGCGCCGAGCACGCACACCAGGAACTCCTCGACGTACTCCTCGCGCAGCTCCGGCGAACACCTCGAGACCACGGCCCGCGACAGCCCGGCGCCTTCGAACCGCCGTCCGCGCATCCACCAGTACATGGCCAGCAGCGGTACCAGCCGCAGGGCCAGCACGACGTCGTGCTCGGTCGCCCAGCGCAGCGCGGCCAGGATGTTGTCGTAGTCGGCGTCGAACCGCGCGAGCCAGGTCAGCTGGTCCGCGGTCCGCAGCATCGGGTCCGCTTCCTCGGCGAACCGCAGGAAGTACTCGGCGTGTGCGCGGTGGAACGTCTCGGCCTCGCCCGCTTCGGCCAGCTTCCCGGCCCCGAACGCGCGGATCGTCTCGAGCATCCGGAACCGCCCGCCGACGGCTTCCACCAGGGACTTGTCGGCCAGTTCCGGCAGCAGGTCGACGTCGGCGCCGCACACCTCGGCGGCGGCCGCGGCGGTCGCACCGCCCGGGAACACCGTCAGCCGGCGCGCCAGCTCGCGTTCCTCGTCGCTCAGCAGGTCCCAGCTCCACTCGACGACCCCGCGCAGCGAGCGGTGCCGCGCCTCGGCCGTCCGGCTGCCGCGGGCCAGCAGGCGGAACCGGTCGTCGAGCCGCGCGGCGATCTCGCCGAGCTCCAGCGTCCGGACGCGGGCCGCGGCCAGCTCCAGGGCCAGCGGGAGGCCGTCGAGGGCGGCGCAGATGTGCTGGACGTCGCCGATCGTCGTCTCGTCGACCACGAACGCCGGATCGCTGGCAGCCGCGCGATCGGCGAACAGCCGGACGGCCGCGAACTCCCGGGCCCGCGCGGCCGGCGTCCCCGGCGGCGGGACGGCCAGCCGCGGCACCGGCGCCAGCTGCTCGCCGGTGATCCCGAGCGGCTCGCGGCTGGTGGCCAGCACCCGCAGCCCCGGGCACGCGGCGAGCAGCCGCGCGACCAGCCGGGCCGCCACGTCGACGACGTGCTCGCAGTTGTCGAGCACCAGCAGCGCCGAGCGTTCCCGCAGCGCCGCGATCAGCCGTTCCGCCGGGTCCTGCGGGCCACCGCGTGAACTTTCGCGCAGCCCGAGCGCGCTCAGCACGGCCTGGGCGACGTCGGCGGCGTCGTGCGGCGCGAGCTCGACGAACGCCACCGGGCCGGACTGGGCGGCGGCCACCTCGACGGCCAGCCGGGTCTTGCCGGTACCGCCCGGCCCGGTCAGCGTGACCAGCCGGCTGCGGTCCAGCAGCCCGGCGACCTGCCGCAGTTCGTCGCCGCGGCCGACGAAGCTGGTCAGCTGCGCGGGCAACGCCGGCAGCACCGGCTTCTCGGTTTCGCCGCGAAGCACCGCGAGGTGCGCTTCGGCGAGTTCCGGGCCCGGGTCGGCGCCCAGTTCGTCGGCCAGGGTGCGGCGGGCGTCCTCGAACGCGGCGAGCGCGTCGGCGGGCCGTCCCGCGGCGGCCAGCGCGCGCACCAGCTGCGCACGCGGGCGTTCCCGCAGCGGGTGCGCGGCGACGGTCTCCCGCAGGCCGGCGAGCAGGTCTTCGGCCTGGCCGAGCGGCAGCCGGGCCTCGACGTGGTCGTCCGCCGCGTCGGCGCGCAGCTCCTCCAGCCGCGCGGCCTGCGCGGCGGCGAACGGCGCGTCCGCCAGGTCGCTGAACGCGGGCCCGCGCCACAACGCCAGCGCCTCGCCCAGCACGCCCGCGGCACGCTTGTGCTCGCCGTTCTTCAGGAGCGTGCGGCCTTCGCGCACGAGACGTTCGAAGCAGTGAACGTCCACTTCGTCCGGTGGGGCGGCCAGCCGGTACCCGGCCGCGGTGAACTCGACCGGCGCGAGCTCCTTCAGCGCCGTCCGCAGGCGGGACACCTGCGACTGGAGGGCGTTCGCCGCGCCGTCCGGCGGGTGTTCGCCGTACATGCCGTCGATCAGCCGCTCGGCGGGGACGAACCGCCCGGCCTCCAGTGCGAGCAGCGCCAGCAGCATCCGCGACCGCGGGCCGCCCACCGCCACCTGCGTGCCGTCCGGGCGCCACGCGGCGACGGCCCCCAGCACCCCGAATCGCATGGACCCCAGCCTAGGACGTCCCCGACCTGGGGGAAGCGTCCCTCCGAACGGGAGTTCGGCGTGGGCCTGTGAATCACCTGAGCGTGCGTCTATACACTTCGCCGAGTCCCCACGCAATGGGAGAGGTATGTCGTCCGACAGCATTGCCCTCGGTCAGCCGACCGTCGGTGAAGAGGAGCTCGCTGCCGTCGCCGAAGTCTTCCGGTCCGGCTGGCTCGCCGGAGCGGGTCCGGCGTGCCGGCGCTTCGAAGAACGGTTCGCCCAGGTCACCGGCACAGCGCACGCGCTGACGACGGCCAACTGCGGCTCGGCGCTCTTCCTCGGGCTCAAGGTCCTCGGTGTCCGCCCCGGCGACGAGGTGATCGTCGGCGACTACACGTTTCCCGCCACCGGCCACGCCGTCGTGCAGGCCGGCGCGACCCCGGTGTTCGCCGACATCCGCCCGGACGTCTTCAGCGCGGACCCGGCGCACGTCGAAGCCCTGGTGACGCCGAAAACGGTCGGCATCCTCGCCGTCGACGTCGCCGGCCAGCCCGGTGACTTCGACGAATACCGCGCGATCGCCGACAAGCACGGCCTCTGGCTCTTCGAGGACGCCGCCTGCGCCGCGGGCGCGACGTACAAGACGCGCCCGGCCGGCAGCCTCGCCGACCTCGCCGCGTTCTCCTTCCACGGCCGCAAGGGCATCACCGCGGGCGAGGGCGGCGCGCTGGTCTCCGACCGCGAAGACCTCATCGCCCGCGCCCGCAAGCTGCACACCTACGGCATCGAGCCGGCGATCAGCCGCGAAGGCTCGGACACGCTGCCGATCCCGGAGTTCCACGAGCTCGGCTACAACTTCCGCCTTTCGGACGTCCAGGCCGCGATCATGAACGTCCAGCTCGACCGCCTCCCCGATCTCCTCGCCGCCCGCCGCTCGGTCGCGAAGCGCTACCACGAGGCGTTCGCCGATGTCGACGCGCTGACCGTGCCGGTGGAACTGCCCGACCGCGAGCACCCGTGGCAGGCGTACCTGCTCACGGTCGCGCCCGAGGTCAGCCGTGACACCCTGGCCCTGCGGATCCGCTCCCAGGGCGTCCAGTGCAACTTCGGCACCTACGCCTCGCACCTGCAGCCGATCTACGGGCCTCAGGCCCCGCTGCCCGTCTCCGCCGACGCGTTCGCGCGCCAGCTCGCCATCCCGATGCACGCCAACCTCACCGACGCCGAAGTCACCCGCGTCGCCGAGGTCGTGCGCGAAGCCGTGCAGTCCCTGTCCTGAAGCCGCCTACCGAGGAGAAATTGGTGTCCGACAAGAAGGTGCTCTTCACCGGGGGCGGTGGCTTCATCGCCGCGCACGTGATCCCGCTGCTGCTCGAAGGTGGCTACACGGTCCGGATCTTCGACAACATGACCCGCGGCGACCGCGCCCGCGTCAACGAGTTCGTCGCCACCGGCAAAGTCGAGCTGGTCGAGAAGGACGTCCGGTACGGCGGCGCGGTGCGCGAGGCGATGCGCGGCTGCACGCACGTCATCCACTTCGCGACGGTGTCGATCAACAAGTCGATCGCCGACCCGCACGAGTCGATCGACATCAACATGATCGGCAACCACAACGTGTTCGCCGCGGCAGCCGACGAAGGTGTCGAGCGGCTGGTGTTCGCGTCGACGGCGTCGGTCTACGGCGATCCGAAGCGGCTGCCGATGCACGAGGACGACGAACTGCGCCCGCTCACGCCGTACTGCATCTCGAAGCGCGCCGGCGAGGACCTGCTCGGCTTCTACGAGCGGCAGAAGGGCCTGTCGTGGAACGCGCTGCGGTTCTTCAACGTGTATGGCCCCGGCCAGAAGATCGAGGCGTACTACACCTCGGTGATCAACCACTTCATCCAGCGCCTGCGCAACGGCCAGCCGCCGATCATCGACGGCCGCGGCGACCAGTCGATGGACTTCGTGCACGTCACCGACCTCGCGCACGCCGTCGTCGCGGCGCTGGAGTCGGAGAAGGCGAACCTGCCCATCAACATCGGCACCGGCATCGACACGTCGATCGCCGCGCTGGCCAAGATCCTCATCGAGGCGGTCGGCGTCGACGTCGAGCCGCTGTTCAACGAGCGTGACGTGCTGGTCTCGCGGCGGGCCGCCGACATCAGCCGGGCGCGGGACGTGCTGGGCTGGGAGCCGCGGATCACCGTCGAGGACGGCATGCGGGATCTGGTCAAGGAAACCGAGTGAGCACCACCGCCGGGCCCGGCCGGGGACGTCCGATGCGCATCGCGGTGGTGAACAACTTCTTCCCGCCGCGGGTGGGCGGCAGCGCGCACATGGCGGCGTCGCTGGCGGGTCAGTTCGCCGCGGCCGGGCACGAGGTCCTCGCGATCACGGCGGCGTACGCCGACGCCCCGGCCGAGGAGGAGCGCGACGGCTACCGCGTCGTGCGGCTCCCGGCGGTGAAGATGCCGCAGATCGGGCTGTCGATCGACTTCGACATGAGCTTCGCGTCGCTGCGGCCGGGCAACTGGCGGCGGCTGTGGAAGCTGCTGGACGAGTTCAAGCCGGACGCGATCCACCTGCACGGCCAGTTCTTCGACCTGTCGTGGCTGGCCGGGATCTGGGCGCGCCGCCACGGCGTTCCGACGCTGCTCACCATCCACACGCTGCTGATCAGCGACAACAAGCTGTACGGCGGGGTGTTCCGGCTGCTCGACGCGGTGCTGGTGCGGCCGATCCTCGCGTACATGAAGCCGAGGTACGTGATCCTCGACAAGCTGGGTGTCGACTACTGCGTCGACCGCTACGGCACCAGCGACGCGAACTCGGAGTACTTCCCGATCGCCGTCGACACCGGTCATTTCGCGAAGCCGGTGACGAAGGACATCCGCGCGGAGCACGAAATCGGCGATGCACCGCTGATCGTGTCACTGGGGCACGTCATCCCGCTGCGCAACCGGCTGCCGCTGATCGAGGCGCTGCCGTCCATTTTGGACCGGCACCCCGGCGTCCGGGTGGTCGTCGTCGGCCGGGTGTACCACGACGCGTTCCTGAAGCGGGCCGCCGAACTGGGGGTGTCGGACGCGCTGGTCGTCACGGGCGCGGTGCCGAAGGAGGACGTCCCGGCGTACTTCGCGGCGGCGGACATCGTCACGCACGACCTCAACGGCGGCTGCGGCACGGCGTCCCTGGAGGCGATGCTGTCCGGCACGGCGACGATCGCGTCGGTCACCGAGGACAACTACCCGGGCATCGAACTGCGCAACGGCGAGAACGTGCTGCTGGTGCGCCCGGACGACGCGGAAGCCGTGGCCCGCACGGTGATCGAGCTGCTCGACGACCCGGATCGCCGGGCGTTGATCGCCCAGCGCGAGAGCGAGCTGGTGCGGTCGAACTTCGGGCTCGACGTCGTGGCGGAAGAGCACTTGAGGACGTTCGAGAAGCTGGTGTCGGAAGCCGATGTTCTTCGATGACGAGCGCAGCCACCGGCTGCGCCCGCAGATCCTGACCGAGCTCGTCTCGCAGTACATGAACGACGCCGAGCGCGCGGCGTTCTACGGCCTGCCGCCGACGTGCCGCGTGCGCGAGCGCGTGAAGATCATCAGCCCCGAGAACCTGAAGATGGGCGACCACTGCTGGATCGGCGAGGGCGCGGCGCTGGACGCGAGCGGCGGCCTGGAGATCGGCGAGCACACCAGCATCGGCCTGAACACGCTGATCTTCACGCACTCGAGCTGGCTGGCGAACATGACGCTGCAGAACCATTCGGGCAGCGACCTGATCGAGCGCAAGCCGGTGAAGATCGGCAAGGGCTGCTTCATCGGCGGCCTGGTGGTGATCATGGCGGGCGTGACGATCGGCGACTTCGCGACGGTCCAGCCGAACTCGGTGGTGGCGAAGGACGTCCCCCCGCGGACGCTGGTGGCCGGGAACCCGGCGCGCGTGTTCCAGCGCTACGACGAGGAGTACATCCAGGCGGAGGCGGACCGGGTCCGGGCGGAAAACGCCCGGCGGCGGGCGATCGCGGAGTCACACGGGCAGGACACTTCGGGCTGGGGAGCCCCATCGGGCGACTACTCGGCGGAGTAGCGATCCGGCACGATGATATTCGTGCGGTGGCCCACCGATCTCCTGACTTACCAGGACTGGTGCACCTTGCCGGCGCGCCCAGCGGCCCTAGAGCCGGTCACCCAGAAGCTTCGCCACCGAGACATACACGTCCTCGCGGTTCGTCGGCGTGTAGAACTGCGCGAACCGGCTCTGGCCGTGCCCCCGCTTGCCGATGGCGACCATCTCTTCGCCGTCCGGGAATTTGCAGTGGCTCGCGTACTCGCCGGCGCCCGGGATCGGCTTCGCGGGCTCCTTGCAGTCCTTGTTCAGCCGGCCGATGGTCGCCGACGGGCTCTGGGCGCCCGGGATCGCCACGACCACCAGCTCCCCGTTCAGCCCGTACCCGCAGTGGTAGGCCGTGCCCGGGTTCACCGCCTCGGACTCGCCCTCCTTGCCCTCGCCGCTCTCGCCCGGCCGGCCGGTGAGTTCCCGGACCTCCGAGCCGCCCAGGAACGGGCAGGCCGCCGTCACCTTGGCCGGGGACACCACCGGCGCGAACTTCGGCGTGGTCGGTGTCGGTGTCGGCTTCGGCGAAGTAACCGAAGTGGATGACGGCGGCGCCGACGTCGTCGCCGACGCCGCCGTCGTGGAGCCGCCCGAACACGCTGTGACGCAGGTCAGCAGGCATGCGGCGGCGAAGAATCCCCCTGTGAAGCGCACGCTTGACAATCTAGCGCTCAGTCACGGAACGCGGGATTGCGGTTACGCAACGTTTCAGCCGCCGGACGTCGCGAAGATCGGGACGCAACCTTTCGGCGCCCCGGCCGTCGCTGGGTGAGGACGGAGTGAGGTGACGCATGGCGCGTGGCGACGAGGAGTTCGCGGAGTTCGTCCGTGCGTCGTCGGCCCGGCTCACCCACGCCGCGTTCCTGCTCACCGGCGACCGCCACCAGGCCGAGGACGCCGCCCAGACCGCCTTCACCCGCACCTACGCGGCCTGGTCGCGGGTCCGGCACAAGGACGCCTACGGCTACGCCCGGACCGTCCTGGTCAACCACGTCATCGACGGCTGGCGGCGCCCGTTCCGCGAGTACGCCACCGAAGTGCTGCCCGAGCAGCAGGACCGCCTCGACGTCGGCAAGTCCGTCACCCAGCACGCGTGGCTCACCGCCGTCCTGAAGATCCTCACCGACCGCGAACGCGCCGTCGTCGTGCTCCGCCACTTCTTCGACCTGCCGGAAACCGAGGTGGCCCGTGAGCTCGGCGTTTCCGTGGGTACCGTGAAGAGCACGAACTCGCGGGCGCTGGCCAAGCTGCGGATCGAGGCGGCCGATCCCGAAGACACCTTGATCGGGGGGAGCGGGCGGTGAACGACCTCGACGGCCTCCGCGCGGCCCTCCGGCAGCCGCCCGGCGAGCCCTTCGCCGAACCCGACCTGGCCCGGATCATGCGGGACGGCACCCGCCTCCGGCGCCGTCGCCGGGTGCTGACCGGCACCGCCGGGATCGCCGCCGCGGCCGCCGTCGTGCTCGTCGTGGTGTTCGCCATCCAGCTGCGGCAGCCCGCGCCCGCGCCGGTCGCGCAGCCGCCCGCACCCGTTTCGGTGACACCGGCACCGACACCCACGACCAGCCGCGCACCCGCGGTGCCGGCGATCGGCGACGTCGTGGGCACCGGGATCCGGACCCCGGCCGGCGAGATCGTCCTCTACGCGCAGGCCGTCGACATCCCGGAACTGCCGAACGTCCGCTTCGGCCTGGCGGCGGGCTTCCGGTCCGGGGAGTCGCTGCAGGCGGTGCTGCTGTCGAACGAGACCCGCGGCTCCGACCTGTCGTTCGGCTTCCACGCCACCGACGGCGGCGAGGTCATCCGCGACACGCTCATCCCGGTCTTCGGCTACTTCTCCGGGCGGGCGGCGCGGATCACGACGACGGTGCACGGCAAGACCGTCGACGCCCACCTGGCGACCTGGACCGCGGACGCGACCGTGGTCATCTTCTGGTTCGACCCCGCCGAGGTCCCGAACTCGGCCGTCCTGACGCCGCTGATCGCCTACGACGCCGACGGCAAGCGGCTCACCAAATAGGCGGTACCGGCCGCGGCGAGCCGGGCGTAAGAACCCCACCGTGACCTCTCGACGAGTGTTCCTCACCGCATCGGCCGCCGCCGGGATGCTGGCCGCCGTCCCCGCCGGCGCCGCCGAGCTCGGGGACCGCGGGCCCGGCGGCCCGGTCCGCCCCCAGCGTCCCGACGCCGAGCTGCGCGCCCTGCTCCGCCAGGTCGACGAACGGCGGATCGAGGCGACCGTGCGGCGGCTGGCCGCGTTCGGCACCCGACACACGCTGTCCGCGCAGGACGACCCGGCGCGCGGCATCGGCGCCGCCCGCGACTGGCTCTTCGCGCAGTTCCAGCAGGTCGCGGCGGCTTCCGGTGGCCGCCTGACCGTCGCCCTGCAGTCGTACGTCCAGCCACCCGCCGACCGGATCCCGGTGCCGACGACGATCACCAACGTCGTCGCGACGCTGCGCGGGTCCACCGATCCCGGCCGGGTGTACGTCGTTTCGGGGCACTACGACTCGCGCCGCAGCGACGTCATGGACTTCACCGGGGACGCGCCGGGCGCCGACGACGACGCTTCGGGCGTCGCGGTCTCCCTGGAATTGGCCCGGGTGCTCTCGACGCGGCAGCCGGCCGCGACGATCGTCTTCGCGGCCGTCGCCGGCGAGGAACAGGGCCTCTACGGCTCGCGGTTCATGGCGCAGCAGTTCAAGGCGGCGGGCACCGACGTCCAGGCGATGTTCACCAACGACATCGTCGGCTCCAGCCGCGCCGACGACGGCACGCGGGACCCGTTCACGATCCGGCTGTTCGCCGAGGGTGTTCCGACGGCGGAAACCCCGGCCGAGGCGAACCTGCGCCGCAGCATCGGCGGCGAGAACGACTCCCCGCCGCGGCAGCTGGCGAGGTTCGTCAAATCCGTGGCGGAGAACGACGCGACCGGCATGACGGTCCGGGTGATCTACCGGCGTGACCGCTACCTGCGCGGCGGCGACCACATCGGCTTCCTGGAGCAGGGCTACCCGGCGGCGCGGTTCACCGAGCCGAACGAGGACTTCGCGCACCAGCACCAGGACGTCCGCGTCGAGAACGGCGTCCAGTACGGCGACCTGCCGGAGTTCTGCGACTTCCCGTTCATAGCGCGGGTCGCGCGGGTGAACGGCGCGGCGCTGTGGTCGCTCGCCACGGCGCCCGGCACGCCGAAGGGCGCGAAGATCCGCACGGCAGCCCTGACGAACGACTCCGAACTGCTCTGGGACGCCACCCCGGGCGCCACGAGCTACGAGGTCGTCTGGCGCGAAACGACCGCCCCGGACTGGACGCACGCGATCGACGTCGGCCCGGCGCTGACGGCGAAGGTCGACCTGTCGAAGGACAACGTCTTCTTCGGCGTCCGCGCGGTGGGCCCCGGTGGCCGCCGGAGCCCGGCCGCGTTCCCGGCGCCGGTGAGCTAGGCCGCGGCCTGCGTCAGCACCTGCTCGACGACGTGGTGCGACGGCAGGATCAGGTCGCGCTCGGTGTCGGCGTCGACCTTGTCTTCGAGGAGGTCGCAGAACCGGTCCAGCTGGGTCGCCAGGGGCTCGCGGGCCGTGACCAGTTCCGGGATCTCGATGACCGTCTGCTGCCGGTAGCCGAGGCCGTCCGGGGTGACCGAGTCGTGCGAGACGTGCCGGTAGATCGTGACGTCGCGGCGCAGCAGGTCGATCTCGATCAGCCGGTCCAGTTCGGACACCACCAGCGAGCGGACCTTCTTCTGCCCCAGCCGGGACGCCGACACCGTGGCCAGGCCGGTCGGGAACGACAGCACCGTCTCGATGGTGTCCTCGGCGCCCTCGACCGACGACGGGTGGAAGTAGCCCGCGCCGGACGTCACGCGCGACGGCGTCGCGCCGCCGAAGAACTGGATCGCCAGGTCGACGTCGTGGACCAGCAGGTCCCACGCCACGCCGGTCTTGATGCGCGGGGCGTACGGGCCGTGGCGGCGGGCCATCAGGTGCACCGGCTCGTTCACCAGCGCCCGCGCGGTCATCACCGCCGGGTTGTAGCGCTCCAGCAGCCCGCACATCAGCGGGACGTCCTTCGACGCCGACAGGGAGACGATCTCCTGCGACTTCTCGAAGCTGTTGCAGACCGGCTTCTCGACCAGCATCGGCTTGCCCTGGCCGAGGATCTCCTGCGCCAGGTCGTAGTGCGCCTCGGTCGCCGAGGCCAGCACCACGGCGTCCACATCGGACAGTGAGCCGATCTCCGGCGTCCACTGCGTTTCGTACCGCTCGGCGACGGACCGGCCCGCTTCCTCGCGCGGATCGATCACGCGGACCAGGTCGACGCGCTCGTTGCCGGCGAGCACGCGGGCGTGGAGGGAACCCATGTTCCCGGTACCGACAAGAGCGATCCGATGCGTCATGCGCCCAGTACCTCGCGAACGGTTTCGATGATGGTGTCCAGGTCGGACTCGGTCAGGTGCGGGTGCACCGGCAGCGAAAGCGCCTGCTCGGCGACCGACTTCGCGACCGGGAAGTCCTCGACGCGCGCGCCCGGGATCAGGTCGTGACCCGCGTAGCAGTCGTAGTCGAAGACGATCTTGGGGTAGTAGATGCCGTTGCCGATGCCGCGCTCGGTGAGCGCCGCGGCGAGTTCGTCGCGCGAGAGGAACGCGTGCGGGCCGACCAGCACGGTGTACTGGTGCCAGACGTGCTCGCGGCCCGGCAGCACCTGCGGGACGTCGAGGCCCGGCGTGCCGGCGAGGCCCTCCGACAGGCGCTTCGCGTTCGCCTGGCGGGCGGCGGTCAGCTGGTCGAGCTTGGCCAGCTGCGGAATGCCCACCGCGGCGTGCAGGTCGGTCATCCGGTAGTTGTGCCCGGCGACCTCGTACTGGTAGCGGGCGCGCATGCCCTGGTTGCGCAGCACGCGCAGCTTGTCGGCCAGCGCGTCGTCGTCCGTGGTGATGACGCCGCCCTCGGCGGTGGTGATGTTCTTCGTCGCGTACAGCGAGAAGCAGCCGATGCCGAACGAGCCGGCCGGCTTGCCCTCGAACGACGCGCCCACGGCCTGCGCCGAGTCCTCGATCACCGTCAGGCCGCGTTCGGCGGCGAAGGGCGCGAGCTTGCCCATGTCCGCCGTCTGGCCGTAGAGGTGCACCGGCATGAGGACCTTGGTGCGGTCAGTGACGGCGGCCGCCACGGCGTCCGGGTCGATCGCGAAGTCGTCGCGCCGGATGTCGGCGAAGCGGACGGTCGCGCCGGCCTCGAGGATCGCGTTCAGCGTCGCCACGAAGGTGAACGGCGAGGTGACGACCTCGTCGCCCGGCTGCAGGTCCAGCACCTGGAGGGCGGCGACCAGCGCGGTGGTCCCGTTGTTGACCGCGATCGCGTGCTTGGTCCCGGAGACCGCCGCAAAGGCGTCTTCGAAGCGCTTGACCATCGGTCCCTGTGCGATGGCGCCGGAGCGCAGCACCTCGACGACGAGGTCCTCCGCGTCGCGGACGTCGACCACAGTGATGGGGATCATGGGCAGTCTCTCTCGGCAGGCGATTTCGGCGCGTCCGGTACAGTGAGCCGCCGGTTCTGCGCCCGGCCGCCCTGCAGCAACGCGGGCCACACGTTACCGGGCGCGGCAGCACGCCCAGTACCCAGCCGCCGACGAACGGACGACCACCCGTGGCCAACCGCATCCACCCGACCGCCGTCATCGGCGAAGGCGTCGAGCTCGGCGAGGACAACGTCATCGGGCCGTTCGCGGTGATCGCCGGGCCCACGCGCATCGGCGACGGCAACTGGATCGGCCCGCACGTGACGATCGGCACGCCCGGCGAGGACCGTAGCCGTCCGCACCCCGCTGCCTGGGAAGACGCGCCGACCGGTGACCCGGATCATGACGGACACGGTGTCGTGATCGGCAGCCGCAACCGGATCCGCGAGTACGTGAGTGTCCACCAAGGGACCTGGCGGACGACGACCGTCGGCAGCGACGGCTACTACCTCCGCAACAGCCACATCGCGCACGACTGCCTGGTCGGCGACGGCGTGACGATCGCCTCGAACGCCGTCACGGGTGGCCACTGCCACATCTGGGACGGCGCGAACCTCGGCATGGGCGCGATCCTGCACCAGAAGGTCGTGATCGGGCCCGGCGCGATGATCGGGATGGGCTCGGCGGTGCGGCGCGAGATCGGCGCGTTCACCATCGCCGTCGGCAACCCGGCCCGCGTCACCGGCGTCAACGTGGTGGGCCTGTCCCGCCGCGGTCTCGACGAGGAGACGATCGAGGCCCTCGGGCCGTGGCTGAAGGGCAAGGAAGGTCTCCCCGACGTCACGCTGCCGGGTGACCTCTCTACCTTGGTAAAGGCGTGGGACGCTCGCCCGCGCGACGAGCACTAGGAGTCACGAACATGGCGGATGTCGCCCCCAAGCTGCGCGAAGTCTTCGTCGAGGCGCTGGACCTCGACGGCGGTGTGGACGTCGAGAACCTGAAGTACCGCGACATCGAGGCGTGGGACTCGGTCGGCCACATGGCGCTGGTCGCGGCCATCGAGGACGAGTTCGACGTCGAGTTCGACACCGACCAGGTCATCGACATGTCGAGCTTCAAGGTCGCCGTCGACATGGTGACCGAGCTGCAGTCGAAGAATGACTGATCTGTCCGGTCGGGTCGCGCTCGTCACCGGCGGGACGCGGGGGATCGGCCTGGCCACCGCCCGCGCGCTCGCCGAGGCGGGCGCGACGGTGGTGCTCACCGGCCGCGACGAGGCTCGCGCCAAGGAGGCGGCGGCTTCGGTGGGCGCCTCCGGCCTCGCCCTCGACGTCACCGACGCGAAAGCGGTGTCTTCGCTGGTCAGAGGGGTCGCGAAGGAGCACGGAAAACTGGACATCGTCGTCGCGAACGCCGGGATCATGGAGGACGCGCTCCTCGGCATGATCAGGGAAGACCTCGTCGACCTGACGCTGAGCACGAACGTCGCCGGCACCCTGCACACCGTCCAGGCCGCGGCCCGGGCGATGATGCGGAAGAAGACCGGCTCGATCGTCGTGCTCGCGTCGATCGTCGGGGAGTACGGAAGCGCTGGTCAGACCGTGTACGCGGCGTCGAAGGCGGCCGTGGCGAACATCGCGCGGTCGGCGGCGAAGGAGCTCGGCCGGTCCGGCATCCGCGTCAACGCGGTCGCGCCGGGCGTCATCGAGACCGATCTCACCGCGGGCCTGTCCGAGGACGCGAAAGCAGAAAACGCGGGCAAGACCCCGCTGGGGCGGCTGGGCCGTCCCGAAGAGGTGGCGAACGCGATCCGGTTCCTGGTGAGCGACGAAGCGTCGTTCATCACCGGCCAGGTGCTGGGGATCGACGGAGGCTTGGTGCTGTGACGCTGTTGGGTGCGGGAGCCCGGCTGGTCGATGTGGCCGGGGGCCGCACGCTGGCGGGCGCGGAACTGTCGGCCGAGGTCGGCCGCGCGATGGACGCCATGGCGGCGCTGCCCACCGGCGTCGTCTTCGCGCGGATGTCGATCGACCTCGGCAGCGTGCTGACCTACCTGGGCGCGTTCGAGTCCGGGCGGGCGATCGCGCTGATCGACCCGGCCCTGGACGCCGACGTGCTGGCCGGGCTGGTCTCGCGCTTCCGCCCGGCGGCCGTGCTGGCGGCTTCGGGCGACGCGCCCGAAGGGTATTCGGTGCGGGGTGCCGACTGGGTCCGCGACGCCGCCGACGGCGTCCAGCCCCACCCCGACCTCGCCGTCCTGCTCCCGACCAGCGGCTCGACCGGCAACCCGAAGCTCGTCCGGCTCAGCAGGCAGAATCTTCTGGCCAACGCCGACGCCATCGCGCAGGTGCTGCACATCGACGCCGACGAGGTCGCGCCCACCTGCCTGCCGCTGCACTACAGCTACGGCCTGTCGGTGCTGAACTCGCACCTGGTGCGGGACGCGACCATCGTGATCGAGCCGTCCGGCGTGCTCGGCCGCGGGTTCTGGGACGCGGTGAACACCCACGGCGTCACGTCGCTGTCCGGTGTCCCGTACCACTACGAAATGCTGCGGCGGCTCAAGTTCGACCCCGCGAAGTACCCGACGCTGCGCACGCTGACGCAGGCCGGCGGGAAGCTGCGCGACGAACTGATCGCCGAGTTCAACGACAAGATGCTCGCCGTCGGCGGCCGGATGTACGTCATGTACGGCCAGACCGAGGCCGCGCCGCGGATGACGACGGTGCCCGCCGAGCGGCTGGCCGAAAAGCTCGGTTCCGCCGGGCCGGCGCTGCCGGGCGGGAAGTTCTCGGTCCGCCGGGACGACGGGTCCGAGACCACGCACCCGAAAATCGTCGGTGAGGTCGTCTACCGTGGGCCCAACGTGATGATGGGCTACGCGGACGACGAGTCCGGCTTGGCCAAGGGTGACGAATTCGGCGGCGTGCTGGCCACCGGTGACCTCGGGTACCTCGACGAAGAGGGGTACCTGTTCATCACCGGGCGGCTCAAGCGCATCGGCAAGGTGTTCGGCAACCGCGTCAGCCTCGACGACCTCGAGCAGGCCGTGCGCACGGCGGCGGTCGGGATCGACGTGGTGGCCGCGGTCCCCGCCGGCGACAAGGTGGTGCTGTTCGCCGAAGGGGCCGACAAGGACATCTGCAAGGACGCGTCGCGGGCGCTGTCCGAACGGCTGCACCTGCACGTCAGCGGGTTCGACGTCCGCCCGATCGACACCGTGCCGCTGCTGGCCAGCGGCAAGATCGACTACCGGTCACTGGAGGCGAAGGTATGAGCGTGTTCACTCGGTCGCAGGCCGACCGGGAAGCCCTGCTGCTGCCCGAGCTGGCCTCGTTGACGGCCCACCACCGGGCGAACTCCGAAGGCTACGACCGGATCCTGTCGTCGCTCGGGATCGCGCCGGACGCGCAGTTCGGCTCGATCGCGGAGCTGCCGTGGCTGCCGGTGCGGATGTTCAAGACGCACGACCTCAAGTCGGTCCCGGACAGCGAGGTCTTCAAGACGCTGACGTCGTCGGGCACCACCGGCGCCGGCGCGTCGCGGATCTACCTGGACAAGGAGGCGGCGGGCGCGCAGACCAAGCAGCTGGGCGCGACGCTGCAGGAGGTCCTCGGCGGCGAGCGGCTGCCGATGCTGATGGTCGACACGATCGGCATCATCAAGAACCGCCGGTCCTTCTCCGCGCGCGGCGCGGGTGTGCTGGGCATGGCGAACTTCGGCCGCAAGCACACCTACGTGCTCGACGAGAACGACCAGCCGGACGTCGAGGCGGTCAAGAAGTTCCTGGCCGAGTACGGCGACAGGCCCTTCCTGATCTTCGGCTTCACGTTCATGGTGTGGCTGTACCTGTACGAGGTCGCGCGGGACCACGGGCTGGACCTGTCGAACGGGATCCTGATCCACTCCGGCGGCTGGAAGAAGCTGATCGACCGCGCGGTGGACAACACCGAGTTCCGGCGGCGGTTCGCCGACGACACCGGGCTCACCCGGATCCACAACTACTACGGGATGATCGAGCAGATCGGCACGGTGTTCCTCGAAGGCCCGTCCGGGAACTCGCTGTACTGCCCGGACTTCGCCGACGTCGTCATCCGGAACCCGGAGACGTGGGAAGAGCAGCCGGTCGGGGAGCCGGGCGTGATCGAGGTCGTCTCGACACTGCCGCGGTCGTACCCGGGGCACGTCCTGCTGACCGAAGACCTCGGCGTCTACAACGGCATCGACGACGGTGACTGGCCGGGCAAGCACTTCTCCGTGCTCGGCCGGCTGCCGAAGGCCGAGGCCCGCGGGTGCTCGGACACGTTCTCGGGAGCGGCAGCGTGACTTCCCTGACCCAGCGCTTCCCTTTGTCGGATGCGGTTTCGGTAGACGACCTGATCGGTCAGCTGCGCGCCGAGCCGCCGGGCGGCCGGTTGCGGATCGGCGACCCGCGGATCGTCGAGTTCGTGACGAAGTTCGCGCGCAAGCTGCTGGCCCCGGCCACCGCACGCCGGTTCCCGGAGCTGGCGTCGCTCGGGTTCTTCCTGCGCAAGGGGGAGATCGCCAAGGCATTGTCCACTCTGGACACTTCGGGCAACGCGCTGCGGTTCCCGCGCGGGCTCGTGTTCCACGTGCCGCCGGCGAACGTCGACACGATCTTCGTCTACTCGTGGGCGCTGTCCGCGCTGGCGGGCAACCACAACGTCGTGCGGGTCTCCTCGCGCTCGGCCGGAGCCGCGGAGGCGGTGCTGGAGGCGCTGAACGCTGCACTGTCCGAAGTGGACGCCGACACGGCGGCCGCGATCACGGCCACCCAGCGGATGGTCACCTACGACCGCAGCGACGAGGTGAGCGGCGCCCTGTCACTGGCCGCCGACCTGCGCGTCATCTGGGGCGGCGACGGCTCGGTCGCGGCCCTGCGCAAGTACCCGCTCGCCCCGCACGCGCGTGACCTGACGTTCCCGGACCGCTCGTCCTTCGCCGTCGCCTCGGTGGCGGGCTGGCAGCGGGCGTCCGAGGCCGAGCGCCGCGCGGCGGCCGAGGGCTTCTACAACGACTCGTACTGGTTCGACCAGGCCGCCTGCTCGTCGCCGCGCGCGGTGTTCTGGGTCGGTGACGAAGCCGGGGCGCGGCAGGCCGGGAGCGAGTTCCGCACCCTGCTGGCGGTGGTGCTGGAGACGAAGCAGCACGTCACCGAGCCGGCGATGGCTGTCCAGAAGCGCGTCTCGGCGTACGGCGCGGCGGTCGACGGCCTGGTCAAAGAGATCGCTTTCCAGGGCAACGGCCTGGCGACGCTCGAGCTGGCCGACCCGGCCGTGCTGCCGCGCGAGTGGCTTGGCGCGGGCACGTTCGCCAACGCGCGAGTGTCCTCTTTGTCCGACTTGGTACCGATCGTCCTTCGCAAGGACCAGACGGTCAGCCAGTTCGGCTTCACCGCCGAGGAGCTGACGGCGTTCGCGCACGAGCTGGCGGGCCGCGGGGTGGACCGGATCGTGCCGTTCGGCTCCGCCCTGACCTTCTCCGCGGTGTGGGACGGCTACGATCTGCTCTCCGAGTTCAGCCGCCTGGTCACGGTGCAGGTCTGAGGAGAGCGTCGATGACGACCGTTGAGGACCTGCCGGCGGCCGGCAAGCAGCCGAAGTCCACCCGGGCGAAGATCCTCGACGTCGTCCGCTGGGTCGCGATCGCGCTGGTCATCGGCTTCGCGGCGAAGCAGCTGGCGGCCAACTGGGGCGAGTTCTGGCACACCCTGCGTGACGTCGCCTGGCAGTCCTCGCTGCTCAGCCTGGTCGCCCTGGTCGCGGCGATCCTGGTGTCGACCTGGGGCTGGCAGATGATGGTCGACGACCTCGGCGAGCCGATCGGCTACGCCCGCGGCGCGCAGATCTGCCTGGTCGGCTCGCTCGGCAAGTACGTGCCGGGCTCGGTCTGGGCGTACCTGCTGCAGATGGAGCTCGGGCGCAAGGCGGGTCTCGCCCGCGCCCGCATCTTCACCGGCTCCCTGATCCAGCTCGGCGTGGGCGTGGTTTCGGCGCTGGTGGTGTCGTTGCTGGCCGCGCCGGCGGTGTTCAGCAACAGCCCGCGAGCACTGTGGCTGTTCGTGCTCATCCCGCTCGGCCTCGCGATGCTGCACCCGAAGATCCTGACCTGGGGCACGTCCCTGGTGCTGCGGATCCTCCGCCGCCCGCCGCTGGCCCACCCGCTGGGCTGGGCGGTGATCGGCAAGGTGTTCGCCGCCTCGACGGCGGCGTGGTGCCTGCAGGGCGTCCACCTGTGGCTGCTGGCCAACTCGGTGGGCACCCCGGGCCTCGGCGGCTTCGTGCTGTGCGTGGGCGCGATGGCGGTGGCGATGACGGTGGGCACGTTCGCGTTCATCCTCCCCAGCGGCGTCGGCGTCCGCGAGGTGGCCCAGGTGGCCGTCCTGACGGCGAGCGGCCTGACGATCGGCCAGGCCACGGCGTTCGCGGTGGCCTCACGGGTGATGTTCACGGTGGCCGACCTGCTCACCGCGGGCCTGGCGGCGGTGGCGGCCCGCACGGCCCGCCCGGCGGTCACCCCCGCCTGACGAAATTGTCCCCAAGTTGTCCACAAGGTTGTGCACCTGTGGACAACACTCGATCGGGTGAGGTCGACGAGCCCGCGGGGAAACACCCCGCCGCCGCAGGTCGATAACCTTTCGACGGCGGGCAGGTGCGGTGACGAGGTGAGGGGGCCGGGTGGTCTACGCGGTCGTGGTGGCCTGGCTCGTCGTCGCCGCGACCGTGGTGCTCACCTGGAGCCGCCTCGACACCGACCGCGGCTGGCGCGGCTTCGTCCTCACGCTCACCCTCGGCCTCTCGCTGCTCCACCAGCTGCTGTTCGCGACCGTCACCGAGGACGCGCTCGTGACGTTCCGGTACGCGCAGAACATCGCCGACGGCAACGGCCCGGTCTTCAACCCCGGCGAACGCGTCGAGGGGTACACGAACTTCCTGTGGCTGGTGCTGATCGCCCTGCCGCGCGCCGCGTTCGGCGCCGACGTCCGCACCACGGCCGTCTTCTTCGGGGTCCTCGCCGCGCTCGGCTGCGTGCTCCTGTCCTGCTTCCTGGTCAACCGGATCGTCGCGGCGGCCGCCCCGGACGGCGCCGAGCCGCGGCCCGCGATCGGGGTGGCCGCCGCGGTGCTCACGGCGAGCGCCGGCGGCCTGGCCGTCTACGGGGCGTCGGGGTCCGAAGTCCCGCTGTTCGTGCTGCTCGTCCTCGCCGTCGGCTACTCGCTCGCCGCGCGCCGCCCGGTGGTCGCCGGGGTGCTCGTCGCCTTCGCCGTGATGACCAGCCCGGAGGGCCTGGTGGTCGGCGTGCTGGCCGGCCTGTGGCTGGCCGGGGCCGCGTGGCGGCGGAAGCACACCTGGTGGGCGCCGGTCGGGTACCTGCTCGGCGCCCTGGTGTTCCTGATTCCCCGGCTGGCCTGGCGGGCGACGTTCTACCAGCACTTCCTCCCCGCGCCGCTGGCCGCGAAGCTCGGCGCGCCGCTCGGCTCGCAGCTCAACGCCGGCTGGCCGTACCTGTCCGGGTTCGCCCTGGCGCACCAGGGCTTCCTGCTGCTCGGCCTGGTCGCCGCGGTCGCGCTGCTGCTGCGCCGCTCCGACGCGGAGGTCGGGGTGGCGACGGACGGCAACGCAGCCGGGGTTCGGCGGGGGACCGAGGGCCGCGCCTTGATCGGGCTGCTGTTCGCGACGGCCGTCGGCCTGGCCGCCGCGGCCGTGCTGACCGGCGGCGACCCCGGCCCCTCGTGGCGGCTGCTGGCCCCGGTGCCGCCCCTGCTCGCCGTCGGGGCCCTTGCCGCCTACGGCGTGCTCACCGTGGACGTCGCGGGGAAGCCGTCGCCGCGGCCGAAGCCGGTGCCCGCCGGAACGCGGCTGGTGCCGGTGGCCGCCGGCGGGCTCGCCGGGATCGCGGTGCTCGTCTCGGTGTTCAGCCCCGAGATGCTCGACCGCGTGCGCGACTGGCGCGCACACGGCGTCGAGCTCGCCGAGATCGGCGGCTGGCTCGGTGACTACCTGCCGCCGGGATCGGTGGTCAGCGCCGCCGCGCCCGGCGCGCTCGCCGCCCACGGCGGGCAGCTGCTCATCGTCGACGTCTTCGGCCGCACCGACGACCACATCGCCCGCGACGGGCAGCACGACGGCGGCGTCGCGACCGACTACGACTACGTGGTCAACGGCCGCCGCCCGGCCGTCGCCGTGCCGGACGCCGGCTACGGCGACCGCCAGCACTGCGCGATCGACCCGGTGTACGCGGGCAAGTACCAGGTGGCGACGTTCCGCCGGGTCGGCACGCCGTACTGGGTGTCGGTGTACCCGCGGGCGGAAGAGGCGAAGTCCCTGGTCGCCGACCTCGACAAGGGCCCGGACTTCCGGTACGTACCCTGTCCTTCGTGAAGCTCGAGGCCCCGCGGCGGCAGCTGGGCGCGGAAGCCCGGCTCGGGATCGGGGTGTTCGGCGCGTCCCTCGCACTGTTCGTGGCGCGGTTCCTGGTGCCGCGGCCGATCGCGATGTCCAACAACGGCGACGGCGGCCGCGTGCTGTGCGGCGCCGGGATCACCTGGAAGGGCCTGCCCGAGCCGTTCGTCCACCTCGCCTACCCGCCCACGCCGGGGACACCCTGCCGGCCGACGTACCTGCTGACGCAGAGCTGGCTCGCGGACCTGGCCGTCCGGATCGGCCGCCTGACCGGCCTGCACGGCACGCTGAGCCTCGTCATCCTGGGCCTGCTGAGCAGCGTCATCGCCGCGGCGGCGATCACCGCGATCGTGCTCGGCCTGCCGCACCCGCGCCGGACCCGGCTGTTCGTGGCCGCCGGGCTCCTGCTGGTCGTCGCGGATTCGGCGTTCTTCGGGTACTTCGCGGCGATCCTCGGCGAAGGCGCGGCCTTCCTAGGCCTGCTGCTCGCCGTCGGCGGCCTGCTCCTGACCGCGCGCGAAGGCCGGTGGAGCTACGCGGGGATGGCCGTGACGTTCGCGGGCGGCGTCCTGGCGGTCAACGCCAAGGTCCAGACGCTGACCGTCCTGCCGATCCTCGCGCTGGCGGTCCTGCTGGTCCGGCCGGGCGGCCTGCGGGGTGCGTGGCGGTGGGCGTCGGCGGTGCTGGTCGTCGGCGCGATCGGCGCCGTCACGCTCTACGCGCAGCAGAGCATCGAGCCCGCGCGGGCGCCCGACGGCACGTACACCGAGTTCCCCGGCGACGACTCCCGTGAGATCAACGTCTTCAACTCGATCTTCCTCAACATCGTCGACGGGAAGCACGACACCGTCGCCGACCTGGCCGAGCTCGGGCTCCCGGCGTCGTTCGCGCAGTACGCGGGCAACGGCTGGTGGCACCCGCACCCGGCGACGATGGACCCCCGGTACCCGCAGTACCGCGACAAGATCAGCCGCCGGAACGTCGTGACGTACTTCGCGACCCACCCGGGCCGGACCCTCGGGGTGCTCGACCGCGCCGCCACCGACCAGCTCACCGCGCGGCCGGACTACCTCGGCAGCTTCGACCAGAGCGCCGGGTTCCCGCCGCACGCGCAGGAGTACCGGGTGCCGGTGGTGTCCTGGCTGACCGGCCTGATCGCCCCGCTCGGCCTCTTCGCGCTGCTGCCGATCTGGCTGTTTGTGGTGGCCAGGACATGGCTGCAGCGGCGGACCGCGCTCGGCGTCCCGCTGGCGTTCCTGTTCGCCGTCTCGGTGACGCAGTTCGGCACGGCGGCACTGGGCGACGGCATCGAGGGCACCAAGCACCAGTCCGTCGCGCTGTTTTCGATCTTGATCGCGCTCGTATTGTGTTCTTCCCCGCTGAACCGCGGTCAACAACCTACGGTCGCGTAACCTGGCCGGATGGCTGACCTGGTTTACCCGCCCGTGATCGCGGCGGCCCGGACGATGTTCCGGGTACTCGACAACCGCATCCGGATCGAAGGCGCGGAGCACATCCCGCGCCGCGGTGGCGCGGTCATCGCGTGCAACCACGTGAGCTACCTGGACTTCATCTTCTGCGGCCTCGGCGCGCGCCCGGCCAAGCGGCTGACACGGTTCATGGCGAAGAAGGAGATCTTCGACAACAAGATCGCCGGGCCGCTGATGCGCGGGATGCACCACATCTCCGTCGACCGGTCCGCCGGGCTGGCCTCCTACCGCGAAGCGCTCGAAAAGCTGCAGGCCGGCGAGGTCGTCGGGGTCTTCCCCGAAGCCACGATCAGCCAGTCGTTCACGGTCAAGGAGATCAAGTCGGGCGCGGTCCGGATGGCCGCCGCGGCCGACGTTCCGGTCGTCCCGATGGCGCTGTGGGGCACCCAGCGGCTCTGGACGAAGGGCCGTCCGAAGGACCTGACCCGGCGGCACGTGCCGATCTCGATTCTCATCGGCGAGCCGATGCACCCCGCGAAGGGCGACGACTGGGACGTCGTCACGAAGGAGCTGCGCAGCCGGATGAGCGCCCTGCTCGACCGCGCCCAGGCCGAGTACCCCGACCAGCCCGCGTCCGACGAGGAACGCTGGTGGCTGCCCGCCCACCTGGGCGGCACCGCACCGACCCCGGCCGAAGCGGCCGAGCTCGACCGGCGCTAGAACGTCAGAACCAGCGCTCGAGGACCTGCGCGACGCCGTCCTCACCGGCCGGCCCGGTGACCTCGTCGGCCACCGCGAGCAGCCGCGGGTGCGCGTTCTCCATCGCGACGCCGTGGCCGGCCCAGCGGAGCATCTCGACGTCGTTGGGCATGTCGCCGAACGCGATGACCTGCCCCGGCCCGACGTCGAGCCGCTCGGCGACGTCGGCGAGGCCGGTCGCCTTGGTGATGCCGTGAGCGGACAGCTCCACCAGGCCGCCCGACGACGAGTACGTGACGTCGACCTCCCGGCCGAACAGTGCGGTCACCGCGTCCGCCATCTCGGCCGACGACATCCCCCGGTGGCTCACCAGCAACTTGATCGCCGGGTGGCCGAGCACCTCGGCCCGCGGCGCCGTGCGGCCTTCGCCGTCGCCCCACGGGTTGTGGTAGTCCGGCTCGATAACGAAGTTGCGCATGTCGTGGTCGGCGTCGGTGCCGACGCGCTCGGTGGCCAGCCGGCAGCCCGGCAGGGCCTTGTCCAGTGCGTGCGCGATGTCGTGGAGCAGCTCCGGCCGCAGCAGGCCGTGCACCGCGACGACCTCCTCGCGGCCGCAGTCGTACAGGACGGCGCCGTTCGCGCACACCGCGTACCCGGTCAGTTCGAGGGGCCCGGCCACGGGCGCGATCCAGCGCGGCGGCCGCCCGGTGGCCAGCACGAACGGTACCCCCGCCTCGATCGCCCGGCGGACGGTGGCGATGGTGCGGCCGGTCAGGGATTCGGAGGGGCCGAGCAGGGTGCCGTCGACGTCGGACGCGATCAACTGGGGTCTCTCCACCCGGCCATTGTCCCTGACTCGTTCGGGCGAAGACGTTCCCATCCGTGCGACTGTCGGTGGTGACCGATAGTCTCCGCCTTCCTCCCCGCCGCCACCCTCAACGGAGAAGCTTCGCTTCACTGTTACTTTTCGCATCGTGCGAGTTGGCATCGTCATTCTTCCGGAAGATCGTTGGTGGGCCGCCGAGCCGAAATGGCGTGCCGCCGAGGAGTACGGCTTCGACCACGCCTGGACCTACGACCACCTCGGCTGGAGAAACCTGGTCGACGGGCCGTGGTTCTCCGCCATCCCGACCCTGACCGCAGCGGCGATGGTGACGTCCCGCATCCGGCTCGGCACGTTCGTGGCCTCGCCGGTCGCCCGCCACCCCGTCCCGTTCATGCGCGAGCTCAACACCCTCGACGACGTCTCCGACGGCCGGCTCGTCCTGGGCGTCGGCGCGGGCGTCGACCACCTCCACTACGACGGCGCGGTGCTCGACGCCCCCGAGCTGACGCCCAAGCAGCGCGCGGACCGCTTCACCGAGTTCGTCGAGGCCCTCGACGGGCTGCTGATGACCGACAAGTTCGACTTCGAGGGCGAGTACTACCGGGCCCGCGAGGCCCGCAACCTGCCGGGCCCGGTCCAGCGGCCGCGGCTGCCGTTCGTCGTCGCGGCGAACGGGCCGCGCACGATGACCCTCGCCGCCCGCTTCGGCGCGGGCTGGGTCACGACCGGCAAGGGCGGCGCGACGGCCGACGAGTGGTGGGCCGGCATCAAGGAGCTCACCGAGCTCTTCGACCGGCGGCTGGACGCGGCGGGCCGCGACCGCGCGAGCATCCAGCGGCACCTCAGCCTGGACGCGTCGCCGGTGTTCTCGCTGAGCAGCGTGGAGGCGTTCCGCGACGCCGTGGGCCGGGCGGAGGAGCTCGGGTTCACCGACGTCATCTCGCACTGGCCGCGGTCGTCGTCGCCGTACGAGGGCCGCGAAGCCGTCCTGGAGCAGGTGGCGAGCGACGTCCTGCCGGAGCTGCGCTAGTCCGAACGAGTGACATCGGGGTGATCGGGAAACCGATTGCCGCCCCTCGGGCGTCGGTACAGGCAAACGCCCCGGGGGTGCGAAAGCCCTCGTGGCCGCGGTGGGGCGCCGCGGCCGCGAGGGCGTCCTACTTCACGATCCGGTAGATGACCGCACCCGGGTTCCGGTAGACGACCTGCAGGAAGTCGTGCCCGTCCAGGTGCTGCAGGCCCCGCGCGATGGGCGTGTCCCGGCGGATGGTGCCGCTGCCGACCAGCACGTAGTGGATGTTCAGCCGGCGGACGGCCGCGCGCGTTTCGGGGTCGGTGTCGTAGTCGGCGAAGTGCTGGGCCAGGTAGAGGGCGTCCGGTGGGGCCACGCCGGCGTCGTAGTGGCCGGCCACCGGGTGCACGCCGGTCAGCGCGTACATCCAGGCCGTGCCGTCGAGCCGGTCGTTGAGCACCTTCTGGTCGGCGGGGATGCCGAGCGTGCCGAGGTGGTCCATCGCGTCGATCTCGTCCTGGCTGACCGGCGGGACCACCTCGCCGGGCAGGCCGTTGTAGTAGAGCAGCGACACCGTCTTGGCGTTGGCCGCGCGGTAGAACCCGCCGGTCAGCACGCCCATCGCGACGACCAGCAGCACCGCCGTCGCCAGCCCGACCCGGCCGGTCAGCCACGGCCGCGCGCGCACCCAGGCGCGGCCGCTCGCGAGCTTCGCCAGCCACCGCTGGGTCTCGCTCATGCCGTGCGCGGCGAGCAGGCACAGCGGGATCGAGGCCAGCGCCATCAGCCGGAACCGGTCGTTCCACCAGGGCCGCGACAGGCTGATCACCCAGTCCTCGCCGCCGAAGCACGCGACGACCACGAACAACGCCGACAGCCCGAGCGCGGAGAGCACCAGCCAGCGCATCCGCCGCAGCGCCGCCAGCGTCAGCACGCCGATCGCCAGGAACACCGTCAGCCAGATCTGCGGGACCGGCAGCACCTGCTTGAACGTGGCCAGCATGGCCAGCGCCTTCCACACCGGCATGTGCGAGCCCCAGGCGTGGTACGGGTACGAGCCGGAGGTGAAGCCGATCGCGCCGAGGATCATCGGCGCGGACACCAGCCCGGCGACGACCATCACCGGCAGCATCCGCAGGACGTCGCCGCCGACGACCCGCCAGGCGGGCCTGCCCTCCGGGACACCGTCGACGCGGCGGCCGCGCACCGCCCGATACCAGCGCTGCACCACCAGCGGGAACGCGAACAGGATGGCTCCGAAGAGTGCGCTCGAGTGGGCGGCGAGCAGCCCGGTCGCGCTCAAAGCCAGCACCGCGCCGGTGTCGATCCCCGGCCGCGCGAGGAACCGCTGCAGCCCGATCACCGCCAGCGGCGTCAGCACGATGCCGAGCGCGAACGGCAGCAGGCCGCTCGACACCGACTCGTACGCCCCGGTCGTCGCGCCGCCCGCGACCAGCGCGGCGCTGCCGGCGAACACCGCGCGGCCGCCGAGCTGGCGCACCAGCGCGGCCATGGCCAGCGCGAACAGCCCGGCGATCGGCATCGTGATCGCGTTCAGCGTGACCGGGATCGACGTCCCGGACAGCTCGTAGACCAGGGCGCCGACCAAGTGGTAGGCGTTCGGGTAGAAGGAGCCGGCCGGGTACCAGTTGATCGTGCCCATGCCGGTCAGGGAGCCGTCGCCGGTTTCGGCGATGTAGCGGATGCCGTTCGCGTGGAACACGGTGTCCCAGCGCTGGAACACCGCCGTCGTCCCGCCGCGGCCGGTGACGACCACGACGATCGACACCGCGACGGCGACGGCGACGCAGGCCCCGACGGCCAGGTGCGCCCGGCGCGTCCACGTCGGTTCCCCGGTGTCCGGCGTGAGCCAGCCGCGCGCCATGGCCAGCCGGCGCAGGCCGTACAGCACGGCGGCGAGCAGCAGGGTGAGCGCGGCGACGCTGAGCGAGCCGTACGGGATGTGCGCGATGGCCAGCCACGGGCCGGCCAGGCCGGTGATGGCGTAGCTGAGCAGCGGCGCGAGCCCGGCCAGGGCCCAGCCGCGCAGGCCGGCGGCCCACCCGACGAGCCCGCCGGGGACCGCCAGCACGGCCACGTAGGTGGCCACCGCGGCGAAGTAGCTCCAGAAGTCCTCGGGTGCAGGCACTGCTTTCCAGGTGTGTCGTAGGCCGAAATGTGATAGTCGGGTGCGGGCCGGGTTCGCGACCCCCGTACCCTCGACGCCCGTGAGCGCGCACACGAACCCCGCACAGATTACTGAAGACGATTTCGCAGGTTACGACCTCGTCGTCGTCGGGTCCGGCTTCTTCGGCCTGACGGTCGCCGAACGAGCCGCGGCGGAGCTGGGCAAGAAGGTCCTGATCCTGGAGCGGCGCAGCCACCTCGGTGGCAACGCGTACTCGGAGCCGGACCCGGAGACCGGGATCGAGGTGCACAAGTACGGCGCGCACCTGTTCCACACGTCGAACAAGCGCGTGTGGGAGTACGTGAACCGGTTCACCGAGTTCACGAACTACCAGCACCGCGTCTTCGCGCGGGTCAAGGACCAGGTCTACTCGTTCCCGATGAACCTGGCCCTGATCAACCAGTTCTTCGGCAAGTCCCACACCCCGGACGAGGCCCGCGAGCTCATCGCCAAGCAGTCGTCGGAGTTCGAGACCGCCAACGCGCAGAACCTCGAGGAAAAGGCCATCTCGCTGATCGGCCGCCCGCTCTACGAGGCGTTCATCAAGGGTTACACCGCCAAGCAGTGGGAGAACGACCCCAAGAACCTCGGCGAGAACATCATCACGCGCCTGCCGGTCCGGTACAACTTCGACAACCGGTACTTCAACGACACCTACGAGGGCCTGCCCGTCAACGGGTACACCGCGTGGCTCGAGAAGATGGCCGAGCACGAGAACATCGAGATCCGGCTGAACGTCGACTACTTCGACGTCCGCGAGCACATCCCGGCGGGCACCCCGACCGTCTACACCGGGCCGCTGGACCGCTACTTCGGCTACTCGGCGGGCAAGTTCACCTGGCGCACGGTCGACTTCGAGTCCGAGGTCGCGCCGACCGGCGACTTCCAGGGCACCTCGGTCGTCAACTACAACGACCAGGAAGTCCCGTACACCCGGATCATCGAGTTCCGCCACTTCCACCCGGAGCGGGACTACCCGAAGGACAAGACGGTCATCTTCCGCGAGTACTCGCGCTTCGCGGGCGAGAACGACGAGCCGTACTACCCGATCAACACGCCGGAGAACCGCGAGAAGCTCGAGGCCTACCGCGAGCTGGCCAAGAAAGAGGCGCGCGAGAAGAACGTCCTGTTCGGCGGCCGGCTGGGCACCTACAAGTACCTCGACATGCACATGGCCATCGGGTCGGCGCTGTCGGCGTTCGACAACAAGATCGCCCCGCACCTGACCGACGGCGCGCCGCTCGACGGGTCCCTCGATGCTTGAGAAGGGGCAGGCCACCGGAGAGGTGGCGGTCCTCGCGAAGGCGCAGGGCTTTCTGAAGAGTGAAGCTTCGGTGAAGGCTGCGCGCGGCCTTTCCCACTTCGGCGAGCACAGTGCCGGGTGGTTCGCGCTCGGCCTGCTCGGCGCCGCGGTCGACAAGAAGCGGCGCAAGGACTGGCTGGTCGCGGCGACCGGGGTCGTCGGGGCGCACGCGGCGTCGATCGCGGTGAAACGCGTGGTCAGGCGGCCGCGACCGGACCACCCGAGCGTGGAGGTCCTGGTCGGTACGCCGAGCAAGCTGAGCTTCCCGTCGTCGCACGCGACGTCCACCACGGCGGCGGCGGTGCTCTACTCCGGATTGACCGGGCGTAACCTGGTGCCCGCCCTGGTACCGCCGATGCTGGCCTCGAGGCTCGTGCTCGGCGTTCACTATCCGACAGACGTTCTGGCCGGTGCAGCTCTCGGGGGGCTCGTCGGTGGACTGATACGACGGAAGCTGAAGAAGAACCCATGAGCGAAACGACCGAGCAGCGCAACAGCGACGAAACTGCCGTGACTCCTGAGGCTCCGGAGACCCCGGATGCGGTGGCACGTGGCCCGCTGGGCCTGGTCGGCGGCGTCATCAAGACGGCGCGGCCGCGGCAGTGGGTGAAGAACGTCCTGGTCTTCGCGGCCCCGTTCTTCGCGTTCTCGAAGTCGACCGACCGCACCGGTCTCCTGATCGACGCGATCATCGCCTTCGTGGCCTTTTCGCTGACGGCGAGCTCGGTCTACCTCATCAACGACGCCATCGACGTCGAGGCCGACCGGGCCCACCCGACCAAGCGCAACCGGCCCATCGCGGCCGGGATCGTGCCGGTCCCTGTCGCGTACGGGGCCGCGGTCGTGTTCTTCCTGGCCGGCCTCGGCGTGTCGTTCCTGGCCAGCTGGCAGCTGGCGGTCGTGCTGGGCGTCTACGAGGCCGTCCAGCTCGGCTACTGCTTCGGCCTCAAGCACCAGCCGGTGGTCGACCTGGCCATCGTCGGCTCGGGCTTCCTGATGCGGTCCATTGCCGGCGGTGTCGCGGGCGGCATCGCGCTTTCGCAGTGGTTCCTGCTGGTCACGGCGTTCGGCTCGCTGTTCATGGTGGCGGGCAAGCGCTACGCGGAGATCATGCTGTTCGAGCGCACCGGCGCGAAGATCCGCTCGTCGCTGAAGAAGTATTCGGCCAGCTACCTGCGGTTCGTCTGGGCGACGTCGGCGGCGATCCTGATCATGTCGTACTGCCTGTGGGCGTTCGAGATCCGCCAGACCGAGCACAACTCGGTGTGGGCGCTGATCTCGATGGTCCCGTTCCTGGTGGCGGTGCTCCGGTACGCGGTGGACGTCGACGGCGGCATCGCGGGCGAACCCGAGGAGATCGCGCTCAAGGACCGCATCCTCCAGGTGCTCGGCGCGAGCTGGGTGATCACGCTGTTCCTGGCGTTCTACCTGTGAGCGCTCATGGCGGATCGACAGGTTCGTTTCAGCTGACGCACAGCTGAGCGGCGCACCCTGAGGTGGTGGGGGCGGGCACTGCGCCCGTCCCCGTGACCACAGGAGCGACCATGAACGACCAGCCGCGCGAGGAGAAGCCCCCGGCCGGGGCCGACCAGCCGACAGCGGTGCAGCCCACGGTCCCGCCACCCGCGGCCCAGGGCGACCCGGCGGGCCAAGGGGAAGCCGCAACTCAAGCGCTCCCCAGCGCGCCCGCCGCGCAAGGTGCGGCGGGTCCCGCAGCCGCGAGCCAGTCGGCCGCACCCGGCCCTGCAGCCACGGGTCAGGGCGAGGCCCCGGCTTCCCCCAGTGCGGCCGCTGCGCAAGGCGCGGCCGGCCCCGCGACCCCCGGTCAGCCCGCCGCCGCGTCCGGTGAGGGTGCCGCGCAGGCGCCCGCTGACCAGACCGCCGTCCACGGGCAGCAAGCCCCGCCCACTCCGCAGCTCTCCCAGCCCGGGCCCGGCCACACCTACGCCTGGGGTGCGCCTGCTCCCCGGCAGCCCGGCGGGTTCCGCCGGTTCGTCGGCCACCGCGCCACCCAGCTGGTCGGCGTCGGCTTGCTCGGGCTGCTGGTCGGCGGCGGCATCGTCGGCGGGATCGCCGCCGCGACCCACCACGGCTCCCACGACGGCCGCCCCGGCATCCACCGCCAGTACGACGGCCCCAACGGCAACCAGGGCTTCAGCGGACGCGGCCCCGGCTTCGGCGGCCGAGGCAACAACAGCAACAGCGGCAGCTCCGGAGACGGCATCTGACTGTGGCCTCGGCCACCCCTACCTCGCTCAGATCACGAAAGCATCACGGACGAGGTACGGTGTCCGGGATGCGAAGCGCCTCCGCAGAACTCCCCAAAGCCGTCCGTGCGCTGCCGGTGGCCGTCCCCGTCGCCCGCTCGTGGGCCCTGCCGGCCGGCGCCGCAGCCGCTTCCGCGCTGGTGTTCGCCCTGGTCAGCAGCCATCTCATCGATGACACCTACATCACGCTGTCCTACGCGAAGAACCTCGCCTTCCACGGCCACTGGGGCCTGATCGAACAGGGCACGGCGAACACCGCGACGTCCCCGCTGAACGTCCTGGCCCTCGGCGCGGTCACGTTCGTCGTGCGCGACGCCGTGCTGGCCGCCGGGATCGTGTTCGTCGCCGCGCAGGTGCTGCTCGTGCTCGGCCTGCGCCGCCTCGGCGAACGCCGCGGGCTGCCGGCCACCTTCGCGCCGCTGACCTTCGCGTTGCTGCTGGTCAACCCGCTGCTGCTGTCCTCGGTCGGCCTGGAGGTGGCGCTCGGGGCCACCGGTGTGGTGTGGACGCTGGTCTACGCGCAAGAGCGGCACGCGGGACGGCTGGGCGTCGTCGTGGGGCTGCTCGCGCTGGTCCGGATCGACCTGCTGCTGATCGCCGCGGTGCTGTTCGCCGCCCGCCGCGAGTTCTGGGACGGGATCTGGCGGACGGCCTTCGCGGCGCTCGCCGTCACGCTGCCGTGGTTCGGGTTCAGCTGGGTGGTGCTCGGCTCGGCCGTGCCGGACACGCTCGTCATCAAGATGAGCCAGCAGCCGTGGGGACCGTTCAGCTTCACCAACGGCCCGCTGCTGTACTGGCGCAACTTCCCGGCCGCGGCCACGCTGTCGTTCCTGCCGATACTGCTCGCGGGCCTGGCGGGGGTGGCCTGGCTCGTCCAGTACCGCCGCGGCTCCGTGACCGCCCGCCGGCTGACCCCGTTCGCGGCGCTCGCCATCGCGGCGGCGCTGCACTACGTGGCGTACAGCCAGCTGGGCGTGCCGCCCTACCACTGGTACTACGCGCCGAGCATCATCGGTGCGACGATCTTCCTCGCCGCCTGCGTGTCAGCGGCGCCGGAGCGGGTCCGCCGCGGAACGTGGACGGCGGCCGGCGCGGTGCTCGCGGCGAGCGTCGCGGTGTACGCGCTGCCGGGTCTCCCGCGCCAGTTCGCCCCGATCACCAGCAACCACGCGTCGACGACGGAGTACCGCGAAATCGGCCAGGAGCTGGCGGCGATCGCCCACGGCCGCAAGGTCGAGACGGCGGGCGAAGTCGGCGCACTGGCGTACGCCTGCGACTGCGAGCTGGTCGACGAGTTCTCCGACCGCGGCGCGGTGGACCCGGCGATCACCGAGACGAAGCGCCGCAGCGGCGACCTCGGCCGGGCGCTGCTGGAGGCGAATTTCCACAACTTCGACCACAGCGTGGCCCCGCTCAGCCCGGACCTGGTCCTGGCGACGACCCGCCGCGCACCCCCGCCGGCGGCGCTGGCGAGCTGGCGGATCGACTCGCCGTGGATGGGCAGCCAGAACCTGTACCTGGTGCCCGCCCACGCGGCGGGCAGCTGATCCCGCCCTCGGAACAGCCGGTTGCGCGTGCCGTCGCGGATCAGCGCGTCACGCATCCGCCGTCCGGTTGATGCCCAGCCGCTGCCGCGTCAGCTTCACGCCGAGGAGCACGCTGCCGACGGTCAGCGCGGTGTCGAGGAACGGCACGATGTCCACCGGCAGGGTGAACGCCAGCACGACGACCGCGCACCCCAGCAGCAGGCAGCCGGCGCCCCACCACAGCGTGGCCGAGCGCCACCGCTCGCGGAACGCCCGGGAAACGCCCCACAGCCGGTCGAGAGCCTCGGCGCGGGCGGGCTGGAAAGCGCACACCGCCTGGAACAGCAGCGGCCGCCGCCCGACGACCAGGCTGGCCAGCATGGCCGCGCCGAGCGGCAGCGTGATCCACGCGCTGCGGACGAGCAGCAGCCGGGCGTCGCCGGAGAGCACCGCCACCGTGGCGTTGACGAGCAGCACGGCCAGCACGAACGCGCTGATCGGGTCGATCCGCCGGTGCCGCACCAGGACGTACCCGGTCCGCAGCACCGGCGGGACGGCGCTGACCAGCAGCGCCCACAGCGGGGCGACCTCGAAGGAGCGCAGGACGTAGTACAGGGCCATCGGGAGAGCGGCGTCGCGGAGCAGCATCGTCAGCCCACCGCGGTCGCTCGTCGTGTTCACCATGGCGACAGTCTGTTGCGATGCCCCTGGTGCGCACATCGGCGTGCGGGCCGGTCCCGGATGGAACCGCGCGTCAACCCCCGGGTGGAGGCCTCAGATCGGCAGCTTGCGGAAGATCGGCCGCGGGACGTGCCGCAGCGCCGACATCACCAGGCGGAACTGGGCCGGCGCCCACACCAGGTCCTTGCCCGCACGAGCCGCGCCCACCGCGATCTCGGCGACTTGCGAAGCCGTCTGCGCCAGCGGAGCGTCCTTCAGGCCCTCGGTCATCTTCGTCTTGACGTGCCCGGGGCGAACCACGGTCACCTGCACGCCGAACGGCGCCAGCGCCTCGCCGAGGCCCAGGTAGAACCCGTCGAAGCCGGCCTTGGTCGAGCCGTAGACGAAGTTGGACCGGCGGACGCGCTCGCCCGCCACCGACGACAGCGCGATCACCGTGCCGTGGCCCTGGGCCTTCAGGTGCTCCGACAGCGCCACGCCGACCGACACCGCCGCCGTGTAGTTCACCGTGGCCAGCTCGACCGCCTTCGCGTGGTCCTGCCAGACCTCCTCCGGGTCGCCGAGCAGGCCGAACGCGACCACCGCCACGTCGATGTCGCCGCCCTCGAACGCCTTGGCCAGCACGGCCGGGTGCGACGCCGTGTCCGCGGCCTCGAAGTCCACTGTGGACACCTCGGCGCCGCGGTCCTTCAGGCGCTGCGCGGCCGCGTCGAGGCGGGGCGACGGCCGGGCCGCCAGCACCACCCGCAGGGGCTTCTCGGCCAGGTACTTCTCGGCGATCGCCAGCGCGATGTCGGACGTGCCGCCGAGCAGGAGCAGGGACTGGGGGTTGCCCACCGCGTCGATCACAGTTCGAGCCTCCGGCTCATGTCAGAGGCGAAAACGCCTTCGGGGTCAATGGACGCGCGCACCTTGCGCCACTCTTCGAGCCGCGGGTACATCTTCGCGAACGTCTCGGGCGAGGTGCGCGAGTCCTTCGCGGTGTACAGCCGGCCGCCCAGCTCCAGGACGTCTTCGTCGAGCTCCTGGCAGAACCGGCTCAGGCCGTCCTTGATCGGGAAGTCGACGCAGACCATCCAGCCCGGGTGCGGGAACGACAGCGGCGCCGCGTTGCCCTCGCCCATCCGCTTGAAGACGTTGAGGAAGGACACGTGCCCCGACTCGGCGATCTTCTTGACGATCTTCCGCAGCGGCTCGTGCGCGTTGAGCGGCGTCGAGAACTGGTACTGCAGGAAGCCCTTCGAGCCGTAGGCCCGGTTCCACTCGCCGAACATGTCGAGCGGGTGGTAGAAGGCGGTCAGGTTCTGGATGACGCCGCGGGCGGCCTTCGGCGTCTTGCGGTAGTACAGCTCGCCGATGGCACCGAAGGTCAGCTTGTTGGCCAGGCCGTTCGGGAAGACGTCCGGCAGCGTCGCCAGCTGCGGGGCGTCGAACTTCAGCGGGTTCGCGCGCAGCTTGGGCGGCAGTTCGTCCAGCTTGGCCAGTGACCCCCGGCCGAAGGCGGCGCGGCCGAGCTTCGAGCCGGTGGAGATCGTGTCGAACCACGCCGACGAGTACGTGTAGTTGTCGTCGGAGCCGTTGCTGACCAGCTCCAGCGTCTCGTCGAGGTTGTTCGTGCGCTCGTTGTCCGCGAGGAAGTACGCGGTCTCGGTCTTCGTCATCCGGATGGTGGCCCGGACGATGATGCCGGTCAGGCCGATGCCGGCCACGGTCGCCCAGAAGAGCTCGGCGTCCGGGCCCTCCGGCGTCAGCGTGCGGATCCGGCCGTCGGCGGTGATCAGGTCCATCGACACGACGTGGTTGCCGAAGCTGCCCGCGCTGTGGTGGTTCTTGCCGTGGATGTCGTTGGCGATCGCGCCGCCGATGGTCACCTGGCGCGTGCCGGGCAGCACCGGGACCCACAGGCCGTACGGCAGCGCCTCGCGCATCAGCTGGTCGAGGCTGACCCCGGCGTCGACGACGACCAGCGCGCTGTCCGGGTCGATCGAGTGGATCCGGTTCAGCGCCGTCATGTCGACGACCAGGCCGCCGGCGTTCTGCGCCGGGTCGCCGTAGGACCGGCCGAGGCCGCGGGCGATCACGCCGCGTGCACCCGCCTGAGCCACGGCGCGCGCGATCTCCTCCACGTCGGAGGTGGTCAGCACGTCGGCGGTGGTCGGTGCGGTCCGCGCCCAGCCCATGAGCGTGCGACGCTGTGTATTGGGTACGTGGGTCACCCGACCAGGGTAGCCACGCCGACCGACGCCCGGAACGTGACCCTGAAGTGCCCGCTTCTACACTTTGCGCATCAAGGCACAAGCGCCCGCGCGGGTGACCGTGACTCAGGTATCGAGGTAATGCAGTGGTGGCGACCGATCCGCAAGCCGACGTAGCGGCTGCTCAGTCCTCCCCTGGACTTCTTGGCCAGCTCATCCGCTTCGCCCTGATCGGGGGCTTCTGCGCCCTGGTCGACCTGGGCACCTACACGCTGCTGACCCAGGTGGCCGGGATGGCCACCTCACCGTGGGTCGACATCGCCCGCGCTATCTCTTTCATCGTGGGCACGACCACGGCGTTCTTCCTGAACCGGAAGTTCACCTTCGCCGGGGGACGCCGCGACGGCAAGGCGCAGATCGGCTCGTTCGTCCTGCTCTACACCGTGACGTTCTTCGTCGCGGTCGGGGTGAACCAGCTGATGCTGCACGTGCTGCCGGAGTCCGCCTGGCAGCACACCCTGTGCTGGGCCGTGTCGCAGGCCACCGCCACCGTGATCAATTTCGTGATGCTCAAGTGGGTCGTGTTCCGCGAGCCGTCGACCAAGGAGAACTGAGGGACCATGCCCGGTAAAACAGCCACCCCGGCGCCGACCACCGAAGCCGGCGCGGCCGCCGAGACGCGGTTCACCGAGCACACCCCGCAGGGCCGCCTGACGGCGCAGCGCGGGCTCTACGCCGGCCCGGCGCCGATCGTCAGCAAGGACCTGTATGCCGAGCTCGAGTGGGGCGCGGCCGTGCGGGAACGGGCGTCGATCACGCTCGAGCCCGCGTCCAAGGTGTCGGGCAACACGTACTTCGGCCGCTTCCCGGCCAGCTACTGGCAGCGCTGGACGACGGTGACCGAGGTCTCGGTCGAGGCCGTCATCACCGGCACCGGCCTGCTGTCGATGGGCGCCTCCGACGTCGAGGGCGAGCCCCGCGTGGTCGCCGCCGAGCAGGTCAAGGACGCCAAGCAGGCGAAGGTCTCGCTGACCGGCAAGCTCGACAAGTTCTACGACGGCGGCGCGCTCTGGCTGGACCTCGAGACCGAGGGCGGCCAGACGCTGCGCGTCGAGCAGGTCCGCTGGACGGTCGAGGCCCCGGAGAAGATCCGCCCGACCGCGGTGACCATCTGCACGATGAACCGCGCCGACGACTGCCTGAAGAACCTGCAGGCCCTCGCCGCGGACGTCTCCTCGCTGGAGACCCTGGACGCCATCTACGTCGCCGACCAGGGCACCGACCTCGTCGAGTCGCGTGACGGCTTCGAGCAGGTCGCCAAGGACCTCGCCGACAAGCTGCACTACATCAAGCAGCCGAACCTCGGCGGCGCCGGCGGCTTCACCCGCGGCCTCTTCGAGGTGGCCGGGCACACCGCGACCGAGCACGCGAACGTCCTGTTCATGGACGACGACGTGCTGCTCGAGCCGGACCTGGTGATCCGGATGACGGCGTTCTCGAACCGCGCCGCCAACCCGATCATCGTCGGCGGCCAGATGCTCAACCTGTTCCACCCGAACCAGCTGCACGTCGGCGCCGAGTACGCCCGGCTGAACACGCTGGAGCCCGGCCAGCCGGTCGAGCACTCGCTGTCCACCGCCGACCTGCTCGGCGTGGACGAGGAGACGCTGAAGCCGAACCGCCAGGAGCGCCGGCTCGACGCCGGTTACAACGGCTGGTGGTCGTGCCTGATCCCCTACGAGGTCGTCCAGGCCACCGGCTACCCGCTGCCGTTCTTCTTCCAGTGGGACGACGCCGAGTACTCCTACCGGGCCCGCGCGCACGGCTTCCCGACCGTCACCCTGCCAGGTGCGGGCGTGTGGCACGCCGACTTCCACATGAAGGACTGGGACGAGTGGCACCGGTACTTCAACCTGCGCAACTCGATCATCACCGCGGCGCTGCACTCGCCGTTCAACCTGAACCTGCTTTCGCGCGTGCTGCTCGCGCAGCTGGTGCGCTACCTGCTCGGCATGCAGTACGGCCTGTCGGCGACGCTGATCAAGGCCGTCGAAGACTTCCTGAAGGGCCCGGAAGTCCTGCGTGACGGCGGTGTCGAGGCGATGAAGGAGATCCGCCGGATCCGCGACGAGTACCCGGAGACCAAGCGCCACAAGGCGACCGACGTCCCGGGCATCGCGTCCAACGACATCGGCATCATCAACAGCGCGCCGCGGCCCAGCATGCAGCGCCTGGTGCTGATCAAGCGGGTCCTCGACCGCGTGCTCGGCCGCAGCCGCTTCGGGCTCGGCGCGGTGCCGATCGACGAGGCGAACTGGTGGCATATCGCGCTGTTCGACACCGCGGTCGTCACCGACGCCAGCCAGGAGGGTGTCCGCGTCCGGTCCTACGACCGCGCGAAGATGTTCGACCTGGCCAAGCGCGGCGCGAAGGTCGTCCAGCGGCTGCGCAAGGAAGGCGCGGCGGTGCAGGAGCAGTACAAGCGGGCCATGCCGGAGCTCACCTCGCGTGAGAACTGGAAGCGCCTGTACAAGCTCTGACGTTCTTCGCGAAGGCCGTCTCACGTACGTCGTGAGGCGGCCTTCGTCGTTTCACGCGTGCAGGCCGAAGACTTTGCTCTTGCGGTTGAGGTCGTCGATGTAGGCCGCGGCGACGTGGGCGAAGTTGACCGCGACCACCGAGTCGTCCTTGGTGGTCACCGATTCGACGGCGCCTGCCTTCACGAGCTGGGTGAGCCGGCCCGCCAGCTTGCCGGATTCTTGGGTGGTGAGCGCGAACAGCAGCGGTTCGCCGCCGGTCGCCAGGTGCAGCACGAGTGCGGGTTTCTGGTCAGCCATGCGTCCATCGGACCAGCGGCGATCTTGCCCCGGCAAGCAGGTTCGCTGAGGGCGGAGCTACGGTTTTCGCGAAGGCCGGACTCATCCGCGGGGGGTTGGAAGCGAATGCCGCACTCGTTCTCGCTGTCGCTGGCGGCGGTGGACATCCTGCTGGAGCAGCTCGGGCTGGGCCGCGCGCCGACGCCGTTCGAGGTCCCGCACGTCGGCACGACGGTCGAGCAGCGCGCGATGATCCGCGACGCCGTGGTCCGCGACCTGACCGGCCGCGGGCTGTGGAACCGCGGCCGCCTGGACGCCGATGCCGAGCTGGCCCTGGCCACGTTCGCCCGCGGCAGCGTGACCATCGGCGCGGCGGCCGAGCTGGGCGATCGCCACCTGTTCGCGCGGGTGGCGTCCGACGGCCAGTTCGCGGTGCTGGCCCACCAGAAGGAAAACCTCATCGTATTCGAGGAGGTCCGCCCGACGGGCATCGTCCCGGCGATCGTCGACCTGCTCCCGCTGACCCCCGCGGCGCCCGGCCAGTCGGTGACGATTTCCCGGCCCGTCCAGCAGCCCCGCCGCCGCGACGACGCCTACGACCCGTTCGCGGGCGTCAGCGCCCCGCGGTCGCACAGCGGCAGCGGCGGCCCGCAGGTCCGCATGATCGAGCGCGTGTTCCAGGAGCCGAAGAAGCGGGTGGGCCAGTTCACGGCCCAGACCCGCGGCGCCACCCACCCGCCCCTGGCCTGGTTCGACACCCCGAGCGGCCGCTGGCTGATGTCCTCCCGCGCGGCGGCGGACGGCCAGCGCTGGATCACCTACGCCCCGGCGGACAACGCCCGGCTGGCCCAGCAGCTGTACGCCCAGCTCGAAGGCCAGTTCTGAGCATCGCGGAACCGGCCGCGGGGCCGATGCGTCCGAAGTGAAGAGCGGTGAACAGCCGTTGCGCTGGGTGCCCGGCTAGTAGACTCCCGGGTGCACACGCACGGGCGAAGCGATTCGGGGTGGAACAGCGATGCTGATAGCTGACGGCGGGGGCGGCGGCTCGATTTCCGACATCGTCAACCCGTTCTCTTCGGGCGCCATGAACGCTGCCGTGAAGGCGGCCACGGCCGAGACGCAGAAGCTGCTGGCCGCGGCCAACGGCGGCGGCTTCCGGATCTCGCCCGAGGGCGTGGCGCCGATCAAGAAGGCACTGGCCGACTTGATCAACGACCTCAACCTCCGAGGGGACTCCATCTACACCCTCAACCAGTCACCGCAGCTGGGGAACCACCCCTACGGGCACACCGTCGCGGCACACGACCACAAGGGTGCGGCGCAGGTCGAGGGGTCCGCGAGCATGGCGCTCGAAGAGCTCAAGAACCTGGCCGAGCAGGCGGGCAAGGCGCTCGATATCGCCGTCGCCAAGTACAACGAGTCCGACAACGCCGCCTTCGACGCTTTGAAGTACAAGCACTAGGGAATGATGAAACTCCTCGCCCGGGCCATCTTGCCCCTCGCTGCCGGTGCCTTCCTGCTGACCGGTTGCACGACCACCCAGCCGGGAACCGCCTCGCCGGTCGGCTCGGAGTCCGCCGCGCCCTCGAGTGAGAACTCGAGTTCGGCCGACCCGGGCAGTGCTTCCACCACCTCCCTGCAGCCGTGCACCTTGCTGACCTCGGCTGACATCAGCGGCTACGCCTCCTCGTTCGAGCCCGCCGACGAGCAGAAGCTCGGGGGTGCCCGGGTCTGCCGGTACCAGCACAAGATCACCGATCCGAGCGAAGAAGGCATGATTCTCAGCGTCGCTATCCGCGACACCGCTCCGCTCGACTCGGTCAACGACACGGGCAACGGGGTGAAGGACCTCCCGGTGAACGGCCGCCCGGCCAAGGAGGCGTCGAGCAACGCGCCGCTGGGCTGCACCGTCGCCCTCGGGGTGGGGGACAAGGCGCGGGTGGACGTGAACGCGACCGGTCTCAAGACCGTCGCCAAGGCCTGCCAGATCGCCGAAGACATGGCGACGAAGATCGTCGAGCCCAAACTGCCCAAGGCGTAAGGGGAGTTCAGATGAGCACGCGACAGGGCGCGCGGCCGCCGAAGACGCCGGACAAGTCGCCGCAGGAAGTGCAGGACATGGCGCCCGCCGAGCGGGACGCCTACCTGCAGCGGAAGGCCGACGAGGGCGTCGACCCGGACAACTGGCTGTTCGGCTGGGTCCAGGACTACATGGCCCGCGCCCAGGCGAAGAACCGGTCGCAGCAAGTGGGCGCCGAGAACGTCAAGAACGCCACCAAGGATCGTGACGTCGAATACGTCGAGGGCCTGCACGCACCGAACGCCGACTACAAGGGCAACGACCACGCCCAGCTGCAGGCGTACCTCCAGAGCAACCTGGACGTCGAGCAGGTGTCCCAGGTCTCGACCGCGTACCACGACGTGCACCAGGTCTTCGACCGGTTCGCGCAGTCGATGACCGCTGCCGTCAACGCCTCGAAAGGCACCTGGGAAGGCACCGCGGCCGAGAACGCGCAGCAGTACTTCACCAGCTTGAGCAAGTGGTCCGACGCCAACTCCCAGAACGCGAAGCTCGCCTCCGAGACCATCTATCAGCAGGGCCAGGCCGCCGCCACGGCGAAGAACTCCATGCCCGCGCCCATCCCCTTCAGCTGGGGCGACGAGTTCAAGTCGTGGGCGACGTCCAACCCGTTCAACCTGCCCGAAAACGTCGACAAGTCCATCCAGAAGCAGAAGGACAGCCAGGCCGCGCACGACGAGGCCGCCAGTGTCATGGCGACCTACGACAAGAACCTCTACGAGGCCGCCTCCAAGCAGCCCGCCTTCGCGCCGCCGCCCAGCTTCAGCACCGGCGGTGGCAGTGACGACCCCGGCGGCACCGGGGACAAGAACGGCATCAACAACCCCTCCAGCGTGAACATGCCGGGCTCGCACCCGGGCACCACGCCGGGCGGCACGGCTCAGGGTTTCGTCTCCGGCAACACCTCCGGGCCGCTCGGCGGCCCGGCCGGGCACACGATCTCCGGGCCCGGCTCGACCACCGGGGCGGGGTTCATGCCGGCGGGCACCACCACGCCGTCCGGCTTCACGCCCAGCTCGGTGCCGGCCGCGTCGACGTCGAACCCGAACCAGCAGTTCGGGGGCATGCCGCCGATGAGCCCGATGCCGATGGGCGGGATGAACTTCGGCGGCGACGAGGCCTACAACTCCAAGGTCGGCGGGGGCGGCGGACGCGGTGGCGGTGGCTTCGGCCCCGGCGGCTCGGGCGCCGGCAACGCGACCGGCGCGGGTGCCGCGTCCGGGGCGGCCCGGCCCGGCGGGATCGGGGCCGCCGAGGCGGCGGCCGGCCGCGGGATGGGCGGGCTCGGCGCGGGCACGGCCGGTCGTGGCGGCATGGGCCCCGGCGGTGGCCTGGCCCGCGGCCAGAAGGGCGAAGGCGACGAGGACACCGAGCACTCGCGCCCGACGTACCTGGTCGAGGGCGATCCCGACGAGGTCTTCGGCACCGACCTGCGGACCGCGCCGCCGGTCATCGGCGAATAAGGCGAACGCGAAAAGGGCCCCCGCACCGCGCGGGGGCCCTTTTCGGTGGAATCAGAAGCGGTAGAACTTCTCCGCGCGGCCCTGCCGCACCAGTTTCAGCCACTGCAGGAACGCCTTCGGGTCCCGCTTCACGCCCACGAAGTACAGTCCGAAGCGGACGATCTCCAGCGCGCCGATCTTCCGCATTCCCGGCTGGGACAACAGGTACCCGCGGTTGCGGTACGTGTAGTAGCGCTTGACCTCGTTCTCCGGGTCCTGCGCGTGGAACTTGCCGCCCAGCATCGGCTTGAACTCGTCCGAGCCGTCCGGGTGCAGGTACTTCGTCTTCAGCGACGTGCCGAACGGCAGGCCCGAGCGGACCAGCCGCCGGTGCAGCTCGACCTCGTCGCCGCGGAAGAACAGGCGCAGGTCCGGCACCCCCACGACGTCCAAAGTGGACGCGCGGAAGAGCGCACCGTTCATCAGGGAGGCGATGCCGGGCAGGAAGTCCACGCCCAGCTCGGACTGCGACCGCTTCCAGGTCAGGCCGCGGCGCAGCGGGAACGCCAGCTTGTCCGGCGCCTCGATGTTGGACACCACCGGCGAAATCTCCGCCAGATCCCGCTTTTCGGCTTCCTCGAGCAGGATCGCGAGGACGTTCTCGTCGGCCGGGCGGCCGTCGTCGTCGGCCAGCCAGATCCAGTCCGCGCCCAGCGACAGCGCGTGCAGCATGCCCAGCGCGAACCCGCCCGCGCCGCCGAGGTTCCGGTGCGAGGGCAGGTACGTGTACGGCAGCGGGTAGTTCTCGACGACTTCGCGCGCCGAGTCGTCCGGCCCGTTGTCCACCACGACCAGGTGGTCGACCGGCCGGGTCTGGGCCGCGATGACCTTCAGCGAGTCCGCCAGCAGCTCGCGCCGGTGCCGCGTGACGACCACGCCGACGACCGCGCCGTCGGGCAGCTGCCGGGTCTCGCTGGCCATCATTCCCCGCCGTTCGTCGTCGCCACCGGCTCGATGCCGAAGCGGTCCAGGGTTTCCTGGCTCATGTTTTCGAAGGGGTCACGCCCCTTGTACGACGTGAGGACGTCTCGCAGCGAGCCGCGTTGCTTCACGTGTCCCTCGTCCATCCACAGGGCCGAGTCGCACAGCTCGAACAGGAACTCGTCCGAGTGGCTGGCGAACACCAGGATGCCCGAGCGCTTCACGAGGTCCTTGAGCCGGTCACGGGCCTTGTTCAGGAACGCCGCGTCGACGGCGCCGATGCCCTCGTCGAGGATCAGGATCTCGGGGTCGATCGAGGTGACGACACCCAGCGCCAGCCGCACGCGCATACCGGTCGAGTACGTCCGCAAGGGCATCTGCAGGTAGTCGCCGAGCTCGGTGAACTCCGCGATGTCGTCGACGCGCTTCTCCATCTCCTTGGCGGTCATGCCGAGGAAGAGGCCGCGGATGATGATGTTCTCCTGGCCCGAGATCTCCGGGTCCATGCCGACGCCGAGGTCGAAGACCGGCGCGATCTTGCCCTCGATCCGCGCGGAACCGCGGGTCGGCTCGTAGATCCCGGCGAGCAGCCGCAGCAGCGTGGACTTGCCGGCGCCGTTGTGCCCGACCAGGCCGACCCGGTCGCCCTCGCGCAGGGAGAGCGTCACGTCGTGCAGGGCTTCGATGATCGGCACCTTGGTCTCGGTGCCGATCTTGCCGCCGACCTTGCCGAGGACCTTCTTCTTCATCGACCGGGTCTTCGCGTCGAAGATCGGGAAGTCGACGAAGGCGTTGTGGACGTCAATGCTGACCATGTGTCACACCCAGTAGGAGACGCGGGCACGGTAGTTGCGCATCGCGACGAGCGCGAGCGCCCAGCCGACGATGGTGATGCAGGCGACGACGATCCAGTTGCCCGGCGTGAACGACTGCCCGAGCAGCGGCGCCCGGACCACCTGCATGAAGTGGTACAGCGGGTTCAGCTGGATGATCGGCAGCACCCAGGAGATGCCTTCGCGCGCCCCGCCGCCGAGGAGCTGGTCCACCGGCCAGACGATCGGGGTGCCGTAGAACAGCAGCTGGATCAGCGAGTTGATGACCTGCGGGATGTCGCGGAAGCGGGTCGAGATGATGCCCAGCAGCAGCGTCACCCAGCCCGCGTTGAGCGCCAGCAGCAGGAAGCCGGGGATGGCCAGCAGGATGTTCCAGCTCAGGCCCGGGTGGCAGAACTGGCCCAGCTCGGGATGGCAGAGCCCGTCCTTCGAGCCCAGCGAGTACGGGTTGTCGAGCGCGCTGAAGAAGATGACCAGCACCACGACGTAGACGATCATGTTGTGCGCCAGCAGCAGCGTCTGCCGCCACACCGTGCGCAGCATGTACACGCTCAGCGGCGCCGGGAGCTGCTTGATCAGCCCCTCGTTCGCGATGAACGTCTCCATGCCCTCGGACAGGCAGCCGCTGATGAAGCCCCACAGGATGAAGCCGGTGGACAGGTAGGGCAGGAACACCTGGATCGGCGAGTGGAACAGCTGCGAGTACAGCAGCCCGAGCCCGAGCGCGATGACCGCCTGGCTGATCGTGATCCAGAAGGGCCCGATCACCGAGCGGCGGTAGCGCTGCTTGATGTCCTGCCAGCCGAGGTGACCCCACAGCTCGCGGGCGCGGAAACCGGCCTTGATGTCGGCGAAGGCACGCGAGAACGTCTTGCTGTCCGACGGCGGCGGAGCCGGCGTCGCCACGGGGGAGTCTGCGGCCTGAACCGTGCTGGTGGCATGCACGTGGACGAGGGTACCGATGGGAGGTGCGGCGGCCTTGGCAGGGCACTGGGGCCGGACCGCCCGCGGCGGGCCACGGGATAGGGTCGGGGACGGACCGCAGCCCCGCAGCGACCCGGAGGTCTCCATGTTCATGCTCGGCGAGCACCCGGTCGGTGCCGACCACCCCCCTCTCGTGATCGCCGAGATCGGGATCAACCACGAGGGCGATCCCAAGAAGGCGCACAAGATGGTCGACGACGCCGCGGACGCCGGCGTCCAGGTCGTCAAGATCCAGACCCACGTGGTCGACGACGAGATGATCCCGAACGACGTCGTGCCCGGCAACGCCGACGAGCCGATCTGGGACATGATGAACCGCGTCGCGCTCACCGCCGAGGACGAGCGCGAGATCAAGGCGCACGCCGAGGAGCGCGGGCTGGTCTTCCTGTCGACGCCGTTCTCGCGCGCGGCCGCCGACCGGCTGGCCGAGCTGGGCGTCGAGGGCTTCAAGATCGGCTCGGGGGAGTGCAACAACTACCCGCTGATCCGGCACGTGGCTTCCTTCGGCAAGCCGGTGATCCTGTCCACCGGGATGAACGACATCGCGTCCATCACCCCGGCCGTCGAGATCCTGCGGGCGGCCGGCGTGGGCTTCGCGCTGCTGCACTGCACGTCGCTGTACCCGACCCCGCCGGAGCAGGTGCGCCTCGGCGCGCTCGCCGAGCTGCACGCGGCCTTCCCGGACGCCGAACTCGGGCTTTCCGACCACACGACCACGATCTACCCGTGCCTGGGTGCGGTCGCGCTCGGCGCGTCCGTGCTCGAGCGGCACTTCACGTCGGACATGAGCTGGCCGGGCCCGGACATCCCGGTCTCGTCGACGCCGGCGGAGTTCAAGCAGCTCGTCGAGGGCTCGCGGCTGATCCACGCGGCCCGTGGCGGCTCGAAGCAGATCCTCGCCGAGGAACAGCCGACGATCGACTTCGCCTACGCCTGCGTCGTCACGACCAAGGACGTCGCCGAGGGCGAGACGCTGACCACGGACAACATCTGGGTCAAGCGCCCGGGCACCGGCGAGATCAAGGCGAAGGACTACGAGAGCCTGCTCGGCCGGGCCGTCACCCGGGCGCTGCCGGCGAACACGCAGGTGAGCTGGGCGGACCTTGGCTGAGACCGGGCGGCGTGAGGTCCTGTTCCTCACCGGGACCCGCGCCGACTTCGGGAAGCTGCGCGACGTCATGCTCGCCGTGCAGCGCAGCCCGGTGCTGTCCGCCCGCATCGTCGTCACCGGCATGCACATGCTGCGCAGCTACGGCTACACCGTGCGCGAGATCGAGCTGGCCGGGCTGCAGCGGCTGCACCTGATCCCGAACCAGATCGAGGACGAGCCGATGGCGCTCGTGCTGGCCAACACCGTCCAGGCGCTGGCCCGGCTGGTGCACGAGGAGCAGCCGGCGGCGATCGTCGTGCACGGCGACCGCGTCGAGGCCCTGGCCGGCGCGATCGTCGGGTCCCTGGCCAACGTGCGGGTCGTGCACATCGAGGGCGGCGAGGTCAGCGGCACGATCGACGACGTCATCCGGCACTCGCTGTCGAAGCACGCCCACGTCCACCTGGTGGCCAACGAGACGGCCCGGCGCCGGCTGCTGCAGCTCGGCGAGGAGGAGGACCGGATCTTCGTCGTGGGCAGCCCCGAGGTCGACGTCCTGACCTCGGCGCGGCTGCCCGACCTCGACGAGGTCTGCCGCCACTACGAGATCCCGTTCACCGACTACGGCCTGCTCGCCCTGCACCCGGTGACGACCGAGCGCGACCAGAACCGGCGCAACGCGGCCGCGGTGGTCGACGCCGTGCTCACCGACGGCAACTGGGTCGTCATCGACCCGAACAACGACGAGGGCTGCCGCGAAATCAGGAGCGAGCTCGACCGGCTCCACGGCCCCCGGTTCGTGCGCCTGCCGTCGATGCGGTTCGAGTACTTCATCACCTTGATGAAGCACGCGGCCGTGGTGCTGGGCAACTCGAGCGCCGGCGTCCGGGAGGCGCCCGTGCTGGGCACGCCGTCGGTCACCGTCGGCACCCGGCAGCGCAACCGGGCGATGGCGCCCAGCGTGCTCACGGTCGAGCCGACCGCGGAGGCCGTCACGGCCGGGATCGGCAAGGCCCGCGCGATGGGCCGGTGCGAGCCGCACACCGAGTTCGGCGAGCCGGGCGCGCACCGCCGGATCATCGACCTGCTGGAAGGCGAGGAGATCTGGCGGCCTTCGCTGTACAAGGCCTTCGTGGACCGCTAACCGGAGACGTGTTGCTCGGCCAGCACCAGGTCCGCCGCGGAGTCGATGTCGATCGCGCGCTCGACCGGCACGAACTGGGGCCGCACCTCGGGGATGAAGAACCGTTCGTGCCGGCGGAGGTCGCCGGCGCGGACCAGGTAGATGCCGCCGGTGGGCCGCAGCACGACGGGCAGCGTCTGCCGGGGAGCTTCGAGGTCGGCCCAGTCCCGGACCGGGGCGATCCCGCCGTCCGGCGTCTCCAGGCACACCTTCAGCGGGTGGTGGTCGGTCGCCCGGCACATCTGCACCACGGAACCGGTGGGCCGGTCCGCGTGGATGTCGAGGCACTCGGCGATGTCGTCGGCCGTCCGCAGCGGCGAAGTGGGCTGGAGCAGGACGATGAGGGTCGAATCCGGGACGCCGAGGGTGTCGATGGCGTGGGTGACCGCGGGCAGGGTCCGGCTCGTCGCCTCCGCGAGGTGGGGCGGCCGTTCGACGGTCCGGGCGCCCTCCGCCTCGGCTGCGGCGGCGATGGCGGCGTCGTCGGTGGTGACGACGACGTCGGCGATCCCGGCGGAAACGGCGGTGAACACGGTGTGCGCGACCAGCGGCCGGCCCCGGAAAGGCGCCAGGTTCTTGCCCGGCAGCCCCACGGAGCCGCCCCTCGCCGGGACGATGGCCAGCGCGGTCACAGGGGACCCCTTCCGGGTATCGACGGTGGTCTGTCGGCTATTGTCCGTCTGCTCGGCTGCCGCCCGACGGCGGCCCCGGTCACCGATGCCATGGGGGAGCGATGAATCGGACTCAGTTCGCGGACGAAGCTTCCGAACGGCTCGACGACAGTGCCCGCATGCTCCGTGACCTCCTGCTGTCCTACGCCCGCGGCCAGCGCGTCGAGACCATCGCCGTGGTCGGGAACGCCCCGATGGCCCCCGACGCCGGGCGCGCCGCGCTGATCGACGGCAGCGACCTGGTCATCCGGATGACGACGTTCGCACTGGACGAGCCGGACGCCGAGCCCGCCTACGGCCACCGCACGGACGTCGTGGTGGTGCACCGCGGGGTCGTCGTCTCGCCGTACACGTTCGCGGACTACACCTCGCGTCTCTACCTGCTGGCCGAGCCGGGTCGGCTGTTCTGGGAGCCCGAGACGCTGCCCGACTGGTGGCCGGCGGACCTGGGGTTCGTGCCGATCCCGAACCGGCGGTTCGTGCTGCCGCTGTCCCGGCTGCTCGGGCTTTCGGCGGACGAGCACGTCTGGGCCACCACCGGCACCCTGGTGACGTACATGTGCCAGGAGCTGTTCCCCGAGGCCGTGGTCCGCCTGACCGGGGTGTCGATCATCGAACGACCCGACCAGACCGACTTCGAGCACGCCTGGGGCAGCAAGGTCGGCGTGACGGCGGAACACCGGCTGCACGCGGAATCCCGGCTGCTGAGCACTTGGCGTGACTCCGGAAGAATCGAGATCCTACAGTGAGTGACATTCACGGGGTGGTTTCGCGGGCGAAAGAGCTCGCCCGCGTGGCGGGGCGGCCGGTGGTCGCGAAGCTGCGGCCGCGGATCGAGAACATCGCGCTGGACCGGATCCGGCCCGAGCTCGACGCGCTGCGCTCGGACATCGGCGCGCTGCGGCACGACGTCGAACGCGCCACCAAGGAGCTCGACGGGCACGTGAAGTGGCTCTACGACGAGCAGCGCCGGCTGGCGCCCCACCTCGCCGCCCTGGAAGCGCGCATCGCGGCCTTCGAGCGGCCGGGCTCGGTGGCCCGGATGGCGGAGCGCCTCGAGTACTCGCCGGACGAGGCCGAGGAGGTCCGCGCCGAGCACGCCCGCATCCGCGCGCGCCTGGCCGCGATCTCCAAGTACGAAGAGCGGCTGGCCCGCCTCGAGGAGGACGTCGCGGCCAGACGTGAGGTGACCGGCTGAGCACAGCCGCAGCCGCGCCGCCCGCCGCGTCCCGGCGGGCGCGTCCGGCGTGGCTGCTGGCCCTGCTCCCGCTGGCGCTGACGGTCGTCTGGACGGGCCTGAACCACGACGTCCGGTTCGTGCTCGGCACGCTGCAGACGGCCGGGCGCGCGGGCCTGTCGCCGTCCGAAGTCTTCGTGCACCGGCCGATGGCGTACCGGCTGGTGCTCGCGCTCGGTGACGCCGGGGGCGCGCTGCCGGTCCCCGTCCGCGAAGCCGTCGTGCGGGTGCTGGCGCTGGTCGCCGTGCTGCTGGTGTCGCTCCTGCTGCGCGCGGGCCTGCTGCGCTACCGCCCGGCCCCGGAGGCGACGGCCGTCGCCGCGGCCACGGGTGTCGCGCTGGCGCTGGCCCCGAACTGGGACTTCCTGCAGCCGGAGTGGCTGGCCGCGGTGTTCGCGGCCGGCGCCGTCGGAGCGGCGCTCCGGATCCGGCAGCCGGTGCCGGCGGCTCTCCTCGGCGGCGTGTTGCTGGCCCTGACCGTGCTGGTCAAGTACACGACGGCGCCCACGGCGCTGGTCGCGCTCGGCGTCGTCGCGGTGCTCGACCGGCGCCGCGCGCTGCTCACCGGCTTGCTCGGCGCGCCGGTCTGCCTCGGCCTGTTCGGGCTGACGGTCCTGATCGAGCCGCGGGAGTGGCGGTGGTTCGGCGAGCTGTCCACGCTCAACGGGGCGAGCCCGCTCAGCCGCGGCTTCGCTTCGAGCGACGTGCGGGCGCTCGTCTCGACGGTGTTGAACGAGGCTTTGGCCGTCCCGATGGTGGCCCTGCTCCCGGTGAGCGTCGCCGTGCTGGCGCGGCTGTCGCCGGGACGGCGGGCGCGGCTGGCGTGGCTGCTTCTGCCCGCGGCGGTGGTCGTCGTCGTGCTGGCGGCCGTGGTGCTGCAGGGGCAGTGGTTCCAGTACCACCTCGCGGCCCTGGCGCCGTTCGCCGCCGCCCTCGGCGGGCTGGCGCTGGCCCGCTGGTCGGCCGAGCACGGCGGGCCACCCCGGGCCCTGGTGTTGCTCGCGGTGGTGTTCGGCGTCGGGATCCCGATCGTTTCGGCGGCGTCGACCGAGTGGCGCCTGGCGCACGGCACGCCCGTCTACGCGGTCTTGGTGGCGCTGGTCGTCGTGGGTGTGCTCGTCGCGCTGAAGGATCGTGGCCGGAGTTGGCCGGTCTTGGCGGCGATCAGCGCGGTGGCGGTGTTCGCGGTGCCGGTGTGGCCGAGCGCGCCCTACTCGTTCGACGCGATCCACGCCGACTACACGAACTCCGAGCGTGCCGCGGCGGCCCGCACCGACGAGCGGCTGTTCGCCCCGGTCCGCACGCAGATCGGCGCGGACGCGCGGGTGGTGTACCTGGCGTTCGGCGACATGGCGTACTTCTTCGGCAACCCGACGGCGTGCCGCTACCCGGCGCCCGTGTTCGTGCAGCGCGGCACGTACATCCCGGCGGTGCGCGGGCTGGAGAGCTACCGGGAGAACCTGGCGTGCCTGGAGCAGGCGGACGCGGAATACCTGGTGGTGCAGCCGTCCTGGCTGGCGGTGGACCGCCTGCCGCCCGACGTGGCGGCGGTCGTGCGGAGCCGGTTCGACTGCGACCGGGCGTGGCCGGCGGGCGAGCTGACGGTCTGCCCACGACGTTGAGGACCGGAGCTGTCCGCGATCGTTCCTAGGGTCGCAGCATGACTTCCGAGCTCACGCCGTTCCGCGTCGACATCCCCCAGACCGACCTCGACGACCTCCGCACGCGGCTGGCGAACACCCGCTGGCCCGACCAGCCGGCGGACACGGGCTGGCGCCTCGGGGCTCCGGTGGACTACGTGCGCGAGCTGGCCGAGTACTGGCGCACGGGCTTCGACTGGCGGGCGCAGGAGGCGAGGATCAACGGGTTCCCGCAGGCCACGACCGTGATCGACGGGACGCAGGTGCACTTCCTGCACGTGGTCTCCCCGGAGCCGGCGGCGCCCCCGGTGCTGCTGACGCACGGCTGGCCGGGCTCGATCGTCGAGTTCCTGGACGTCATCGGCCCGCTGACCGACCCCCGCGCGTACGGCGGCGACCCGGCGGACGCGCTGACGGTGGTGGCGCCCTCGATCCCGGGCTACGGCTTTTCGGGCCCGACGTCGTCCCCGGACTGGGACCCGGCTCGCATCGCGCGGGCGTTCGCGGAGCTGATGACCCGCCTCGGCTACCCGCGGTTCGGAGCGCACGGCAGCGACTGGGGAGCAACGATCTCCCGCTCGCTGGCCACCCAGTTCCCGGAGCGGGTGCGGGGCATCCACGTGACGATGCTGGCGTCGGCGGTGGCACGCAGCGAAGCCGACCTCGAGGGGCTGGCGGGGGACGAGCTGGAGAAGGGAAAGCGCTCGCTGGCGAAGGGGACGAAGTTTTCCCGCGAGGGCACGGCCTACGCGATGCTGCAGGCGACGAAGCCGCAGACGCTGGCGTACGGCCTGCACGATTCACCGGCCGGCCAGCTGGCGTGGATCGCGGAGAAGTTCCGGTCGTTTTCCCACGCGACGGAGGATCTGATCGACCGGGACGACCTGCTGGCGGACGTGTCGATCTACTGGTTCACGGAGACGGCGAACTCGTCGGCTCGCCTGTACGCGGCTGGCGGCTGGGGAGCGCCGGCCCCGGAGAACACGGTCCCGACGGGGGTGGCGGTGTTCCCGGACGACATCGGCTATCCGGTCCGGACGCTGGCCGAGCGGACGGACAAGATCGTCCACTGGACGGAGTTCGCCCGCGGAGGGCACTTCCCGGGGTTGGAGGAACCGGACGCGCTGATCAGCGACATCCGGGCGTTCTTCCGGTCATTGCGCCGAGGCGGGCGGAGCCAGAACACCCCCGCCCTCGGCGGTTTCTAGGGGTGGTTGCCTCGTGCCCGGGAGGGGATAGAGATCGTGCCCCAGGTTGGGTTTCCCGCTGTGCCGGTCGGCCTGGCAGACCGTTGACCGCTGAGCGGGTGGCCTTCTTTGGCCCGGTGGAAGCAGAGGCAGGCAGGGAAGCGGGCCGGCGGGTCGGGGCCGACGACCGGACCGCGAAACGCTGGCGCGCTGGCCCAGGTAGCGGCGGTGCCGGTGGCGTCGGCCGAGGTGTCCTCGCGGTTCTTGAGTGTGGCGGAGCGGATCCGGATTGCCTACCGGGTCCGCCGGCCAGGACCTCGCTGCGGATGATCGCGGTTGAGCTCGGCCGACCGGTGTCCAGCCCCCCAAACCAGAGTTGTCCACAGGGGTTGTCCACAGGGGTTGTCCACATCCCCCTCGGTCTGTGGACAACCCCCGCGAAAGCCCTCAGAGGTACTGACCCGTCCCCGAAATCCCCGGCCCGTGCTCATGCCCCGGCCCGCCGATCCCACCGGAAGACCCGGCCGGCAGCCCCCGCCGCATCTGCTCCAGCTGGACCCGCGCCGCCATCTGCTGGGCGAACAGCGCCGTCTGGATTCCGCTGAACAGCCCCTCCAGCCACCCCACCAGCTGGGCCTGCGCGATCCGCAGCTCCGCGTCCGAAGGCGTCGAGTCGTCCGTGAACGGCCGGACCAGCCGCTCCAGCTCGTCCTGCAGCTCCGGCGCCAGGGCCTTCTCCAGCTCGCGGATCGACGTCTGGTGGATCTCGCGCACCCGCGTGCGGGACGCGTCGTCCAGCGGGGCCGCGCGGACCTCCTCGAGGAGCTGCTTGATCATCGTGCCGATGCGCATCACCTTCGCCGGCTCTTCGACGAGGTCGCCCACCGACTCGGGGTGGTCGCCGTCGGGGGCGGGGGCTCCCACCGGGGTGCCGTCCGGTCCGACGACCACCACGTGGGGTGAAGAATCCTGGCCCGGGTCACCCGCTGTGAAGTTCGGCTCGGTCATGTGCTCCATCCTGGCTTGCCTTCGACACGCTCCGCGACACCCACGGGGTGTCCGTCTCCGAGCGTAGCCGCAAACCGGGTTCCCGGTGGCTCTCCACCCAACCCCGGACGCACGGCGAAACCGCACGTCCGTACGGTGTCCCCATGGCGTTCGACGTCGCTCGTATCCGTGGGCTCTTTCCCGCGCTGGGTGACGGCTGGATTCACTTCGACGGCGCCGCCGGAATGCTGGTACCGGAACAGGTCGCTTCGGCCGTTTCCACGGCGATGCGTGCCCCGGTGTCCGGGCCGGGCGGAGCGTTTCCGGCCTCACAACGCGCGGAAAGCATCGTTACCGCGGCCCGCCGGGCCGTGGCCGACCTGGTCGGGGCCGACCCGGCTGCCGTCGTGCTCGGGCCGAGTGCGCCCGTCATGCTGCGCCGGCTCGTCGACGCGCTCGCCGAGCGCTGGACCATCGGCGACGAACTCGTCGTGTCCCGGCTCGACGAGCAGGCGAACCTCGCGCCCTGGCAGCGCGCCGCCAAGCGCGTCGGTGCCGTCGTGCGCTGGGGCGAGATCGACATCGAAACCTGTGAGCTGCCCGCGTGGCAGTACGAGCAGCTCGTGTCCGCGCGCACCAAGGCCGTCGCCGTCACGCTCGCGTCCGGCTCCGTCGGGACGCGGCCGGACGTGCCGACCATCATCGAGTTCGCCAAGCGGGTCGGTGCGCTCGTCGTCGTCGACGCCACCTACGCCGCGCCCTTCCTGCCGCTCGACATCAACGCCCTCGGCGCCGACGTCATGGTCGTGTCCGCGCAGGCGTGGGGCGGCCCGTCCGTCGGCGCGCTCGTCTTCCGCGACCCCGAGCTGATCGAACGGATCCCGCCGGCGTCGCTCGACCCGATGGCCCGCGGCGCCGCCCGCCTGGAACTCGGCCCGCACGCCTACCCGCTGCTGGCCGGCCTGATCGCGTCGATCGACTACCTCGCCGGCCTCGACGACGCCGCCACCGGCTCGCGGCGCGAGCGGCTGGTCACCTCGCTCGGATCGGCGAAGTCCTACCACGCCGGGCTGCTCGCGCAGCTGTCGACGGACCTGCTGTCGCTGCGGCACATCATGGTCATCGGCAACGCCATGCGCCGGATCCCCGCGCTCGCCTTCGCCGTCGCCGGCAAGAAAGCGCCCGAGGTCGCCGAATACCTGGCGAAACAGGGCTTGTGCGCCTTCGCCGACGACGGCACGAGCGGCGTCTTCGCGTCACTCGGCGTCGGAGAAGTGGGCGGCGCCGTGCGGATCGGGCTCGCCCACTACTCCAACGTCTTCGAGATCAACCAGCTCGTGCGCGTCCTCGATGAACTACGCTGACGCAGTCAAGACTTCGCGGCCAGCAGCACCTTGCCGAACACGCTGCCCTCTTCCAGGATCCGGTGCGCCGTCGAGGCTTCGGCCATCGGCACGACCTGGCCGACGATCGGCTTCACGAGACCGTCGGACACCAGCGGCCACAGGCGCTCGCGGACGTCGGCGACGATCGCCGCCTTCTGGTCGAGGGGCCGGAAACGCAGGCCCGCGGCGAACACCGAAGCCCGCTTGCCGAGCAGGGCGCCGACATTCAGCTCGCCCTTGACCCCGCCCTGCATGCCGATGATCACCAGGCGCCCGTCCTGCTTGAGCGCGTCGACGTTGCGGCCCAGGTAGGACGCGCCCATGTTGTCGAGGATGACGTCCGCGCCGCCGGTCTCCTCGCGGAGCACCTCGACGAAGTCCTGCTCCTTGTAGTTGATCGTGATGTCGGCGCCGAGCTGGCGGCAGCTTTCGAGCCGGTCCGGCGAGCCCGCGGTGACGGCGACCGTGGCGCCGAGCGCCTTGCCGACCTGGATCGCGTGCGTGCCGATGCCGCCGGCGCCGCCGTGCACCAGCAGCACCTCGCCCTCGGTGAGGTTGGCGTGCATCACGACGTTCGCCCACACCGTGCAGGCCACCTCGGGCAGCGCGGCCGCCGTGAGCAGGTCGACTTCGGCCGGCACCGGGAGCAGCTGGCCCGCCGGGACGACCGCCTTCTCCGCGTAGCCGCCGCCGGAGAGCAGGGCGCAGACCTCGTCGCCGACGTTCCAGCCTTCGACACCTTCGCCGAGTTCCGCGATCGTCCCGGAGCATTCGAGGCCGAGGGTTTCGCTCGCTCCGGGCGGCGGCGGGTAGTGGCCCTGGCGCTGCAGCAGGTCCGCGCGGTTCACCGCGCTCGCCGCCACCTCCAGCAGCACTTCGCCGGGGCCGGGCCGCGGATCCGCGACCTCCGCCCACTCGAGAACGTCCGGGTCACCTGGTTCACGGATGGTGATCGCGTACATGTGTCGACTGTATACCGGTGCGAAAGTTCCCGCCGAAAGGCGCATTGACGGACTTCGCATATCGAACAAAGGTGAGCAACCATGTCACTCTTCAGAGCGAAAATCCTGCCGCCGGTGGCGATAGCCGCCGGCGCGACCCTGGTGCTCGGCCTCACCCCGGCCGCCGCCGCGAACACCCTCCCCGACGGTCCCGCCCTGGCGAAGCAGCTCGTCAAGAAGGTCGACGTCAACGGCGTCAACCGGCACCTGATCGCCCTCCAGCGCATCGCCGACACGAACGGCGGTACCCGGGCGGCGAGCACCGAGGGGCACAAGAAGTCCGCCGAGTACATCGCCACCAAGCTCGAGGCGGCCGGCTACCAGGTGACCCGCCAGGAGTTCCCGTTCACCTACTCGGAGACCCTCGCCGAGAAGCTGACCGCGGGCGGCGCGAGCGTCCCGGTCATCGCCATGGAGTACACGAAGTCGACGCCCGTCGGCGGCATCACCGCGCCGCTCGCCGTGGTCGCCGTGGACGACACCAGCGGCTGCGAGGCCACCGACTACACCGCGGACGTCGCGGGCAAGATCGCGCTGATCAAGCGCGGCGGCTGCTCGTTCGCGCAGAAGCAGCAGACCGCCGCGGCGGCGGGCGCGATCGGCGCGATCGTCTACAACAACACCGACGGCGCGCTGAACGGGACGCTCGGGGGCCCGGAGAACGCGGCGATCCCGACCGGCGGCGTGACGGCGGCCGCGGGGGCGCAGCTGGCCACGCTCGGCGGGCAGAACGTGACGCTGGAGCTGCGGACCTTCCAGGAGGCGCGGACCAGCTACAACGTCATCGCCGAGACCAAGACCGGGCGCAAGGACAACGTCGTGATGCTCGGGTCGCACCTCGACAGCGTCCCGGCCGGCCCGGGCATCAACGACAACGGCAGCGGCTCGGCGACCCTGCTCGAGACCGCGCTGCAGCTGGGGAGCAGCCCCAAGGTCAACAACGCCGTGCGCTTCGGGTTCTGGAGCTCGGAAGAGTTCGGCCTGATCGGCTCGACCTACTACGTCGACCAGCTGACCTTCGAGCAGCAGCTCGACATCGCGCTGTACCTGAACTTCGACATGATCGGCTCGCCGAACGCCGGCTACTTCGCCTACGACGGCGACAACTCCGACGGCGTCGGCGCGGGTGCCGGCCCGTACGGCTCGGCGCAGATCGAGAAGACCTTCGTCGACTTCATGCAGGCCGCGCGGGGCGTGTCCCTGGAGGGCACCGACTTCACCGGTCGTTCGGACTACGGCGAGTTCATCGCCGTCGGCATCCCGGCCGGCGGCCTGGACACCGGCGCCGAGGTGCTGAAGACCCCGGCGCAGGCGGCGAAGTGGGGCGGCACGGCCGGCATCGCGTTCGACCCGTGCTACCACCAGGCCTGCGACAACCTGGGCAACATCGACCGGGTCGCGCTGGACCGCAACGCCGACGGCGTCGCCTGGGCCCTCGGCGTCTACGCGACGAGCACCGAGAGCATCAACGGCGTCCAGCCGGGCAAGGCGAAGGCGGCCAAGCAGCAGGCCACCGAGCGCAAGGCGCAGCGGAACTTCTCCGCCCGCGCCGTCGCGGGCGACCCGCACGCACTGACTGCCTGACGACAGACCGAAGGGGCCGTCCCGGCTTGGCGGGGCGGCCCCTTCGTCGTGCTCCTAGCCCAGGTTGTTGGTGCCGAAGGTGTCGCAGCGGGCCGGGTCACCGGTCTGGAAGCCGGTGGTGAACCACTTCTTGCGCTGCGCGGACGTGCCGTGGGTGAACTTCGAGCGGTCGACCTGGCCGCCGCCGAGGTTTTCCTGGATGTAGTCGTCGCCGATGCGGGACGCGGTGTCCAGCGCGGAGTTGATGTCGTCCTGGGTGACGTCGGTGATCAGCGGTTTGCCGCTCTCGGTCGGCGTCGTCGAGGCGTGGTTGCCCCAGACACCGGCGTAGCAATCGGCCTGCAGTTCCAGGCGCACCGAACCGGACGTCGGGCCGGTGCCGGTGCCCTTGCGCGAGGTGCCGAGCAGGTTCTGCACGTGGTGGCCGTACTCGTGGGCGAGCACGTAAGCCTCGGTGAAGAGGCCGCCCTGCGCGCCGAAGCGGGTCTTCAGTTCGTTGAAGAACGAGAGGTCGATGTAGACGTCGGAGTCGGCCGGGCAGTAGAACGGGCCGGTGTCGGAGGTCGCGCTGCCGCAGCCGGTGCGCACGCCGCCGTTGAAGAACTTCGTCGGCGCCTTCTGGTAGGTCGAGCCGGAGCGGGCGAACTGCTGCGTCCAGTAGTCCTGGACGGAGTTCACGATCGCGACGATCGCGCAGTCGTGGTTCTTGTTGGCGTCCGCGCCGGTCTTGCACTCGCTCGAGAGCTTCGAGTTGTCGACCTGCTGGCCGGAGCCGACGCTGCCGAGGCCGCCGCTCAGGCCGCTGCCGCCGGTGGTGACCCCGCCGAGCTGGGACAACACGAAGTAGATGATCAGCCCGACAACGCCGAGCCCGCCGCCGCCGAGCGCCACGCGGCCGCCGATCCCGCCGCCGCCTCCACCGCTTCCGCGCAGGTCCTGGACTTCGGAGGCGTCCAGACCGGCGTCGTCGTCGAATCTCACCTGCGAATCGTAACGAGCCTGGGTGCGTCCGTCGCGCTGACGGGCGCACCCAGGCTGGTACCGAGGTATGTCTTCTGTCGAGCGGTCGGCCGCTTCCGGGGCCGGCGTTCAGGCACTGTCGTCACGGCTTCCGAGGCCGTGACCGGAGCCAGGCCCGACCGACGCCGTATGCGTGATGCGCATGGAAGCCCGCTCGTAGCTGTTCACAGTCGCGACCAACCCGGTAGATGTCCGTTCCGGTCGCGGGGACGCAGCTGGCGGTCAACCGCGAGAATCACCCGCCACGCAACCACCTGACCTCTCTTGGCGGGGAGCCGGGCCGGCACGTCACCGTCGCCGCGCCGTCTACCCTGACCGACGTCCGCCGACAAGCAGAATGCGCCTTTCCCGGCCGAGTCTCAACCTTTTCGTAACCCCACCTTCGGGCGATGTCGGCACGGCATTTTCACCGACACCCGGATCGGCCGTTTGCCACGCGTTCCCTTGATCAGCGTTCTAGGCTGTCTTATGACCGAGGAGCGGCCTGTGCGTTGGTTGGACGAAGCCGAGATGGCGGCGTGGCGCTCCTACATCGTGGCGACCCTCCTGCTGCGGCAGCGGCTGCACCGCGAGCTGGCCGAGCGCCACGACGTGTCGCTGACCGACTACGAAGTGCTCGTCTGCCTGCAGTCCCAGCCCGGCTACCGGATGCGGATGTCGGAGCTGGCGATGTACATGGGCGTGACGAAGAGCAAGCTTTCGCACCAGGTGGCCAAACTGGAGGAGGCCGGCCTGGTCCGGCGGGCGCGTGACCCGGAGGACAAGCGCGGCGTGATCACGGAGGCGACCGACGAGGGCCTGGCGCTGCTGGAGAAGGCGGCGCCGACGCACGTGGAAGGCGTGCGCGAGCACCTCATCGACCTGCTGACCCCCGAGGAGCAGGCGACGATCGCGGTGGCGTTCGAGCGCGTGCAGGCCCACCTGCTGGAGGCGGAAGCTGAACCCGGGCGCCGCGCGGCGCCCGGGCGCTCAATGCGGTAGCGGTGGGATTCGAACCCACGGAGAGGTTGCCCCCTCGCATGTTTTCAAGACATGTTCCTTCGGCCGCTCGGACACGCTACCCCTGCCCACGAGGGTAGCCGACGCGTTCCTGGGCAACCTGGGCCCCGCCGGGGACGTGTTCCCGGAAGACACCGGGCACGACCCGGACGGGGCGCTGCGGCGCAGTGCCCTCGTCGGGGTCTCCGGCGGCTTGCTGCTGCTGCCCATCCCGGCCGCCGGCTTCGTCGTTTCACTGCGGCGCAACCGCTTCCGGGCTAGCTCCAGGTCAACCTGAGCGCCGCTCCCTGAGCCCGGCCCGCCTCCGCGGCCGGAGTGCGCGTCGCCGGGTCGAGGGGGTTCTCGCCGATCGCCGCCTTCGATGCGTCGTCCGGCGTGATCAACGTGACCTCCGCGCCGCCCGCGCGCAGGTCGTCCAGGACCTCCAGCAGCGGCTTCTCCATCGGCAGCGGCGCATCCACCCCCAGCGGGGAAACCACGGTCACCCGGCTGAACCCCGCCGCGTAGTCCGCGTTTTCGGCCGAACGGACACCGCCGTCGACGTACGCGCGGCCGTCGATCGTCACCGGTGGCCAGACGCCCGGGACCGCGCAGCTCGCCGCCACCGCCTCGACCAGCGACACCCCGGACTCGCGGTCGAAGCGGCGGGGCTCGCCGGTCTCCGCGTCGACCGCCACGATCACCAGGCGCTGGGCCGGCCACTCGTGCACCGGCAGGCGCGCCGCGATCACCGCGCGCCTGTCCGCTTCGGGCACCGTTTCGGCCGCCAGGGCCAGTTTGCCGACCGCGCGCCGCACCTCGGCCGGGTCGCTCGAGCCGGTCACCGCGCCGCCGAAGTCGGCGGCAAACTTCTCGAAGTCGATGTCGGCCGGGATCTCCGCCGTCTGGAGCGCCGGGTCCGCCTGGCGCGCGTACAGCTCGTCCAGCGATCGGCCGCTCGTCACCTGCGCGGCCACCACCGACCCCGCCGACGTCCCGACGAGCAGGTCCGCGCCCGTCAGGTCCTGGCCGTGCCCGGCCAAGCCCGCCAGCAGCCCCGTCGTCCACGCGATCCCGGCGACCCCGCCGCCACCCAAAACCAAAGCCTGTCCACCCATGTCACGAGCGTAGCGAGGAGGTCCGACAATTTTCGGCCGCCGGGAGCTACCCTCCAGGTCGGCGAGAGGGGCCGCGCGATGACGGCGAAGATCGAGGGCATCCACCACGTCAAGTTCCCGGTGCGGGACCTGGCCCGCAGCCGCGAGTGGTACGAGCGGGTGCTCGGGCTCGAAGTCACCCACGAATTCCCCGACGACGACGGCGTCGTGCGCGGGGTCGCCGGGAGCATCGGGGGCGCGCCGGTGGCGTTGCGCGTCCAGGAGCGGGCGGCCGACGGGCTCGCCGGGTTCGACCCGGTCTGCTTCTCGATCGCCGACCGCGCGGCCGCCGAGGCGTGGATCGCGCGGCTGGACGAGCTCGGCGTCGAGCACCCGCCGCTGTTCGAAGCCACCACCGGCTGGATGGTCCGCGTCAACGACCCCGACGGCACCGAAATCCGGCTCTACAGCCTGTCGAAGGACGACGGCGTCGACCACACCGGCGAGCAGGGCTACGCCCAGCAGGTGCGCTGACTCAGGGCTGGCGTAGGGCTTTCGCGGCGATCCGCGCCCGCACCTCTGGCCGCCGCAGGGGCGGCACGGTCGCCGGCGGCTGGCGGCGTTCCGGCAGCTGTTCCAGGAGCCGGGCGGTGATCTCCGTGATCTCGGCGACCGCCGCCTCGAAGGGCTCGCGGGTGGCGTCCGAAAGCGACTGCACGCCCGTCACCTTGCGGACGTACTGCCGGGCCGCGGCCTCGATCTCCTCGCCCGTCGCGGCCGGCTGGAGTCCCCGCAGGGTGGTGATGTTTCGGCACATGTCGCCCAGGGTACGTCGCTCCGGAGCCCTCGATCACACGGTCGGGTAGGGCCGGGCCGACGTCGTTGACGCCCGGACCAGCGCTGGGCAATGTCGGGGAAGTGCCTCTCAGACCGCGTCCCTTCCGCTCCGCCCGCCCCGAACCCGGCATCCTCGAAGACGAGCTCCCGGAAACCCCGATCCCGGAACAGGCGTGGCCGCGCGTGCGGGCCGACGAACTGGTCACCCTCGTGGCACACGTCTTCGCCGCACACGGCCTGCCCGAACCACGGGCCCGCATCGCGGCCGAAGCGCTCTGCCACGGCGATCTGACCGGATCGCCGGAGACCGGCGTCGCCGACCTGACCCGCGTGCACCTGCCGTTGCTCAAGGAAGGGCTCGTCGTGCCGCACGCCGAGCCGCTGATGATCGCCGACCGCGGGGCCGCTGCGCTGATCGACTACCGCCGCGCGCCCGGGTTGTGGGCGGTCGGCGACGCGATGGACCGGGCCGTGACGCGGGCCGGCCGCTTCGGCGTCGGGCTCGTCTCGATGCGGGGGATCGGGCCGTTCGGCCGCGCCGGGCACCACGCCGCGCGGGCGCTGCCGCACGCGATGATCGGGCTGGTGCTCGCCGCGGGCGGCGAACCCGGCCTGCCGATGAACCCGCTCGGGATGGCGGCGCCCGGCGGGGCGTACCCCGAGTTCGTCTTCGACATGGACCGCCCGGGCTCCGAAGCAGCCGGGCTGACGCTGCTGGTCGACGTGCTCGCCGGGGTGCTGTCCGGCGTCGCCGACCACGAGCACGACACCGGCCTGCTGGTGCTGGCGATCGCGCCGACGACGCTGCGCAGCGCCGACGGCTTCTACCGCGCCGCGAGCGCGCTGTTCGGCAGCATGCTGGGCTGGGACGGCGGCGCGCCGATCCGCTACCCGGGCTGGCGCGAGGCGCAGCACCTGGAGCAGTGCCGGGCCCTCGGCGTCCCCCTCGCCGGGCCGGTGCGCCGCGAGCTGGACGCCCTCGCGGCATCGCTCGGCCTGCCGCCGCTGACCAGCGCGGGTTAGCGGACCAGGACGACCTTGCCGCGGTCCGGCCCGACCGCGACGACGTCGCCGTCGGTCAGCTGGCGGCCGCGGCGGGTTTCGACCTCGCCGTTGACCGTGACCTCCTCGGCGTCGAGCAGGTCCTTGGCGTGGGAGCCGTCCTCGGCCAGGCCGGCCAGCTTGAGGAACTGGCCGAGCCGGATCGGCTCTCCGGTGATGGGTACGTCGACGGGCTCGCTCATGCCCCGCATCATGCCGCCTCAGGTGCGGGCGGTCGTCTGCCGGTAGAGCGCGAGGACGTCGGTGTCGAAGTAGCTCGAGTACGACGTGTCGGCGTCGTCGCCGCCGTACTCGAAGCCGCCGATGACGCCGATGACCGTGCCGAGCTTGGTCTTCGGGTTCTGCTGGGTCACCCACGGGCCGCCGCTGGTGCCGGTCGGGAAGCCCGCGCAGTCGACCCGCAGCTGGAAGGTGTCCTGCTTGCTGGTGGTGTTCTGGCAGACCGCCGGGACCTCGGAGTCGTCCGGGTAGCCGGTGAGCGTGATCGGCTGCTCGAACGCGGTGCCGGTGGCCAGCAGGTTCGCGCCGACCAGGCTCTCCAGACTCCGGGTGGCGCCCGCCTGGTGCGCGGTGGCGAAGCCGACGTCGAGGTCCGGGTCCGACGAGGAGCTCCAGCCCGGCGCGACGCGCTCGTCCGACACCGTCCAGTAGCCGAACGGCGCGACCCCGTCGTGGTAGGCGGGCGCGAAGGTGATGCCGGCGATGTAGCCGCCGCCCTCGCCGTCGTGGATGCAGTGGGCCGCGGTGAGCAGGACGTCACCCTGTTCGCTGTGCACGACGCTGGCCGTGCAGTAGTGCGCCCCTTCGACGAACAGCGCGCCGACCGCCGGGCTGGACACCGCGGGCAGGTCACGCGCCGGGGCCGCCTCGACCGTGGCGGTCTCCGGCGTCGTCGCTTCCGCGGGCCGCAGCTGCTGGACGGCCTTGAAGACGACCACGGAGGTCACGCCGAGCAGGACGATCGCGGCGAGGGTGAGCAGAACGGCCGGCCGCCGCACGGACATCGCCTCCTCGTCTCGGTGCTGTCTCGACCACATCACCATAGGACGACGGAGCGGCACAATCAGCACACCCACAGCAAGCTCACAGCCGCTAGCATTCGCTACTCAGGAGTAACCACCGGACGGCGGGAGGGCCGATGAAGCGGTTCGCGGACAAGGTCGTGGTGATCACCGGAGCGGGTTCGGGCATCGGCCGGGCGCTGGCCTGCGAGTTCGCCCGGCGCGGCGCGCGGGTCGCGCTCTCCGACGTCGTGACCGCGAACGCCGAGGAAACCGCCGAGCTGGCCGGTGGCAACGCCCGCGCGTACACCTTGGACGTCGCCGACCGCGGTGCCGTGCTCGCGCACGCCGAAGAGGTCGCCGGCGAGTACGGCCGCGTCAACGTCATCGTGAACAACGCGGGCGTCGCGCTCGGCGCGACCGTCGAGGAGATGACCTTCGAGGACTACGACTGGCTGATGGGCATCAACCTCGGCGGGGTCGTGAACGGTACGAAGGCGTTCCTGCCCCATCTGATCGCCTCCGGCGACGGGCACGTCGTCAACATTTCCAGCGTGTTCGGATTCGTCGGCGTGCCGACGCAAAGCGCGTACAACGCGGCGAAGTTCGCCGTCCGCGGATTCACCGAAGCGCTGCGCGAAGAAATGCTGATCGCGCGGCACCCGGTCGCGGTGAGCTGCGTGCACCCGGGCGGGATCAAGACGAACATCGTGCGTAACGCGCGGAGCATCGCCGACGACCAGGAGAAGGCCGCGCAGGGATTCGAGCGGATCGCCCACACCACACCGGAGAAGGCGGCGCAGACGATCCTGCGCGGGATCGAGCGGAAGTCGGCGCGCATCCTGATCGGACCGGACGCGTACGTCATCGACGCCATTCCGCGCGTGCTCGGTTCGGCCTACCAGCGGCCGTTGGCGGCGCTCGCGCGGCTCGGGCTCAAGCAGATGGACGGCTGAGCCTTCACTCAATGGAGTTGCGTTTCGGACAGGACCGTCCGAAATGGTCCAGAATGCGTGAGGTCCGCGAGCCCCGTCCCGGAGGTCCCCGATGCTTCGCACCGCACCGCGCAGTGCGACCCGTTCGTCCAGCGACCGCACCGCGGTGGAACTGCTGGACCGCACCGGCATCGTCGCGGCGAGCCTGCCCCGGCGCCGCCGTACCGACGACGAAACCCCGGCCGCCGAACCGATCTACACCCGGCCGCCGGTGTGCGACCAGGACCTGCGCCCGAAGTCGGTGGTGATCCGGCGGCGGGCCCGCACCTGGCTCGGCGGCGGGGCCGCCGTGCTGCTCGTCGCGGCCGGGTGGCTGGGCGGCGGGCTGTTCACCGGCAGCATGTTCACCCCGGCGCCGGACGGTGACGCGGCCTCGCTCGACGCGCGCCCAGCCGTCGCCGCGGCGCCCGCGCCGGAGCCGCCCGCCCCGCAGACGCCGGTCGTCGTCACGCCGGCGCCCAGGACCGTGTACGTGCCGGTGCCCGCGAAGCCGGCCCCGAAACAGGCGCAGGCGCAGGCGAAACCGCAGCCTAAGAAGCAGCCGGTGCCGGCGGAGGACGACACCGAGGCCCGGGTCGACCTGCCGACCTCGTCGGCCCCGGCGACCACCAACCCGATCCAGGCGTGGGTCGACGTGGCCGAGAGCATGATGCAGCGCTACGGCGGCCGCTGACCCTCAGGCGCCGGACCAGCGGTATTCGTGCTCCGGGCGGCCGGTGGCGCCGTACCGCAGCCGCATCTGGACGGTCCCGGACTCCGCCAGCGCGGTGAGGTACCGCTGGGCCGTCGCCCGCGCCATGCCGAGTTCCCCGGCGACCTCCGCGGCCGAAAGCGGGCGGCCCGCCTTGCGCAGGGCCTCCGAAACCAGCCGGGACGTCGCCGTCGACTGGCCCTTCGGCGCGGACGCGCGGTCCTGGTCGTGCAGCACGCGGTACGCGCGGTCGACGTCGTCCTGGGCCAGCGCCCGCTCTTCGGCGAGCAGGCCGCGGAAGCGCGCGTACGAGGTCAGGCGTTCCGCGAGCTGCCGGGTGGTGAACGGCTTGATCAGGTAGTTCAGCGCGCCCGCCCGGATCGCCGCGGCCACCGACGCGCTGTCGGTCGCCGCGGACAGCACGATCGTGTCGGTCTGCAGCTCCGGGAGCACCGCGAGCCCGGACTCGTCGGGCAGGTAGACGTCGAGCAGGACGAGGTCCGGCGAGAGCTCCCGGACGCGGGCGCGGGCCTCGGCGGCGGTGTGCGCGGTGCCGACCACCGCGAACCCGGCCACCTCCTCGACGAACCCGGCGTGCACGCCGGCCACCCGGAAGTCGTCGTCGACGATCAGCGTGCGGATCATCCGTCCTCCGTCAGCATTCCGGGCAGTTTGGCGACGAACAGCGCGCCCGTCTCGCCTTCGCCGGGGTCGGCCAGCCAGACATCGCCGCCGCGGGCGCGGGCGGCCTGCCGGGCGAGCGCCAGGCCGAGTCCGTGGCCGGGCGCGATCTTCGTCGAGACGCCTTCGTCGAACAACGTCCGCCGCAGGTCCGCGGGGACCCCGGGGCCACTGTCCACAACGGACACGTGCAGGGTGCCGTCCTCGGCGAGCAGGCCGACTTCGACGGTCGCCGGCCGGCGCGGGCCCATCCGCGCGGCGTGCAGCGCGTTGTCGACGAGGTTGCCGATCACGGTGTTCGCGGCGATCGGGTCGGTCACCGTCGAGGGCACCCAGCTGTCTTCGGCGAGCTTGAGGGTGAGGCCCTTTTCCTGCGCCTGTTCGGTTTTCGCGACGAGCAGCGCCTGCAGGTACGGGTCGGCGACCGCGTCGCCCAGCTCGCTCGGCCGCGCCGACGACGAGTCCGTCAGCGTCTGCAGGTACTCGACGGCCTCGGTGTGGTGGCCGAGCTGGAGCAGCCCGTAGAGCGTGTGGAGGCGGTTGGCGAACTCGTGCCGCTGGGCGCGCAGGCCGTCCGACAGCGCGCGGATGCCGTCGAGCTCGCGGGTGAGCGTGTCGAGGTCGGTGCGGTCGCGGAAGGTGAGCACGGTGCCGATGTCCCGGTCGTCCAGCCGGACCGCGCGCGAGTTGATCACCAGCACGCGGTTCCCGGCCACCGCCAGGAGGTTGTCGACCGGGCGTCCTTCGGCGACGGCCTTGTGCAGCCGCGGGCTGAGCTCGAGTTCGGACATCGCCGCGCCGATCGGGAGTTCGGTGCCGAGCAGGCGTTCGGCCTCGTCGTTGCGCACCGAGACGCGCTTGGCCTCGTCGACGGCCAGGACGCCTTCGCCGATGCCGTGCAGTACGGCTTCGCGTTCGTAGAGCAACTCGGTGAGCTCATGCGGTTCGAGGCCGTGCGTGACGCGCCGCAGCCGCCGGTTCAGCAGCGCCGACGCGCCCGCGCCGAGCAGCAGCGCGCCGCCGGCGAACAGCAGCGTGACCGTCAGCAGGCGGTTGAAGTCGCCGGTCGGGTCGGCCACGTCGAAGCCGACGCTGACCTCGCCGACCACCCGGCGGTGGTCCGGCGTCCAGATCGGGGTCTTGCTGCGGACGGACAACCCGAGCGTTCCGCTCTGCACCGCGCTGACGTCGTCTTCCCCGGCGAGCGCCCGGTCCGCCGGGGTGCTGACCTTCTTGCCGATCTCGCTCGGCGTCGGGTGGGCGAGCCGGATGCCCTTGTCGTCGGTGATCACGACGAACAGCGCATCGGTCCGTTCGCGCACCGCCAGCGCCCGTTCCTGGAGAGCCCCGCCCGGCCGTTTCGCCGCCGCGTCCGTCACGACGACCGGATCCGCCGCCACCGCCTTGGCGATGGCCAGCGCGCGCTCCCCGTACTGGTTGGTGAGGGTCCGGTTCAGCAGCACGCTGACCAGGGCGACGCCGATCCCGACGACGAGGAGGACCACGCCGATCTGCAGCAGCAGCACCTGCCTGCTGAACCGCATGCGCGGGAAGAGCGCCCACTTTGGCATGGCGGGGACCATACCCCCTGGTCAGCGGGGTGCGCTAAATGAGCAAAACATGCATAACGCGCACTTGTGACGCAGAACGTCGACAAGCTTCACCTCGGCGCCACACGTACTTAACGTCCTTCCCCAACGTGACCCCCACCACGTGCTGACGAAGGAGTCACCTCCCCATGGTTCCCCCACTGATCGAACTCACCGGAGCCACCAAACGGTTCCCGAGCGGGTCCGGTTCCGTGCACACGGCCGTCCGCGACCTGACCATGACCGTGCAGCCCGGCGAGTTCGTCGCCGTCGTCGGCCCGACGGGCTGCGGCAAGTCGACGACGCTCTCGCTGGTCTCCGGCCTGCAGCCGCCGTCCGCCGGCCGGGTGCGGGTGAACGGCGCGGACGTGAAGTCCATTCCGGACGGTGTCGGCTACATGTTCCAGACCGACGCGGTGATGCCGTGGCGCTCGGTGCTCGACAACGTCGCTTCCGGCCCGCGGTTCCGGGGGGTGCCGAAGGCCGAGGCCCGCGCGCAGGCCGTCGACTGGATCGCCCGCGTCGGGCTCGCCGGGTTCGAGAAGTACTACCCGCACCAGCTCTCCGGCGGCATGCGCAAGCGCGTCGCGCTGGCCCAGACGCTCGTCACCAAGCCGAAGATCCTGCTGATGGACGAGCCGTTCTCGGCGCTGGACGTCCAGACGCGGGCGCTGATGCAGGACGAGCTGCTGCGGTTGTGGTCCGGTTCGGGGGCCGCGGTGATCTTCGTGACGCACGACCTCGACGAGGCCATCGCGTTGTCGGACAAGGTCGTCGTGCTGACGACGTCGCCGGCCACGGTGAAGGACGTCTTCGAGATCCCCTTGGAGCGGCCGCGGAAGGTGGAGGACCTGCGGCTCACCGAGGACTTCCGCAAGCTCTACGCGGACATCTGGGAATCACTGCGCAGCGAGGTCGACAAGGCCCGTGAGAAGGGAGCGAACCGTGTCGCTTGAGACCCCCGCGGCGCCGGCCGCGTCCCTCCCGGTCCTGGAAACCGAGCAGGACATCCTGACCAGGGCGAAGCGGGCGTCGTCGCGGCGCAAGCGCAACACCTGGCTGCTGCGGCTGGCCCTGGTCGTCGTCTGGCTCGGCAGCTGGGAACTGACCGCCACCTACTGGATCGACCCGTTCTTCTACTCGAAGCCGTCGCGGATCTGGCAGCGGCTGGTCGAGTGGGTCACCAGCGGCACCGACTTCGGCTCGCTCTGGTACCAGCTGTGGGTCACCGTCGAAGAAGCACTGGTCGGCTTCGCGATCGGCGCGGTCGCCGGCGTCATCTTCGGGGTGATCCTGGGTCGCAGCCAGTACCTGGCCGACGTGCTCGCGCCGTTCATCAAGGCCGCCAACGCGGTGCCGCGCATCGTGCTCGCCTCGCTGTTCGTCATCTGGTTCGGGCTGGGGCTGGCGTCGAAGGTAGCCACCGTCGTCGTGCTGGTGTTCTTCGTGGTGTTCTTCAACGCCTTCACCGGCGCCCGCGAGGTGGACCGCAACCTGATCGACAACGCGCGCATCCTCGGCGCGGGCCGGATGCAGGTGATCAAGGCGATCGTGCTGCCCAGCGCGACTTCCTGGATCCTCTCGTCGCTGCACACCGCGTTCGGCTTCGCGCTGATCGGCGCGGTCGTCGGCGAGTACGCCGGGTCCAAGGCCGGCATCGGCTTCCTGATCTCGAACGCGCAGGGCACGTTCGACTCCGCGGGCATCTACGCCGCGATGATCATCATCACCGTCGTCGCCCTCCTGGCCGAGTGGGGCATCGGGAACCTCGAGAACCGGCTGCTGCGGTGGCGGCCCTCGATGTCCACCTCCAGCCAGACCGTCATCTGAGTCGTTGAAAGGACCGAATCGATGAGGATTCGCCGGATCGCCGTCGCGGTCACCGCGCTGACCGTGGTGGCCGGGCTGACCACCGCGTGCCAGGACTCCCGCGTCGCCGCCACGGGCGAAGGGGGCAAGCCCAAGGTCACGATCATGGTCGGGGGCCTGGAAAAGGTCATCTACCTGCCCGCCATGCTGACCCAGCAGCTCGGCAACTTCGCCGCGCAGGGCATCGACGTCGAGCTGCAGAGCGAGCAGTCGGGCGCCAACGCCGAGACCGCGCTCGTGGCCGGGCAGGTGCAGGGCGTGGTCGGGTTCTACGACCACACGATCGACCTGCAGGCCAAGGACCAGTGCATCAAGAGCGTGGTGCAGCTGGCCAACATCCCCGGTGAGGCCGAGGTCATCGGCACCGCGCACGCCGATCAGATCAAGAGCTCGGCCGACTTCAAGGGCAAGAAGCTGGGCGTGACGTCGCTCGGGTCGTCCACCGACTTCCTGACGAAGGCGCTGGCGGCCAAGGCGGGCGTCGGGGCCGACCAGTACACGCCGGTGAAGGTCGGCGCCGGGCAGACGTTCATCGCGAGCCTGGACAACGGCGGCATCGACGGCGGCATGACGACCGACCCGACGATCGCGCAGCTGACCAACACGGGCAAGGCGAAGGTGCTGTACGACCTGCGGACGGTCGAGGGCACGAAGGCCGCGCTGGGCGGGCTGTACCCGGCGTCGTCGCTGTACATGAGCTGCGACTTCGTGGACCGCAACAAGGACGCCGTGCAGAAGCTGGCCAACGCGTTCGTGGCCACGCTGAAGTGGATCGGGCAGCACAGCCCGGAGGAGATCGCGGCGAAGATGCCGCCGTCCTACAGCGGTGGCGACAAGGCGCTGTACATCAAGTCCATCAAGGACAGCATCGGGATGTTCAACGGCGACGGCAAGATGGACGCCGACGGTGCGAAGAACGTGCTCGAGGTGCTTTCGAGCTTTTCGAAGAACGTGAAGCCGAAGAAGGATTCGATCGACCTGTCGAAGACCTACACGACCGAGTTCGTCGACGCGGCCGCGAAGCAGGGCTAGCAGCCCCGCTCACCTGACCGGGCGGTTGGTGAGCGAAATGGACCCGTAAAGGCCTCTTTCCCCCGCGGAGGCCTTTACGGGTCTTTTCGGACAGCGGGAAGACCATTCGAAAGTAGCTACCTTCTTTTTCGCGTTGCTCCAACACTTGGGGAACGGTTTTCCCGGTCCCCATCGGTGAACGGAGTCCCCGCATGTCCAGAATCCTTTCGTCGCGCACGGTCCGCGTCCTCACGGCGGTCGCCGCGGCGGCGGCCGGCCTCGCCGTCTCGGGCACCGCCCACGCCGCGGTCGAGTACGGCTCCCACTTCCACGGCCACCAGTTCGCGGGCGGCAACTGGGGCGGTTACGTGAGTTTCGGCAGCTTCACCACGGCGACGGCGAGCTGGACCGAGCCGTCGGTGTCCTGCACCTCGACGAACGACCTGTTCGCTCCCTGGGTCGGCATCGACGGCGACGGGTCGTCCACAGTGGAGCAGACGGGGGTGGAGACGGACTGCTCCAGCGGCCGCCCGGTGTATTCGGCCTGGTACGAGATGTACCCGGCGGCCCCGGTGTACTACAACGTGTCGGTGAGCGCGGGCGACCACATCACGGCCACGGTGACCCGCACGGCCACCAACACCTACCGCCTCGACCTGTCCGACACGACCAAGGGCTGGTCGAAGTCGACGACGAAGTCCCTGACGTCGAGGCACGCCTCGGCGGAGGCGATCATCGAGTCCCCGACGGACTCGTACCCGTCGATCTCCGGCGGCGTCAAGTTCACCGGCGTGAAGTTCAACGGCACGAACCTGGCCTCGACGAACCCGTCGGGCCTGGACGCCGACGACCGCGGCACCTACACGTGGATCCCGGGCGCCATCGGCTCGGACGGCCAGAGCTTCACCATTTCGCGCCACTGAGTCATTCCCGGCAGCGTCACTTCAGGTTGTTGATCGCCCAGGCGACCACCATCACCGCCAGCACCAGCGACACGACCGCCTGCAGCATCATCGTCATCTTCGCCCAGATCCGCAGGGGCATGACGTCGGTGGGGCTGAAGGCGGCCGCGTTGGTGAACGAGAAGTACAGGTAGTCCAAATAGGACGGTTCCCAGTCCTGGTGCGCCAGGTCCGGGTCGGCCATCTGCGGGAACTGCAGGTCGGGGAACTCCGCCCGGCCCGCAGCCCGCCGGCCCGGGCCCCCGCGGTCGAACTCCCAGTACCACAACGAAAACGCGACGATGTTCGTCCAGTAGACCACTCCGCCCGTCACCAGCACCGCGCCCGCGCGGTCGCCGATCGTGCCCGTCGCGATGTCGTAGACCAGCGACACCGCGGAGAACGCGTTCACCGCCGTCACGGTCGCGACGAGCAGCAGGGAGATCACCCGCTCGACCGCGCTGAACTGGGTCATCCGGCCCGGGTTGGCCAGCAGCAGCGCGACGACGAGCAACCCGGACACCGCCGGCAGCAGCCACCACGGGTTCAGCGCCATGTCGTCGGGCAGGACGACCTGCAGCACGAGCGTGGCGACCACCACGGCCATCGCGGGCCAGCGCGTCTCGCCGGAGGTTCGCCGTCGCCAGGCGGGAAGGGCCTCTTCTGTCACGCGCTCAACGTAGGACCGCGGCACTCCGGCCGCCAACGCTGCGCACTCAGCGGCTTGTCAGGAAGCCGTCACCTCGCCGGGGAGTTTCCTCGCCACGTCCGTCCGCGAGCGCGCGCCCAGTTTCCGCAGCACCTTCGCCACGTGCTGCTCGACCGTCCGCGGCGACAGGAACAGCCCGTCCGCTATCTCCCGGTTCGTCCGGCCCTCCGCGAGCATCCGCGCCACCTCGCGCTCCCGTGGCGACAGCTCGCTGCCGTACCCGCGCCGTCCGCGTTGTGAAGGCGCCCAAGCCCCGTGCTCGCGCAGCTGGTGACGGCAACGTCCGGCGTCGCGGGTCGCGCCGAGCTGTTCGTACGCCTCCGCCGCCGCGGTCAGCTCGTCGACGGCGGTCCGGTTGCCCGCGGCGAGACGGCACATCGACGCGCGTTCGCGCATGGCCGTCGCGGGGTAGGGCATCGGCAAGGCCGCGTAACCGGACGCCGCTTCGTCGAACAGCGTGGCCGCGGCCAGGTGCTTGGCCCGGGCTTCCAGCAGCACCGCCCGGCCGGCCACCAAGGCGGCCAGCGCCACCGGCGCGTCCCGGCCTTCGATGCCGCGGGCGAACGCCTCGACCACGTTGTCGGCTTCCGGCCAGCGTCCGGCGCGCGCGTACGCCTGCGCCGCCGCCGGGACCAACGCCGCCGCCCAGATCCAGACCCCCTTGCGACCCGCCGCGGCCACCGCCGTGTCGGCCGCCGCGCACGCGCCCTCGACGTCGTCGGTCGCCAGCAGCACCGAGATCAGCACCCCGGCGGCCGACAGCACCACCGGGATCGGGCCGCGGTCCGGCGCGTGCACGCTCGCCGCGGCCAGGTGCCGCTGCGCCGCCGCGAACTCGCCGCGCACGGCCGCGAGCCCGCCGAGCACCAGCGAGGACTCCATCACGATCGGGCCGAGCTCCGGGTAGCTGTCCCGCAGCTGCTCGGCGGCTTCGGCGAGGCCGGTCCAGCGCCCGCGGACCCAGTCCAGCCGCACGCGGGTGCCCTGGATCAGGCCGATCGCGTACAACGCGCCGGCGTCGGTCGCGCGCCGGACGCCCTCGGTCACCAGGCGCTCGGCGCGGTCGAGGTGCCCGGCCCACGACTGCCCGTCGGCCAGGTTGCACCACAGCCGGGCCAGCTGGACGCGCTCGGCGACCGTGCCGACCGTGTCCGACAGCGCCTCGAACTCCGCCCACGCCGAGCCGTCGCCGACGTGCGACGCGGCGGCGATGCGGTCGGCGGTCAGCGCGAGCCGCAGCTCCGGGTCGTCGAGCCGGTCGTACACCTCGCCCGCGCGGGCGCGCCAGGCTTCGTGCCACGCCAGCGGTGTCAGCCCGTCGATCGGCTGGGCGAGCAGGGTGATCCCGCGCGCGGCGAGGTCGGGCCGGTCGGTCAGCTCGCCGACCGCCCGCTCGACCTCCAGCCGGCCCCGGCCGAGGCCGCCGATGGTCCGGACCAGCAGCATGCCGAGGCTCAGCCGGATCGACCCGCGGACCGACGGCGGCAGCGTCACCTCTTCCAGGACGCGCTCCAGCGTGCCGAGCACGTCGGGGCGGAACCCCCGCAGCGCGACCTGGCTCAGCTTGCCCGCCACCCGCCCGATGTCGGCCTGCGACGGCCCGGGCTCGGCGAGCACCGACTGCAGCAGGTCGATCGCGCGCGAGGTCTCGCCGCGGGTGATCGCCTCGTCGGCGGCCGCTTCGGCGTAGTGCCGCCACTGGTCGATGCGGCCGGCCGCGCGGGAATGCCGGGCCAGCAGGGTGAGCGGCGGGGACGGCTGCGCGGCCAGCACGCGGATCGCCTGCGCGTGCAGCAACGCGCGTTCGGGGCCGCTCACGGTGTCGTAGACCGCCTTGCGCGCCAGCGGGTGCCGGAAGCCGTACCGGCCGTCGCCGACTTCGCCGAGCACGCCGCCGGAGAGGGCGGCGAGCAGCGCGCTGCGGAGCGCGTCGTCGGTGAGCCCGGCCAGTTCGCCGAGTACGGCGGCTTCGGCGCCGACACCCAGCACGGCGGCCGCGCCGGCCAGCCGGACGGCGTGTTCGGGCAGCGCGGAGAGCCGTTCGGTGACGGCTTCCCGCAGCAGCACCGGGACTTCGAGGTTCTCCAGCAACCGGTCGGAGAGGACTTCGCCGACCGGGAGCCGGTCGGCCGCCTCCTTCAGCGCCCGCAGCGTTTCCTCGGCCACGAACGGGATCCCGGCGGTGCACTCGTGCAGCTTCGCCGCGAATTCGTCGGTGACGCGGGGCAGGTCGAGGATGTCGGCGGCCAGCTTGCGCACGGCCGTGACGTCGAGCGCCCCGAGCGCGACCCGGGCGGAGTGCACGGCCGGGTCGGTGCGGAAGGGTGCGCCGAGGGGACCGGGCCGGACGTCGGTCGCCGACCGGTAGGTGGCGACCACCGCCAGCTCCGGCGGCATCGCCCCGGCGAGGAACCGCATGAGGTCCCGGGTGTCCTCGTCGGCCCACTGGAGGTCGTCGATCAGCACGAGCGTGGGCCCGCACGCGACCAGCAGCTCCCGCACCGCGCGGAACACGCGGTGCCGCTCGGCGACCGGGTCGGCGAGCGGGTCCGGCCGCGGGGGAAGCGCTTCCGCGAGCTCCGGCAGCAGCGGCCGCAGCACGCCGGCGACCGGGCTGAGCGGCCCGAGCGGCGTGTCGCCCACCGCGCGAAGCGCTTCCAGGACGGGGCCGTAGGGGAAGGGTTCCCGCAGGGGCTGGCAGGCCCCGGTGAGGACGCGGCCGCCGTCGAACTCCTTGCGCCGGCCGATCTCCGCGAGCAGCCGGGTGCGGCCCATCCCCGGCTCGCCCTCGATCAGGACGGCGGCCGGGCGCCGTTCGAGCACGGCGACGATGGCGTCGAGCTCGGCGTCGCGGCCGGTCAGCCGGGCGGGTCCGGACCGGACGGATACCGAGGTGGGGCGGGGGGTGGCCAGCCACATTTGACCCTCCTCGACGCGCACCTGTTACCCCTTGGGGGTCCAGGGGGCTTGCCCCCGGCTGGGGTCTGGGGCTCGGCCCCAGAGGGCAGAGCCGTGCGCGGGAGCCTAAGCAGCGCTGATCGGTCCGTAAACCTTTCACCGAATACGTGGCTGCTGCTGTTGTCACACGTGCGCCTACCCACCGTCACCGGTTTGCTGCGGGAACCGAGGGGATCGGGTCACCCAGCGTGCGAAACGTCGGCCGATCGCACGTTCGAACGTCGCTTAACTCGTTCGTGTACGTCAGATGACTACTGAAAGTAGTTCACGGAAACCCTACTTACGGACCTGTCCGACCGGGTGACATCCGCGGCTGGGCCCGGCTGGAGCAGGGGATTCGTCCGCGGTGAATGCGTATACCCATTCGCCGGGCGCCCGGATTGCACCGTAACGCCCACCGCGGGGACGCTCACCGGGGAGTACCACTGCGTGGCCGGTGCGGAGCCGCGCGTAACCACCTAGGGAGAAGCATGAAGATCGCGAGACTTCTCGGTGCCGCTGCGACCGCGGTGATGGCGACGGGCGCGCTGGCCGCGACCGCCGTTCCCGCGTCGGGCCAGGACCTGCTGAACCCGGACATCGTGCCCGCCATGCAGCGCGACCTGGGCCTGACCCACGACCAGGCGCTCACGCGGCTGAAGAACGAGGACGTCGCCACCAAGGTGACCGAATCGCTCACCGCGGCCCTCGGCGACGCGTTCGGCGGTGCCACCTACAACGCCGCCACGGGCAAGGCGCACGTCACGACGACGAACGCCGCGCTGGTCGCCAAGATCCGCGAATCCGGTGCGGAAGCGGAAGTCGTGCGGTTCAGCGCGCGCCAGCTCAACTCCACTGTGGACCGGCTGAACGCCGCCGACAAGGCCGCGCCCGCCGCGGTCACCGGCTGGGGCGTCGACGACGTCACCAACCGCGTCACCCTGGACGTGCTGCAGGGCCAGCGTGCCGCCGCGGACGCCTTCCTCGTCAAGTCCGGTGTGGACAAGACCGCGGTGACGATCCGCGAAACGGCGTCGGCGCCGAGCACCTACGCCAACATCCGCGGTGGCGACGCCTACTACATCGGCGGCTCGGCGCGCTGCTCGGTCGGCTTCGCGACCACGACCGGCTTCGTCACCGCCGGCCACTGCGGCGCGCTCACCGGCGGCGGCTCGCTGACCGGGTCGAACGGCGCCGCGCTCGGCAGCTGGATCACCTACCGCTTCCCGGGTGTCGACTACGCGGCGGTCCGGACCAACAGCAGCTGGACCCCGGTCGCGCAGATGAACAACGGCACCGCGGTGCGTGGCCAGTCGAACGCCGCGACCGGCTCGTCGGTCTGCAAGGCCGGTTCGACCACCGGCTGGACCTGCGGCACGATCGGTGCCAAGAACCAGAGCGTCCGCTACGCCGAGGGCACGGTCAACGGCATGACCGCGACCAACGTCCGCTCGGCCGCCGGTGACTCGGGCGGCGGCTTCATCGCCGGCAACTACGCGCAGGGCATCCTGTCCGGCGGCAACACGTCCGTGACGTACTTCTACCCGATCGCCGGCGCGCTCTCCGGCACCGGCACCACCCTCAAGACCAGCTGATCTCCCGCAGACAGCGAAAGGGCGGGTTTCGGGCGCCTCCAGCGCGCCCGAAACCCGCCCTTCGTCCTCGCCGCGGGAATGGGAGGTTCGGGGTCAGACGTTGCTGATCTCCTCGATCAGCCCGTCGACGTCGAAGTGCGCGCTCTCCTCGCCGAGCGGCACGAGTTCGCAGGACGCGTCGAGGAATGTCCGGACGTCCTCGACTTCGAGCTCGAACGACGCATAGCCGTCCGGTGACTCGATTTCCAGGGTGAGAAAGTCCTCGTCTTCGGAGAGGTCCGGGCGGATCCGGACGTCCCCGAGCCCGGCGGGCTCGTCGAGCCCGGCCACGAGCAGGTCACGCGCGAAGGTCCACTCGATCCACCGGCCCCGCTCGGTCCGGAAGGCCACGGTCACCGCGAACGGCTCGTGGGAGTGGTAGGACAGGCGCGACAGGACGGGCGTGGTGCTCTCGTTCAGCAGCACGAACTGGCTCTGGTGTACGGCGTCGGTGTGCACGGCCCCTCCTGGAGTCTCGCGGTGGTTCGCGCGGCGCGAACTGTTCGGCAAGGAGATGACCAGGGGCTTCGGTCATGACGGAGGAATTCTCACGTTCACTTGATCGGTTGCATCCGTCCATTGTGGTGTAACGCCGGGCACGTACCCCTTGCGTTCAGGCGGCCACCCGTGGTGACGGCTCGCGGAGCGCGGCGGGCAGTTCCTTCCGCAGCACGAGCAGCGCGGGAACGGCGGATGCGCAGGTCACGGCCAGGATCGACCAGGTCAGTGCGTTGCTCACGCTCAGCAGGGTGGCCAGCAGGCCGGGTGCGAGCGCGATGGGCAGGCCCCAGGAGAGCTGGAAGATGGAGCTGGCTCGCCCCTCCGCCCCCGGCGGAGCGGCCGCGGCGGCCGCCGCGGTGGCGGTCGGGCCGAAGAGGGCTTCCGCGACCGAGAAGCCGAGGCTGGTGAGCAGGATCAGCACGGTGGCGACCGGCAGCGAGACGGCTTCCAGCGGGATCAGGAGCGCGAAGCAGAGCGCGAAGAGAACGGCGGCCCCGATGAGCCCGGCGGTCCGGCTCCGCCCGGCGAGCAGGGCGACGATCGGCCGCTGCGCCGTGACGACGACCACGGTGCCGGCGGTGATCGCGGTCCCGGCGATCCACTGTGGACCGTGCAGCAGATCGCGGACGACGAGCGGCAGCACGGAGAACTTGCTGGCGCTGGCCAGGGTGAACGCCATGTGGGTGACACAGAACCCGGTGAAGGCGCGGTCCCCGAGGACGGCCCGCCAGCTGCCGGGGCGGGCTACCGGTGAGCCGCCGCCCGCGGCCGGCCCGGCCCCACCGCCTTCCGCGGCGGAGGTCGCCTCGGCGAGGACCGCCTCCGCCGCGGAGCTGCCGCCCCCGGACCCCGCGCCGGTCGAGCAGTCTGCCGCGAGCCCGCCATCACCGGACCCCGCGCCGGTCGAGCGGTCTGCCGCAGCTGGTCGTGAGTGGTAACGCGAGTTAGAACTCGCCTCACCACTCACGACCCGCGGCAGCAGGCGGATCAGCACCGCCGCCACCGCGAAACTCGCCGCGTTCACGTACGCGAGCAAATGAAAGGCCCAGGGGCTCGTGATCGTCGGCAGCACCGCCATGGCCGCCGCGCCGATGCCCGCTCCCGCGAACCGGCCGACGGTCTGCGTGGCCAGCACGCGGTCGGTGTCCGCGCCCGCCGTCAGCCGGGCCACCATCGGCGCGTTGCACGTCCAGAACAGCCGGTCGCCGAAGCCCGCCAGGGCCGACACCACGATCACCTGCCAGCTCGTGTACGCCAGCGGGTACGCCGCGAAGGCGGCGAGCCGCACCAGGTTGCCCGCGATGAGCAGCGCCCGCGGCCCGAAGCGGTCCATCGCCGCCCCGGTCGCCGGGCCGGTCACGAGGGCCAGCAGGGCGCCGGTGGTCAGGGACGCGCCCGCGTCGACCAGGTCCATGCCCTGCCCGTGGACCAGGAACAACAGGGCGAACGGGACCCACAGCCCGCTGCCGAGCGCGTCGATCAGCGTCGCGGCCAGAAAGATCCGAAGCATGCTTCCCCCCAGGTGGACAGCTACGGGTCGAGCGGCAGGGCGAGCCCGACCTTCACCCGGTCCATCGCCACGCTCGTCGTGAAGTGCCGGACGTTCGGGTTGTCGAAGAACATCCGCCGGGTGAACGTCTCGAAGGCCGCCATGTCCGGGCACGTCACGATCAGCACGAAGTCCGCCGAGCCGGTGACGTAGTAACACTGCTGCACGCAGTCGTCGGCGAGGATCTGGCGGCGGAACCCGTCGAGGACCGCCAGGTTCTCCCGCTCCATCTCGACCATCACCACGAACGTCATGCTCAGCCCGAGCGCCGCCGGGGACAACACCGCCACCTCGCGTTCGATGACGCCCGTCTCGCGCAGCCGTTTGATCCGCCGTTGCACGGCCGCGGCCGAGAGCCCGACCTTCGCGCCGATCGTTTCGGCGATGGTGCGGGCATCGGCCTGGAGGCAGGCGAGGATGGCGATGTCGAGCTGGTCGAGGTCGGGTGTCGGCACTCCTGCAGGCTAACCGGCACCCCCGACAATCCGCCCGCGTTCACCCCTCCGTGACCTCGCTCACTACTCCTCTCGCGGCGAAGATGAAACAACTTCTTTCGTGACCTCCAACACAACTGGCCGGTCTACCAGGGGGTAGCCCATAGAAGTGGAGGACCAGCCGGTCGCTCGCCAACCCGCCGGCGTGGGGGAGGCTTTCCCGTGCCCGCACCTGCCGCCGTGTTGACCGGCCTCGGTTCGTGGTTGCCGACGAAAGTCCTGGACAACCACGAGATCGCCGCCCGGCTCGACACCTCGGACGAGTGGATCCGGACTCGCACCGGGATCCGCGAGCGCCGCGTCGCCGGGCCCGGGGAGTCCACTGTGGATCTTGCGGTGCAGGCGGGCCGCGAAGCGCTCGGGGGCACCTCGGCCGACGCCGTCGTGCTCGCCACGGCCACGCCCGACCAGCCCTGCCCGGCCAGCGCGCCGCAGGTCGCCGCCCGGCTCGGGCTCGGCACCGCCGCCGCGTTCGACGTCAACGCGGTGTGCAGCGGCTTCGTGTACGCCCTGGCCACGGCCGCCGGGTTCATCGCGGGCGGCCTGGCCGAGCGCGTGCTCGTCGTCGGCGCCGACACCTTCACCACGCTCGTCGACCCCGCCGACCGCACCACCGTCCCGATCTTCGGCGACGGCGCCGGCGCGGTGCTCCTGCGGGCGGGCGACGCCGACGAGCCGGGCGCGTTCGGGCCGTTCGACCTGCACAGCGAGGGCGAGCACGCCGAACTGCTGTGGGTCGAGGCGGGCGGCGCCCGCAAGCGGCTCTCCGACACCCCGGCCGACCGCTTCCTCGCCATGCAGGGCACCGCGGTGTTCCGGCACGCCTGCGCGCGGATGGCGGAGTCGTCGCGCACGGTCCTGGAGCGCGCGGGCTGGATGGTCGGCGACGTCGACCGCTTCGTCGGGCACCAGGCGAACATCCGGATCCTCCAGGCGACGGCGAAGCAGCTCGGGATGCCGGCCGACGCCGTGGTCGCCAACATCGACCGGGTCGGCAACACCAGCGCCGCGTCCATCCCGCTCGCCCTGGCCGACGCCCGCGCCGACGGCACCCTCGCGCCCGGCCACCGCGTCCTGCTCAGCGCGTTCGGAGCGGGCCTGACCTGGGGTTCGACGGTGCTGCGCTGGCCGGATCTGGATCAGCTGTCCTGAGCGGCGGCCGTCCAGGTGGGCGTCGCTTCCTGACGGCCTCGCAGCTCCAGCTCGCCGTGCTTTTCCCAGTGCGCGGCCTCGTTCGGCAGCGCCGCGGAGACGACGGCGTCGCTGGCGAGGACCCGTGACGGGACGGCTTTGGCGAGCTCGGTGAGCCGCGCGGCCTCGTTGACCGCGTCGCCGATCACGGTGTATTCGAGCCGGCTGCTGGTGCCGAGCTGCCCGGCGAACACCGGGCCGCTCGAGACGCCGATGCCGAGGTCGAGCTCGCCGGCCTCGTGCACGGCGTCCCGGATCGCCCGCGCCGCGGCCAGCGCGGCCGTCTGCGCGTCCGAGAGCCGCGTCGGTGCGCCGAAGATGCACAGCGCGGCGTCGCCCTGGAACTTGTTGACCAGGCCGCCGCGGGCATTGACCGCCGAGACGACCACGGCGAACAGCCGGTTCAGCTTCCCCACCAGGTCCTCCGGCGGGGTGCGGTAGGCCAATGCGGTCGAGTCGACGACGTCGACGAACAGCGCCGTGACCTCGCGGACGTCCCCCGAGAGGGAGGCGCCGTACTCGAGGGCGTGCCGGGCGACGTCGGCGCCGACGTGCCTGCCGAACAGGTCCCGCATCCGCGCCTGCTCGCGCAGGCCGGCGGAGAGCTGGTTGACCGACGTCTGGAGCCGGCCGATCTCGCTGGAGTCGTCGACGTCGACCGTGACGTCGTTGTTGCCGCGGGCGATCTCGTCGAGCGCCACCCGCAGCCGGTGCAGCGGCGCCGCGACCGCCCTGGCCAGCAGCGCGGTGCCGATCGCGCCGACCGCCAGCCCGATCACCGACAGCATGACCAGGCTCGCGGTGTGGTCGCCGTGGCCGAGGTCCGGCGGTATGGCGACGAGCAGGACGCCGACGAACGGGACGCCGCTGGCCAGCGCCCAGGTGACGACCAGCCGGGTCAGCACGGTGACCGGCAGCGACCCGCGCGGCGGCAGGACGTCCAGGGCGATCGTCATCACCGGCCGCGCCACCCACTCGGCGGCGAGGTAGGTGAGCCCGACCGTGGTGAGGCCGCCGAGCCCGATCACCGTGGCCATCCCCACGGCGTCGCCTGCCGAGCCGAGCACCCCGGCCAGCACGGACAGGACGACGGTCCCGATGAGCCAGAGCGTGCCGCTGACCAGCGCCATGTCGACGGGCAGCCGCAGCGCGCGGCGCGCCTCGCTCTCCGACGGCGGGCGGCCGAGCACGAACCAGATCGCGGTCCGGCGCTGCAGCCACGCCGTCCACAGCGTCCCGGCGAGCAGCGACCCGGCGACGATCCCGGCGGCGGTCAGCCCGAGCAGCCACCCGCGGTCCCCGACGTCGCTGGGCAGGCCCTGCAGCAGCAGGAGCAGCGCGACGACCCCGGAGCCGGCGACGCTCGAGCCGATGCCGAGCCCGGCGAAGCCCAGGCTGGTGCGCAACACCACGCGGACGTTCTTCACGGCGATCTTGCGCACGGCGTCGATCGTACGGCCGAAAATGCGTGGCCACCGCCGGCGGCCGTGTCTAACGTGCGGATCATGGAGCCACTCGGCCAGGACGAAATCCGGGCCTCGTTCGTCAACTGCACCCGCGGCGAAGCCAAGGGCGTGACGCTGCCCGCCCAGCTGCCGGAACTCCCGTGGGACCGGCGGGAGTTCCTCGGCTGGCGCGACCCGAAGGCCCCGGCGCGCGCCTACCTCGTGCTGCCCTACGGCGGCGAGGTGATCGGGCTCGCCCTGCGCGCGGCCGAGCCCCCGAAGTCCCGCCTGCGCAGCAACATCTGCGGCTTCTGCACCACGACCCACGGGCTCGCCGACATCACGCTGTTCTCGGGACGCCGGGCCGGGAAGGCCGGCCGCGAGGGCAACACGCTGGGCATCTACGCGTGCGGGAACCTGGCGTGCAGCCAGTACGTCCGCGGCGAGCTGAAGTCCGACGTCCCGCAGCCGTACGAGTCCCTGACGGTCGAGGAACGCGCCGCGCGGCTGGAGGAGAAGCTGCACAAGTTCGTGGCGCGGGTGCTGGAGACGCGTTAGAAGCGGTACCGCACGATGTGCGCGGTCCGGGCCAGGACCGGGAAGACCTTCAGCAGCCGCATCTGGAACCGGGTGATCGGCCCCATCTTGGCCAGCACGTCCGGGGTCGCCCAGTGTCCGGCGTCCAAAGAGGACTCCAGCGTGAGGCCGCAGCGTTCGAGCTCGCGCGGGTCGTTGACGCCCCAGTAGAGCGTCGCGCCCGCCTTGCGCACCGGCGCGTTGATCTTCTGGCTCTTGATGGCGGTCCGGTTGAAGAGGTCGCAGATGAGCTCACCGGACGGGAACTTCTCGGCCAGCCTGCGGAAGAGTTCGGTGCCGGCTTCGGGTTTCAGGTACATCGTGAGGCCTTCGGCGACGATCAGCGCCGTCCGGTCCGACGGCACCTGGTCGAGCCAGCCGAAATCGGTCACCGACGACGCGATGTGCGACTGGTTCGGTGCCTTCGGGTAGAGCTTCTCGCGCAGCTCGATGACCTCGGGGTAGTCGACTTCGTACCAGTGGACGGTCTCCGGCGGCGCGAGGCGCTGGAACCGCGTGTCCAGGCCGCAGCCCAGGTGCAGCACGATCGCGTCCGGGTGGGCGCGCAGGTACTCGGCGGCCCAGTCGTCGATCGGCTTCGCCCGCAGGACGACCGACACCGCGCGGTCGGGGGAGATGCCGATCTTGGTGAAGTCGTAGTCGATCCGGCGGACGGCGTCGTCGGCCGCCTGGTCGCCGAGGATCGGGTGGGCGCTGCGGTAGTCGAGCGCGCGGCCGTAGAGGGTGGCCAGGTTGGTGGCCTTTTCCTCGGTGAAGTGGACCTTCTCCATCAGCGCTCCTCCGCGGCGAAGTCGTGCGCGTACGTCTTGGCGTCGACCAGGTGCTTCAGCGTCAGTTCGCGGGCCGCCGACGGGTCCGAGCGGCGGATGGCGTCGAGGATCGCCCGGTGGTCGGCGACGGCCTTGCGGATCTGCCCGGGCAGCCGCAGCGCCGCCCGCCGTTCCTCGCCGACCAGGGCGAGCACCGACCGCAGCAGCCCGGCGACGTCGTCGTTGCCCGCGTTCTGGGCGATCACCCGGTGGAACTCGGCGTCGGCGGCGATGACGTGCAGCATGTCCCCGTCTTCGGCGGCCTGCGCCATCTCGGCGACGTTGTCCTCGAGGCGGCTGACGGTCTTGGCGGTGGCGTGCCGGGCCAGGCGTTCGGCGAGGGTCGGTTCGACGGTCGCGCGCAGGTCGAACAGCTTCTCGACGAGCTGGTCGTGCTCGGTGAACCAGGTCCGCAGGGGCTGTTCCTGCTGCTCGCGGACGTAGGTGCCGGAGCCGGCGCGGATCTGGACGTACCCGATGGAGTCGAGCACGCGCAGCGCCTGCCGGAGTGATCCGCGGCTGATCCCGAGCTCCTCGCACAGGACGCGCTCGGCGGGCAGCCGCGAGCCCGGCGGCAGGTCGCCGGAGTCGATCCGCGCCCGCAGCCGGTCGACGGTCGCGCTCCAGACCTGCTCGGTGTCCACGGCCTCATCCTGTCAGCTCGCGGAAACTGTCGGGGGTGGCTGTCATGATCACCGGCATGGACATCTTGGGGGCCTGGGTCCGCGGCTGGGCGGTGTCGCGGGCGACGCCGGCACCGGTTCCCGAGCCGGACGGCTACCGCATCGACGTCGGCCTGCCCGGGCACCGGGTGCGGTACCTGCTGCGCTCGCCGCCCGCGGTGGTGTCCCGCGCCCGGACGGCGGCCGCGCCGGGCACGTGGCTGAAGACGTGCGGCGCGCGGCCCGCCGTGCTGGCGGCCCTGACCCCGGCGTGGACGGCGGGGGAGACGGAGTACCTGATGGCGTTCGAGGGGCCGGTGCCGCCGGTGGCCGTCCCACCGGGGTATTCGGTGACGGTGACCGGCGACGGCCCGGCGTGGGACGTGCTGGTCTCGGCCGGCGAGGCGCCCGCGGCGCGCGGCCGGGTCGCGGTGGCCGGGGGTGTGGCGGTGTTCGACAAGATCGAGACATCGCCCGAGCACCGGCGCCGCGGTCTCGGCCGCGTGGTGATGCACCAGCTGGGGGAGGCGGCCGGAGCGTCGGCGGGCGTGCTGCTGGCCACAGGTGCCGGGTGCGGGCTGTACCGCGCGCTCGGCTGGCGGGTGGTGTCCGACGTCGTCCCGGCGCACGTCCCGGAAGGAGCGGCATGACAGCGCGGTTCAAAGACCTCGCCCTCGACGCGAACGACCACCAGGCCCTGGCCGACTGGTGGTGCCACGCGCTGGGCTACGTCCGACGAGACTCGCTGACCGGCGACACCCGCCCGGACGGCTGGCCGGTCCCGATCGTCGACCCCGCAGGGGAGGGCCCGCTGATCTGGCTCAACCCGGTGCCGGAGCCGGCGGCGACACGGAGTGGGAGGTGATGGCCGAGCCGGAGGGCAACGAGTTCGGCGTCTTCACCCCGCGGTGACTGTCTGACCTGACACATCTGCGTCGCGGGACCGGCCCACGATGCTTAGGCTCCGCACGTGAATGCTTCATGACGTGGTGGCACGCCCTGATCATCGTGGTCGCCGGGATCTGGGCCGGGACGATCAACGCCGTCGTCGGGTCGGGGACGCTCGTCACCTTCCCCGTGCTCGTCGCGCTCGGGTACCCGCCCGTGACCGCGACGACGTCCAACGCCATCGGGCTCGCGCCCGGCACGCTCAGCGGCGCCTGGGGGTACCGGCACGAGCTCAAGGGCTACTGGCCGCAGGTCGTGAAGTTCGGTGTCGCGTCGTTCCTCGGCGCCATCGGTGGCACCATCCTGCTGCTGTCGCTGCCGAAGGACGCCTTCGAAGCCGTCGTGCCGGTGCTGGTCGGGCTGGCCGTGATCCTCGTCATCGTGCAGCCCAAGGTGTCCGCGTGGGTGGCCAAGCGCCGCGAGGAGAACGGCGAAGAGCACAAGCCCGGGCCGCTGCTGATGTTCTTCATCTTCCTCATCGGCGTCTACGGCGGGTACTTCACCGCCGCGCAGGGCGTGATGCTGATGGCCGTGATGGGGATGCTGCTGTCCGAGCCGCTCCAGAAGCTCAACGGCGTGAAGAACGTGCTCGCCGCGGTGGTCAACGTCGTCGCCGGGGTGATCTACGCCTTCGTCGCACCGATCAGCTGGGCTGTGGTGCTGTGGCTGGCCGTCGGCTCGACCGCCGGCGGCTTCCTCGGCGCGAAGATCGGCCGGAAGCTGCCGCCGACGGTGCTCCGCGGCGTGATCGTGGTGATCGGGGTGGCTGCCGTGATTCAGCTGGTGGTCAAACAGTTCAGCTGAGCTGGCGGAGGAAGGTGGCCCACGCCTCGGCCGGGAGCGCCAGCTCTCCGGACGTGGGTGCCTTCGAGTCCCGGACGCCGACCAGCTCGGTGTTGAGCGCGACCTCGACGCAGTTCCCGTTGTTGCCGCCGCTGTAGCTGCTCTTGCGCCAGGCCCGGCTGTCGGAGGTCATCGCGTTTCGTCCTTCGCTCGGTCGTACTCACTTGCCAGTGCGGCAAGCCACTCCCGGGATTGTCCTCCATCCAGGGCGTGACCGGCCAGTCGCTTGAGCACGTGGCGGTATATCTCCAAGTCAGCTGGGTCTTCCAGGAACAAGCTCGCGGTCTGGTTCTCCACGTAGGCCATCACCGGAGCTTCGTTGTAGCGCATGATCCGGAAACCCACGCCGAGAACACCCGCTGGGCAGGCGGTCTCCGGGACCACTCGAATCACGCAGTGTTCGAACGAGGACGTGAGCAGGAGGTGGAGGATCTGTTCGTGCATGGCCTGGTCGTTGGCGACCTTCGCCCGGAGAGCTGCCTCCTGGATATAGAACGTGAATCGCGGAGGATCCCTCCGTCGCAGGAGTTTCTGCCTGCTCAGCCGGGCCTGGACACGAACGTCGATGCCGGTCTCGTCGCGTAGCCCGAACCACCGGAAGACCGCACGGGCATACTCCTCGATCTGCAAGATGCCCGGAAGGATCTGCGGTTCGAACTCGATGATCTCGGTGGCCTGCGTTTCGGCCACGATCAACGACCGCAGCTCGTCCGGCAGCTGCTCACGGTGCGGCCGGATCCGGTAACCGTCGGCCTGCTCACGCACCAGATCCAGCACCCGCACCACATCCTCGCGGGAAGCTCGGCAAGTCGCGAGATACATCGTCACGTCCAGCTCGGAGTAACCGCGCACGCCGCTTTCCATGCGCGAGACCTTGCTGGCCGAGCAGCCGAGCATGTCCGCCAAATCCGAGGCCAGAAGCCCCGCGCCGACCCGAAACCGCTTCAGCTCGTCACCGATCTCCCGGCTGATCGCCGACGAATCGCGGTCTCGCTCGCTCATGCGGGGAAAGCTAAGCCGTTCCGAAGACGGAACGGCTCAGCGCCACGGCAACGTCAACCCATCGGACGCCGCCTTGCCACCGCGGCAAGCTACTGCCGGAATTCCCTTGCCGCGGCCAGGAACAGGTCGTTCTCTTCGCGGGTCCCGATGGTCACGCGCACCCCGTCGCCGGCGAACGGGCGCACCACCAGCTTGCGGTCCAGCGCGTGCTCCGCGAACGGCACCGCGTCATCACCGAGCGGCAGCCAGACGAAGTTCGCCTGAGTCTCCGGCACACGGTAACCCGCCTCGATCAGGGCGTCCCGCACCCGGCCGCGCTCGGCGACGATCTCCTTGCAGCGCTCCAGCAACTCGTCGGCCGCATCCAGGGACGCCAGCGCGGCCACCTGGGCCAGCATGTTCACCGAAAACGCCACGTACACCTGGCGAAGCGCGTCCGCGATCGGCTCCGGCGCCACCGCGTAACCGACGCGAAGGCCCGCGAGGCCGTACGCCTTCGAGAACGTGCGAAGCACCATGACGTTCGATCGGGTCCGGGTGTACTCGACGCCGTCGGGCACCTCGGGGTCGGTGACGAACTCCTTGTACGCCTCGTCCAGCACGACCAGCACGTGCTCCGGCACCTCCGCCAGGAACCGCTCCAGCTCGGCGCGGCGGACTGCCGTCCCGGTCGGGTTGTTCGGGTTGCAGACGAAGACCACGCGCGTCCGGCCGGTGATCGCCGCGAGCATCGCGTCGAGGTCCAGCTCCTGGCTCTCGGTGATCGGGACCTTCACCGACACGGCGTTCGCGACCTGCGTGACGATCGGGTACGCCTCGAAGGAACGCCAGCCGAAGATGACCTCGTCGCCGGGTGCGCACACCGCCTGGATCGTCTGCTGGCACAGCGACACCGAGCCGCAGCCGATCGCGACGCGCTCCACCGGCACGTCCAGCTCGCGCGCCAGCCGCTCGCGCAGCGCCTGCGAGCCGGTGTCCGGGTAGCGGTTGATGCCCATCGCGGCGTCGGCGATGGCCTGCGCCACACTCGGCAGCGCGCCGCCGGGCACCTCGTTGCTCGCCAGCTTGATCGCGCCTTCGATCGTCCGGCCGGGGACGTATTTCGGCAACGATTCGAGATCGGCACGCGGGGACACGGACGGCATCTTCGGCGCTCCTGGAAATCGACGGGACGACCCGGTCACCGTATCTTTTCCCGCGGCCGCCCCGCGACTCCCTTCCGGCGGACTGTGCCCGGGCGGGGCTTCCTCCCGTTCACCTCGAAGTGATTGAGTGAACGGATGACCTCCACCGCGGACTACCAGCGCACCGACGGCCGCACCCTGCGCCTGACCTTCTCGGAACCCGAAGGCGCGCTACGCGGCGGCCTGGTGGTGCTGCACGAGGCCGACGGCGTCACCGACGGCGTGAAACTGCTGCTCGCGAGCCTCGCCACGGAGGGCTGGCTGACCGTCACCCCGCACCTGGAGAACGACCGCCTCACCCAGCAGGACCTGCTCGACGCGACCGACCTCACGCTGGCCTGGCTGGTCGAACGCGGTGTCCAGGCCGACCTGCTCGGCGTGATGGGCTTCGACCTCGGCGGCACCGCGGCGCTGGTCGTCGCGTCGCACCGCAAGCTCGGCGCGGCCGTCAGCGTCGGCGGGCAGCAGGCCGTCGAGCTGCCCGCGCTGGTCGAGATCGCGGGGAAGCTCACCAGCCCGTGGCTCGGCATGTACGGCGACGCCGGCGACGAGGCGGGCGGCGCCGACGTCGAGCGCCTGCGTGACGCCGCCGCGTCGGCGAAGGTCGCCACGAACGTCGTCCACTACCCGGGCGCGAACCACCGCTTCGACGCCGACCCCGGCGCGGCCGCGGAGGCCTGGCAGCGGACGCTGAACTGGTTCGACGCGCACCTGCGGTAAGTGTGCGCGGTGCACATGCGGCACCCGGGTTCCGTGTCGGTTTCGACCACAGTGACTTCCGGATCCGAGGGATTAGGCTCGGGGCGTGACGCACACCGCCGACGCCCCCGAAGTGCTCTGGCGCCCCGAGCCGGGCCACGTTGCCGACACCAAGATCGACGCCTTCCGCCGGTGGCTGCGCGCCGAGCGCGGCGTCGAGGTGGACGACTACCGCTCGCTGTGGGAGTTCTCGGTCGACCGTGGCCCGGACTTCTGGGCCGCGGTCGCGGACTTCCTCGGCGTCCGCTGGCACGACCAGCCCGGTGAGGTGCTCTCCGGCGAGATGCCGAACGCCGTCTGGTTCGAGGGCGGCACGCTCAACTACGCCGAGCACGCGCTCACCCCCGGCGTCGCGGGCGCCGCGAAGGCCGACGACGAGACCGCGGTGATCTTCCACCGCGAAGACGGCTTCGCGAGCCACTTGACGTACGGCGAGCTTCGTGCGCAGGTCGCCGCCGCGCGGGCCGCGTTCCTGGAACTCGGCGTCGGCAAGGGCGACCGGGTCGTCGCGCTGGCGCCGAACTGCCCGCAGACGCTGGTCGCGTTCCTCGCCGCGGCGAGTATCGGGGCGATCTGGTCGTCGTGCTCGCCGGACTTCGGCGTCCGCGCGGTCGCGGACCGGTTCGTCCAGATCGAGCCGAAGGTGCTGTTCGCGGTCAACGCCTACGCGTACAACGGCCGTCAGTTCGACATCCGGACGACGATCGCCGACCTGCAGGCGCAGCTGCCGTCGCTGGCCGCGACCGTGCTCGTCGAGTACGTCGGCGAAGGCCGGATGGACGGCGCCCTCGACTGGGACGGACTGCTCGCGAGGCACGCGGGTGCCACCCTGCTGTTCGAGCCGGTCGAGTTCGACCACCCACTGTGGGTGCTCTATTCGTCGGGCACCACCGGCCTGCCGAAGGGCATCGTGCACGGCCACGGCGGCATCACCCTCGAACACCTCAAGGCCCTCGCCCTGCAGACCGACCTCGGGCCCGGCGACCGGTTCTTCTGGTTCAGCACCACCGGCTGGATGATGTGGAATTTCCTCATCTCCGGCCTGCTGGTCGGCACCACGATCGTGCTCTACGACGGCAGCCCCGGCTTCCCGGACCTGAACGCGCTCTGGCACCTGGCCGAGCAGCACCGCGTCACCTACTTCGGGACGTCGGCGCCGTTCATCCAGAGCTGCCTCAAGGCCGGCCTCAAGCCCGCCGAGCACTACGACCTGACCGGGCTGCGCGCGCTGGGCTCCACCGGCGCCCCGCTGAGCGTCGAGGGCTTCCGGTGGATCGTGAACGAGGTCGGGCGGGACGTCCAGATCTGCTCGGTGTCCGGCGGCACCGACCTGTGCGCGGCGTTCGTCGCGTCGGCGCCCGACGTGCCGGTCTGGCTCGGCGAGCTGTCCTGCCCGGCGCTCGGGGCCGCGGTGAACGCTTTCGACGAGGCGGGCAAGGCCGTCGTCGAGGAGGTCGGCGAGCTGGTCATCACGAAGCCGATGCCGTCGATGCCGGTGTTCTTCTGGAACGACCCGGACGGCTCGCGCCTGCGTGAGGCGTACTTCGAGATGTACCCGGGGCTGTGGCGCCACGGCGACTGGATCCGGATCACGAACCGCGGCTCGGCGGTGATCTACGGCCGCAGCGACTCGACGCTCAACCGCGGCGGCGTCCGGATGGGCACGGCGGAGTTCTACCGGGTCGTCGAGGGCTACGACGAGATCGCGGATTCCCTGGTCGTGGACACTTCGGCGGCCGGGAACGAGGACGGGCAGCTGATCTGTTTCGTGGTGCTCGCCGGCGGCGTCGCGCTCGAAGACGTCGAGCCGCGGCTGCGCAAGGAGCTCCGTAGCGCACTGTCACCGCGCCATGTACCCGATCGGTTCGTCGTGGTTTCCGAGATACCTCGTACCTTGAACGGTAAGAAGTGTGAGGTACCGGTGAAGAAGATCCTTGCCGGTGTGGCTCCCGACCGGGCTGTCAGCCGTGACGCGCTGGCCAACCCGGCGGCGCTGGCGCCGTTCGTGGAGCTCGCCGGGGGGTAGATGGGGGAAGCATGATCATCCACGGCGGGTTGTACAGGTGGTGACGGGGACACGCGCGCAGATCACCTGGAAGGTGGCAGGAGCCACCACCGTGGGGGTGATCACCTGGGTGACCCGGCTGGCCGGCCTGATGACCCTGGGCTCGATCCTGATCCCGGCCGGCCGGCGCAGCCTGCGCGGGCACCTGGCCGAGTGGCTGGAGCTGCCGCAGGAGGCCACGGTCGCCGCGGCGACCGTGGCGCTGGTCATGGGCGTGCTGCTGGTGCTGCTGGCCGCGGGCCTGCGGCGCCGCAAGCGCCGGGCCTGGCAGCTGGCGGTCGGCGCGACCGTGCTGCTCACGATGTCGCACCTCGGGCTGAAGCACGTCTTCGCCGCCGGCCTGGTGTCGGTGGTGCTGCTGGTGGGCCTGATCGCGAATCGGCGTTACTTCGTCGCGAAGCCGGACCCGGTGGTCGGGCGCTGGCGGGCGGTGCGCGTGTTCGTCCAGCTGGCGGTGGCCGGGTTCGTGATCAACGTCATCCTGCTGTCGGTGGCGCCGCGCGCGGCCCTGGAGCCGATGGGCTTCGGCGACCGGCTCGCGGAGTCCGCGCTCGCGCTGGTCGCGGCCAGCGGGCCCGCGGTGTTCCACCAGATGTGGCTGGAGGACCTGGTTACCGGTGTCGGACTGCTGTTCGGCCTCGCGGCGGTCCTGGTGTCGGCGTATTTCCTGCTGCGCTCGGCCGAGCCGGCGCCGCGGCTGACCGACGAGGAGGTCGCGCGGCTGCGCCGGCTCCTGGACGAGCACGGCGAGCGCGACTCCCTCGGCTACTTCGCGCTGCGGCGGGACAAGTTCGCGGTGTTCTCGAAGACGGGCAAGGCCGCGGTCACCTACCGCGTGATCGCCGGCGTGGCGCTGTGCTCGGCCGACCCGCTGGGCGACCACGAGGCGTGGCCGGGCGCGATCGAGGAGTACCTGGAGGTTTGCCGGCGCAACGGCTGGACCCCGGCGGCGATGGGCGTCTCGGAGCTCGGCGCGACGGTCTGGGCGAGGTTCGGCCTGGAGGTCCTGGAGATCGGCGACGAAGCGGTGGTCGACGCGGCGGGCTTCACCCTGGACGGCCGCACGATGCGCGGCGTCCGCCAGGCCGCGGCCCGGACGAAAAGGGCGGGCTACAAGGTCCTGGTGCGCCGCGCCGAGGACCTGCGCCCGGGCGAGCTGGCCGAGCTGGAGGTCCTGGCGGCCAACTGGCGCGGCACGGACACCGAGCGCGGCTTTTCGATGGCGCTGGGCCGCATGGGCGACCCGGGCTCGGTACTGGTGACGGCCGAGCAGGGCGGCCGCGTCCGCGGGGTGCTCCAGTTCGTGCCGTGGGGCAGGACGGGCCTGTCCCTGGACGTCATGCGCCGCGACCGGTCGGCCGACAACGGCGTCAACGAGCTGATGATCTCCGAGCTCCTGCTGTCGGCAGGGCGTCACGGCGTCACGCAGGTCTCGTTGAACTTCGCGGCGTTCCGGGCGTTGATGGAGCAGGGCCAGCGCATCGGCGCGGGCCCGGTCGCGCGCATGTCGGCGAAGGTCCTGCACTTCTTCTCGCGCTGGATCCAGATCGAGTCGCTGTACCGGTTCAACGCGAAGTTCCAGCCGCGCTGGGTGCCCAGGTACCTGGTGTATCCGAAGGTCCGCGAGCTGCCCCGCGTCGGCATCGCCACGTTCGAGGCAGAGGGCCTGGGCGGCCGCTCTCCGCGCCTGCTCAGGCTGCTGCGGAGGGCGTAAGGGGGGTGCTGTTCCGGGGGTGATCGGGGGTGTGTAACCTATCTGAGCAGTGGTCGTTGGGCCCAGGAGGCTTCGCCTAGTCTGGTCTATGGCGCCGCACTGCTAATGCGGTTGGGGGTAACCCCCCCTCCCGGGTTCAAATCCCGGAGCCTCCGCTGGTACTCGGTTCGCCGGGTGCTAGGTTACAACTGAACACGCGCCCGTAGCTCAGCTGGATAGAGCATCTGACTACGGATCAGAAGGTCAGGGGTTCGAATCCCTTCGGGCGCACGTCTGGTTGAGACAGCAAAGAAGCCCCCTCTTCGGAGGGGGCTTCTTTCTTTCCCGCTACCGTGAGCCGGGTGGACGGCCGCTGCAAACACGACCTGTTGCCGGGCCAGTGCGCGGGGTGCAAACCCCCGCCGCCCGGTGTCCGGGCGCACGGCTACCGCACCGATGGTGGTTCGGCTTACCACAACGATCCCGCCTGTGACTGGCTCCGGCGAGGCCAGCGCCATGCCGCGGCCCGCGGGCAGGAGACCCACCCGGCGGTGCCGATCGCCTGGGCGGACGTACGTCCGGGCTCCCTGGAACCGTGCGAGTACTGCTGCACACCGGAATGGCTGGCTCGCCGCGCACCGGCGGTGGCGCCCGCATCGGCACCCAAGCCGTGTCTCGTCCGGGACGGCGACGACTGGTACCCGGGCCAGCTGTCGTGGGAAGCGGCGCCCCGGGAGGACGGTCTCTGGTGGGCCAAGGTCCGGTACCGGCGTGCGGGGCAGGACCTGACCGTCGTCAGGAACCAGAACGCCCTGCGGCCGCGCGAGTAATCAGCCTCGTAGCAGCTCCTGCCGGAACCGGTCGGCGAAGCGCTGCGTGCGGACCATTTCCCCGACCGGAACGGACGGTGGCTCGGCGTCCATTGCGCGCTGCAGGGGGCGCAGCAACCGGGTGAAGAGCCGTTCCGAAGCGTTCGGGTCCCAGATATCGCGGAGCAGCTGCGTGCACTTCTCTTCGGCCACGCGCGGTCGGTGATCCGGAGCCTTGGTGCCCATCGACTGCCACCTCACCGCGGCCAGCAGGTGGTAGCGCGCGGGCGCATACTTCTTGTCGATGCGCTTGTTCCGCAACAACCATTCGACTCGGTACCACGTGGCAGCGGCCAGGTAGTAGTAGACCGGTTGCTGGCCCGGCTGGAAGAGCTCCCGGCCACGCTCCTGGATGAGCGACTTGAAGTGGCCGACTCCGGCCGGCTCGTCGAGGAACATCGCGAGGTACGCACGCGTCAGCTGCGGCCGGCCGATCACCCTGACTTTCTCGATGTCCTTCCGTTCGCTGTACTGCTTTGATCGCCGTTCGTAATAGAGCCGCTGCTGCCTGTCCCGGCCGTGCTCGAAGTACTCCTCCAGCAGGCGGTGGAACTCGTCGCGGACGCTGAGGTCCTCTTCGCTGATCATCGTCTGCCGATTGGTCGCGGCGGCGATGCCGCTGACGACGTCCTCGTCCTGCGTGTGCACGACCATGAGTTTCACGTGCACACCGGGGGTCAGCTGGTGACGCTGGTCGAAAAGAACATGACAGGTTTGGCAGCCGTTCACGATCTGGAAGTCCGTCAGGATCACGCGGTCGCCGATCGGCTTCAGGCCACGGGTCACGATGGTGATGCCCAGGTTGTACAACGAGAACAGGTCACGTTCGCCGGGGTCGCACAAGGTGTCCCGGATCTTGGAGTTCACCTCGTTGTAGCCCTGGAAATCACGGAAGTTCTCGTGGAAGAGCGTGCGGCGCAGCCTGCCGGCGTCGTCGGAAAGGACGCATTCGACCAGGTCGGTGGCCGCGATCAAGCCCGTGACGGCTTGCTCGACCGCAGCAGTACTGGGCACGACGATCCGCCTGGGCATCGGGAACTCCGCGGTCACCGAGCTGGTCGCGCGCCGGTAGAGCTCGCGCAGGTGCTGCTGGGTCGTGCAGTCGAAGGAGACTTCATCGAACAGCCCGGTCGCGCTCAGCTTGCGTTCCGCGCTGGTGGCCTTCTGCCTGATCATGGCGGCGATTTCGCTCCCGGTGGTCACGTAGAACACGTGGAGCCGGGGCAGCCGGCCGGCGAGTTTGCCGACGTTGCCGTAGACCGCGTCGTGGAGGCACCGGCGGATGTTCCGGATGTCGTCCGACGCCGGGTAGGGGAGCTCGGCTTGGTCGACGAGGTGCAGGAGGTTGTCGGCGAGGTCCGAGATCACCCGGCTTTCGAACTTGCTGCTCGTCTTGGCCTGGACGAAGACGATGTCCACGACGGGCCGGATCCGGCTGTCCATCACCCGGGCCACATCGTCGGCGTCGTGCAGCAGCTCCCCGTCGACCAGGACGGCGAACGCGTCGATGCCGAGATCGTTGCCGCCACCGGTGCGGAAGGTGTCCGGGGCGAACTCGCTCTCGTAGAACGAGCTCAAGACGCAGTAGGCGGCGAATGCCTCGAACGCTTCGCTCTCCGGCAGCGAGGTCAGGTCGTGCGTTTTCTGGAATTCGCGGGTAAGACCGCCGATCACCATGTCCACGGGGTCTCCTTCACCGGCCGATCCGAGCTCTCGTCACGACTTCCTCGGGGGTCAATGCGCTGGAGGGGTGGTGGCTCAGGCACATCGGGGAGCTGATCCGCCGGAACGGCTCGCCTTCGGTCACCAGGTAGAACTCGCCGGCGCCGAGACGGGAGATGTCCACCACCGAGCTGCCACGCTGGGAGGCCATCTCCTTCGCCGCGGCGACCTGGACTGGGCTGTTGATGAACCCGAAGTACTGAGTTGCGGTGTTGCCCACGATGCGGTTGTGGATACCTTTGGGCGCTTGAGTCGCGAAGACCAAGCCCAGGCCGTACTTGCGCGCTTGCGAAACCAGCGCCAGGGTGCTGGCCGTGCAGGCTGTCATTGCTCCCGATGGTGCGAGCGTCTGAGCTTCGTCCATGACGAGCAGGCCGCGGAGCGGACGATCATCGGCGGGGTGCTTCTTGATCCAGGCGAACAACGCCATCTGCAGCTGGTTGACGAACCCCTGCCGCTGCTGCTCAGCGGGCAACCCCACCAGGCTGATGACAGAAATCCGGGCTCGCTTGCCAGACGTCGGGGTCAGCAGCGTGGCCGGATCGAAGGCGGTGCCGCGGCCCCCGAAAAGCGGGTCGTTGATCACCGCAGCGCGAAGGGTTTCGGCCAGTTCCGTGGCGACCGCACCGGCCCGCGCGAACGACGTGACGCCTTCGGGCAGGTCGGCCAGGAGGTCCAGGAACGCCTCGAGGTCGCCGCCTCCGCGGTTGGCGAACTCGGTGAGCACTTCGCGCAGGAGAGCCTGCGCGCGGTCGGCCTTGGCGGTGGCGGCGGACACTCGGGCGCGTGGGGCCAGGGCGGCGACCGCGGTTTCGAGGGCCTGCCCGAATTCATCGGGGTCATCCACCAGCGCGGCGAGGTCCGGCAGCGGCTGGAAACTCAGCGGGCGGCCACCTTCGACCCTCGGTGTCCACACCACCACCTCGGTTTCACGGAGGTACCGCTCGGACCGGGCTGCGTCGCCCGGCCGCCAGCCGGGTGGCGGCGCCGGCCAGCGGTCACCCAGCCGGGCCAGGTCGTTGTTCGGGTCCAGCACGATCGACGACACTCCTTGCAGCGCGCACTCCTCGATCAACCTGCGCAGGAGAACGGTCTTGCCGGAGCCGGACCCGGCGAACACCGCGGTGTGCTTGCGCAAGGAGAGCAGGGAACCGCGCACGTCGGTGCCGTCCTCCGTCGTGCCGAGCGGGACTGCCGGGACACCGTCCGGTTCGGGGCCGGCGAGCGGAGCCGGATCCGAATCCTGGTCGGTGGGCGGCCAGGTGAAAAGGGTTTCGACCGGATCGTGGGGTGGTTCGGGCACCGGAGCGGCTCCGTTGCCCGACGGACCCGGATCTCCGAAGACAGTCCGGAACAGCGTGGTTCTGCTCGCCGGGGTCCGCGCGCGCAGCCACGTGTCGAACTCCGGGTCCATGGCGTTGCGCAACTGCGTCAGCGCCGCGAACACCTTGAGGTCGTCGTGCGACACGCCGTCGATCAGCACGCCACCGGCCTGGCGGAAGTCGGCGAGCCGTTTACCCGCCTTCAGCGTGCCGGTAGGCCAGTTGCCGGTTCGAAGTACGTACGCCCGTCGGTGCGGGAAGGCCGGGTCGAGTCCGGCACTGTCCTGGACTCGTTTCAGCACTCGCTGTGACGACGGCGCACTCGTCGTCGCAATGGCCCGGAAGGTCCAGCTCCGGTCAGCGTCGGCATCTTCGGCAGGCTGCCGGAGCTGGGCGTGGAACCACGGGTTCCCACCCGGCCGGGGCGCGACCTCGAACGGACCGGCCCGCTCGATCGCGTAACAGTTGAGAGCGCCTTCGAGGATTTCACTCATCCGGCTGTTCTCGGTCTCCGGTTGCAACGCGTCGCGGACATCGACCGTGCTGACAAGGGTGGCGTACTTCTCGTCCAGCACCGACAGCGCCGACGGTGCCGCCACGACGCGGACGTGCTGAGGCTTATCCTGCAGGGTGGTCATCTCGCGTAGCTCCGCGGTGTCCAGGCAATCCTGGACGTGCCGGCGGACCGCTTGGAGCAGCTGCCGGGCGTTGAAGCGCGCGACCTCGTCGAATGCTTGCGGAAGCACTGGCCAGGTCGGATAGGGCGCCTGGAATCCGGCCTTCTCGTAGCGTGGGGCGAACCAGGCGGCGATGAGCGCGCGCCCGACCTCCGGTGAAGGTATCCGGCCCAGCTGGATTTCCGGTTGCTCGAACCGATCGAGTGCCGAGCCAATGGCGAAGCGGCGGATCCGTTCCCATGAGTGCGGCTGGCAGGCCACCACCGTCGCCGTGCGTGCTGTCGTGTCCCGAAGATCCATCAGGCCGACCATGAACTGGTCGAGCACCTCAAGAGTCTCTGGCTCGACGTGCTCCGTAGCCTGGGTTGAGCGGCCGGTCAACTCGTCGATCTGATCAATGGTGAGCAGCGTGGGCCCGGTCAACGCAAGCAGCCGTGAGATGGCCCGGACCCGCTCCCGCGCGGGCTTGGCGGTCGGCAGGATTTCCCATCGAATGCGTTCACCGGCAACGGATTCCTCGTCTCCGGTCAGGTAGCTTTCGGCGAGGTCGCGAGCCGTGGTGTCACCTGCCTCCAGCAAGACGAGTGCTCGAGCGACGTGCCTGCTTTCCCGGCCCCATCGTGGCGAGAGGCGTTCCAGCCGGTCGATGATTTCGTCGAGGAACGGCTTGGTCATCGAGGCACGGCTCGCGAGCCGTGCCTCCTGCTCCAGCGAGAGCTTCAGCCGGTTGGCCAGCAGATCCAGCCACCTGGCCTGCTGGCTGCGTCCGTCGGGACCCGGCTGGCGGAGTCCTTCGAGGTAGGCCTTTGCGACACCGGTCCAGAAGTCGCTGATGTGCAGGCTGATGGGGAAGAAGTAGCCACGATGGCTGACTTGCTGATGCGCGGCCCCGAGCAGGTGTGTCTTCCCGGAGCCGTGCTCGCCGACCACTGCGACGCTCAACGGGCTGCTCCCGGGACTCGCGTCAGCGTCGTCGAAGGCAGCCATGATGGCCCGCAGTGCGTGTTCGTTCAGCTCCGGTACGTGCGTGCTGGACGGCTGCCAGACATCTTCCGTGCTCGCTGCCCAATCGAAACGCAGGTGTTGCAGAGCCCGGCGGACACCTTCGTCCATGTCGCCTCAGCTCGGTTTGATGGCGAGCAGGTGTTTGTCCTGATTGCCGACGCGAATTGCCGCCTTTCTCTTCTCTTCGGAGAGGCTCTTCTGATTGACTTCCGCGGTCAACCGTACTCCCGGGAGCAGGTCGAGCCGCAGAAGTGCCCCATCGACGATTTCGCGAGGCAGTTCGAGCTCGCCGCGCAGTCGCACCAGTGACACCGGGGCGCCCGGTTCTTCCGCCAGAGTGTCGTAAGCCGATCGGACCGCGGCATCTGCTTCGGCGTCGGATACCGCTGCGGCCGCGTCGCTGGCTGTCAAGACCACGTCGGCCAACGTGGCCTTTGTCGTCGTGAGGTGCCGCTCGAACAGGTTGAGAACGGGGTACAGCAAACGGTAGGCGGGGGGCGCTTTCGCAGGGGCTTCGGCCCGCAGCTCCTCACGGCACGCCTTCCAGCCATCCTCGGTCAGCTCATGCAGGCGGCTGCGCCGAGGGCCGGGCGTGACCTTGATGTATCCGCAGTCGAAAAGCTCTTCCCGTGTCGATTTCTCGATCACGAGTCCGAATTCTTCGCGGATCCGCGAGTTCGGAACAGCATCGCCGAGTGTCATCAGGACCAGCAGGGCAGATCGCGCGGGAAGGCTGAGCGGTTCCATGCGATTCACCTTAGTGACGCGGCCTACGGGCACCACGCCTTTCGCTCGACCGGAGCAGCGACCGCAGACATTTCCCGCGTTGTTGATCAATGGAGTGGAAGATCGCCTATTTTTGTGATCGTCGATCGGGGAGGGCAGTGCGGAGTGCGCCCAGCGCGGCCGGGGAAAAGTGGCAGCGGGCGGAGGAGGAGCAGCTTCTGGAGGAGCTCCGAGGGGAAGATCGGCTGGAAGACGTCGCCGCGCGGCATCAGCGTTCATCCGGCGCGATCTGCGTACTTGACATCCGGGCCGCACTGACAGCCGAGACGGGATGGGCGGCGGCCACCGATGAGCTCGACGTGCTCGCGGGCTTCGAGGATGGCCGGCTGAAACAGGCCGGTCGCGCGGTTGTGAAGCGGCAAGGCGCGCCCGATCTCGCGGACTGGGTGCTCGAGTGCGTTCGCCCGGCATCGCGGACATCCGGCTCACCGCCGATCAGCTCAGGAGGGGTGATGAACAGGGGAAGGCGGCCGGAGAGCAGCTGGTACGCGCCGGGCTGGCGCGGCTGTGGCAACGCGACCGCGAGAGCCTGCTCATGCGGCTCGGCCTGACGACCGGGGCGACGACCATGGCCGAGATCGCGCAGCAGTTCGGGTTGAGCCGGGAGCGGATCCGCCAGGTCCAGCGCCGGGAACTCGATCGTGCCCTGGTCACGGCGGAAGACGGGGTGCGGATTGGCACGAGGCCGGCGATCGATTGCGCCGAGCGTTAGTTCCGGACGGGCAGCGTTGTCCGGGGTGCGCCACGGCTACCATCCCGACCTCCTCGTCGACCTCCTTGGTGCGGCGAGCGGTCGATCCCCGTGCCGAACAGGCACTACGAGATTACCTTGCAGAGGGGCCGGCCGACCGGACGCGAGTGGAACCGCTGCTGAACCGCTATGGCCACCACCGCACCGACCTCGCCGCCCTCATCCTGCGGAACGGGTGGTTCTGGCAGCACTCGCCGTTCCGCTTGTCGGCTGGGCCGTTCGCCGGGTGACATCGCCGGTGAAGTCGTTCGACAGCGCAGCGTAACTGGACTGGACCACTTGGCCGCGTCGGCCTGCGGTGGTCTTGACCATTGACCACGCTCCGTGGTGACTCTTCCGTAATTGGTCTGGACCACGTAACGTTTGGGCAAACGGCGCAAAACACTGCCCTGGTCCCCGCCGGTGGTGTTGGTGTCCGCCGTCCTGCACCTGGCTCAAGGGAGAGCGATGTCCAGAAAGAGATGGCACCTCCTCGGTCTGTTCACCGCGGTCGGCGCGATCGCGGTCGGTCTCGTCACCGTTCCGGCGAGCGCCGCCGGTGGTGTCAGTGCCGCCTTCACCAAGGGGTCCGACTGGGGCACCGGGTACGAGGGCAAGTACACGATCAACAACGGCTCCGGCGCGACGCTGCCGAGCTGGACCGTCGAGTTCGACCTGCCGAGCGGCGCGAAGATCTCGTCCCTGTGGGACGGCAGCTACACCGCGTCCGGGCAGCACGTCACCGTCAAGAACAGCTGGAACGGCAACGTCGGCAACGGCGGCACCGCCAGCTTCGGCTTCAACGTCGCCTACTCCGGCACCTACTCGGCGCCGTCGAACTGCAAGCTGAACGGCGGTTCCTGCGACGCCGGCGGTGGCACCCCGACCACCACGCCGACGACCCCGACGCAGCCGACCACCACCCCGACGACGCCGACCACGCCCACCACCCCGACGACGACCACGCCGCCCCCGCCGGGCGGGCTGAAGAACGTCGGCTACTTCGTGCAATGGGGCGTCTACGGGCGCAACTACCACGTCAAGAACATCGAAACCTCGGGCTCGGCGAGCAAGCTGACGCACATCAACTACGCGTTCGGCAACGTCAAGAACGGCCAGTGCACCGCGAACGACGACCCGTACGCCGACTACCAGAAGACCTACGACGCCGCGGGCAGTGTCGACGGTGTCGCCGACACCTGGGACCAGCCCGTCGCCGGCAACTTCAACCAGCTGCGGAAGCTGAAGAAGCTGCACCCGGGCCTCAAGGTGATCTGGTCGTTCGGCGGCTGGACCTACTCGGGCGGCTTCGGCCAGGCGGCGCAGAACGCGGCCGCGTTCGCGCAGTCCTGCTACAACCTGCTCAAGGACCCGCGCTGGGCGGACATCTGGGACGGCATCGACATCGACTGGGAGTACCCCAACGCGTGCGGCCTTTCCTGTGACACCAGCGGAGCCGCGGCCTACAAGAACCTGATGTCCGCGCTGCGGGCGAAGTTCGGCTCGTCGTTCCTGATCACCTCGGCGATCACCGCGGACGGCAGCAACGGCGGCAAGCTCGACGTCGCCGACTACGGCGGCGCCGCGCAGTACGTCGACTGGTACAACGTCATGACCTACGACTACTTCGGCGCCTGGGCGGCGCAGGGTCCGACGGCCCCGCACTCGCCGCTGACGAACTTCAACGGCATCCCGACGCCGGGCTTCTACTCCGACGCGGCGATCCAGAAGCTCAAGAGCAAGGGCGTCCCGTCGAGCAAGCTCCTGCTGGGCATCGGCTTCTACGGCCGCGGCTGGACCGGCGTCACGCAGGACGCGCCAGGTGGCACGGCGACCGGCCCCGCGCCGGGCACGTACGAGCAGGGCATCGAGGACTACAAGGTACTCAAGAACACCTGCCCGTCGACCGGCACCTTCGCCGGCACCGCGTACGCCAAGTGCGGCAGCAACTGGTGGAGCTACGACACCCCGGCGACCATCGGCGGGAAGATGTCCTACGCGAAGCAGCAGGGTCTCGGCGGCGCCTTCTTCTGGGAGCTGACCGGCGACACCACGGGCGGCGAGCTCATCACCGCGATGAAGAACGGCCTGTCATGAGCCGCCGGTGGTTGCCCGCACTCGGGCTGGCGGCCGCGGCCGCCACGATCGGCGCGATGTTCGTGATCGCCCCGGCGAACGCGGCGGGCGGCGTGTCCGCGACCTTCTCGAAGGGCTCCGACTGGGGCACCGGGTACGAGGGCAAGTACACGATCGCCAACGGCTCGGGCTCGACGCTCGCTTCGTGGACCGTCGAGTTCGACCTGCCGTCCGGCGCGAAGATCTCGTCCCTGTGGGACGGGAGCTACACCGCGTCCGGCCAGCACGTCACGGTGAAGAACACGTGGAACGGCAACGTCGCCAACGGCGGTAGCGCCAGCTTCGGATTCAACGTGGCGTACTCGGGTTCGTACGTGGCGCCGTCGAACTGCAAGCTGAACGGAGGATCGTGTGCCGCCGGGGGCACACCCCCCACGACCACGACGCCTCCTACGACGACGACCCCGCCGACGACGACCACCCCGCCCCCGCCGGGCGGCCGGGGCGCGCCGTACCTGTACATGGGCTGGGGCAGCCCGCCCAACCCGCAGACGGTGATGAACGCGACCGGGATCAAGTGGTTCACCATGGCGTTCATCAACGCCTCCGGTGGCTGCAACCCGGCGTGGGACAGCAGCCGTCCGCTGTCGGGCAGCGCCGACGCGACCGCGATCTCGCAGATCAAGGCGGCGGGCGGCCAGGTCGTCCCGTCGTTCGGCGGCTGGAGCGGGAACAAGCTGGGCCCGAACTGCTCGACGCCGGAGGCGCTGGCCGGCGCCTACCAGCAGGTCATCAACGCCTACGGTCTCAAGGCGATCGACATCGACATCGAGAACTCCGACGAGTTCGAGAACGAGGCCGTGCAGGACCGCATCCTGAGCGCGCTGAAGATCGTCAAGCAGAACAACCCGGGCATCCAGACGATCCTGACGTTCGGCACGTCGACGACCGGCCCCAACTACTACGGGAACCGGCTCATCGACCAGTCGAAGGCGCTGGGCGCGAACGTGGACGTGTTCACGATCATGCCGTTCGACTTCGGCGGCGGCGCGAACATGTACAACAGCACGGTGAGCGCGGCGAACGGGCTGCGCGACAAGCTGAAGTCGACGTTCGGGTGGTCGGACGCCACGGCGTACGCCCACCTCGGGATCTCGGGCATGAACGGCCTGTCGGACCAGCAGGAGCTGACCGACCTGTCGACCTGGACCCAGATCACGAACTGGGCCAAGTCGAACAAGATCGCCCGCCTGGCGTTCTGGTCGGTCAACCGCGACCGCGGCTGCCCGGGTGGCGGCGTCCAGTCGGCGTGCAGCGGCATCGCCCAGAACGACTGGGACTTCACGAAGGTGACAGCGGGCTTCTGACGCTGTCGTGACGGCCTCCTTGCCGGCTCCCCGGGCCGGCAAGGAGGCCGTTTTCACGACATCTTGACGGCGTCACCGATCGCCTGGTCCAGAATGGACAGACCAAGCGAAATCTCCTCTTCGGACGCCGTAAGCGGCGGCGCGATCCGGAACACCCCGCCCATTCCCGGCAGCTGCACGATGTTCAGGTGCAGCCCGAGTTCGAGACACCGCTGCGTGACCCGCGCCCCCAGCTCGTCCGAACTCCGCTTGGTTTCCCGGTCCACCACCAGCTCCAGCCCGGCCAGCAGGCCGCGGCCGCGGATGTCGCCGACCACCTCGTGCCGGGTGGCGAGCTCCTCCAGACCCCGGCGCAGCAACGCGCCCAGCTCGACCGCTCGTGAGTCGAGGCGGTCGCGGGTCAGCACGTCCAGCACCGTGTTGCCGACCGCCGCCGGGAGCGGGTCCGACACGTGCGTCGTGAAGAACAGGAAGCCGCGGTCGTGCGCCTCCTGCTCGATTTCCGCGCTGGTCAGCACCGCAGCGAGTGGCAACCCGGCGCCGAGCGTCTTCGACAGCGTCAAGATGTCCGGGACGACGCCGTCGCGCTCGAACGCGTACCAGTTTCCCGTGCGGCACAACCCCGTCTGGGCTTCGTCGAGAATCAGCAGCATGCCGCGTTCCCGGCATTTCCCGGCCAGCGCGGCGAAGTAGCCGGGCGGCGGCTCGATGATGCCGCCCGAGCTCAGGATCGGCTCCACCAGGCACGCGGCCAGACTGCCGACCGACTGCGCGTCGATCAGCTCGAACCCGAAGTCCAGCTGACGCCGCCAATCCAGCTCACCGGAAGCGTCGGTGAAGTCCGGGCGGTAGGCGTTCGGCGCCGGGATGGCGAAGTTGCCGGGCGCGGCCGGACCGTACCCGCGGCGGCCCGCGCTGTACGTCGCGCTCGCCGCCGCCTGCGTCATCCCGTGCCACGACCGCGCGAACGAGACGATCTCGTGCTTGCCCGTCACCAGCTTGGCCATCCGGACGGCGGCCTCGTTCGACTCGGCGCCCGTGGTCAGCAGCAACGCCTTCTCCAGCGGCGCCGGCAGCGTGTCGGCGAGCCGTCGCGCGAGGTCGACGACCGGGCGGCTCAGCATGCCGCTGAACAGGTGGTCCAGCCGGCCCACCTGCCGCCGGACGGTCTCGACGATCTCCGGGTGCGAGTGCCCGAGGATCGCGCTCATCTGGCCGGAGGTGAAGTCGAGGATCCGGCGGCCGTCCTCGGTGACGACGAAACTGCCCTCGGCGTGGTCGATGATCTCGCGGGTGAAGGCGCCGCCGTACCGCACGAGGTGCCGGTCGACGTCGGCCCAGAAGGAGTCAGCCATGACTCCGACGGTAAGACCGCTGCGAGCGACACGTCCATCTCACAATTCCGGCGTGCTTGTTCGGTTTTGCCGCACAATCGGCGGATGCTGAACCCGTGGCGCCTGCGCCTGCTGAGCCGGCTCGACACGCTGGGCACGGTCCGCGCGGTGGCGCAGGACGCCAACCTGAGCGCGTCGAGCGTGTCGCAGCAGCTGGCCGTCCTCGAAGCGGAAACCCGCACCCAGCTGCTGGAACGCACCGGCCGCCGGGTCCGCCTGACGCCCGCGGGGCTGATGCTGGCCCGCCGCGCGCGGGCGATCCTCGACCACTTGGACACGGTCGAGGCGGAGCTGCGCAGCCTCGGCGAAGAACCGGCGGGCCTGGTGCGGCTCGGCGCGTTCCAGAGCGCGATCCACACCCTGGCGGTGCCGGCGGTGACCCGGCTGGCGCACCCGCACCTCGAGGTCCAGCTGCTGGAGCTGGAGCCGCACGAGAGCATCCCGGCCCTGCGCGGCGGCGACGCCGACGTCATCATCACCACGACCGACTTCGTCGAGCTGCCGCTGGGCCCCGACCTCGACATCTTCCCCCTGGCCACGGACCCGATCGTGCTGGTGACCCCGCCGGACGCACCCCGCGGCCCGGCGGTGCTCGCGGCCTACGCGGACCAGCCGTGGGCGCTGGACGTGCCGCAGTCGTACATGGCGAACCTGACGCTGCGCCTGTGCCGCGAGTCGGGCTTCGAGCCGCGGGTGGTGTGCCACTTCAGCAACTACCTGATGACGTTGCAGCACGTCGAAGCCGGGCTGTCGATCGCACTGCTGCCCGGCCTGGCGGTGGACTCGCGGTACCGGGTGGCGACACGGGAGCTGGCGACGCCGGTGACCCGCACGATCGCAGCGGTCGTCCGCCGCGGTTCACCGCCCCGGGCGGCGGTCAACGTGGTGCTCGAAGCCCTGCGGCAGCTGCCGGACCCGGTCGAGCAGGTCAGACCTCGGTCTTCTCCTTGACCGGCAGCTCCGGGCTCGCGCCCCACGCCAGCTCGGTGACCACGCGCACCGCGGCCGGCACCGCGGCCTCGACCGCGGCGGACAGGCCGATCCCGCCGTCGATGCACGCCGGTTCGCAGGCCAGGACCAGGACGCGGCCGGCGTCGCCGCCCAACAGGCGCAACAAACGGACCACCGCATCTCCGGGGAGGTCGTGCGTGTCCGTTGCCGACGTCAGGGTCAGCGTGCCCGGTGGGCCGCCGTGCGGGGTCGCGTCCAGGAGGATCGTCGTGTCGTAGCCGCCGGTCAGGTCGTACGCCAGGTGGACCGTGGCGATGTCGTAGTCGGCGATCTGGACCCACGGGGGCAGGCCCGCCCGGTCCAGTTCGCGGATCACTTCGACACCGAAGCCGTCGTCGTGCAAAAAGACATTGCCGATACTCGCGACCAGGACTCGTGGCCTCATTGCGCAACCTCCTGGGGTGCGCTCCTCAGGCTAGAACTGTGAAGTGGATCACACAATAGGTTCGCGGTCGTCCTGCACCGTTTCGGCACGCGCGAGCCACAGCTCGGCTTCGTGAGCCGCGCCGCGGGCCCGCAGCATGCGCGCCAGGCTGAGCATGCCCTGGACGTCACCCGTCTCCGCCGCCCGGCGGAACCACTGCTCGGCCACCGCCAGGTCTTCGCGGTGCTCGGCGAGGTGACCGAGGTTGGTGAGGGCGGGGATGCTGCCGTGCTCGGCGGCCTTGCGGTACCAGGCGGCGGCTTCGCCCTCGTCGCCGCGGTTGCGGGCCAGGACGCCGAGGTTCGTCATCGCCGCCGGGTCGCCGCGCTCGGCCGCGTCGAGGTACCAGCTCTCGGCCTCTTCGAGGTCGCCGCGGCGGTGCAGCAGCAGGCCGAGCCGGGTGATCGCCTCGACGTGGCCGCCGGTCGCGCCCTGGCGGTACCAGGATTCGGCGTCGGCCGGCCGGCCGAGCCGTTCGGCCTGCCGGCCGAGCTGGCAGGTGGCCGCGAGGTCGCCGGCCTGCACCGCGGACCGCCACCAGCGGGACGCCTCGGCGGCCTGGCCGCGGTCGCGCAGCACGATGCCCAGGTCGACCATCGCGCCGGTGAAACCCGCTTCGGCGGCCTGGCGCAGCCACGACTGGGCCTCTTCGCCGTGCCCCTCTTCGCGCAGCAGCCGGCCCAGCGCGGCCATCGACGGCAGGTCGCCGGCGCGCGCCGCTTCGCCGTACCAGTGCCGGGCGTCTTCGCGCTTGCCGCGCCGCTCGTAGGACTTGGCGAGGAACTGCATGCCGTGCGGCTCGCCGGCCAGTGCGGCCTCGTGGTACCAGCGTTCGGCCTCCTCTGCGGCACCGCGCTCGGCGAGGAGGTGGGCCAGCGCCGTCATCGAGACGCGGTCACCGCCCATGGCCGCCTTGCGGTACCACGACTCGGCCTCGGCGAGCTCCCCGCGTTCGCGCATCGCCGAGCCCATGCGGGCCATGGCGACGACGTTGCCGCCCTCAGCGGCTTTGCGCTGGAAGAACTCGTCGAACTTCTTGAGCCGGCCGGGCATCGGCTGCTCCCTCCGGATGGGTCCTGCTCCGGTAGTCGCAGATGATCGGCTCCGTGTGACAGCTCCGCCGTGGGTGGGCGACGTCACATTCGCGCCAGGTCGTCGTGTCGGCGCGGTTGTCCCGCACCGGCAGAGGTGAGACTACGCCGCGCGACGGCGCAGGTGAGAGGAGAAAATCGTGGCGGCCCGACGCTTTCGGCTGAGCGTGACGCAGCGAACCCTGCTGGTAATCGCGGTTCTGGCCGTCGCGCTGTTCGGGTACTGGGCGACGAGGGGCGCGGGCGCGGCCCCGCCGACGTCCGGTGCGCCGGTGCCGGTGAGTGCGGCCGACGCGCAGAAGCAGCTCGACGAGCTGACCATCGCCGCGCGGACCTCGATGGACGGCTACTCGCGCGAGAAGTTCCCGCACTGGGACAGCCAGGGATCCGGCTGCGACACCCGCGAAGTCGTCCTCAAGCGCGACGGCAAGGACGTCAAGACCGACAAGGACTGCCGGCCGACGTCCGGCACCTGGACCAGCGTCTACGACGACGAGACCTGGACCAAGCCCACCGACCTCGACATCGACCACATGGTCCCGCTGGGGCAGGCGTGGGCGAGCGGCGCGAAGTCGTGGACGACGGAGAAGCGCGAGCAGTTCGCCAACGACCTGACCCGGCCGCAGCTGTTCGCCGTCACCGACAACGTCAACCAGCAGAAGAGCGACAAGGCGCCCGACCAGTGGAAGCCGCCGCTGGTGGCGTTCTGGTGCACCTACGCGAGGGACTGGATCGTCGTGAAGCACTACTACGGGCTGACGATCACGCAGGCCGAGAAAACGGCGTTGACCGACATGCTGCGCCGCTGCTGAGCTGGTCGGCGTGACGACTTTCGCGCTCATCCACGGAGGCGGCGGCAGCGGCTGGGACTTCCACCTGCTCATCCCGGAGCTCGAGGCCCGCGGGCACGACGCCGTCGCCCCGGACCTGCCGATCACCGACCGCTCGGCCGGGCTGGCCGAGTTCACCGAGACGGTGCTGGAAGCCCTCGGGGACCGCTCCGACGTCGCCGTCGTCGGCCACTCGTACGGCGGGTTCACCGCGCCGCTGGTCGCGGCGAAGGTCCGGGCGCGGCTGCTGGTCTACCTGGCCGGGATGATCCCGGCGCCGGGGGAGCCGCCGGGGCAGTGGTGGGGCAACACCGGCTTCGAGGCGCCGAAGGGGCTGAGCGAGACCGAGCAGTTCTTCAACGGCGTCCCGGCGTCGCTCGCCGAGGCGTGCCAGGCGCACGGGCGCGAGCAGGTCAGCAAGGAATGGGACGAGCCGTGGCCGCTACCCGCCCACCCGGACGTCCCGACCCGGGTGCTGCTCGCTCGCGACGACCGGTTCTTCGTCCCGGACTTCCAGCGCCGGGTGGCGCGCGAACGCCTCGGGATCGAGCCCGACGAGGTCGACGGCCCGCACTGCGTCCCCCTCAGTCACCCGGCCGCCTTGGCCGACCGCCTGGTGGGTCACCTGCGGCACTGCGCCGATCGGCGATAAAAGGTCTAGACCTATTGACTGAGTGGTCCAGGCCACTTACGGTCTTGACCAGCGGCGAACCCGCTTGCGTCACCTCCACCCCGGTCCCCGCCACGGAGGTTTCCTCGCCATGCGCCTTGTCCACGTCCTCGCGCTGGCCGCCTTCGCGGCCGGCAGCGTCCTCGCCGCTCCCGCCGCCGAGGCCGCGACCCTCCCGGCGTGCCAGCACTTCTATTCCGGCCCGATCCCGGACCGCCCGGTCACCGGCGGGCACGGCCCCGGCACGCTTGTCGGCGCAGTCGACGTCGGCAACCGCCTCCCCGCGCCGGGCTCGGTCAGCGGGGGACTGGGCGCCGACGGCAAGGTCACCTTCACCTTCGCCCGGGTCTCCGGCGCGAAGGCCTACCGCGCGTTCCGCAACGGCCAGGCCCTGCAGTGGATCAGCGACTGGGGCCAGCCGACCCTCACGGTCACCGACGCGAGCCCCTGCCAGAACGCGAACTACCAGCTCTACGCGATGACCGCCGAGGACAACTCGCCGGGCTCGCTCGGCCGGATCTCGACCGCCTACCGCCTCGACGGCGCGAACCGGCTCGCGGCCTACCGCGTGCCGGCCGGCACCACGCTGAACTACCGCGTCACCTCGTACAACGACGTCGCCCAGACCGCTCTCGGGTACAACGCCGGGCCGGGCTTCTGCGCCGTCGACGCCCGGAACATCCCGTGGGGCACGCGGTTCTCCGTGCCCGGCTACGGCGAGTGCTACGCGGCCGACATCGGCAGCTGGATCAAGGACGACATCGTCGACGTCTGGCTGCCCGGGTCCCAGGCCGACGCCTGGGGCATCCAAAGCCTGACCCTGACCGTGCGCTAGACCACCTGGCCGCCGAAAGGCCGTGACGGCCTCCTTGCCGACGTCCCCCATCTGCCCCGGCAAGGAGGCCTTCGCGGGTCACCACCGGTCGAGGTGCAGGACCTCCTCGAGGGGCTGCCGCGCCGCCGGCTTGAACGTCTCGCCCGTGTAGAACGCCGTCGGGATCAACGCCGCCTGGTGCACGTTCTTCGGCAGCTCCAGCACCTCCGCCGCCTCCTGCTCGTACTTCAGGTGCAGCGTCGTCCACGCCGTGCCCAGGGTCACCGAGCGCGCCGCGAGCATGTAGCTCCACGCCGCCGGGAGCAGCGAGGCCCACAGCCCCGCCTGGTTGCCCGCCGGCAGCTCCGCCGAGTCCGTCTCCAGGCACGGGACGACCAGCACCGGCACGTCACCCATCCGGTCGGCCAGGTACGCGACGCTGTCGCCGACGCGCTGCTGCACCTTCGACCGCTCGGGGTCGTCGGCGAACAGCTTGCCCGCCGCCCGCGACGACTCCAGGTACTCCTGGCACGCCCGGCGGTAGATCCCGCCGAGCGCGGCGCGCTGGCCGGCGTCGGTGACCACCAGCCACTGCCACCGCTGCGTGTTGGAACCGCTCGGCGCCTGCAGGGCCACCTGCACGCAGTGCTTCACCAGGTCGAGCGGCACCGGACGCTCGAGGTCGAGGCGCTTGCGGACGGTCCTGGTGGTCGTCAGGAGCTCTTCGGGCGTCATCATCGGCCCATCATGCCGGGCCTACCAGCGATCGTGCACCAGCGGCCGGACCAGCTCGTCGTAGGTTTCGCGGACGCCGGCCAGTGCTTCTTCGGACAACGGCGGCAGGGAAGCCGCCGCGGTGTTCGCCGAAGCCTGCTCCGCGTTGCGGGCGCCCGGGATGACCGTGCTGACGCCGGGCTGGTCGATGATCCAGCGCAGCGCGAACTGCGCGAGCGTCTGCCCGGCCGGCACGAGCCCGCGCAGCCGCTCGACGGCCTGCAGCCCGACGTCGTACGGCACGCCGGAGAAGGTCTCGCCGACGTCGAACGCCTCGCCGTGGCGGTTGAAGTTGCGGTGGTCGTTCTCGGCGAACGTCGTCTGCGCGGTGTAGCGCCCGGACAGCAGACCCGACGCCAGCGGCACCCGCGCGATGATCCCGGCGCCCGCCTCCACCGCGGCGGGCAGCACGCGTTCCAGGGGCTTGAGCCGGAGGCAGTTGAGGATGATCTGCACGGAAGCCACATGGGGCCGCGCCAGCGCCGTCAGGGCTTCGTCGGCGGTCTCCACGCTCACGCCGTACGCCTTGATCCGGCCTTCGTCGACCATCGCGTCCAGGGCGTCGTAAACCGCGTCGGAGGAGTACACCGGCGTCGGCGGGCAGTGCAGCTGGACCAGGTCGAGCGTGTCGACGCCGAGGTTGCGGCGCGACCGGTCGTTCCACTCGCGGAAGTTCGCGGCGACGTAGTTCTCCGGCACCTGCTCGACCCGGCGGCCCATCTTGGTCGCCACGAAGACGTCGCCGCGCTCGGCCAGGAACCGGCCGACCAGCCGCTCGCTGCGGCCGTCGCCGTAGACGTCCGCGGTGTCGAAGAAGGTGACACCGTTGTCGGCGGCCGCGTGCAGCACGGCCAGTGCGTCGTTCTCGTCGACCTCGCCCCAGTCCGCGCCGAGCTGCCAGCAGCCGAGCCCGACGACCGACACGGCACGGCCCAGACGGGTGATCTTCCGGTTCTCCATGCCGCGATCCAAGCACACGCGGCCGCCTATGATCGGCCGTCATGGCCATGACTGCGGGTCCGGACGGGCTGGGGACCCGGCTGCGGCACGTCCTCGAGACCCTCGACGGCGACGTCGCGCGGTTCCTCGCCGACATCGGCCTCGAGGGCTACCGGCCGCGGTACTCGCCGGTGGTGCGGGCGCTGCTGGCGCGCGGCCCGCTGGCCATCCGCGACCTCGCCGCCGAGATGCGCGTGACGCACTCGGCGGCCAGCCAGACCGTCGCGCAGATGAGCCGGGCCGGCCTGGTGACCCTCGAACCGGGCGCCGACGCCCGGCAGCGGATCGTGTCGCTCACCGCGAAGACCCGCGAGCTGCTGCCGCTGATCGAGGCGGAGTGGGCGGCGACGACCGAAGCGGCGGAGACGCTGGAAGCCGAGCTGCCGTACTCGCTGCGGGCCCTGCTGGACGCCATCGTCGAAGCCCTCGACCGGAAGCCGTTCCGGGAGCGGATCGGCGAGACCGAGGCCGCGCGGAAGCTGCGCTGATCAGGCGGGCGGGACCTGGAAGACCGCCCAGACGTACTTGCCGCCGGGGCAGCGTTCGAAGCCCCAGTCGAGCGACAGCGCCTGCACCAGCACGAGCCCGCGGCTGCGCGCCTCGGCCGGGGACGGGGCCCGCAGCTCGGGCAGCTGCTGTCCGGTGTCGTGCACCCGCAGCGTCACCCGCGTCCCGTCGTACTCCAGCTCGAGGCGCTGGGGCCGGTCGCCGTGCTCGAAGGCGTTCGTGACCAGCTCCGACGTCGCCAGCAGGAGGTCGTCGAGCTGGCACTCCCGCAGGCCGCGCCCGAGCAGCGTCGTCCGCACCGCGTGGCGGGCCAGCGCCGGCGCCGTGACGTCGGCGGGGAGGAGCACCCTCAGCGGGGCGGACGGCGCAGCTGCCCGCTGCGGCATTCTCGACGTCGTCACCCGGTCCCCCTCCCGTGAGTTCGGTACCGCCCGCGAAATACCCAGGCGGCTGTTCGGCTAATCAGGTGCCGTCGGCCAGCTCGGATTCGTCCAGTCCGGAGCGCAGTTTCTTGAGCGTCGCAGCGAGTAGCCGCGACACCTGCATCTGGGACACCCCGACGCGGCGAGCGATGTCCGATTGGCTCATCCCCGAGCCGAACCGCAGCGCGACGATCTTGCGCTCCCGCTCCGGCAGGCTCTCCAGCATCGGGCGCAGTGCCTCGCGCAGCTCGGCCTGGCCCAGCTCGGCGTCGGGCGCCCCGAACCGGGTGTGCGCCGCGTTCTCCAGCAGGTGGTCCAGCGACGCGCCGTAGCGGCCCTGACCGGCGCGAAGCCCCTCGAAGACGTCCTCGACGGGCACCCCGAGCCGGGCCGCGATCTCACTGGGCTTCGGGGCCCGCGAGAGTTGCACGGTGAGTTCTTCGCGGGCGGCGGAGATGTTCGCGTTCAGCTCCTTGAGCCGCCGCGGCACCCGCACCGACCAGCTGTTGTCCCGGAAGTGGTGCCGCAGCTCGCCGGAGATGGTCGGCACGGCGAAGGCCAGGAAGTCCGTCCCCTGGTTCGGGTCGAACCGGTCGACGGCGTGGATCAGCCCGACCGTGGCGATCTGGACCAGGTCCTCCATCGCCTCGTCCCGGTTGCGGAACTTCCGGGCGAGGTTGCGCGCCAGTTCCAGGTGCGCACGCACCAGGGTGTCGCGGATGCGCTCCCGCTCCGGCGAGTTCGCCGGCAGGGCGGCGAGTTGGGTGAACAGCGCGCCGACGTCGAGGTCGTTCCCGCTGCTCCCGGCGGGATCGCTCACGAGTCCGCCGCCTGGCTCTCCCGGACGAGGTCGACCCGGGACAGGTAACGCCCGTCTTCCGGGGTGATCGTGCGCTCGGCGGTCGTGGCGAGCGCGGTCAGCAGCTGCCACGACAGGCCGGCGTCGTCCTCGTGGTCGGCGCTGTCGGCCAGCACCGACACGGATACCTCGATGCGCGGCCCGTTCCACGAGAAGACGCAAGTCAGGCGCCCGTCCGAACTGGCGGGAAGCAACAGCGAGCAGGCTTCGTCCACCGCCATCCGGAGGTCCTCGACGGCGTCGAGGTCGAAGTCCTGGCGCATCGCGATGTCCGCCACGATGGTTCGCAGGGTGGGCACGACGTGCGGGATCGCAGCCGTCCGCACCTCGATGACCTGCGCGCCTTCCGGGACGAGCGGGGCGTTGTCCTCCACGTTTGTTCCTTTCTCCGCACTCGCGCTCCAGGTGATCGGCGGTGTCCTCCACGCCCGGCAGCGAGATGCCCGTGGGGTGAGCAAACCAAACCCGGGTTTGATCCGCTCCACCGGCGGGCATGTAGCGGTCGACATGCTGATCCTGGGAAAGGCGGGGACGACATGGCTGACGTGAGCCGGCTGCCCAATGTGGTTGCTGAAGAGTGGGACTGGCAGCTGCACGGCTCGTGCCGGGGTGCGGACAGCAGCCTGTTCTTCCACACGGACAACGAGCGGGGTTCGGCACGGGAGCGGCGGGAGGCGCGGGCGAAGGCGATCTGCCAGGCCTGTCCCGTCCTGGCTCAGTGCCGTGAGCACGCGATGACCGTACAGGAGCCGTACGGCATCTGGGGCGGCCTCGGCGAGATCGAGCGGCGGCAGCTGTTCCTGCGCCAGCGCCGGGCTGCGCGCAAGGCGATGAGTGCGCACTGAGCAGCGCGCTGAACAGGCAGGATTTGATCGCAGGTGAGCAGTCCAAGCGAAAGAGCGGCGGCCGTGGCGGGCGCGGCCGCTTCCTGGGTTAGGGTTGGCGCCGGAGTTGCCTGGACCGTGTCCGGTGCGGGGTCCTGTTCCGGGCCGGGTAAGGCACGGTGACACGGATGCCGCTTGAGACAACAGGCGCGTACCCGGCGCAGGAGCAGCGCCTGACGAGGAGAAACTGCATGCCCGCAGCCGACCAGAACGCCACCCCGCCCGGGTTCGGCATCACGCTGGACACCGACGCGACGGAGCCCCGGGTGGTGGTCACCGGCGAGCTCGACCTGCTGACCAGCCCGCAGCTGCAGGAGGCCCTGGCCGGGCTGATCGCGGACAAGCGCGCGCAGCGGGTGGTGGCCGATCTGACCGGGGTGACCTTCTTCGATTCCTCCGCGCTGAACGTGGTGCTCCGCGCACAACGCCAGGCCGGCGAGCAGGACGTCGAACTCGCGGTCGTCCCCAGCCCCGCGGTGAGCCGCGTGATCGAGCTCACCGGCGTGGCCGAACACCTGAGCGTGTCGGAAGACCCCCAGGCCTGACCGCCCGCTAACGTTCCGCCTCACTGGTTCCGCGGATCCTGGGGGCGGCACGATGATGGGGCGCACGCATGCCCTGACCGGCTGGTGCGCGGGCCTGGCCCTGGCGCCCGCGGTCGGGGCGGGTTCGGTGCACCAGGCGGTGGTCTTCGCGGCGACGACGGCAGGCTTCGCCCTGCTGCCCGACCTCGACCATCCCGGCGCGAGCGCGTCCCGCCTCCTCGGCTGGCTGACGGGCGCCCTGTCGTGGATCCTGCGCCGCGTCTCGGCGGGCTTCTACGCGCTGACCAAGGGCCCGCGCGACGAGAAGGTCACGGGCAAACACCGCCACCTGTCCCACACGGTGCTGTTCGCGGCGGGCCTCGGCCTGCTGACGTCGTGGGGCACGACCGAAGGCGGCCCGTGGGCGGTCGTCGGCGTGGTGATCTTCGGGTTGATGCTGGCGGAAGGAGCCTTGGGCGACTGGCTGCTCCCGGTGAGCGGAGCGGCCGTGGCCTGGTGGTTCTTCACGGCCCCGCCGGACCGGGCGGGCGAACTGGCGTCCATTTCGGGCTGGCTGGGCATCGCGGTGGCGGCGGGGTGCCTGACCCACTGCCTGGGCGACGCCCTGACCGAGGCCGGCTGCCCGTTCCTCTTCCCGATCCCGATCGCGGGCGAGACGTGGTACGAGATCCGGCCGCCGAAGGCCCTGCGCTTCCGAACCGGGAAGAAGGTCGAGAAGCGGCTGATCTTCCCGGTGTTCGCGCTGCTCGGAGTGCTGCTGGTACCGGGGGTGTGGGAGCACACGGTGAGCACGTTCGAGCGGCTGTTCATCCCGCCGTCGAGTCAGCAGGCGACAACGCCTTGAGGCGCGCGGCCGCGGCGGCCGTGTCGGTGTAGTCGCGCGAGTGGGTGATCAGGCCGTTCTCGACGGTCATGATCATCACATAGGTGGCGAAGAAGGCCGTGCCGCGGACCTCCTGGTGCAGGTCGAACTCCGCGACCACCACCGCCGGGTCGGTGGTCGCGTGGACCACGACGTTGTCGGCCTTGGTGATCCGCCGCGACCGCCCGGCGGCATGGAAGCGTCGGCGGAGTTCTTCGCGTCCCTTCGTCACCCGCGGCACGCCTGGCAGGGTGAACGGCATTTCGATGGTGACGTCCTCGGCGTAGAGGTCGGCGAGGTCGTCCCAGCGGTTCTCCACGGACGCGGCGAGGAACCGGTCGAACACCGGCCGCGCGAGCCGCGAAGCCGCGGCCAGGTTCGGGTAGTCGCGGTACGAAGTGATCTCGCCGTCGACGACCGTGAGCACCCCCACCGAAGACGGGAACTCGCCCGCCGGCCCCGAAACCGCCAGCTCCACCACGAAGCCCGACTCCGTGAGCGTCGTCGTGACCTGCGCTTTCGTCAGGCCGAAGTCCCGCGCCCGCACCCCGCCACCCGCCAGCACAGCCACGACCGCGTCCCGGCCCTCGACCCGCTCCCCGGCGAACGGCATCTCGTACACCGCATCGGCGGCGAACAACGCCGCGAACGGGGTGACGTCCAAACCGGACAGCCCTTCCACGACCAGGGCGGCAACTTCGGGCACAGTGCGCGGCATCGGAATTCTCCTGGAAGACTGAACGTTGAATCGGAACGGTGGACCCGCTTGCGACAATACGGAGCGTGCGTTCCGGTTGTCAACGAGGAGAACTGATGGAGAAGATGCGCGCCGACGCGCGGCGCAACCGGGCCAAGGTGCTGGCCGCCGCCGAGGAGGCGTTCGCGCTCGATGGGCTGGCCGTGCCGCTCGATGACATCGCGCGGCTGGCCGGGGTCGGCGCCGGCACCGTCTACCGGCACTTTCCCAGCAAGGAAGCGCTGTTCCAGGCCGTGGTCCTCGAACGCATCCAGCAGTTCGCCGAGGAGGCGCGCGCCCTCGCGAACGCCGAGGAGCCCGGCGCCGTCTTCTTCGACTACTTCGTCCGCGTCATCCGGCAGGCGTCGCTCAACCGGGCGATCTGTGACGCGCTCGCCGAGTCCTCCGGGCACGCTTTCAAGGCCGGGGCGGGCGACGAGTTCCGCGCCGCCCTCGCGGAGCTGCTCGCCCGTGCCCAGGCCGCGGGCGCCGTCCGGCCGGACATCGACGGCGACGACCTGCGTGCGCTCATCGTCGGCTGCCTCGCCGTCGAGCGGTACGCGCCCGGGAGTGAACACCTCCTGCGCGTGGTCGTCGACGGCCTGCGTCGCATCGAGCGGGTGCAGACCGGGTAACACGACGTAAGATCAACGCGAGTTAGTCCTCGTACCTGCGCTGCGCGTGGCGAGGGGGTGCCCGGATGAGTGGCCGTCCTACCTGGGGTTCCGCCGCGGTGACCGGGCTGGCGGGGTTCGCCACCGGGCTGCTGGTCGCCGCGCTGCTCGTGGCCGGGCGGCCGGTTCCGCACACCGACGGGACCACCGACAGCCCGCCGCCGACCTCGACCGTTTCCGCGGTGCCCGTCACGGTGACCGAGTCCGGGGCGCCGTCCACCGTCACGTCGGTCGTGACGTCGCCGCCGACGACCACCACCAGCGTCGTCGAGGTCACCCTCCCGCCCCCGACGACGGCGACCTCGGGCACGCCGACCTCGTCGTCGCCCGCTTTCCCGCTGACCTCGGTGTGGCGCGACTGGTGATGCAACCGGGCGGGCGCGGGGCCCGTCTGGCCGGTATGCGAGCTTTCCCTTGGATCGCCCTGGCCGCGGCCGTCACCGCCGGCTGCGCCGGACCGGTGACCGCCTGCCCCGCGATCGGCTACCTCACCGGGATCAGCCTGACGATCCCGGCGCCCGCGGGCATCACCCGCGCGACGCTCCAGGCGTGCTGGCGCGGCCAGTGCGTCGACCGGACCGTCGTCCTCACCCCCGAAACGACCGCGGGCGCCTCGACGTGCACCGGCACCGGCCCGGACAGCGCCTGCGGCGCGTCGATGGTGCCGACCGGTGGCCTCCACGGCTTCGCCGACATCCCGGGTCTGCCCGCCGAACCGGTCCGGGTCACCGTCCGCTTCGACGACGGCAAGCCGCACACCGCCGACATCACGCCGTCCTTCAGCGAGCCGAACGGCCCCGCCTGCGGGAAGGCGGGGCCGCAGGCACAGCTCCTGGTCGGGCCGGACCGGGAGCTGCGCCCGGTCTAACCGACGTCGCGGCGCTTCCAGCCGAGCAGCCCGGCCGCCAGGGCCACGGCCGCGACCGCCACCAGCCAGGCGAGCGGGGTCGCGGTGAACGCCTGGCCCGGGAGCTTCGGCGGGTGCTGGAACGGCGACACGTCCAGCACCGCCTGCGGCAGGTCGAGCATCGGGCCGAACAGGCTGAGCAGCAGCGCCAGCGCGCCGGCCGCCCAGGCCGCCGCCGAAAAGCCCGGCAGCAGCCCGAAGATCGCCACCGCCAGTGCGACCACCACCCAGGCGGCGGGCAGCTGGACGAGCATCCCGGACAGGGTGTCCGCGATCGAGCCGCCGACGTCGCCGGTGCGCAGCCCGTTCGCCAGCCCCATGAACAGCCCGCCGGTCAGCAGCAGTGCCGCCGTGCCGAAGAAGGCGAACACGAGGTGGCCGCCCGCCCAGCGCAGCCGGCCGACGCTGGTGGCCAGCACCGGTTCGAGCCGCATCGCGGTCTCTTCGCCACGCATCCGCAACACCGCCTGGACGCCGTACAGCGACGCGACCATGGCGAACATCCCGGCCATCGCGGCGAGGAACGCCTGCGTCAGCGCGTGGCTGCCGCCGAGCCGCTCGAAGATCTGCTGCGCCTGCGGGCTCGAGCCGACGAGGTCGCCGATGCCGCTGGCGATCGAGCCGAACACCGCGCCGGCCACGGCCGTGCCGAGCACCCAGCCGAGCAGCGGACCGCGGTGCAGCCGCCAGGCCAGCGCGAGCGGCGACCGCAGGCCCGGCGCCGCCGTCGCCGGGCCCGGCCGGGGCGGCAGGATGCCGACGCCGACGTCCCGGCGCGGCAGCAGCCAGTACCCGATGGCCCCGACGACCAGCGCGAACACCACCGGCAGCAGGAGCACCCACCAGCGTTCCCCGGCGAACGCCCGGACCTGCTGCACCCAGCCGATCGGCGACAGCCAGGACAGCCAGCGGGCGTCCACTGTGGAGTCTCCGGCCCCGCGGAGCAGGAAGGCGGCGCCGACCACGGCGGTCCCGATGCCGTTGGCGGTGCGGGAGTACTCGGCGAGCTGGACGGCGACCGCCGCCACCGCGGTGAACACCAGCCCGGTCAGCGCTTCCGCCGCGCCGAAGGCGAGGGAGCCGGCCGCGGGGAGCCCGGCGCCGATCATGGTCACCGCCTGGATCAGCCCGGTCAGCACGCTCGCCCCGCCCGCCACCAGCAGCGACGCCGTCAGGGCCGCGTACCGGCCGACCACCGCGGACGCGAGCAGCTCCGCGCGTCCGGTGTCCTCCTCGGCGCGGGTGTGCCGGGTGACGGTGAAGACGACCATCAGGCCGGTGAGCAGGGCCAGGAACCCGCACATGCGCCAGGCGATGAACCCGCCGGCCGTGGTCAGGTCGAACGGCGGGCCGTAGAGCAGCGCGTACGACGGGTTGGCGTTGGCGCCCGCCTGCAGCGCGAGCCGGTCGGCGACGGTCGGGTAGAACTGCGTGAACGTGTTGACCGTGCTCGCCGGGACGACGCTGAGCAGCACGATCCAGATCGGCAGGATGACGCGGTCGCGGCGCAGCGCGAGCCGGGTGAGGTGCCAGGTGCCGGCCAGTTCGTGCGCGGGCGCCTCCACGGCCTCGGCGCGCGAGAGCGTCGCGGTCATTTCGCGCTAGCTTCGGTCGTGTAGTGGCGCAGGAACAGCTCCTCCAGCGTCGGCGGCTGGCTGACCAGGCTCCGGACGCCGACCTCGGTCAGCTGACGCAGGGCTTCGTCGAGCGAGCGCGTCTCGACGTCGAAGCGGACGCGGTTGCCCTCGACCTTGAGGTCGTGGATGTTCGCCAGCTTGGTGAGCCCGTTCGGCGGGCCGGCCAGCTCGGCGGTGATCGACGTCCGGGTCAGGTGCCGCAGCTCGGCGAGCGTGCCGGACTCCACCGTGCGGCCGTTGCGGATGATGCTGACCTTGTCGCACAGCGCCTCGACCTCGGCGAGGATGTGGCTGGAGAGCAGCACGGTCCGGCCCTGCTCGCGTTCCTCCTGGATGGCGTACTGGAACGTCGCCTCCATCAGCGGGTCGAGCCCGGACGTCGGTTCGTCGAGGATCAGCAGGTCGACCCGGGAGGCGAGGGCGGCGACGATGGCGACCTTCTGCCGGTTGCCCTTCGAGTACGTCCGCCCCTTCTTCTTGGGGTCGAGGTCGAAGCGCTCGATCAGGTCCTTGCGGCGCTTCTCGTCCAGGCCGCCGCGCAGGCGGCCGAGCAGGTCGATCACCTCGCCGCCGGAGAGGTTGGGCCAGAGGTTGACCTCGCCCGGCACGTAGGCCAGGCGGCGGTGCAGGCTCGCGGCGTCCTTCCAGGGGTCGCCGCCGAGCAGCCGGACGTCCCCCGAGTCCGCGTGGAGCAGGCCGAGCAGGACCCGGACGGTGGTCGACTTCCCGGCGCCGTTGGGGCCGAGGAAGCCGTGCACCTCCCCGGCGGGCACCTGCAGGTCCAGGCCGTCGAGGGCCTTGGTCCGGCCGAACGACTTGTGCAGGCCGATGACCGAAATGGCGTTTTCCATGGTTCGGAAGCTACGCTCGCTTCATGAAGTTGTGAAGTTAAGAAAATGTCTAGATCAAGTGATCGCAGGGGGCGGGTACGGGAGGATGGGCCGATGACGACGCCTGACACGAAGCGAGATGAAGACGCCGTCCGCCGGTACGTCGAGAGCCTCGGGCTCGTGCTTTCGCAGATCGGCATGCAGCGCATGCCCGCGCGCGTGTTCGCCGCGCTGATGACCACCGACGAGGGCCGCCTGACCGCCGCCGACCTGGCCGCACAGCTGCAGGTCAGCCCGGCGGCCGTCTCCGGCGCCGTGCGCTTCCTCGAGCAGATCGGCCTGGTCGCCAAGGAACGCGAGCCCGGCGAGCGCCGCGACCACTACCGCCTCTACGACGACCTCTGGTACGCCACGTTCCTCAAGCGCGACCGCATGATCATCATGTGGCGCGACGCGGCCGAGAACGGCATCGACGCGCTCGGCGAAGACACGCCGGCGGGCAAGCGGCTCGCCGAGATGCGGGACTTCCTGTCGTTCATGCTCCAAGAGCTCAACGGCATGTACGAGCGCTGGCACAAGCTCCGCGAGGAGAAGAACGCCTAGAGCCCGGCGAGCAGCGTGTCCGCCAGCCGGTCGGCGAGGTCGGCCGGCTCGCGCTCGTGGAACGTCGCCAGGAACGCCTGCTGGAAGCACGCGCCCAGGAGCAGGGCCGCAGCCGCCTCGACGTCGGTGCCCGCCCGGACCCGGCCCAGTGACTGCTCGGCGCGCAGGTAGCCCGCGACGCCGTCGAGCAGCACGTGCGGGCCGTGCTCGCCCAGCCGTTCGCGGTGCGATCGCAGCAGGTCCCGCGAGGAGAACACCGAGACCGCGATCGGGAACCCTTCGGCGTAGAAGGCGAGGCCGAGCCGGGCGACGCGGGCCAGGTTGTCCCGCAGCGGTGCCCGGCCGGGGTCGGCGGTGAGCTCGGCCAGGACGGCGCCCAGCGCCGGCAGCTCCTCGCCCATGACGCTGAGGAACAGGTCGGTCTTGTCGCGGAAGTGCTTGTAGAGCATCGCCTCCGAGTAGCCGGCCGTCTGCGCGATGACCTTGGTCGTGGCGTGGGCGTAGCCCTGCTCGCGCATCACCTTCGCGGCCGCGGCGACGATCTCTTCGCGGCTTCCCATGGCGGCTCCCTGAGTGCGTTCTCAGCCGGGTTAGTGAACACTCACCCTACCTGGTGAGTGTTCACTAACCACGAAGGAGACCCATGAGGATCACCGTTCTGGGGGCGACCGGCGGCGTCGGCGGCGAGGTCGTCAAGCAGGCACTGGACCGCGGCTGGCACGTGACGGCCGTCGTGCGCGACCCCGCCCGGCTGCAGCAGCCGGCCGAGGTCGTCGTGGCGGGCCTGCACGAACACGAGAAGCTGGCCGCCGCCGTCCAAGGCCGCGACGCCGTGATTTCCGCGGTCGGCTCCCGCGACCGCGGGCCGACCACGGTCTGCGCCGACGGCGCCCGCGCGGCGATCGAAGCCGGGGCGAAGCGGCTGCTGGTCGTCAGCGCCAGCGGCATGCACACCGATGGCGACGGCTTCTTCACGCGCATGCTGGTGAAGCCGCTGCTCAACACCTTCCTGAAGCACGGCTGGGCGGACATGCTCGCGATGGAGGCGCTGGTCGCGGCGACCGACCTGGACTGGACGATCGTCCGCCCGCCGATGCTCCTGAACGGCCCGCGCACCGGGAAGGTCGCGAGCCGGCTCGACGGCAACGTCCGCACGTTCACCATCCGGCGGGCCGACGTGGCCGCGTACCTGCTCGACGCCGTGGCGGACCCCACGCTGATCAGGGCCAAGGTTTCCATCGCCCACGGCTAGCCTCCGCCTTCCTCCCCGCCGCCCTCAACGGAGGCGCTTCGCGCCGCTGTTCTAATCGAGCCATGGTGCTGCTCGCTCAAGCTCTGTACGTCAAGCGCAAGACTCCGCGGCTGCCGGGCGCGGCCGGCCCCACGGAAGGACTCGTCCCCGGCAGCGGCGAGCCGTTCCGGCTGGCCGTGCTCGGCGAATCCACCGTGGACGGCGTCGGCGCGGCGGACCACGAGGAAGCGCTCACCGGCTGCCTCGCCCGCGAACTGGCCCGCGGCGGCCGGGCGGTGCGCTGGCAGGCGGTCGGCCGGACCGGCGCCAACGCCCGGACCGTCCGGGCCGAGCTGGTCCCGCTCGTCCGGCCGGCCGACGTGGTCGTGATCGCCCTCGGCGTCAACGACACCATCGAGCTCCGGACGGCCGCGGCCTACCGCCGTGACCTGCTGGAACTGGTGATCGACCTGCGACGGCGGCTCGGCCCGGCCGGCGTCCTGCTCGCCGGCGTGCCGCCGATGTCCCGGTTCCCGGCACTACCGCGGCCGCTGCGGGACGTCCTGTCCGCGCGGTCGACGGCTCTCGACACCGCGGCCGCCGCCCTCGCGCGGCTCCCCGGTGTCACGCACCTGCCGATGGACCCCGCCCTGCTCGACCCCGGCGCCTTCGCGTCCGACCGCTTCCACCCGGGGCCGGCCGGGTACGCGCGGTGGGCGGAGACCCTCGCCGGTGCACTCCCCGTGATCAGTTAGCCGCCCTGCGTCGATCTTCAAAAAAATCCGCCGGTTCGTGTATCTGGCGGCCCGCCCACTGCGTCCTGTGGAGCAGCCAAGCACGGAAGAACGCGGCAGGGGGTGTCGAGTTCGAGGGAAACGCGGTGACCGGGAGCCGAGGGGGCTGCCGGACACCGTCGGCCGGATGGCCTTTCGGGGGAGGGGACATCCGGCGGGGCCCGTTGGGGAGCGGGCCCTTGAGGGAGGGGAGTATCGGTCGGCGCGGGCCTGCCCGCCCGCGTCGGCCGGTACCTCCCCCAACGCCATTTGACCGGTAGTGCACGATCGACGAAGTAAGTGACTTGATGTATCCGAGATCCACCTGCACGCTCCTTCCCCCCGAAGGACCCGCGATACTGCCATTGCCGACTCGAGAACTCTTCCGAAGAGGGGCAGCTACGGTGACCGACGTGCAAACCACAGAGGTAGATCCGCCGTGGGAAGGCCTGACCGGCGCCGAGCTGCACGCCGCGTGCATGCAGGCCGCCCGTGACGGCGACCGCCGGGCGATGGCCCGCCTCGTCGAAGAGCTGACCCCGCTCCTCTGGCACGTCGCCCGGGCCAACGGGCTCGACCGGTCGGTGGCCGAGGACGTCGTCCAGACCGTCTGGCTGGCCCTGTTCAGCCAGCTCGACAAGCTCCGCGACCCCAAGGCCCTCGCCGCCTGGCTGATCACCACCACCCGCCGGGAGGCCACCCACCCGTTCGGCCGCCGCATGCAGCCGGTGCCGCTGAGCGACGAGGTCGCCGAGGCCATGCCGAGCACCCAACCGGCACCCGAAGACGAAGCCGTCCGCGCCGACCGCGACCGCCGGGTCTGGCGCGCCTTCGTCCGGCTGCCCCACCGCTGTCAGGAACTGCTCCGGCTGACCGTGCTCGCGGGCCGCGCGGAGTACCAGCTCGTCGCCGAGGCGCTGCGCATGCCGCGCGGCAGTGTCGGCCCGACCAGGGGGCGCTGCCTCGACCAGATGCGTGATCTCCTCGCCAGTGAAGGGGGAAGCCGATGAACGACCTCGGAGCGCCGGGCGAGGCCTTTTCCGATGACCTGATCCTGGCCGGCGTCGGCCGCTTCCTCGACGAGCTGGACCCGCCACCGGGTGACCTGGTGCAGCGGGTCCAGTTCGCGCTCGCGCTCGAAGACCTCGACGTCGAGGTCGCCCGCTGGGAGCGGCTCGACAACCTCGCCGGTGTCCGCGGCGGCGGCACCGGCACGATCACGTTCACGGTCAGCGACCTGACGGTGATGATCAACCTGACCAAGATGGGCAAGCTGCACCGCATCGACGGCTGGCTGGTCCCGGCGGGCCAGTACGGCGTCGAGGTCCGCGTGGCCGAGCACGGCACGTCGTCGACGACGGCCGACGAAGGCGGCCGGTTCGTGCTGGACAACGTGCCGCGCGGGACGACGCAGATCCTGGTGCACCTGGGCGACGTGTCGTGCCGCCGGACCATCGTGACGCCGACGGTCGTGCTTTAACCCAGGAAATCGGCCAGGGGGACGGGAGTCAGCCCGTCCTTCTTGGCCTGCTCGACGAACGCCGTGTAGTCCTCTTTGAAGGTCTTGCGGAAGTGCATCAGCACGATGTCGCCCGGCTTGAGCTTGTCGCCGGCCTGGAACTGGACGTGGCCGTCGTTGACCGCGGCCGTCCACAGCACCGCGGCGCGCATCCCGCAGGCCGCTGCCGCCTTCAGCGTGTTCTGGTCGTAGTTGCCGAACGGCGGGCGGAACAGCGACGGGCGGACGCCGAGGCTCTTCTCGAAGTCGTCCGCGTCGTCGCAGATCTCCTTGCGCTGGAACTCCAGGGGCTTGCCCTTGAGGTTCGGGTGGTTGACCGTGTGGTCGCCCAGCGTGGCGCCGGTGGCGTCGAGGATCTGCTTGAAGTAGGCCTCGTGGCCCTGGACGTACTTCTGGTTCAGGAACAGCACCGGGTGGGTGGCGTTCTGCTGCATCAGCTTGAGCGCGTCGGGGTCCTTCACCGCGCCGTCGTCCATGGTGAGGAAGACGTACGGCTTGTCGGTCGCGATCCGTTTGACCGCCGCGACCTGGCCGTTCTCGATCGCGGGTGCCTTCTGCTGCACGGTGCCGAAGGGGTACGGGCCCGCCGTCTTCCCGCCGGGGTTCACGCCCTGCGGTGCCGGGTTCGGCTGGCTGGTGCCGAACTCGCGCTGGTCCGGTTCGTGGCCCGAACACGCGGTCAGAGCCAGTGCCGCCACGGCGACCACGGCTGTCAAGCGCTTCCGCACAATGTCCCCCTTTCGTGTACTACCCGAAAGAGTGACGTGGGGGAGGGCGGGAACGTTGCGCCGGGCGATCTTGTGTGGCCGGAGCCACCCAGGTCAGCGCCCGGTTTCGGCCGCCTTGACCAGCTTGCCGGAGAACAGCCGGATCACGTTCCGGAGCAGCGCGGCCAGTACCGGGCCGCTGCCGCGGACCGGTTCGGTGAACGAGCCGGTCCACCGCAGGTGCGTGCCGCCGCCGTCGGCCGGGGTGAAGAGCACCTCGGCGCGGTAGTCCTTGATCGGGTTCGCGCCGAAGAACGTGTAGACGTGCTTGCGCCCGGGCTCGTACTCGACGGTCTCCTCGCGGATCAGCACCGGCCAGAGCCCGACCTCGCGGACCGCGCCGACGCCGTCGGGGTCCTCGGCGCCCCGCCGCGCCCAGCGGGCCTGGACGATCAGTGGCTTTCCCCACTCCGCCCAGCGCGGGCCGTCCGCCTCGAGGGCGAACAGCGCCGACGGTGGCGCGGTGCTCGTGCGGTTGACCTCGAAGGAGTACTTGCGGCCCACCGGAACCTCCCGCGTTGTTGACAGATTGATAATTAATCGTCTCCGGCAGCGTAGGTCAAGATGAACGGGTGAGCACGCCGCGCCCCGACCTCGCCGCGCCGCACTGGCTCGTCCAGCTGCTCCGCAGCAAGCCGGTCCCGGTGCCGTGGAACATGGTCGCCCGCGCCGTCTTCGCCCTCGCCGTCCCGCTCGCCGTCGCGTACGCGGCGGGCGACATCGCCGTCGGCGCGCTCATCTCCACCGGCGCGCTCCCCGCCGTGCTGTCCGAATCGGCCGGCCCGTACCGCTACCGCGCCCGCCGCCTGGGCGGGGCGACGCTGGCCGCGACCGCCGGCTACCTCGTCGGGCTGCTCACCGGCGGCACCCCGGCGCTGTCCGTCCCCGCGGTCATCCTGGTCGCCGCGGTGTCGGCGCTGATCAGCGCGGCCGGCAGCAACGCCTCCGTCGCCGGGCTGCAGATGTTCGTGTTCTGCGTGCTCGGCACCGGCCAGCACGCGACCGGTGTCCGGGTCGAAGCCCTCTTCGGGTTCTTCTGCCTCGGCGCCGCCTGGAGCTTCCTGGTCGCCCTCGCCACCTGGACGGTCCGGGCGACCAGCCCCGAGCGCACCGCCGTCGCCCACGTCTACGTCGAGCTGGCCGCGATGCTGTCGACGACCGACGAAGCCGTCTCGCGGGTGGCGCGCCACCGCTTGACCACGGCCATGAACACCGCCTACGACCAGCTGCTCACCGCGCGCTCGTGGCTGTCCGGCCGCGACGCCGCCTACCGGCACCTGCTCAACCTGCTGTCGGCGACGACCCCCGCGGTCGAGGCGTCGGTGGCGATGGTCAACGCCGGCCGCCGCCCGCCCCAGGCCGTGATCGACCACTTCGTCGCGCTGTCCGCGTCGGTGCTGGCCAGCCAGGCGCTGCCGGAACCGCCACCGATCCCCGAGGACGACGGCGATCCGCTGCTCGCGGCCCTCGCCGCGGGGCTCGTCCGGATCGGCAAGGGCGACGACCGCAAGCGCCGCGAGCCGACGCCGTGGCACCGGCGGCTGCGGACGTGGGCGGCGTCGCTGGGGTCCGGCCCGCTGACCTGGATCGCCGCGCTGCGGCTGACCCTGTGCGTCGCGATCGCCGAGGTGGTCGGCCTGCTGGTGCCGTTCGAGCGGTCCTACTGGATCACCCTGACCGTCGGGATCGTGCTCAAGCCGGACTTCGGGTCGGTCTTCGGCCGCGCGGTGCTGCGCGGGATCGGCACCCTCGTCGGCGTCGGGATCGGCGCGCTGGTGCTCGTCGCGGGCGGCCGCGGCTGGATCCTGGTCGCGTTGATCGCGCTCTTCGCCGGCGGGGTCGCGGTCGGGAAGGTGCGCAACTACGGCATCCTCAGCGCGTTCGTGACGCCGCTGATCATCCTGCAGATGGATCTGGCCAACACCGGGAGCTGGGACGTCGTCGTCGCGCGGCTGGTCGACACCGCGCTGGGCTGCGTGATCGTGCTCGTCTTCGGCTACCTGCTGTGGCCGGGCAGCCGTCGCCCCCAGGTCGGCGGCCGGCTCGCCGACGGGCTGGACGCGGTCGCGAAGTACGTCTCGCACGCGTTGGCCGAGGCGTCGTCCGGGGAGGCGCGGCTGGCGCGGTCCCGGGCCCGGCGCGGCGCCTACCGGGCGCTGGCGGACCTGCGGACGGCGTTCCAGCAGGTCGTGGTCGAGCCGTCCGCGAACGGGCGCCAGGCGGTGGCGTGGTGGCCGGTGATCGCCGCGCAGGAACGCGTCGCGGACGCCGTCACCGAGGTCGGCGTGACGATCGGGCGGGGCGCGCCGCCGCCGGCCCCGGCCGACGTCGAGCTGCTCACGGCCGCCCTGGCGGAACTCGCCGCGGCGGTCCGGGAGCAGCGCGAGCCGCGGTCGGTGCCGCTGCCGGACGCCCCGCAGCTGTCCGGCGTGGTCGACCAGCTGGAGTCGGCGTTCGACGCCGTCCGCGGCCCCGACCTGGCCGAACGCGCGCCGCTGCGGCTGGTCCGGCGGTTCCTGCCGTACCACAGGCGCACGTGAAGGTCGTGCTGTTCAATGCACCCATGGGAATCGACTTCGAAGCGTTGAAGGGCAAGGCCGAAGAGGCCCTGCGCGAGCACAACGACAAGATCGAGGAGGGCCTCGACAAGGCCGCCGACTTCGCGAAGTCGAAGTTCGCCGGCCACGACAGCCAGATCGACACCGGGGTCGAAAAGGCGAAGGACTTCCTCAACAAGTTCGACGACACCCCGGACCGGTAGCCCTTACTGGACCTCGCCGGTGGCGATCCCGTCGGACAGCCCGGTGATCCGGCCCCCGCGCTCGCCGAGCGCGATCAGGCCCTGCCGGGCGTCCGGCGCGGACAGGCTGATCCGCACCCCGGCCCGTTCGACGTCGAGGCTGGCCGCCAGCGCTTGCGCGCCTTCGTACCCGGCGTTGATCGTGGCCGCCAGCCCGCCGGTCGAGGCCAGCGAGCCGCGGGCCGCGCCGAGCCGGCCGAGTGCCTCGTCGACGATCGGCAGCAGCGCGTCCCGGTTGCCTTCGGTCATCGCGCGGACGAGCTGCGGGTTCGAGCCCGCGACGCGCGTGCCGTCGCGGTAGGACCCGGCCGCCAGCGACATCGCCAGCGGGCCGCCTTCGGCGCCGATCGTGGCCAGGATCGCCGCGAACAGGTGCGGCAGGTGGGAAATCCGCGCGACGGCCTCGTCGTGCGACTCCGCGGGCAGCGGCACCACGTGCGCGCCGACGTCCAGCACGAACTTCGCCACCTCGGCCCAGGCGTCGAGGTCGGTGTCCTCCTCGACGGTGACCACCCACGCGGCGCCCTGGAACAGCGTGGCGTCCCCGGCCAGCCAGCCGGAGTTCGACGTGCCGGCCATCGGGTGCCCGCCGACGTACCGCGTGTACGGCACGCGCCGGCGGACCGCGTCCAGTACCGGCGCTTTCACACTGGTCACGTCGGTGAGCAGGCAGTGCGACGCGTGCTGGGAGACCAGGCGCAGCAGGTCCTCGACGGCCGGGAGCGGCACGGCGAGGACGACCATCGCGTCGTCGGCCGCGGCCCGGTGCAGGGCCGCTTCGACATCGGTCGTGACGTCGTAGCCCGCTCTGCTGGCCGCGTCGGCGTCCACTTCGGATACTGCGGCGCCGAACGCCGTGCGGCCGCTGGCGGCCGCCGCGCGCAGCAATGACCCGCCGATGAGCCCGAGCCCGATCACGCATACGTCTCGCACGGGCCCATCCTGCCAGTGCCGGACCCTTATCGGGCTACAGCGCGGCGGCGAGCCTCGTTCCCTGGTCGATGGCGCGTTTCGCGTCGAGTTCGGCGGCGACGTCGGCCCCGCCGATCAGGTGCACCGGCAGACCCGCGGCACGGAGTTCGCCGGCGAGGTCCCGCACGGGTTCCTGACCGGCGCAGACGACCACCGTGTCGACTTCCAGGAGCCGGGCCCGGCCGTCGACGGTGATGTGCAGGCCGTCGTCGTCGATCCGGTCGTAGGTGACGCCGGGCAGCTGCTCGACGCGCTTGGCCTTGAGCGCGGCCCGGTGCACCCAGCCCGAAGTCTTGCCGAGCCCGGAACCGATCCCGGACTTCTTGCGCTGCAGCAGGTACACCTGCCGCGGCGACGGCTCGGGCTGCGGCGTGCCCAGCCCGCCCGCCGCCTGTTCCGGGTCCGTGACACCCCATTCGGCCATCCACGCGGCGCGGTCCAGCGCCGGGGACGCCGGGTGCGTGAGGAACTCGCTGACGTCGACGCCGATCCCACCGGCCCCGATCACCGCGACCCGCTCACCGACCGGCTTGCCGTGCTTCACGACGTCGACGTACGACAGCACCTTCGGGTGGTCGATCCCGGGCAGCGACGGCACCCGCGGCGCGACGCCGGTGGCCAGCACGACCTCGTCGAAGCCGGTGAGGTCCTTCGCGGCAACGCGGGTCCCGAGGTGCAGCTTCACCCCGGTGACTTCGAGCCGCCGCTGGTAGTAGCGGATGGTCTCGGCGAACTCCTCCTTGCCGGGGATTTTGCGGGCGATGCCGAACTGGCCGCCGATCTCGTCGTCGGCCTCGAACAGCTCGACGCTGTGCCCGCGTTCGGCCAGCGCGGTCGCGGCGGAGAGGCCCGCGGGCCCGGCGCCCACGACGGCGACGTGCTTCGACCGCCGCGTCGGGGCGAGGGTCAACGTCGTTTCGTGGCCGGCGCGCGGGTTGACCATGCAGGACACGAGCTTGCGCTTGAAGGCGTGGTCCAGACAGGCCTGGTTGCAGGCGATGCACGTGTTGATCTCGTCCTCGCGGCCGGTCTCGGCCTTGCGGATCCACTCGGGATCGGCGAGGAACGGCCGGGCCATCGACACGAGATCGGCGTCGCCGCTGCTCAGCGCCTCCTCGGCGACCTGCGGCATGTTGATCCGGTTCGACGTGACGACCGGGATGCCCACGTGCGGCTTGAGCTTCCCGGTCACCCAGGTGAACGCGGCGCGCGGCACCGACGTCACGATCGTCGGCACGCGGGCTTCGTGCCAGCCGATGCCGGTGTTGATGATCGTCGCGCCCGCGGCCTCGACCTCCTGCGCGAGCGCGACGACGTCCTCCCAGCGCTGGCCGCCCGGCACGAGGTCGAGCATGGAAAGCCGGTAGACGATGATGAAGTCGGCGCCGACCTTTTCCCTGGTGCGCTTGACGATTTCGACGGCGAACCGGCGGCGCTTCTCCGGCGTGCCGCCCCAGGCGTCGGTGCGCTTGTTGGTGCGCTCGGCCAGGAACTGGTTGATCAGGTAGCCCTCGGAACCCATGATCTCGACGCCGTCGTAGCCCGCTTCGCGCGCGAGAGCGGCGCAATCGGCGAAGGCGCGGATCTGCCGGCGCACGCCGTAGCCGGTCAGCGCGCGCGGCCGGAACGGGTTGATCGGCGCTTTGATACTGGACGCGGACACGCTCAGCGGGTGGTAGGCGTACCGGCCCGCGTGCAGGATCTGCAGCGCGATCTTGCCGCCGGCGTCGTGCACCGGCGCGGTGAGCTGCCGGTGTTGCCGCGCTTCGGCCGACGTCGTCAGCTTGGAGGCGAGCGGCAGCAGCCAGCCGGTCTTGTTCGGGGCGAAGCCGCCGGTGACGATCAGGCCGACGCCGCCGCGGGCGCGTTCGGCGTAGTACTCGGCGAGCTCGGGGAAGTGCGCGGCCTTGTCCTCGAGGCCGGTGTGCATCGACCCCATCAGGACGCGGTTGCGCAGCGTCGTGAAGCCGAGGTCGAGCGGGGACAGCAGGTGCGGGTACGGGCTCATCGGGCGTCCTTCGGTCGGAGGGCGGCCAGTACTTCGTCGAACCACTCGACCTGGCCCTCTTCGACGCGGATGCCGCCGCGCAGGACCAGGTACTGGTGCAGGTGCCGGCCGTGCAGGCCCGCGGGCGAGGGGAAGTCGCGTTTCTCGATCTGGCGGTAGACGTCGAGGCGTTCGGCGTGCTGCGTGCGGTGCCGGACGATCTCCTCGGCGACCTTCGCGGGGTCGCCGAAGGTGGCGCCGCGGATCTTCACGGCCAGCTCGACCGGGCCCGCGTTCGGATCGGGCTCGGCCAGCCAGCGGACGAGCTCGGCGCGGCCGGCTTCGCTGACCGTGTAGACCTTCTTGTCCGGCCGCCCCGACTGCGCGACGACGTCGACGGCCACCCAGCCGGCCTCTTCCATCCGCTTCAGCACGCGGTAGATCTGCTGGTGGGTGGCGCTCCAGAACAGCCCGATCGACTTCTCGAACCGGCGTGTCAGCTCGTAGCCCGAGCCGGCGCGCTCGGACAGCGAGACAAGGATCGCGTGCTCCAGTGCCATGGTCGAAGTGTGCTATGCAACGAGTTGCAGTGCAACGAGGCGCGCATCACTTCACCCCCCTGGGTGGGGCAAATCGGGTCGACTTCATGCGGGAAAAGGCCAGGATGGGAGGAGTGCACCCGGTACTCGAACTGATCTCCGAACGGATGGCGGCGGGCAGTGTCCCGGGCGAACGCACCGACGGCCGGCGCCTCGCGCTCGCCATCGAAGGCGGCAGCAGCCGCGGCACGTACTCCAGCGGCATGGTCCTGGCCTTGGACGAACTCGGCGTGACACCGGCGTTCGACGCCGTCTACGGCTCGTCGGCCGGCGCGCTGAACGGCGCCTGGCTGCTCTGCGGCCGCTCGTCGACCGGCGTCCGGACCTGGTGGAACCCGGTCGTCATGCGCCGCATCATCAACCCGCTCCACACCCTGCGCGGCCGCGCGGTGATCGACCTCGAATACCTCGTCCACCAGGTCTATTCGGTGCTGGAGCCGATGGACTTCCCGGCGATACTGGCCAACCCGGTGACGTTCCACCCGCTGGCCACCGACGCCGACACCGGCGAATCCACCGACCTGCACCCCTTCCTCGACGACGTCGACGCGATCAAGGTCGCGCTGGCCGCGTCGTCGTGCATGCCGGTGCTGGCCGGGCCGCCGATCCCGATGGCCGGCCGCCGGTTCGTCGACGCCGGTGTGGCCGAGCCCATCCCTTACCGCACGGCTCTGCTCCAGAACGCCACGGACGTCCTCGTGCTGCGGACCCGCCGCGCCGACGAGCTGCCGGTGCGGCCGCCGCGGGTGCACGACGTCGTCGTGCCGCGATTTCTGCGCCGCCAGGCTCCCGGCGCGATCCCGGCCTGGCAGGACACCTACCGCCGGGACGTCGAGGACGAGGAGATCCTGGCGTCGGACCCGCGGATCCTGAGCATCCGCCCGCCGGTGGGCGCGCCGGACGTGGCGGTGCTGGAGCGCGACCCCGAAGTGCTGCGCCAGGCCGTCGAACTGGGGAAGAGTGCCGTGCTGGACGTGCTGGAAAGACTGCGCGAAGCGTCTTAGGGCTTGCGCGCGACCCCGCCGATCACCCGCGACTCCGACGGCGAGGCGGCGAACACGGTGTGCTCGTCCGGGTGCCACGCCGGGGCGTAGACCAGTCCCGGTTCGAGCATCGGCCAGCCGCCGAAGAAGCGTTCGAACTCGGCCATCGTCCGCAGGAAGCCGGGATTCGTCGTGGTCTCGTAGTACTCGAGCAGGTCGAGCAGCGCCTGCCGCTCGTCTTCGTTGACCGGGTTCTCGTTGGTCATCTGCGACAGCACCAGCAGCGAGCCGGGCGCCAGCCGCTCGCGGTAGAACGCGAGGAGCTCGTCCGGGTTCTGCTCGTCCTTGACGAAGTGCATGACCGCGTTGATCACCAGCGCGACCGGCTCCCGGACGTCGATGATGTCCGACACCTTGACGCGCTCCCAGAGGTCGTCCGGCTGCAGGAAGTCCGCGGCGATGGCGTGGTGGCGCTCCGGGTCGGCGGTGTCGGCGAGCAGCAGCGTCGAGTGGGCCAGCGCGATGGGCTCGTTGTCGATGTAGAGCACCCGCGTGTCCAGCTCGGGGCGTGCTTCGTCGGCGACCTCGTGCACGTTGCCCGCGGTCGGCAGGCCGGAGCCGACGTCGACGAACTGCCGGATGCCCTCGTGGACGCACTTGCGGACCGCTCGGCCGAGGAACTGCCGGCTCGTCAGGCAGTAGTCGCCCATCAGCGGCAGCCGCGCGCGGACCTTCTCGGCGAACGCGCGGTCGATCGCGTAGTGCGTGTTCCCGCCGATGAAGTAGTCGTAGATCCGCGCCGCCGAGGGCCGGTCGAGACTGCTTTCGACGGCCTTCAGCGCGTCGTCGTGGTTAATCATGCCGGTGCCATGGCCTCCCGATAGGCGTTCACCGACTCTGTCAGGCGGTTCAGCTCGGCGCGCATCCGGGCCACCCCGGCGTCGTCGAGGCTCATCGCCGTGCCGATCACGTCGGGGATGCCCTTCGCCTTCTCGCGCAACGCTTTTCCGGCGTCGCTCAGGCTGACGCGGACCGAGCGCTCGTCGTCGGCCTGCCGGTTCCGGACCACCAATCCCGCCGTCTGCAGCCGCTTGAGCAGCGGCGACAGCGTGCCCGAGTCGAGGTTCAGCTCGGTGCCGAGCTCCTTGACCAGGCGGTGGTCCTGCTCCCAGAGTGCCAGCATGACCAGGTACTGGGGGTAGGTCAGATCGAGGTCTTCCAGGACGACCCGGTACAGCGACGTCACCGCGCGAGACGCCGCGTACAGCCCGAAGCAGAGCTGGTCGTCCAGCCGCAGTGATGCCATGGCGTCCTCCTCTCTCGTAACTCTCCATGCTCCCCGAGATCCTGCTGTGCGGCAACTTAAGTGCCCTGCATCTCATTGGACTCGATTTAGTTGTGCACAACTGAGTTGCGAGCTACGTTCGTGGCATCAGCTTGGTCCACCCGAGGAGGACGACATGACCGCCAACCCGCACAACCTGGCCCTCGAACCGGCCGCACAGGCGTTCGCGGAGGCCACCGACCAGCCGCCGTACCTGTTCCAGCTGGCCCCGGAGGAGGGGCGCAAGGCCGTCGACGGCGTCCAGGACGGCGACGTCGCCATGCCCGCCGCCGAGATCGAGGTGCTGAACGTCCCGGGCGGCCCCCACGGCGACGTCGAGACCCGGATCGTCCGTCCCGCCGGGGTTTCCGGCCCCCTCCCGGTGATCGTCTACATCCACGGCGCCGGCTGGGTGTTCGGCGACTTCCACACGCACGAACGCCTCGTGCGCGAGCTCGCGGTGGGTGTCGGCGCCGCCGTCGTGTTCCCGGAGTACAGCCGCTCGCCGGAGGCGCGCTACCCGGTCGCCATCGAGGAGAACTACGCCGTGGCGAAGTGGGTTGCCGCGAACGGCGCTTCGAAGGGCCTCGACACCTCGCGGATCGCGATCGCCGGTGACTCCGTCGGCGGCAACATGACCGCGGCGCTGACCATCCTGGCCAAGCAGCGCGGCGACGTCACCTTCAAGCAGCAGGTGCTCTTCTACCCGGTCACCGACGCTTCCTTCGACACCGAGTCGTACCTGAAGTTCGCCGAGGGCTACTTCCTCGGCCGCGAAGGCATGAAGTGGTTCTGGGACCAGTACACGACGGATCCCGCCCAGCGCGCGGAAATCACCGCGTCGCCGCTGCGCGCGTCGCTCGACGAGCTCGCCGGGCTGCCGCCGGCCCTGGTGATCACCGGCGAAGCCGACGTCCTTCGCGACGAAGGTGAGGCGTACGCGGCGAAGCTGCGTCAGGCCGGTGTGCCCGTCACCGCCGTCCGCTACCAGGGGATCATCCACGACTTCGTGATGGTCAACGCCCTTCGCGAGACCCACGCCGCCGAGGCCGCGATCACCCAGGCTGTGACGGTGCTGTCCCGCGCGCTCGCGCAGTAACTGAGAAAACGCTGAGCGGGTGACACGTTGCGGCCTATGACGGAGCTCACAAGGCCGCAACGTGCACGGGGGCTCAAACGTGATATATACGCGAGTCCCGCGATCCGGGCGCGCATTTCTGCCCGCCTGGAAGGACCGTTGCCATGCACCTGAGCAGCATCCGGCTCGACTCGCCGGTCAACATGATCGTGGTGGTCGTGCTGACGCTGCTCGCGATCATCGCCGTCCCGTGGTTCTGGGACCGCTGGAAGCGCAAGCGGCTGTGGCGCAGCGTGACGATCCTGCTCGCCGTCGTCCTCGTGGTGCTCAGCGCCGGCATGGGCGGCAACATGATCGGCGGGTTCTTCCCGACGGTCGGCTCGCTGCTCGGCACCGGCGTCTACTCGGCGCAGGGGACCGACGCGGAAGCGGCGCAGAACGGCGAAGACCTCGAGAAGCTGCGTGACACCGGCGTTGCGCACGCCCGCGAAGGCAAGGGCACCGTCGTCCACATGAAGGTGACCGGGCGGCGCACCAAGGTCACCCGCGACGTCACGGTCTACCTGCCGCCGCAGTACTTCGACGCGGCGTACAAGGAACTGCGGTTCCCGGTGATCGAGTGGATCCCGAACTACCCCTCCGGCCCCGAGGTCGTGACCGGCGGCTACCACCTGCCCGAACAGCTCGACGCGGCGATCGGCAAGCGCGTCCTGCCGCCGACGGTGGTGGTCGTTCCGGACCCGACGGGCGTGCCGAAGGTCGGCCACGACACCGAATGCGTCGACGAGGTCAACGGCACGGCGAACGACACCTACCTCACCGCGGACCTGCGCGACTGGGCGCTGCAGAAGCTCGGCGTCGCGGCGAACCGGCGGGCGTGGACGATCGCCGGCTGGTCCTCCGGCGGGTACTGCGCGATGAACCTGGTGACCCGGCACCCGCAGTGGTACGGCCAGGCGGTCAGCGTCAGCGGCTACGACAAGGCCCAGGTCGACGCCGAGACCGAGGACCTGTTCCACGGCCGCCAGGACATCAACGACGCCAACAACGTCCGGCTCAACGTGGCCCGGCACCCGTCGCCGGTGGACATCCTGGCGATCTCGGGTGACAAGGAGAACTACGAGAGCTTCGCGATCGACCAGATCCGCGCGGCGGCCCGGCCGCCGGTCCAGTTCTCGTCGTGGCGGATCAAGGACGCCGGCCACAACATGAACACCTTCAAGTCGCAGATCCCCGACCTCCTGGCGTGGATCGGCGCCCACACGACGGGCCCGTCCCCGGCCGGGCGGCAGCTGGAGACCACCGGCGGCGTGCTGCCGTGGCCGCTGCCGCGCTCCGGCGCGCACGGCGCACTGGCCGACACCGACCAGTAGGCCCCTCAGCCGAGCAGCTTCGCGACGACGTCCGTCACGCGCCTCGACGCCGTCGCGTAGTCGACGCCCGCGGGGTGCTCGGTCAGCACCACCACGATGTAGCGGCTGTCGTCGCCGAGCACGCCCGAGGTGTGCAGCATCCGCGTCGGCCGGCAGCACGACCAGCCCTGCTTGACCGCCCACGCCCGGCCACCGGCGGCGTCCGGGATGCCGAAGTACTGCCGGAACCCGTCGGACCCGCGTTCGGTGGCGGCGCGCAACGCGGCCAGGATTGCTTTGGGGCCGTGGTCGAGCAGGTACTGGTAGATCTTCACGACGTCCGGCGCGGTGATCTGCGTGTCGCCCCAGCGGCCGGGGTCCGCGGGCGGCCTGGTGCCGGTGAGGCCGAGCTTCCTGACCCACTGCGTGACGATCGACGTGCCGCCGTAGGACGTCCAGAACCGGCTGGCGAGGTCGTCGTCGCTGCGGGACAGCATCCGCTGCACGTCCGCCACGGGACCGCCGCGCTCGAGCGTGGAAAGCGCTATCAGCAGCTTCACGAGCGACGCGGAGGTGTAATCGCGGTCCGGGTGCACGGAGACGGTGGTTTTGCCGCTCTGCCGGTCGAAGACGACGGCGCTGACGTTCCCGCCGCGCACCAGCTTGTCCAGCGTGGCGGCGTCCACCCGGGCGCCGAGCTCCTGCGAGGGTGCCGGTTCCGCCTTCGTTTCGGCCTTCTTTTCGGGCTCCGGCGTCGGCTTGGGCTCGGGTTCGGCCGTCGGCGTCGGCGTGGGTGTCCCGCTCGGCGTCGTGACGGTTTCGGCGACCGCGACCGCCTGGGGTGCCGCGCCGTGGCTCACCGTGACCGCCACCGCGCCGATCGCCCCCACGCACAGCCCCACCAGGAAGATGCCGCTCAGCTTGCGCATGACCCGGATTGCCGGGAACGCCCCGCGCTGTTCGCTCGAACGGGCGTATCTGTGGGATTGCTCTCGAACCGGCCCCGAATCGGGAACGCGCAGGTGGCCTGCGGGCAAGCATCGTTTCGCTCACCGTGTTCGCGGGGTACCTGAGGGCGGTGACGGTCGTCACCACCCGCTGGGAAGGACTGGAGTCATGGTTCACGCGAAAGGCGCACGCATCCGGGTCCGAGGCCTGCAGCCGGCGCAGGTGCTGGCCGGACTGGCCGGCATCGCGTTCCTCGTCGTAGGCATCATCGGATTCTCAAGGACCGGCTTCGGCGACTTCGCCGGGCACCACGACGCGGGGTTCTGGCGGTTCTCCGGCAACCCGCTCATGAGCCTGGTCCGCGTCGTCACCGGCGTCATCGGCCTGCTGCTGGCGTTCGGCTCGGGCCGCGCGCGGACGTTCGGCTGGCTGCTGTTCATCGGCTACGGCCTGCTGTTCGTGTGGGGCCTGATGATCGACGGCCTCATTTCCACCAACCCCTTCGCCAACGCCGGCAACCCGATGGACCTCGGGCCCGCTGACACGTGGCTGCACCTCGGCGTCGCCGCGCTCGGCCTGCTGATCGCGGTCCTGCCGGCCCGCCGCACGATCCTGCTGCCGGAGGACGAGGTGGCCGACGAGCCGGCGGTGGCCGAGCAGCGCACCGAGGTCATCGACCGCACCGAGGTCGTCGACCGCGACCGCCGTCCGGACGTCGTCGACCGCGGCCGCCGCGCGGATGTCCGTTCGGACGCCGGTTCGGATGTCCGTTCGGATGTCGTCGAGGAGCCGCGCCGCCGGTCGTTCCTGCGTCGTGACCACAAGGGGCGAGGCCCGGAGGTCACTCGTGAAGAGCGTCCGCCGGGCCTCGCCCACTAGGTTCGGTCAGTAGGTGGTGCCGGTACCACCGGAGGTGTCGTTGCTGCTCCCAGTTCCGCTGTCGGCCGCCGGGGCCTGGTTGGCGGTGGAGCTGGGGGTGGTGCCGACCTTGCAGCCGTTGGGCTCGATGACGAACCAGGTGCCGTTGACGCCCATGCCGTTCGCGTCGCCCGGCTTCAGGTCCTTCGAGAAGTTGTAGACGGGCCAGCCGCCGATGGTGACCTGCTCGGTGCCGTCCTGGCGCTTGATGCTGCCGAGCAGCTTCGAGTCGATGCCCTGCAGTTCGACCTTGCCCTTGGACAGGACCGGCGGCCAGGTCTTGGCGCAGTCACCGTTGCAGGCGGACGCCTTCTTCTTGGTGTCCTTCGTGAACAGGTAGAGCGTCATCCCGTTCTGGTCGACGATCGCGTCGCCGAGCCCGTCGATCTTGGAGGCGCTGAGCTTGACGGCACCGGATTCGGTGCCACCCGCCGCGGCCTGCCCGGCCTTCCCGCCCTTGGCGTTCGCCGCGTACCAGGCGCCGCCGACGCCCTGGCCGGTCGCGTCGCCGGGCTTGGTGTCCTTGGCGTAGCGGTAGAGCGCCCACCCGCCGACGGTGATCTGTTCGGTGCCGTCGGAGCGCGTCACCTTTCCGACGAGGTTCTTGTCGACGCCCTGTACTTGGACATCCCCGGTGGCCAGCATCGGCGGCCAGGCCTTGGCGCAGTCACCGTCGCAGTTGGACTTCGGCGGCTTCGCGGTGTCCTTGTCGAACCGGTAGAGGGTCATGCCGTTCTGGTCGGTGAGCACCTGCCCGACATCGGCGACGTCGGCGACGACCAGTTTCGATTCGTTCGACGCCGGAGCAGCGTTCCCCACCTGGCCGTTGGCGGCCTGGCCGCCCCCGGTACCCCCGGCGGCAGCCGGAGCAACAACCGGCTGGGCGGTTTCGGCACCCGAGCAAGCGGTGAGCACTGCCAGCCCGGCTGCCGCCGCGGCGACGGAGACGGCGATGCGCGTGCGAAGCATGGAAGTTCTCCTTGTGTCCGTTGGGATTCCCGCCGCTCGGTGCGGCTGCCTGATATCCACTACACGGACCCCCGGCGGAGGCGGTTCAAAGAATTTTCGCCGAGGTGTGCCGACGGCCCGGGAAGGGCCGGAGGGCCGGCCGAGCGCCTGGGCGCGCCTGGCCCACTCGACGGCCTCCTGGGGTGCGGTGGGGGCGGGTGCCTTGGCCGTAGTGCGGGTGCCGTCGGCCGGCCGCTGTCTTGTCTGCCGCTGCTCTTTCTCCGGCCGCCGTCTGTCCCTCTTCCGGAGCGTCCGCCGTCAGCTAGTCGCGGAGGGCGCGGTCGACCAGCGCGGCGGCCGCGCCCGTGTAGCCGGCCGGGTCGAGGAGCTCGTCGAGCGCAGCCGGCGTCAGCACGCCGGTGATGGCCGGCAGCTCGTCCAGCACCTTCCGCAGCGGCCGGTCCTCGTGCACCGCTCGCCGGGACGCCTCGCCCAGCAGTTCCTTCGCCGTCGCCTTGCCGAGCAGCGGCGCGAGCACGGCGGAAAGCCGCTCGGAGACGATCAGCCCGTGCGTCGACCCCAGGTTCTCCCGCATCCGCCCGGGCACCGCGGTGAGCCCGCGCGCCAGCTCGGCGGCGGTGTGCGCGGCCCCGCCGGTCAGCCGCAGGCACTCGCGGACCAGCTGCCACTCGGCGTGCCAGACCCCGGCCGAACGCTCGTCCTCGGCGAGCATCGCCTGCGTGACCCCCGCGGCCAGCACCGGCACCTGCAGCGCGGCCGACCGGATCAGCGTCGCGAGCACCGGGTTCCGCTTGTGCGGCATCGCCGAGGAACCACCCCGCCCGTCGGCGGCCGGCTCGGCGACCTCGCCCAGCTCGGTCCGGGTCAGCGTCTCGACGTCGACCGCCAGCTTCCCGAGCGCGCCGGCGGTGAACGCGAGCGCGCCCGCCAGGTCCGCGACCGGCGTCCGCAGCGCATGCCACGGCAGTACCGGCACGCCCAGCCCGGTCTCCTCGGCGAACGCGGCGGTCAGCCGCTCGGCATAGGCGCCCGCGTCCGCGTCGGCGCCCGCGTCCGCGTCGGCGTCGGCGTCGGGGTCGGCGCTGCCGTCGGCGAGGCGGGCGTACTCGACGTACGCCGCCAGCGTTCCGGCCGCGCCGCCCAGCGACACCGGCAGCCCGCCGTCGAGCACGCGCCGGATACGGATGGCCGCGTCCAGCACCAGCTGCCGCCAGCCCGCGGCCTTGAGCCCGAACGTCGTCGGCACCGCGTGCGCCGTCAGCGTCCGCCCGGCCATCGTCGTGTCCCGGTGCTCGCGGGCCAGCTCGCCCAGCGCCTCGGCCGTCGCGTCGAGGTCGGCGGCGAGCGGCCGCAGCGTCCGGTCGGCGACCAGCATCATCGCCGTGTCGAAGATGTCCTGGCTGGTCGAGCCGCGGTGCACGTACTCGGCCGCAGCGGGCGCCACCTCGCCGACCGCCGACGTCAGCGCCTTGACCAGGCCGACGACCGGGTTCGCGGTCGCCCGCGACCCGCGCGCCAGCTCGACGACGTCGATCCGCGCGCGACCGGCGGCCTCCGTGATCGCGTCCGCGGCCTCCGGCGGCACCGTTCCGAGCCGCGCCTGCGCCCGCGCGAGCGCCGCCTCGGCGTCGAGCATCGCGCGCACCCACGCCTCGTCTCCGGTCGACGTTTCGGCCGGCGTACCGGCCCGCACGGGGGACAGGAGCCCGGAATCGGGGTCGACGGTCATGGCGTCAGCATCGCACGCGCACGACCTCGGCGACGGGCGCGCAGCCGCGTCTGGCACGCTCATCGGCCATGACCAGCGCCCCGTCCGCGGAGGACACCATCGGCGACGAACCCCGGGGAATCGCCGCCGAGCGACTGACCTTCTTCTCGGACGCCGTCGTCGCGATCGCGATCACGCTGCTCGCGCTCGAGCTGCCGCTGCCGGAGGGCGCCACCAGCGCCGAACTGCTGCGGTCACTCGGTCATCACCAGTCCGAATACGTCTCCTTCCTGATCAGCTTCGTCGTCATCGGCGGTCATTGGCGCGCCCACCACCGCCTGTTCAACTACGTCACCACGCTCGGCGGCGGGCTCGCCCGGCTCACCTTCGGCTGGCTCCTGACCCAGGTGATCATGCCGTTCGCCACGAAGGTGCTGGCCGAAGACGGCGCGTTCGAGTTCCGGTTCGTCTTCTACGCCGTCGTGCAGGTCGTCGCGCTGACGCTGTTCCTCCTCATGGCCTGGCAGATCCAGCGCAACCACCTCTACCGCGCGGCAACCCCGCCGGAGCTCTTCGGCACGGTGTACCGCGGGATCGGCGCGATGATCGCCGCCTTCGCCGTCTCGATCCCCTTCGCCTTCTTCACGCACTGGGCCTATGCGTGCTGGATCGTCGTTCCGCTCGTGGTCAACCTCCTCTTCCGCGTCCGCCGCCGGTCGGCCGCCGCCTGAGCCGTCATTCGCCGGTCGCGCCGTCGATCCGTTCCCGGATCAGGTCGGCTTGGCCGATGTGCCGCGCGTACTCGCCGATCATCCGCAGCATCAGCCAGCGCAGGGTGAACGGTTCGCCGGTGCTGCGGCGAGTGCCGGTCTGGTCCAGTGAGCTGGCTTCGACGATCTCCCGGGAGCGCGCGCATTCGCTGTGCCACAAGGCGAACGCGTCGTCGACATCGCCGTCCAGGTCCGTGAAGTCCTGTTCCGGGTCGTCGTCGGAGTAGTACAGGTTCGGGAGGTCCTCACCCGTGAACTGGATCCGGAACCACCAGCGCTCGACGCCCGTGAGGTGCCGCAGCAGGCCGTGCAGGGTCAGCGTCGAGGGTGGTACCGAGCGTTCGGACAGCTGGGCGGGGTCCAGACCGGCGCATTTCAGCTCGAAGGTGCGCCGGTAGTACTCCAGGCTCTCGGTGAGAGCCTGTCGCTCGTCCGCGACCGGTGCCGGGTCGTGTCTGGGGCCGCTCAAGCGGGGCGGAGCGGCCACCGGGGTGGTGTGTTCGGTCATGCGCGGAGCGTGCCACAGGGGTCTGACAATTTCGGATCGCCGGAGTGGCCGGTGACCGGGCAACCGGGTCGAAACCCCAGTTCAAGCACGGTTCGGCGAACCCGGTAACGAAATTCCGGGTGCGCCGATCTGATCTTCGTCACCCTGCTGCGCACGCCCGTCTCACCCGGTCGGAGCGGCACCCCTCGGTTCGGAACCAGGAGATCACGACTATGCAGCGAACCGGACGAAGAACCGCCGTGCTGGCCGCGCTGACCACGGCGGTCCTGTGCGCGGCACCGGCCGTCGCGGCCGCGGCACCGGCCCCGAGCACGATCGACGTCAGCGCGACCACGGTGCGCGCGGGCGACACGCTCACGGTCACGGAGCAGCTGACCAACCCGACGGACTTCACGGTCACCGGCGCGAAGGCGGCGCTCTACGTCAAGGAAAAGCCGATCGCCGACGTGGTGGACCTGGTGTCCTGCACCGGCGCGATCGCCCCGTGCGCGCCGTACCTCAGCAGCTTCCGCGGCGGCGTCGGCGACCTGGGCGCGGGCGAGAGCCGGACGGTGACCTGGACGCTGCGCCTCAAGGACGACGCCGAGCCCGGCCAGTTCACCCTCCAGCACCAGTTCGCCGGCGACAACTACGCGTTCGGCGTCGAAGACGGCCCGGTGGTCACGATCGCCGCGCCGGCCAAGGCCGACGTCAAGGTCACGCTGACCGGCACGCCCCACTTCGGACTGGTCGCGCAGGTCGACTACGTGATCACGGTGTCGAACACCGGCCCGGCCTCCGCAACCGGCGTCCGCGTGACGGCCAACCCGGGCACCGGCCGCACGATCACCTCGGCGACGGGTTGCACCCGTTCGGGAGCGACCCTGACCTGCGCAATCGGCACCCTGGCCCCGGGCGCTTCGGCGACGGCGAAGTTCACGTCGGAAGGCGGCTTCTTCGCGTGGGGCGCGTTCACGGCCACGGCCCAGCGCACGGCGAGCGCACCGGCCGACCCGACCGTCGCCAACGACAGCGCGTCGAAGAAGTGCACCGCTTACACGGGTCTCCTCGTCCAGTGCTGACGGCCTGACGCGCGGGGCCCCGCGCGTTCGTCCACACAGGAGAGTCAGAGCGCGCAGGCCGCCGAACGGACCGGAGCACCGGGTCCGTTCGGCGGCCTGCGAAGAACCAGCCTTGACCTCCGCGGACGCCCGAGCCGGACCCGGAGTGCAGGCGGCCGACGGGGACGTGGCTAAACTGGTGGCACGGGCCGTTAGCTCAATTGGTAGAGCTGCGGACTTTTAATCCGTAGGTTCTGGGTTCGAGCCCCAGGCGGCCCACTCAAAACTCCGAAGCCGGCGGCTGTGTCGATTAGGGTTGCGGGCATGGACGCGACCAGGTGGCTCATCGTTCTCCGGCATGCGAAGTCGGACTGGTCGGAGGGTCTGCCCGACCACGAACGCCCCCTCGCGCCGCGTGGTGTCCGCGATGCGCCGCGGCTTGGCCGGTGGCTGGCCGAGACCGGGCGTGTTCCCGAGCTCGTCCTCTGCTCCACCGCCCGGCGGACCCGGGAAACCTGGCAACGCGTCAGCGGCGAGCTTCCCGCGCCGCCGCCCGTCGAGTACGACGACGGTCTCTACGGCGCCGATGTCCCTGAGCTGCTGGACGCCGCTCGCCGGACGCCGGCCGACGTCACCACGCTCGCTCTCGTCGGGCATGAGCCCGGGGTCAGCGACGTGACGCTGCACCTTGCCGGTCATGGGGAAGAGACCCTGCAGGTCCAGACCAAGTTTCCCACCGGTGCGGCGGCCGTTCTCGCCACCACGGATCCGTGGGACGCCCTCCGCACTGCCCGGCTCGTCGCCTTCTTCCGGCCTCGCGACTTCACCGGCTGAGAATCGTCAGTTGCTTCCGCGATGTTCACATGCGTACGCTCCATTCACTCACGAGTCTGATGTTCATATTTGTGAATGGAGCGGACATGGTTCTCCGCCACACCGTCGTGACCGCAGTTGCCGCGCTCGGCCTCGTTGCCACGTCGTTCGCCGCGCCGGCCGAAGCCGCGTCGTGGCCTGTTCCCTGCACCGTCCCGGTCCTCGGGCCGGTGTGTGCTCCCGACACCGCCGTCCTCGACGGCAAGCAACTGCTTCGGACGAAGTTTGCCGCTCTCGTCGGCGAAAGAACGTCCCGGACCGCGCTGAACAACCTTCTCGCCGCTGCGAAGACCGACCTCACGGCGGGGCCGTGGAGTGTCACCTCGAAGAAACAGGTACCGCCCAGCGGGGACAAGCACGACTACCTCAGCCTCGCGCCCTACTGGTGGCCGACCACGCAACCGACCGCCGAAAACCCGTGGGGCTGCCCGTTCGTGCAGCGTGACGGCCAGCGCAACCCGATCGTCGACGAGATCACCGACCACGCCTACCGCGGTGCGGCGTTCGCCGCGATCTACCGGCTCGCGCTCGCCTGGTACTACACCGGAGACGCTCGGTACGCCCAGCGTGCGGCGCTCGACCTGCGTACGTGGTTCCTCGACGCCGCAACGAAAATGAACCCGAACATGAACTTCGCGCAGGGTATCCCGTGCAAGGTGGACGGCCGCGGCATCGGCATCATCGAGTTCTCCTACACGCTCAGCCAGGTCGTCGACGCCACGGCGATCCTCGCCACCGGCGCGCCGGGCTGGACGAAGACCGACCAGGCCGGCATGACCGGCTGGTACACGCAGTTCCTCGGCTGGCTGCGCACCAGCAAGAACGGCACCGACGAAGCCAAGGCGCAGAACAACCACGGCAGCTTCTACGACATGCTCGTCGCCTCGCTCGCGCTCGGCACGGGGCAGCGGGAGCTGGCCGCGTCCATCGCCCGGGACGCCGGTTCTCAGCGGATTGCGGCGCAGATCCAGGCCGGCGGCCTGCAACCGCAGGAGACGAGCCGGACCCGCAGCTGGCACTATTCGGCGTTCAACCTGGTCGCGCTGACCCGGCTCGCGCAGATCGGCAAGCACGTCGGCGTCGACCTGTGGCACTACACCGCGCCCAGCGGCGCCACGCTGTTCTCCGCCGTCGACTTCCTGATCCCGGGCGCCACGCAGGGGAAGTCCGCCTGGCCGTATCCGGAGCTGGACTTCCGGCCGTACGCGGCCCTGGACGTCCTGCACGCGGCAGCCGACGCGGGCGACAGGGCGGCGCGGACGGCTCTGCCGCAGGTGCCGGCCGAGCCCGGCGGCGACCTCTACCCGGTCCGGCCGGCCGCCGAACAGCTCGACGACATTTCGACGTCCTGACGGCGTGAAAAAGGGTCCGGCCGCGGGGCCGGGCCCTTTTCGGAAATCAAACTCCGGCTACCTGGGAAATCCAGCTGCGATAACGCGTGATGTTCGTGTACGCGGTGTTGTTCGACCGGTCGCTGGTCGACGCGACGCCGACCTGGCGGCCGGAGGCGAACATCGGGCCGCCGGAGTCGCCGCCGGCGGTGATGCCGTTGACGCGGTTCGCGCACACCGCGACGCCGCCGGTGTAGTCGCTGCAGCTGATCGAGTTCACCCGCACGGTCGCGACCTTCAGGTACCGCGACTGGCAGTTGATCTCCGAGCCGCACTGGCTCGTCGCGCCCCAGCCGTAGACGGAGACGTTCTGGCCGACCGAGACGTCACCGACGCTGCCGAGCGGCGAGTAGGTGGCGTTCACCGAGGTCGTGAGCCGGACGATCGCCAGGTCGGCGGACCCCGGGTAGCGCGTGATGGTGGAGCCGGTGGCCATCGTTCCGCCGCTCGACTGGTCCAGGCTGCCGATGCGGAACGTGTAGGTGCCGGAGCTGCTGACGCAGTGCTTGGCGGTGAGGATGTACTGCGGCGCGATGATGGTCGCGGTGCAGTTCTGCTGGCCGTTGACGAACAGCCGGGCCGCCCAGGGGCCGCTCGTGGCGGTGCTGCCGCCGATGATCGACGGCTGGGCCTGCGGGGTGCTGTCCGCGGCCGCCGGACCGCCGAGCCCGACGACGGCCAATGCGGTGCTCGCGGCCAGCAGGACGAATTTGCCGAATTTCACGCTCACTCCTTTTCACGCGGGGGAGAACCGCGTGGGGGAAGCCGGTGGGGACCGAACTCCAGGATTGTCCGAGTTTTCGGCGAATGTCCGGAACCGACGAAAGTCGCCGGTCGAATCCGTATTTATTGCCCGCGGCGGGGTACGTGCAGTTCCCTTACTGTTCCGCGCTCAAGCCTGTGCGGCCCCGGATCGACCCGGGCCGCTCTGGTGTTGCCGGTGCGAGCTGTCTGGTCCTTGGCCGCTTTCGCGGGCAGGGCGATGTTCAGGCGGCGATCTTCGCCGGGGCCGTCTTCCGCAGCCAGTACAGCCCGATGAGTGGCAGTACCAGCGGGATGAACAGGTAGCCTTCGCCGTAGACCGACCAGACGGTCGGGTGCCGGAATGCGGCCGCGTCGACGAGGCTCAGGGTGCCGATCGTCAGCACGCCCAGCAGTTCGATCGAGCACGCCGCGAGGGCCACACGCCACCAGCCGTCACCGCGCCGGGCCAGCGCGATGGTCGCGACGATGTAGACGACCGCGGCGAAGGCCGAGAGCAGGTAGGCGAGCGGGGCTTCGTGGAACTTCGTGCTGATCTGGACGCCGGCCCGCGACGTCGCCGCCAGCGCGAAGATCGCGTACACGGCGACGAGCACCCGTCCGGGGCCGCTGGCCGTCCTACGCTGTTGCTCCACTCCACACCTCGTTCAGTCGCAGCACCATCACCGGGATGGCCAGGCAGGCGATGCCGAGCACCGCGGTGCTCGAACGGCTTCGCTCGGCCAGTGCCCAGGCGGCGCCGACGGGCAGCACGACCAGGCAGCCGATCAGGTAGGCCAGGTAGATCGCCAGGCTGCCGGGACGCTCTCCGCCGGCGAGCAGCACGATCCCGATCACCAGCTGCGCGACCAGCAGCAGTTCGAGCACGGCGAGCGCGACCAGGAGCGGGTTGTCCGGCAGCCGGTTGCGAGCCGACTGCACGAAGCTCCAGAGCGCGACGAGCGTGGCAGCCACGGCGACCGTCACGGCGAATCCGAAGATCACCCGTTCCTCCTTCCGGTCCGCCGGTCGACAACTTACTCTGTGGTACCTGCTGGTCCGTTCGCCGAGGTGCCGCGGGCGTGGCGCGGGCCACCGTGTCGATACCCGTGCTCCACGGGCTCGACATGGAGCACGGGTATCGTGAAAATCAGTCACCGGTCGCGTTGATGGCATTTTGCCAATTCGCTGGGCGATTTCGATCGATTTCACGGCTGGACCTGCAGGAATGTCCGGGCGGACCTTCTCGTTACAACTCTTTGGTGTGATGTGTTCGTTCGAGAGGATCACCCTGGGTTCGGTTACCGGCTGGTAGAGGACCTTTTTGCCTACCTCGGATAGGTCAGTTGAACCGCCGGGTTGGCGGATTGGCGCAGGGCGGTTCGGTGTGGGGGAATATGCTCCGTGCCGGAGCCGTGGTGCCCGGGGATCGTACGGAGGGGTATCTCGGATGGACCTGCGCCACGAAGCTTTTTGCTTCGCTGATCCGTTGTTCTACGACGAACAGCAGGAAAACGGCGCGCCGATCGACGATTTCACCACGACGCTCCCGGTCCCGGAAGCCGGCTGGGTCAGCGCGGACAAGGGCGTTTGGCGTGCGATGCGTCCGGCGGGACGTGCGCTCCCTGCGCAGGGCTGGAAGATCCGTGTCTCCGCTGGTCCGGACAACGCGCGCCGCGTGCTGACGCAGGTCTGCGAGAGCTGCGTCGAGCACCAGGTCTCGTACGAGCACCTCCGCTCGGCGTCAGCCTTGCTTGCACGGAATTCGAAATACGCTTCCCCCGCCGGCAGCGTCGAGCTGGCGGTCATTTACCCAGACAACGATCACGAACTCGAGCGAGTGCTCGTGGACCTGTCGGCGCGGCTCGCGGGCGAGCACGGTCCTGACATTCCGAGCGATCTTCGGTACGGCGACGCGCCGCTCTACGTGCGTTACGGAGGATTCGACGAACAGTGGGTCGAACATGACGGCCGCCGCGTCCCCGCGGTGCGCAAGCCGGACGGCAGACTGGTGCCCGACCGGCAGGGACCAACGTTCTCGGTGCCCGATTGGGTGAAGATTCCGGCCTGTTTGCACGCCAAGATGGCTGCGCGCAGAGGCGGTGATCCGGTCCGGTTCCCCTACCGGCTGACGAGCCCGCTGCACGTCTCGAGCGGCGGCGGCAGCTACCTCGCCGTCCCCAAGGCGGGTGGCAACCAGGTCCTCCTCAAGGAGGCGCGGTCGTACACCGGCCTTGACGAGGGGCGAGCCGACGCCGTCGAACGGCTCCGCCGTGAACACGACGTGCTCGTCCGGCTCGCCGGCATCCCCGGCGTGCCGCAGGTGCTCGAGCAGTTCACCGTCTCGGAACGCCACTACCTGGCGATGGAGTACCTGCCGGGTACCTCCCTGGACACCTGGACAACCCGCAATCATCCACTGACCAGGCACAGCACGACGGCGGCCGACCTCTCCGCCTACACCCGGCGTGTGCTGGAAATCGTCGCGGGAGTGGAGAAGACGATCGAGGCGATCCACGCCCTCGGCATCGTCTTGGGCGGCCTGCACCCGCACAGCATCCTGATCGACGAAGATCACGATGACCGGATCTCCCTGACCGACTTCGAGACGGCGTTCGACGTCGAGTCCGGCGAACGGCCGGCGCCAGGTGCGCCCGGTTTCTGCGCTCCGGAGGACCGGGCCGGATTCGAGATCGACGAGCATGCGGTAGCTGCGTTGCGCCTGTGGCTGTTCCTGCCACTTTTCCCGCTGACGAAGCTCGCCCCGGCGAAGCTGGGCCGTGTCGCCGGTTTCGTCGAACGCCGGTTCGCGCTGCCCGAAGGGTATGCCGATGGCGCAGTCGCGGTGCTGGCTCCGCGTCATGGCGTCGCGGATCCGGCGCCGGTCCACGCCGAGCTCGACCACGACCATGACAAGCCGGACTGGGCGTTGGTTCGCAAGCAGATCGTCGAGGCGATTCTGGCCAGCGCGACCCCCACACGCCACGATCGGTTGTTCCCCGGCGACGTCGAGCAGTTCGAGGTCGGTGGCGCCTGTTTCGGCGTCGGTGCCGCTGGTGTGCTGCACGCCCTCGACGTGGTCGGCGCCGGGCGGTTCTCCGAGCACGAACGCTGGCTGATCGATTCGGTCCGGCGTCATCCGCCGACCCGGCCGGGCTTCTACGACGGCAGCTCCGGCATCGCCTATGTGCTGGAGAGCTTCGGACACCACGACGAGGCGAGCAGACTGCTGGCGTCGTGCGCACAGCTCGTCGAGCAGACCACCGATCACTCCCTGGAGAGCGGGCTCGCGGGGATCGGGCTCACGATGCTGCACTTCGCGACGGTCCGGCAGGACAACGAGTTCGGGCGCCAGGCGCTGACCACGGCCGTCCGGCTGGCGGAGGCGTTGGAGACGGCGACGCCGCCGGGGAACTCGGCTCGCGCCGGGCTGCTGTCCGGCTGGTCCGGGCCTGCGCTGCTATTCATCCGGCTTTTCGAGCGCACCGGGGAGCCGGCCTGGCTGTCGTTCGCCGAGCAGGCGCTGTGCCGCGACCTCGAGGAATGCGTCGAGGCTGACGACGGCTCGCTGCAGGTGCGCGACGGTGTGGCCCGTACGTTGCCCTACGCCGGCGTCGGGAGCGCCGGGATTCTCCTCGTCGCGGAGCAGCTGGCACGGCACCGTCCCGATGCCGAGGCGTGCGAGAGCGTCGCCGCGCTGCGGGATGCCTGCCGCGGTGAGTTCGTCATGCACCCCGGGTTACTCAACGGCCGGTGCGGACTCGCGGTGGCGCTGGGCGTGAACACGAACGCGGACCAATCCGTCCGCGCGGCGATCGACCAGCACCTGGCCTGGCTGGCCTGGTACGCGGTGCCGTACAAAGGCGGCCTCGCCTTCCCGGGTGACCGTCTGTTGCGGCTCTCGATGGACGTCAAGACCGGCAGTGCGGGGATCCTCCTTTCGCTCGCCGCTCTGCTCGATGGCCACGAAGTCCTGCCCTTCATGGGCGGTACACCGCTCCACCTGGCCACTGGCCGGTGACCGTGACGCCACGACGGCCCGGGGCGGGCGGCCAACTCCCAGTAACAGGGGTTCGCCGCCCGGGGTAGAGGCGCGGTCGCTGCCGGGGCGCCTTCCGGCAACGACCACGACCTCTACCTGGCCGTCCGCGGTCGTGGTGCGATCGCCGGCGGGGCGCCTTCCGGCTCGGCTCCGCAAGCTCCACGACCGCGTGTGGGCAGTGGTGCGTCCGCGCGCGGGACGCCTTCCGGGAACGGCCCGCAACCACTGCTAATCCACTTCTGTGGTGAGCCGGTTGCTCACGCTCGTGCCGCCACCGGATCGACGCCTAGGTCGCCATCCGTGTGACCAGCCGCTCCGGTGAGCCGCCTGCTCGTCCACTGTGGATTGATCTCATGGGGCTTTCAGCTTATCGTCGGCGGAGGGGCGCGGAACCCCTCGATGGAAATCTGTGGACAACTCGCCGATGTTTGCGGTGGCTGTGGACAACTCGGGTCGATCGGCCGGTTCTGTCGGTGCCGTCGTGCATCATCGGAAGGGCAGGAAGAACGCAGCCCGGAATCGACACCGCCGGAAAGGAGGTGAGCCGGTGGCGGTGCACCTCACCCGGGCTGCAGAGCTTCCAGTGCCTCGCGCAGCTTGCCGGATACCGGCGTCGGGCGGCGGGACTCGCGGTCCACGAAGACGTGCACGAAATGCCCTTCGGCGACCAGGGACTCGTCGGCGGCGTACATCCCTATCTCGTAGCGGACGCTGGACTTCCCGAGGTGCGCCACCCGCAACCCGACCCGCAACGACCCAGGAAAGGACACCGATGCGTGATACCCGCAGTGCGACTCGACGCACAGCCCGATCACCGCCCCGGCTTCGATGTCGAGGCCGCCCTGCTCGATGAGCCACGTGTTGATCACGGTGTCCATCAGCGAGTAGTGGACGACGTTGTTGACGTGGCCGTAGACGTCGTTGTCCTTCCAGCGCAACGGCACCGTCTGCCAGTGCGGGTACCCGTTCACCACAGCGACACCGACTCGCGCAGGATGACCGAAAGGTCGTCCGCGGACGCCTCGCGCGGGGCGGTGGCCAGCAGGCGTTGCTGCTTCAGCGTTCCTTCGACGAGGGAGTCCACATCGGACTCTGTGTAGCCGACGGCGCCGATGCCGTCCGGGATGCCGATCTGCCGCATCAGGTCGATCAGCACCGCGGGCAGGTGGTCGGCGAAGTCGCCGGGCCACTCGAAGTCGGGCGCCAGGAGGCGTGCGACGCGCAGGTGGCGGTCCGGCGCTGCGCCGAAGGTGAAGCGGAACGCCGCGGGCGCGGTCAGGGAGACCGCCATGCCGTGCGGGACCATGGGTTCTTCGCCCGGGTAACCTTCCGGGTGGAAATCCCTGACCTGCCCGGCGATCGGGTACGCGTTCGCGTGCGGGATGTGCACGCCGGCGTTGCCGAACCCGAGTCCGGCGAACGTCGCGGCCAGGGCCATGGCCTCGCGCGCCTTGAGGTCGGCACCGTCGCGCACGGCCGCCGGGAGGGCCCACGACAGCAGCCGCAGCGACTGCTCGGCGAACATGTCGGCCAGCGGGTTCGAGCCGCAGTACGGCACGCGCTGTTCCGGGCGCTTGCGCTCGAACTCGGTGTACGGCTTGGCCGTGTAGCTCTCCGCGGCGTGGCACAGGATGTCCATGCCGCTGGCGGCCGTCACCGCCGGTGGCTGGCTGACGGTGAGACGCGGGTCGACGACGGCCAGGGTCGGGCGCAGCCGCAAGTGGCTGATCCCGCTCTTGACGCGCAGCGACAACACGTCCAGGACGCAGACCGTGGTGCTTTCCGAACCGGTGCCGGTGGTGGTGGGGACCGCGACCAGCGGCTTCAGGGGGCGGTCCGGTGCGCGGCCGCCGCCGACGGGGGCGTTGACGTAGTCCATCAGCTCGCCGTCGTTGCTGGTCAGCAGGTTCGCGGCCTTGGCCGTATCGATGGCCGAGCCGCCGCCGACGGCGACGAAGGCGTCGTACGGACCGGTTCCGCGGGCGAAGTCAACCGCCTTCTGCATGCTGACATCGGTGGGCTCGACGTGTACGCCGTCGAAGACCTCGGTCTCGATGCCGTAGCCGGCGATGCCTTCGGCGATGCGCTGCGGCCAGCCGGTTGCGGCCACCTGCGGGTCGGTCACGACGAGGACGCGGTGGGCGCCGTACTGGGTGAGGTCGTAGCCGATCTCGTCGCTGGCGCCGGTGCCGTACTTCAACGCCGGTGCGCCATAAGTAAAAACAGTTTCATGTTCGGTCGCGGCCAAGTCGGTGGTCCTCGCTCCCTTGATCGGCTACCAGTCGGTCAAATCGGACATTCGGCCCATCCTTGTCCGGTTTCGGTGAAGATCACTTGACTGCACTGAACGGTGCCCGCCTAAGCTCTCCTCATTAGATACCAACTGGGAGCGACCGTCGCCCAGACGGCCGTGCGGATCCTGACCGAGGCGCGTGTCCGCCGCGTGTACGCGGTGGTCGGTGAGTCCTTCCTGGAACTGCTCGACGCCCTGCAGCGCGAGCGCGAGATCACGCTGGTTTCGGCGCGGCACGACGCAGGCGCGGCGTTCATGGCGGAGGCCGAGGGCAAGCTCACCGAACGTCCCGCCGTGCTGCTCGCCAGCCGGGGGCCGAGCGCGGCGAGCCTGGCCATCGGCGTCCAGACGGCCTACCAGGACGAGACGCCCATGGTCGTGCTGCTGGAGACGCCGGCGACCGAGCCGGTGTGGTCGTCGTCCGGGGAGCTGCCGACCTCGGACCTCACGGCCATGTTCGAATCGATCGCCAAATCGACAGTGCGGGTCACCGACCCGGACGGTCTGCCCGGGCTGCTGGCGCACGCGCTCACGACGTCCCAGGAAGGCCGGCCGGGGCCGGTTGTCCTCGGCGTGCCCTGCGACATCTGGGGCATGCCCTACGACGCGGCGAAACCGATGGCGCGGGTGCGGCCGCCGGCGTCCGGGACGCTGGGCCGTTCGGCGGATGCCGTTGCGCAGCTGGTGGACGAGGCCAAGTACCCGGTCGTCATCGTCGGGGGGCGGGCGCGGTCGGCGCGGGACGAGCTGATCGCCGTTGCCGACGAACTCGCGCTGCCCGTCTACAACGCCTTCCGGCGGCAGGACGCCTTCCCCGAAAACCACGCCCGGTACGCCGGGCACCTCGGGCTCGGCATCCCGGCCCGGCAGCTGGACGCGCTCGAGCGCGCCGACCTGGTGCTCGCGCTCGGCACCCAGCTCGACGAGGTGACGACGCAGGCCTACCGCTACCCGACGGCACAGCAGACGCTGGTCATGGTCGGCACCGGCATCGATGTCAGCCCGAAACGGCGGGGGCTGACCTTCCGCGTCGACTCGGAGGTCGAGCCGTTCCTGCGGGAGCTGCGGGCGGTGGCGTCGCCGCGGACGCGGCGGGCTTCGGCGGCCAACGCGGCCGTCCACACCTTCATGACTCCGCCCGACACCAGCGGGAACACGCGGGTGCACCCCGTCGACGTCGTCCGCGCGCTGCGAAGGCTGGCGCCCGAGGACACCATCGTGACCAGCGACGCAGGCAACTTCGCGCAGTTCATGCACCGCTACTGGTGCTTCACTGCGCCGCGCAGCCAGCTCGGTCCGAGTAACGCCGCGATGGGCTACGCCGTACCGGCCGCCGTGGCGGCGAAGCTCGCCGAGCCGCGGCGGACCGTCGTCGCCATGGTCGGGGACGCCGGAACGCTGATGACCGGGCAGGAGATCGAAACCGCCGTCCGGTACCGGGCTCCGGTCATGGTGGTCGTCTTCCAGAACGGCGTGCACGGGGCGCTCGCCATGCACCAGGCCCGCACCTACGGCAGGCTCACCGGGGTCTCCATCCCGTTGACCGACTTCGCTTCGTGGGCGCGTGGACTGGGCGCGGCCGGGTACACCGTGGACGATCGTGAAGAGCTCGAACCCATCATCGCCAGCGCGCTGGTGCGGCAGCGGCCGTGCGTCATCGACGTGCGTACGGACCCCGACGTGGTGACTCCTGACGTGCGGCTTTCGGCCCTCCTCGGGCAGGCGCGCCCGCAACCTCCCGCACAGTAAGGATTCTGCGGCGTTTCGTTCCGGAAAAGACGGGAATGTCGTGTGGTAGCAGGGCGTTGGCTCGGGTAACCTGGCGGTGTTCCGGTGGTGGTTCGCCGCTGAACCTTCCCGGCCGGGTCCCGGCGGGAGACAACCGGTTTCTGTCGGTGCCGCATGGCACCATCACGGTCATGACCCGCGCCGAAGCGGGCAGGGAACGAGGGGAGTTTCGACGTGACCGATCACCAGCACGCATCCGAAGCAGCGCGGAAGTCCTCCGGCGTCGTGCCGGTGCTGTTCAGCGCCAGTGCCGAGGCCCACGACGACGCCGTCATCGCCGGCGAGCACGACACCGCGTGGCGCTCGCCGTTCGCGACCGAGGGCCTGCGCCCGGCGAGTGGCGAATAGCTCACCCCGCGGGGGTGAAGACCGCTTGTCCGCCCTGGTGAACGTGTGCTTTACTGCATATGGTCTCGATTTTTGTGTTCGTGATGAGTCACGCTCGCAGAACTCAGCGGGCGTAGTGTCTCCTCACCGAGGAAGCAAACCGTCCGGGTGCTGACCCGGGTCGCCGAAGTGGCTTCCTGTTTTGGTGTTACACATGGAGATTTTTGATGACTCAGGGCACTGTGAAGTGGTTCAACTCCGAGAAGGGGTTCGGCTTCATCACCCCCGACAACGGTGGCGGCGACGTCTTCGTTCACTACAGCGAGATCCAGGGTAACGGCTTCCGTACCCTCGAGGAGAACGCTCGCGTCGAGTTCGAGATCGGCCAGGGCCAGAAGGGCCCGCAGGCCACGTCGGTCACCGTGATCTGACTTTGATCTTGGGAAAGGGCCGTCACCCGTTCAGGGTGGCGGCCCTTTTCGTAGGCTGCGCTCCATGATCGAGCACGGTTACACCGTTTCCGGGATGAGCTGCGGACACTGCGCCCAGTCGGTCACCGAGGAAATCTCGGCGCTGCCCGGAGTGGCCGAAGTGGACGTCGACGTCCCGGCGCGCCGCGTCTTCGTGCGTGCCGAAACCGCGCTGGCGGAAGGCGACGTCCGCGCCGCTGTCGAAGAGGCCGGTTACACCTTCGAAGGCGCCCTGCGGTAACCCGCCGCCGGGGCCCCGTCTCGGTTGGTTCTTCCCCGTCTCCCGGTTGGACAGTCCACTGACGACCAACCCGTGGGACGCGCCGGTGTGATCTGTGACGCTTCGAGCACGCCCGAACACTGCAACGCCCTGCAACCCTTCCGCCCGCGCCGATCGCGGGGTCTCCTGTTCTGCGAAGCACGACAAGGAGGTCAGGTGGGCGAAACGGTGGCGGGGATCGTCGCGAACCCGGCTTCGGGGCGGGACATCCGCCGGCTGGTCGCGCAGGCTTCGGTGTTCCCCACCGCGGAAAAGGCGAACATGGTCCAGCGGCTGCTGGCGGCGTTCGCCGTCACGGGGCTCGACCGCGCGCTCGTCTCGACCGATCTCGGCGGGATCTCCGCCGCGGTCCTGCGCGCCCTCGGCCGCGGCGGGACCTGGCCGAAGGTCGACTTCTGCGCGGACGATCCGATCACCGGCACCGCGGCCGACACGACGAACGCGGTGCGCCGGATGGTCGAGGCCGGCGCCGGGGTCATCGTCGTCCTCGGCGGCGACGGCACAGCCCGCGTGGCTGCAGCCGCGTGCGAAGACGTGCCGATCCTCGCCCTCTCCACCGGCACCAACAACGTCTTCCCGCAGGTGCGGGAGGCGACCGTGGCCGGCCTGGCCGCCGGGCTGATCGCCACCGGGCAGATCGATCCCGACCTCGTCACCCACCGCGTCAGCGTGCTGGAGGTCGTCACGAAGGCGCGTCGCGAGATCGCGCTCGTCGACGTCTGCGTGTCGCTGAGCAGGCACATCGGGGCGCGGGCGCTGTGGGACCCGTCCTCGCTCACCGAGCTGTACTGCACCTTCGCCGAGCCGGACGGAATCGGCCTCTCGAGCGTTCCTGGCCAACTCTGCCCCAGCCCGCGGTCGAGCCCGGACGGCGTGGCGCTGCAGCTCGGACCGGTCGGGGAGACGCCGTACGTCGTGCACGCGCCGATCGCGCCGGGCCTCGTGCGGCCCGTCGGGGTGCGCGGCTGGGGACTCTTGCAGCCCGGCGTGCGCGTCGAACTCGCGGCCGCCGGCGGCGTCATCGCGCTCGACGGCGAGCGGGAGCTCGAGCTGAAGACCGGGGAGAGCGCGTTCGTCGAGCTCAAGCCGGACGGGCCGTGGGTCGTCGACGTCCGGGCGGCGATGGCAGAGGCGGCGCGGAAAGGGCTGCTGCGCACGGAGACCGAACAGGGGAAGGAGCGTCGAAGATGACTGACGCCCTGCGGGGTGCGTATCGCGTGATGTGCACCATCCGGGCCTTCGAAGAGCGCGTCCGCCAGGAGACCGGCGACCGGAGCGCCGGCGAGGAGGCCGCCGCGGCCGGGGTCTGCCTCCACCTCGACGGCCGGGACGTCATCGCCGGCGCCCACCGCCGGCACGGTCACCGCATCGCCAAAGGGGCCGACGTCAGGGCGATGATGGCGGAAGTCCGCGGGCGCCGGACCCGCGTCGCCGACGGCACGCTCGGCGGCATCCCCCTTCTCGTCTGCGGGGCCGCGCTCGCCGCGAAACAGCAGGACAACGGCGGTGTCGGCGTGGCTTTCCTCGGCGACGGCGCCGGCCACCCGGGCGCGACGTCGGAGGCGCTGAACCTCGCGTGCGCCTGGAACCTCCCCGCCATCTTCGTCGCGGAGGACAGCGGTTACGCCGATCGGGTGGCCGCGCTCGGCATGCCCGGTGTGATCGTCGACGGTGCCGACTTCTTCGCCGTGCACGAAGCGGCGGGCGAGGCGATCGGCCGCGCCCGCGGCGGCGGAGGCCCGACCCTGATCGAGATCGCGCCGGGTGAAGGCGGCTTCGAGCGGTTCCGCGCCCGCGTCACCGACAGCGGTGAGCTGGCAGAACAGGTCCTCGACGACATCGACACCGAAGTCGCGAAGCTCATCCAGGACTCGCTCTCCACCGCGACAACCGCGCCGGACGGCCCGCGAACCGACGTCTACGCCCGCTACTGAACCGGGCAAAGCGCGATGTGCGCCACCTTCCGATCACCGCAGCGAAACGGCAGACTCCGGGGAGGCAAAGGCACAAGGAGCGGCGGTTGGGGCAGCGAGACCTCGAGGCGGCGTTGCCGGCCGGGGCGGATCCCCGGCGGCACGCCCGTGTCCTCGCGCAGGTGCACGAAGCGGCCCTGAGCGGCAAACCGCCGCCCAGCCGCCCGCGGGCCGTCATCGGCGCGTCCTGGCAACGCATGCGCCGCCTCGGCATGGACCCCGACAGCCGGGCCGCCGCTCCCGTCCTGAGCTTCGAACAGCTGGAAGCGCGCCGCCGCGCGAGCGGGCTGGCCGAGGCGCTGCCGACGCTGCGCGACGGCCTGATCAGCCTCGCCGAGCAGGCCGCGCACATCATGGTGATCGCCGACGCGGGCGGCGCGGTCCTCTGGCGCGACGGCAGCGCCGCGGTCCGCCGCCGCGCCGACCGGCTCGGGTTCGTCGAAGGCGCCGACTGGCAGGAAGAGTCCGTCGGCACCAACGCGATCGGCACCGCGCTGGTCGCGCGCACCCCGATCCAGATCTACTCCGCCGAGCACTACGTCCGTGCCCAGCACGGCTGGACCTGCGCGGCCGCGCCCCTGCACGACCCGCGCGACGGCAGGCTGCTCGGTGTCGTCGACCTCTCCGGGCCGGCGTCGACGGTCCACGCGACGACGTTGGCGCTGGTAGACGCCGTGACGCGGCTCGCGGAGTCCCAGCTGCGCACCACCCACCTCACCGAACTCGAACGGCTCCGCGGCTTCGCCGTGCCAGTCCTGGCGAAGGTCGGCGGCGGCCCGGCCGTGGTCGCCGACGAGCACGGCTGGGTCGCCGCGGCCGCCGGGCTCGCGCCGGTCGACCGGATCGCGCTGCCCACCGGCCTCACGCCCGGCCGGGTCTGGCTGCCGGCGTACGGCAGCTGCGCCGTCGAGCCGGTCCCCGGCGGCTGGCTGATCCGCCTGACCGAGACCGAAGCGGCCCCGCCCACCCGCGTCGTGCTCGACGTCCGGTCGCCGCGCGAGCCGGAGCTCACCGTGGCCGGCGCGGCCGGGACCTGGACGCACCGGCTGAGCCCGCGCCACGCCGAGATGCTGTACGTGCTGGCCAGCCACCGTGGCGGCCGCTCGGCGTCGGAGCTGTCGGCGGACCTGTTCGGCGACGCCGGGCGCACTGTCACCGTCCGCGCCGAGATGTCCCGGCTGCGGCGCCACTTCGGCGGCATCCTCGGCGCCAAGCCGTACCGCTTCGCCGACGAGGTCGAGGTGGTGGTCCGGCGGCCGCCGACGCCCGAAGCCGTGCTCCCGCACTCCCTCGCCCCGGCCATCCGCGGCTGAGTCCACTGTGGACAAGGGTGGCCACCCGTCGGAGAGCCGCGACGAACGTCACTCGAACAGGTGAAGCGCGGGTGAGCGGCTTGCACGCCGAGATCACGTGCTGATGACAGCGGGCGGTGCCGGTGGCTGCGCGCGCGGCGACTCGGCTACCTTCTGCGGGTACGGCTCACAGAGCTTTTCGGGGGATCCGGGGTGGGGAAACCCGCAGCCCCGGAAGGTACGGGGAGGAATTCGGGGATGACCAGCACTGCGACGGCCCCGGGTCCCGCGGCGCCCGCGCCAGGACCCCCACCGTCGCCACCGGACGGCCGCGACCGCACCGGGGGCCGCAGCGGCCTGCTGGGGCTGCTGGACCTGCCCGGCCAGGGCGTCCGCGCGATCGTCCGGTCCGCCGCGACCACCCCCGGCCGGCTCACCGTCATCGCCGTCGGGCTGGTGCTGCTGTCCCTCATCGCCGGGCTCGTCGCGACGCTGTCGGTGCAGAACCGCGACGACACGATCAGCGGCGTCATCGACCACCGCGAACCCCTCGCCGCCGCCGCGCAGCAGGTCTACCGCTCGCTCTCGGACGCCGACGCGACCGCCGCGAGCGCGTTCCTCTCCATCGGCACCGAACCGCCGGAGCTGCGCCAGCGCTACGAGCGTGACATCGCCGAAGCCGGTGCCGCGCTCGCCAAGGCCGCGTCCGACGCCTCCGACGTCGCCGACGCGGCCCCGGTCGACGTCCTCAACCAGTCGCTGCCCGTCTACACCGGGCTCGTCGAGACGGCCCGCGCGAACAACCGGCTCGGCTACCCGGTCGGCGCGTCCTACCTCCGCGAGGCCTCCGAGCTGATGCGGGCGAAGATCCTCCCGGCCGCGCAGGACCTCTACCGCGTCGATACCGCGCGCCTGATCGACGAGCAGAACAGCGCGACGGGCTTCCCGTGGGCCGCCGCCATCCTGATGGTCGCGCTGCTGGCCGCGCTCGTCGTCGCGCAGGTCTACCTGACCCGCCGCACCAACCGGCTGCTCAACGTCGGGCTCGTCGTCGCCACGGCCGCCGTCGTGGTCTCCCTCCTGTGGGGCGCGGTCGCGCTGGTCGTGCAGGGCAGCCTGGTCGGCAGCGGCCAGGACGACGGCTCGCACCGCGTCGACGTGCTGGTCCGCGCGCGCATCGCCGCGCTGCAGGCCCGCGCGGACGAAACGCTGACGCTGGTCGCCCGCGGCGACGGCGGGGCGTACGAGAAGGACTTCGGCGCCAACGCGGCCCAGCTCGTCGGCGCCGACGGCCAAGGCGGCCTGCTCGGCGAAGCCCGTGGGCTGATCAAGGACGGCGAAGGCGTCACGAGGGTCGCCGACGCGACCAAGGCCGCGAACGACTGGCTCAAGGCGCACAAGGTGGTCCGCGCCCAGGACGACGCCGGGCAGTACCAGGAGGCCGTCGACTTCGCCGTGCTGGAGGACAAGACCGACGGCTCGGCACCGGCGTTCCGCCGCCTCGACGACAGCCTCCAGGCGGCCATCGACGTCGGCAGGCAGGAATTCCTCGACGACACCCACCGCGGCGACAACGCGCTGACGTTCCTCGCGCCCGGCCTCGCCGTGCTCGCGATCGTCGCCGCGGCCGGTGTCACCATGGGCATCCGGGAGCGACTGAGGGAGTACCGGTGAACAGGCGCGGCATCACGGTCCGGGCGGGCGTGCTGGCGGTCGTCGCGCTGCTGGCGGCGTCCTGCGGCAGCCCCGGCAAACCGGTCGACCCGGCTCCGGTCGGCGACGCGGCCTGGCCGCAGCCCGCGCACGTCGGCGGCCCGGACGCGGCGGCCGGCGGCGGCAGCGACACCAGCTGCAACCCGCTGGCCAGCCTGGCGCCCGACAAGGGCACGTCGATCCCCGACGGCTCGACCATGGCGAAGATCAAGGAACGCGGCAAGCTCATCGCCGGCGTCGACCAGACCACCTACCTGTTCGGGTTCCGCAACCCGACCTCGGGCAACCTCGAGGGCTTCGACATCGACCTCGTCAACGAGATCGCCCGCTCGATCTTCGGCGCGCCCGAAGGCCACGTCCAGTTCCGCGCGATCACGTCGTCGCAGCGCCAGGACGTCCTCGCGCAGCACCAGGTCGACATCGTGGTCCGGACCTACAGCATCACCTGCGCGCGCAAGAAAGACGTCCAGTTCTCCTCCGTCTACTACGTCGCCGGGCAGCGGCTGCTGGTCACGAAGGAGTCGAAGGCGACCAAGCTGGCCGACCTGAGCGGCAAGAAGGTGTGCGCGGCGAAGAAGTCGACGTCGCTGGCGAAGATCGCGACGGACCCGGCGAAGCCGGTGGCGGTCTCGGTGGACAACTGGTCGGACTGCCTGGTGATGCTGCAGCAGGGCCAGGTCGAGGCGGTGTCGACCGACGACACCATCCTCGCCGGGATGGCCGCGCAGGACCCGACGCTGCAGGTCGTCGGCGACCAGTTCACGCAGGAGAACTACGGCATCGGCGTGCCGAAGGACAACGAGGACATGGTCAAGTTCGTCAACGCCGTGCTCGAGAACATCCGCAACAGCGGCGCCTGGCAGAACAGCTACCGCCACTGGGTGGAACCGTCGCTGGGGCCGGCGTCACCGCCGCAGCCGCAGTACCAGTGAGCCGGTCGCGACTAGGATCGATTCCCGCACGTCGTCGGGGATCTGGGAGGTAGCAGTGTCGGAGGAGCCGCGCCGTCCTCGGCACGCCGCACCGGACGACCGGCCGCAGCCGGCCACGCCCGGCAGCAGCTGGCAGCCGCCGCCACCGGTGCGGTGGGAGACGCCGGAGCCGTCGATCTCGGGCCGCCTCGACGAGGGCGAGCCGTCCGGCGGTGAGGAGACGGTCTTCCACGCCCCCGTGCGCCGCCCGCCGACGCCGCCGCGCGGGGCGCCGATCCCGGGCGCGGACGACCCGACCAAGCCGCCCGGCAGCATGAACCCCGTCGTGCCGCCGGTCCAGCCGGTGCCGACGCAGGCCGTCCGCCCGCCGCAGCCCGACGAGCCGCAGCTGACGAGCGTGCTCGCGTCGCCGGCGCCGGAGACGCAGAGCATCATGCCGCCGACGCCGCGGCCGGACACCGGGCCCGGGACCCCGCTGCCGGACCCGGGCACCGAAAGCGTCCTGCCCGAGCGCACCAGCGAAGGACGGCACACCGGAACCGGGACAGGATCGGGCAGTGGCTCGGTCTCGGGGTCCGGTTCGTTCCCGGGCACCTCGCGGCGGACGTCGTCCCGGACGTCGCGGTCCCGCCGCGGCCGGCTCGGCGCCGGGCTGGTCGAGGTGCCATCGGTGCCCGCGCGCGACCCCGCGTCCGCCGTGCTGACGAACCCCGTGGTGTCGGAGGAAAAGCGGTTCTGCGGCAGCTGCAACGCCAAGGTCGGCCGCGGCAAGGACGGCGAACCCGGTTCGCCGGAAGGGAAGTGCGAGAACTGCGGCGCGCCGTTCTCGTTCGTCCCCAAGCTGCAGCCCCACGAGCTCGTCGGCGGCCAGTACGAAGTCCTCGGCGCGATCGCCTACGGCGGCCTCGGCTGGATCTACCTGGCGCAGGACCACAACGTCAGTGACCGCTGGGTCGTCCTCAAAGGACTGATCGACACCGGTGACGCGACGGCGATGGCGGCCGCGGCCAACGAGCAGCGGTTCCTCGCCGAGGTCGAGCACCCGAACATCGTCAAGATCCACAACTTCGTGCAGCACCCGGACGCGCACAGCGGGACGACCACCGGCTACATCGTCATGGAGTACGTCGGCGGCCAGTCGCTGCGGCAGCTCGCCCTGGCGCACCACCGGGAAAGCCGCCGTCCCGAGCCGCTGCCGATCGGCCAGGTCATCGCCTACGGGCTGGAGATCCTGCCCGCGCTCGGCTACCTGCACAGCCAGGGCATGCTCTACTGCGACCTCAAGCCCGACAACGTCATCCAGACGAACGAACAGCTGAAGCTGATCGACCTCGGCGCGGTCCGCCGCACCGACGACTACGAGAGCCCGCTGTTCTTCACCACCGGCTACAGCGCGCCGGAACTCCCGACGCAGGGCGCGTCGATCGCGTCGGACCTGTTCACCGTCGGCCGTACGCTCGCGGTGCTGAGCTTCGAATTCACCGGCTACACCACCAAGTTCAAGACGACGCTGCCCGGCCCGGACGCGGTCCCGCTGTTTGCGCTCTTCGGTTCCTACTACCGGTTCCTGCGGCGCGCGACGCACGCCGACCCGGACCGGCGGTTCCTCTCCGCCGAGGAGATGGCCGACCAGCTCACCGGGGTGCTGCGCGAGATCATGGCGCTCGGCACCGGCAAGCCGCGGCCGGGCGCGTCCACGGTGTTCGGCCCGGAGAGCCGCACCTTCGGCGTGCAGCTGGTGGTGCCCGAAGCCGGCGCCAGCGTGCCGCTGCCCGGCGCGGACGAGGTCGTCGCCGGCCTGCCGATCCCGCAGGTCGACACGGACGACCCGGCGGCGGGCGTGCTCGCCACCACGACCGCGCTCGACCCGCGCGCCGCCATCGAGGCCCTCGCCGGCGCGCCGCGGGAGTCCATCGAGGTCCGGCTGCGGATCGTCCGCGCCCGGATCGAGCTCGGCGAGCTCGCCGAAGCGCAGCGGCAGCTGCAGGCGGCGCAGTACCTGGCGATCAAGAACGGCTTCCCGCACGACTGGCGGATCGACTGGTACCGCGGCCTCATCGAGCTCGCGGGCGGCCGTTCGCGGGTGGCGCACGTCGCGTTCGAAGCGGTGTACGACGACCTGCCGGGCGAGATCGCGCCGAAGCTCGCCCTCGGCATCAGCGCCGAAGGCGTCGGAGACTACTTCGCCGCCGCGCGGTTCTACGAGCTCGTCTGGCGCACCGACCGCACGTACGTCAGCGCCGCCTTCGGCCTCGCCCGCGTGTACCTGGCGCAGGGTGCGCGGGCGAGCGCGGTCGAGGTGCTCGAGACGGTGCCGCCGTCGTCGACCCACTACGTCGACGCGCAGGTCGCGGCGATCAAGATCAAGACGACGGTGACCAAGGCGAACGGCCGCGAGACCCCGGTCACCGAGAACGACCTGCTCGACGCGTCGGCCCGGCTCGAACGGCTCCGCCTGGACGTCGAACGCCAGACCCGGCTGAGCGCGAACGTGCTCGAAGCCGCGCACGAGTGGCTCAAGCACGGCAGGCCGACACCCGGTGCGCGGGTGCTGGGCTGCCCGCTCGAGGAACGCGAGCTTCGGTTCGGCCTTGAGCGCTGCTACCGGGCCCTGGCCCGGCTGGCGGCCACGATCGAGCAACGCGTCGAGCTCGTCGACCGGGCGAACGCCATCCGGCCTCGCACCCTCACCTGACGCCGTCGTGAGTGGTCAGCTCGCCTGACCACTCACGACCGGCGGGGGAGCGGGTCAGGGATTGATCTCCCAGTCGCGCTCGCCGCGTTCCCGCTGGTTCTTCTCGTGCTGCGCGGCGAGCTTGTTCAGCGCCTCGGGGTCCCCGTGGGTGCTGAAGTGCTCGAAACCGACGACGACGAACAACGCCCGCGCGCTCACCGCGATCGGGCCGTCCTCGGCGTCGAGGCGGCCGTCCGCGCTCACGTAGATCTTGCGGCCCGCGATGCCGTCCAGGCGGGCCTCGATGAACAGCGTCGAACCGACCGGGACCGGCCGCCGGAAGTCCGTCTCCAGCTTGCCGGTCACCGCCGGCCGGCGCATCAGGTTGCCGACCGTCGAACCGAGGGCCTCGTCGAACGCGCAGGCCAGCAGGCCGCCGTGGGCGAGGCCGGGCGCACCCTGGTGGGCCGCGGTGACCGTGAACCGCGAGTGCACCACCTGGCCCTCGCCGACCGTCGACCGCAGGTGCAGCCCGGCGTCGGCCTCGTCGCCGCAGCCGAAGCACTCGGCGAAGTGCACGCCGAGCTCCGTGCCCGGCGCCGGGGCCTTCGGGTGCGGGAGCGCCGGCTCCACCGCCACCGGCGGCCAGGGTTGAGAAACACGACTCATGCGCTGACGTTAACCGGCGGGTAAGGAGCCGCCACGCGCGCCCCGGGACGTCGGCGAACCGACCGTACCGGTCAGTAGCCGGAAAGTTCCCCACCGTAGACAATTCCCGGCTCAGGCTGCCGACCTGCAACAGCCGGTCAACACTGGGCCGATGAGCTCGAACAGCCCCACGGGCACTGCACGGGAGGAGTCGTCGCCGGCATGAGCGAACCAGCAGCAACGACGGGCAAACCGTCAGTGGACGAGAGAACCGTCAAGCGCGCTGTGTGGGCGTCGGCCATGGGCAACGCCACCGAGTGGTACGACTACGGCGTCTTCACCTCGGGCGCGATCGCCGCCAGCATCGGCACGCTGTTCTTCCCCGGCGAAGGCAACGCGGTCCTGAAGTCGCTGGCGCTGCTCGCGGTCGGGTTCATCGTGCGCCCGTTCGGCGGGGCGTTCTTCGGCCCGCTCGGCGACAAGATCGGCCGCAAGCGGGTGCTCGCCATCACCATCCTGCTGATGTCCGGCTGCACCTTCCTGGTCGGCGTCCTGCCGACGTACGCCGGCAGCTACAGCATGGGCATCGCGGCGCCGATCGCGATCCTGCTGCTCCGGATCATCCAGGGCTTCTCCACCGGCGGCGAGTACGGCGGAGCGGCGACGTTCATCGCCGAATACTCGCCGACGAAGCGCCGTGGCTTCTTCGGCAGCTTCCTCGAACTCGGCACCCTGGGCGGGTACGTCCTCGGCAACCTCGTCGTGCTGTCCGTCACGCTGTCCCTGTCGCCCGAGCAGGTCGACGCCTGGGGCTGGCGGATCCCGTTCTTCGTCGCGCTGCCGCTCGGCCTGATCGGGCTCTACCTGCGGAACAAGCTCGAGGACACCCCCGAGTTCCGCCGGATGGAAGCCGCGGGCGAGGCACCGAAGAAGGCGCCGCTGAAGGAAATCTTCGCCCGCAACTGGCGGATGATCCTCAACCTGATCGGCATCGTGCTGCTGCTGAACGTCGCGGACTACCTGCTGCTGACCACGATGCCGACGTACTTCACGGACACGTTGAAGATCAACGACAACACGGCGACGCTGATCATCATCGCGGTCGAGGTGATCCAGATGGCGATCATCATCCCGCTCGGCGCGCTCTCCGACCGGATCGGGCGGAAACCGCTGCTGCTCACCGCGGCCATCGGGTTCCTGGTGCTGAGCTGGCCCAGCCTCAAGCTGATGCAGTCCGGCAGCATCCTGTGGCTGTTCGTCGGGTTCCTGATCGTGGCGATCCTGCTGGTCTTCATCCTCGCGGTGATCGGCTCGACGTTCCCGGCGATGTTCCCCACCCGGGTGCGCTACGGCTCGTTCGCGATCGGCTACAACATCTCGACGTCGCTGTTCGGCGGCACCGCCGGGGTCATCGTGACGGCGTTGATCAAGAGCACCGGCAACGAGGACTGGCCGGCGTACTACCTGATGGCGGCGGCGCTGATCGCGATCATCCCGATCATCAAGATCCCGGAGACTTCGCAGGTGCCGATGGAGCAGATCGACACCGAGGACAACAGCGGAAATCTGACCTCCGCGACCGCTCGCGGCTGAGCGGTTTTCGGAAAGCCGTGTGCCCCGTCCGGATCACCGGGCGGGGCACACGTGCGCCGGAAGGTGATCCGCGCCACGGCTAGCGCGTAGCCGTCGGCGGTTCCGGCCGGGTCGCGAGGGTCGGCGAGGACGTCAGCGACCGGGACGTCTCCCGAGGGCCCGCGGACGGCGCCAGGGGAACCGATGTCCGCTGGTGGCGGGACCGGGTGGGGTCCGGCTGGGCCGACGGCGCCGCCGGGGCGATCGACGTCGCCGGAACCGGCAGCTCCGTGGGGGACGGGCTGGGGGAGGTGGTGCCGACCGTGGACAGCCCGGGGCCGGCCGGCTGCACCGGCTCCGGAAGCCCGCCGCGGTGACCGGCCAGGAAACCGGCCACCGCGAGGACGACCGCCGTCGCGGCCGAGGTGCCCGCGACCGCCAGGCGCTTGCGCCGTCGCCGGACCCGGCCGCCGCGCTCGATCACGTCGGTGGCTTCCAGGCGCATCGGCGGCTGCGGGCCGCCGGCCGCGCCGGTCAGGAACGCGCGGACGTCGTCTTCGGGGTCCATGTTCGTCACCTCCCCTCCGTGGGTGCGCTGAAGGTCAGCGCACCGTAGTGCGGGCCGAGCCGGTTGCGCAGCGTCGCCAGGCCACGGGAGGCCTGCGACTTCACCGTGCCGGTGCTGCAGCCGAGCGCCTTCGCCGTCTCTTCGACGCTCAGGTCCTCGAAGTACCGCAGCACCAGCACGGCACGCTGCTTCGGTGCCAGTACGGCCAGAGCCTGCCGGACGAGTTCGTCCTGACCGCTCGCGGCCGGTTCCACCGGGAGTTCCGGTGGCGTGTCGGTGAGCCGCTCCCGTTTCCACCTGCTGCGCCGGTGCTCGGCGAGGAACGTGCGCAGCACGACCTTGCGGGCGTAGGCGTCCAAGGCGTCGTGGCGCGACAGCCTCGGCCAGGCGAGGTACAGCTTGAGCAGCGCGGCCTGCGTGAGGTCCTCGGCCTGGTGCCAGTCCCCGCAGAGCAGGAAGGCGGTCGACCGCAGGCTGTGCGCGCGCTCGCCGAAGTACCGGGCGAACTCGCCGTCCCACGGCGAGCCCGGCCCGGTCGACGGACGGGAGCGGGAGATCACCGGGTTACCGGGTCTCCCACACGGCCGGGAGGTGCAGGTCACCGGTCGGCCCGGCCGGGACGGCGCGGGGGACGCGCGGCGCCGCGCCCGTGCGCGGATTCGTCGTCTCGCGCGGGACGGGCACGGCGATCGGCGGCTGGGGCCGGGTCCGCGTGGTGACCGGCGCGGGCGCCACGGTCGGCTCGCCCGGCCGGGTCACCTGGGTCGTCGGGGCGGCCGGCGCCTGGGCTTCGGAAGCCAGCGCGATGCCACCGGTCAGAGCGCCACCGGCGAGCACGAGCGCGCCGAGGGTCAGGGCGATGCGGATACGCAAGACAGCTCCTCATTCTCGCGGGCGCGGCAGGATCGCTGCGCCTCTGCCCGTACTCATGCGGCGGGTGGGCGCGGGGGTTGCACCGGATTCAGCCGGAAAGCACGAACGGCCGGGAAGCCCGCAGTGGGCTTCCCGGCCGCCCGGTGTTCCTCAGTGGTCTCAGCCGGCGAGCGCCGAGAGTTTCTGCCAGCTCGCCCAGTCGTAGGTCCAGTCGCTGTAGTCGCCGTCCTTGGCGGTCAGCGTCTGCGTGCTGCCGGTGATCTCGACCGGGTCGCCGGTGAGCACGCCGTCGTAGTACTCCTTGGCCCGCGCCGGCGACAGGTTCAGGCAGCCGTGCGAGATGTTCTTCTTGCCCTGCGCCCAGACCGATGCGGCCAGGCCGTGGATGAACTCGCCGTTGTTGGAGATCCGGACCGCCCACGGCACCACGACGTTCTCGTAGTGGTACTTCGGGTTGCTCATCGCGTACGTGGCCTGCTTGCCCATGACGACGTGCACGCCGCTGTGGGTGACGCGGCCCGGGTCGGAGTCGAGGCCGTAGCTCACCGGGTAGTCCGCGATCTGCTGGCCGTCGCGGATCACCTGCATGGTGTGCTGCGTGGTGTTGCCCTTGACGATCTGGGACCGGCCGATCGCGAAGCTCGCCGAGACGTCCTGCTTGCCGTACACGCCGTCGCCGATCTTGACGCCGTAGATCTTGGCGTTGACCTTCACCTGCGTGTTGGGCTTGAAGTACTCCTTCGGCCGCCAGTGCACCGAGGTGTCGCCGTTCGTCCAGCCCCAGGAGCCTTCGGTCTTCGGCGTGGTCTCGACCGACAGCGCCTTCTCGACGGAGGCCTTGTCGGTGACGCGGCTCGGGAAGCTCAGCGCGATCGGCATCGCGATGCCGTAGGTCTGGCCGTCGCCGACGTTCAGGCTGGCCGACATCTGCCGCTTCGGCTTGACGGTGGTGAACGCGCCCCCGATGGCGACGTTCTTGCCGTCGGCGCCCTGCACCTGGCCGGACCAGGTGTAGGTCTTGCCGTAGCCGAGCTGCTCGGTGGTGTTCCAGCTCTTCTTGTCCGCCGACGCCTGCCCCTGGACCTGCTTGCCGTCCGGGTTGGTCAGCGTCACCGAGACGATGGTGCCGTCGGCGACCTGGACCCCGACCGGTTCGCCGGGCGCGACGTCCTGGGCGCCGCCCGCCGGCGTCACCGTCAGTTTCGCGGGCTGGGCGCTGGGGGCGGGCGAACTGGTCGGGCCGCCCCCCGAAGTGCCGCTCGCGGAGACCGTCGGTTCGCTGCTGCACGCCCCCAGCGTCAGCACGGCGACCAGGCCCAGTGCCACGGCAGCGCCCCGGCGCCGCGTGGAAGTCCTCACCGTCACACCTATTCCCCTTTGCCCCATTTGGTGCCTCCCCCTTCGAGACGCCTCACGGACCGTGCACGTTGAGCAACCATTACGTGACGCGCGTCACACTGACCGGTGAAGGCTCTCACTGAGGGGGCACGACCGACTCCGAGCCGTATCCGGTGATCACGGAGCCGATGCGCTGCGCAAGACTAGCCCGAGCGGTCCACCGGAAGGGGGCGGGAGCCCTACGACGTTCCGGTGACCTTGGTGCGCAGAGCCGGTTTTCGCCTCGATCACGGGGTTCAACTTTGGCCAGATCCCGGTAGTCTGCTCTCAGGCCGTCGTTTTGCGTGTTCGTGGCTTCACACTCGCGGAACTTCTGACGCGAGCCATGGAGCCGACCCGCTCTTGACTCGTCTCGTTGGAACCGCCCGGGACGGTCGGGGTGCCGCTTCGGTGGCATTCGAAGCGGATCTGTGTAACGAGGAGTACAGCGGTGGCGCAAGGCACTGTGAAGTGGTTCAACGCGGAGAAGGGCTTCGGCTTCATCGCGCAGGACGGCGGCGAAGGCGACGTGTTCGTTCACTACTCGGAGATCGAGGGCCGCGGCTTCCGCACCCTCGAGGAGAACCAGCGGGTGGAGTTCGAGGTCGGCCAGGGTCAGAAGGGTCCGCAGGCCCAGAAGGTCCGCGCGATCTGACAGCAGGCCCTCTGCGTTTCAAGGCCTGAGTGAAGGGCCCCCGGCGTTCTCGCCGGGGGCCCTTTCTCTTCGCGTCTTCAGCGGTGTCCGGCGACGGGGGCGTCGAAGGCGTCGGCCGGGAAGTGGAACTCGTCGGTGAGGTCACCGAGGTCGCCGGCCTGCTGCTGCCGCTGGTCCTGCAGCGAGGAGGCCTGGCCTTCCCAGTTGAGCCGCTCGAGGATCCATTCCTGCGCGAGCGCCTGGGGCGAGATCTGCCGTTCGGCGGCGATGTCCTTGAGCTGCTGGCTGGCGATGAGGCTCATCCGCAGCTGGTAGACCTGCGCTTCGCCGAACCGCTTGCCGGAGCCGGTGCTCTCGAGGTCGTTGTCGGGCGCGAGCGCGGCCAGGTACGAGGTCAGCTCGGTGTCTTCGACAACACCATCGTCCGCAGGCTTCGCGGCACCACGATGACGACCGGAAGACGCGGCGGCTTTCAGGTTCGTGCGGCTGCTCAGGCGGCCAAGGGAGGGAAGAGGCACGACGCCACGATAACGTTTAGATCTCGCCACACAAACCACTGTGAGCTACAACACGCCAACCAGCTTCCCCATTCAGCCCAAACCCCACCCATTCAGCCCAACCCCCAACAACACAAAGCAACCCCCAAATAACCCACCGAGTCGATCACCCCCCAACCGCACCCCGGAGGCGGGCGGACGAGAGGCGGTGAACGGCGAAAGGCCGGATCCGCAGGCCGCGGAGGGGACGAGAAGGCCGCCGAGCGAAAGCCGCCACCACACAGCCCCGGCCGCCAGCGGGAGGGGGAGAGCGGAAGACAGGCGCCGCGCAGCCCGCACGCCAGCAGGAGAGGGGCAGGCGCCGGGCAGACCTGGACGCCAGCAAGAGGGGAAGAGTGGAAGGCGGGTGCCGCAGGCCCGGACGCCAGCGGCAGGGGGGGAAGGGCGGGAGGCGGACGCCGTGTGGGCCGGACGCCAGTAGGAGGGGGAGGCGGGCGCTGCGCGGGCCCGGACGCCAGCAGCAGGGGGGACGAGCGCAAGGCGGTGCCGCGGCCCGGACACCAGCAGGAGGAGGAGGCCCGCGCAGGCCTGGACGCCAGCAGAAGGGCGGTAGGCGCCGCGCAGGCCGACACCAGCGGTGAGGGTGAAGACTGCCGGTGTCGCAAGAACGCCCAGGACAAGCGTCAGCGGAGGCGCGGACGCAAGGCGCACCCCACGGAAACGCGACCTTCAACCCAAACGCAACCAGACAAGCAAGGGCGCCCAGCGCCCGAAGCGAACGCAACAACGCTGGAAGCCGAGCGCGAGGCACCGTGGGGGGTCCGGGGGGCTCGGCCCCCCGGGTCGGCACGCCGACATTTGTTGGCCGGCGAAGGGCGAAGCCCGAGCAGCCCAACAAAATGGAGGACCCCCGCGCCAGGGGGAGGAACGCGGGGGTCGGAGGGGATCTCCACAGGCGCTGACCGGGGGTGTGTCAGCACTTCGATTGTTGCACGAGTTGGCTGGCTGGGCGAGTGGAGAGCGGGAAATTTCCCCGTGTGGTGTCACTTCGGGGTGGGGTGACGCTCGTTCGGCTGGGGTTCTTCTCCGGTTGTGCCGATTGCGCTGCGTTGAGCGGAGCGTGGCCTCAGGTTCACTCTCCGGGGGGCTGTGTGTGGTGGCCGCTGCTGGTTAGCCTCGCGGCCAAGTTGTTGTGAGCCGTATGGAGGGGCTATGAGCGGGTCTGTTGAAGTGCGGCAGTTCCTCCTTCGGTACGAAGGTGCCGATGGGGGGAGTGCTCCGTTTGCGGGGGCGTTGCCGGCTCAGCGAAGCGGGGCGGCCGATGCGCAGCGGGTGTCGGATGATCAGGTGCGGCGGGCTCGGCTGGCGGTGGCGCACGGTGCGCTGGGGGTCGAGGACTGTGTTCAGTTGCTGGAGATGCTGGGCCTGAACCTGGATGAGGACGGGCAGGCGCCGGTTCAGCGTTGAGCGGGTGGGCCCGGCGGGTCGCGCTGGGCCTGTTCCGTGATATTTCCGCAGGTTCTGCCGCTTTTTCGGCAGTGATTGGCGAGGCTTCGCCGCCTGGTTGACCCGAGTTTCGTAACAGTGTTACGGTCGTCGGGTCGAAAGGGGCGGCCGTGACGGCGATCGAGGGTGTGGCGGAGCTGGCGAACCGGATCAGGCCGGTCGTGCAGGTGCTGGGCGGGAAGTTCATGACGTCGCCGGAGCTGGCGGCGGTGGAAGCGGAGGTGGGCCTTCCGCCGCGTTCGCTGTACCTGCGGGGGCGGTCGGCGGTGCTCGGGGACGTGCCGCCGAAGGTGGCCGCCGAGCTGTTCGGCATCTTCCCGCACTGGCTGTTCGAGTTCGTCCTGCCGCGGGCGACGGCGGTCCTCGACGCGCCCGCCGCGGTGCGCGCCTACGCGGAGTCATCGGCGCGGTGGTCCCGCGTCAACCTTTCGGCCGTATCGGACCCCGGCCGCCTGGCCGAGCTGCTGTTCCGCGTGGTGGACGCCGCGGACGCCAGCGCGCTGGCGCTCTTCGCCGGCTGGAAGAACGCCGAGCGTCCCGAGGGTGACGTCGAACGTCTCGGCTTCGCGCTGATGGTGTTCCGCGAGTTGCGCGGCGGCCTCCACTTCGCGGCCCTGCGGGCCGTGGGCCTGTCGGTGCCGGAGGCGGTGATCGCGGACCCGGAGGGCGGCCGCGAGCGGCTGCTGCGCACGGCGTGGCCCGAGGACGCGGCGAACGAGCTGACGGCGGCGGCGGAGCGCAAACCGGACCTGCGTGACCGCTGGCGCCACGCGGAGGCCCTGACCGACGACCGGATCGCCGAACTGCTCGTGTCGGCCCTGTCCGGGCCGGAGCGGGCCGAGCTCGACCGCCGACTGGCGGAACTGGCGGCGTTTGCGCAGCTCCCGGGCTTGCCGAAGGCTTAAGGAACCCCCGGTGCAAAGCGGTGGCGGCGTGCCCTATGCTTGTAATCGCTCCCAGGGGAACCTGAGAGCGCGGTCGGTCGGTCACCCGAAACCGGCCGGGCTCCCATCGTTCAGCGGCCTAGGACTCCGCCCTTTCAAGGCGGCAACGCGGGTTCGAATCCCGTTGGGAGTACGCAGTACTGTAGTGAAGCAAGGCCCTGTGGCGCAGTTGGTTAGCGCGTCGCCCTGTCACGGCGAAGGTCGCGGGTTCGAGTCCCGTCAGGGTCGCAAGATCGTTCGGCTCCTTGCCGGCGTTCCCGGCCAGGTAGCTCAGTTGGTACGAGCGTCCGCCTGAAAAGCGGAAGGTCGCCGGTTCGACCCCGGCCCTGGCCACCTCATCGGGAAACCGTCTTGACTTCGGTCAAGGCGGTTTTCTTGTGTCTGAGGTGGATCTCGGTTGTGGCCGTTGTCGACCGGCGGTGGCCGTCGCTAGTTGCACTCCGCACATCCCGCCCCCCCCACTGGACCGATCCTTGTCGTATGACGAACATCTGGGACGCCGAAGCCGCCACGTTCGACGAGCAACCCGATCACGGCTTGAAAGACCCCGCCGTGCGGGCCGCCTGGGCTGGCCTCCTCCTGCCGCTCCTGCCGGCGGCCCCCGCGGCCGTCGTCGATCTCGGGTGTGGGACCGGCAGCCTGGCCGTGTTGCTTGCCGAAGCCGGGCACGTTGTGCACGGGGTCGATCTGTCCCGCGGCATGCTCGCCGTCGCCCGGGAAAAGGCCGCCGGGGTCGATGTGGACTTTCGCGTCGGTGACGCGGCCGATCCACCGTGCCCGCCCGGCGCGTACGACGTCGTGCTGGCGCGGCACGTGCTCTGGGCCATGTCCGACCCGGCCGCCGCGCTCGGCGCCTGGGTGCGGTCGCTGAAGCCGGGCGGGCGGCTGGTGCTCGTCGAAGGCCGGTGGTTCACCGGGGCGGGGATCGCGGCGGCGGAGTGCGAGCGGCTGGTTCTCGCGCACCGGAACGAAGCCACCGTCACCCGGCTCGACGACCCGGCTCTGTGGGGCGGTCCGATCGAGGACGAGAGGTACCTGCTCGTGAGTCGCTAGGCCGAACGAGTGAACCGTCGACCGTCGTGTCCGGCCCCAGGGGACTGCCCCGACCACCCGGCGAATGCAGCCACCACTCACCCGCCGGGAGCCGGACATGCGTTACCTCCTCACCCTCCACATGAACCCCACCCTCTGGGCCACCCTCACCGACGACCAGAAGAACGCCGTCTACGCCGGACACGGTGACTTCATCAAGCTCGTCACCGAATCCGGGGAGATGGTCGAGACCAAGGCGCTCGCCGAACCCGCCGAAACCAAGACCGTCCAGGTCAAGGACGGCAAGGCCCAGACCAAGACCGGTGCCTTCGTCGAAGCCGAGGCATTCCTCTGCGGCTACTACGTCGTCGACGTCGACAGCGAAGCCCGCGCCGTCGAACTGGCCGCGCGGATCCCCGATGCCGCCTACACCGCCGTCGAGGTGCGGCCGGTCGTGCACGAAGGTTGACCTCCAGCAAGGTCGAGGTTCCATCATGGATCCATGACCAGCCAAGGGGAATGGGGTATCGGCGCCGTCGATCTCGACGCCTACCTCGCACGCATCGGGCAGCCGCGCCGGGCGCCGTCCGAAGACGCACTCAGAGACCTCATGCGGGCTCACGTCCAGGCCATCCCGTTCGAAAACGTCGATGTCGTTCTCGGGCAGCACCAAGGGATTTCGCTCGACGTCGTGAGCGCGAAGCTCGTCGGGCGGCGGCGGGGCGGCTACTGCTACGAACAAAGTGGCCTCTTCGCCGCCGTTCTCGAACAGCTCGGCTACACCGTGCACCGGCTCTCCGCGCGCGTGCAGCCGCGGCGGCCCGGGCCCTACACCCACATGACCCTCGTCGTCGACGTCGACGGGCAGAGCTTCCTCGCCGACGTCGGGTACGGGGCCGGGATCCTCGACCCGATGCCGCTGGTCGACGGGCACGAGGTCGACCAGGCCGGCTGGCCGCAGCGCCTCAAGCTGGTCGACGGCTGGTGGACGCTGGAGAAGGGCGGCGAGGACATCCTCGAGTTCCGGCTCAACGAGATGCACCCCATCGACTACGAGGTCTACCACCACTACACCTCGACGCACCCGAAGTCGCCGTTCACCGGACGGCTGGTGATCATGACCCTCGAACCCGGCGTCAGCCGGAAGCTGCTCGGCCGGGAGCTCACCGTCGAAAAACCCGATGGCAGCAGCGAAACCACCACCATCGCCCCGGACGAACTCGACGCCACCCTCAAGGACCTCGGCGTCGAGCTGACGCCGGACGAGCTGGAACGCCTGAAAACCGGCTACTGACCGAACACCTCGGCCGCCGGCACCGGGCGGCCGAGGTGGTAGCCCTGCGCCTGATCGCAGCCGAGCGCGCGGAGCAGGTCCACCTGCTCCGCCGACTCGACGCCCTCCGCGATCACCGTCAGGTCCACCGCGTGCGCCATCGCGATGATGCTCGTGACGATCGCCTCCGCGTCCCGTGACTCGGCGATCCCCGTGATGAACGAACGGTCGATCTTCAGCGTGTCCAGCGTCAGCCGGCGCAGCTGCGCGAGCGACGAATAGCCGGTGCCGAAGTCGTCGATCGCCAGCAGCACCCCCAGCGACCGCAGCGACGCCAGCACTTCCCCGGCCGCTTCCTGGTCCCGCATCAACGCGCTTTCGGTCACCTCCAGGCACAGCGCGCCGGCCGGCAGCCCGGTGCTCGCCAGCGCGTCCTGGACCGCCGGGACCAGGTGCGGGTCGTCGAGCTGGCGGGTCGACAGGTTGACCTTCAGCGTCAGGTCCAAGCCCTGCCGGATCCGCCGCTCGGCGAGTTCGCGGGTCGTTGCGCGCAGCATCTCCTTGCCGATCACGTTGATCAGGTCGCTCTCCTCGGCGAGCGGGATGAACTCCGACGGCGAGATCGCGCCGTGCCGCGGGTGCGTCCATCGCAGCAGCGCCTCCACCGCCACCATCTCACCGGTCCGCAGGTCGACGACCGGCTGGTACGCGGGCCACAGCTGGCCGTCGTGCACCGCGTCGCGCAGGTCCTGCTCCATCCGCAGCCGCCGCTGCATCCGCTCGCGCAGCCCGACGTCGAAGAAGTGGTGCCGGCCCCGCCCGAGCGTCTTCGCCTGGTACATCGCCACGTCCGCGTCGCGCAGCAGGTCCTCGGCGCTGCGGCGGTCGTCGCGGCCGACGAGCACGACGCCGATGCTGGCGTCCAGGTGCAACTGCCGGCCCAGCACGCCGATCGGCTCGGCCAGCGCCGCCCGCAGGTGCTCGGCCAGCGCGCGGACCTCGCCGGGGTCGGTGACCTCGGCGGTGACGACGACGAACTCGTCGCCGCCGAGCCTGCCGACCAGGTCGTCGCGGCCCGAGCTGCGGCGCAGGCGCTCGCCGACGATCCGCAGCACCTGGTCGCCGACCGAGTGCCCGAGCGAGTCGTTGATCACCTTGAACTTGTCCAGGTCCAGGAACAGCACGGTGACCGCGCCCCGCTCGCGGACGTCGAGCCGGCCCAGCACCAGGGTCCGGTTCGCCAGCCGGGTCAGCGGGTCGTGGGTGGCGTCGTGGGCGAGCTGCGCGCTGATCGCGCGGGTCTCGGTGATGTCGGTGAACGACGTGACCACGGCCATCGCCGCCGGGTCGTCCGGGTTGAGCAGGCGCGAGGTCAGCGACACCCAGACGTCACGGCCGTCCGGCCGGCGCAGGCGGACGACCAGGCCGTTGTGCGTCACCCCGGTCCGCCGGGTCTGCACCGACGGCAGCTCGTCCGGCGGGATCCACTGCCCGGACTCGGTGAACAGCACCAGCGTGTGGCAGGGGACGCCGACCAGGTCGGCTTCGGCGACGCCGAGGATCCGGCAGGCCGCCGGGTTCGCGGCTTCGATGAGCCCGGCCGGCCCCATCACCAGGACGCCTTCGTCGAGGGACGCGACCACTGTCCGGTAGTTCTGCTCGGCCCGCCGCCGCGCGGTTTCGTCGGCGCAGACCAGCACGTAGCCGTCGTTCATCTCGGCCGCCGAGACGCGGACCGCCAGCGGCGCGCCGTCCCGGCGGTGGTGCACCGCCTCCGCGACCCCACCGCCGCGCCGGATCGCCGGCAGGTCGAGGGGCGCGCCGACGAGCTCGCTCGCGCGCCGCCCCACGGCTTCGGCCGCGGTCCACCCGTACACCGCCTCGGCGGCCGGGTTCCAGCTGGTCACGACGCCTTCGCCGGTGGTCGCGATCAAGGCGTCGCTGACGTGCGACACCAGCGCGGCCTGGTAGCGGAGGGCGTCGGCGGCCGCCTTCTTCGCCGTGATGTCCCGCATCACGACCTGGTAGGCACCGGGGGCGCCGAGCCGCACCGACACCGCTTCCACGGCGAACTTGCTACCGTCGAGCCGGGACATCAGCGCTTCGACCGGCTCGCTCGCCTGCCCCGGCTCGGTCAGCTGCGCGAGCTTCGCCACCACACCGGCCCGCGACTCCTCGGCGACGAAGTCGGTGAACCGCCGGCCGACGACCTCGTCCGCGCAACGGGCGGCGAACGTCTCCAGGGCAGCGCGGTTGGCGTAGGTGAGGACGCCGTTCTCGTGGACGCAGATCGCGTCCGGACTCAGCTCGACCAGCGCGGCGAGCGAGTCTGCCTCCATGAGCGTTCGTCCCCCATGCGGTCGGCGTGTGGCTCGTCGATTACACCACCGACTCCGGTTCGTGCCTACCCGGCGGAATCCGCTCCCGGCCTGCGGATGCGCGGCGCAGCCGTGGCCCCCAGAACAGCAGCCCGAAGTGCGCGGCGAACGCGTGACCGAGCAGCGTGACGATCGCGTCGAGGCTCACCGGGTCGTCGCTGAGCCAGATCACCGCGATGAACGCCTCGGTCGCCGCCAGCGCCAGCAGCCGCGCGCGGCCGCCGAGCAGGAACACCAGGGCGCCGGCCGTGGTGAAGAAGCCGTAGCTGACGCCGATGTCGAGCCAGTGCCCGGCCGAGGCCGGGAGCACGTGCGTGCTGATCAGGGCCATCACCGGCAGCTCGGTGACGAGCGTGGCCAGCACGTGGCCGGAGAAGAACACGGTCGCCACGCGGCGGGCGCCGAACCGGCGTTCCAGCGGCGCGACGGCGATCGCGAAGATCACGACATAGGCGAGCCAGCCTTCGTCGGACAGCCAGAGTGCGCTGGTCAGCAGCGAGGTCAGCGGGCGGCGCCACAGGTTGTGGGCGTCGGTGCTCGACAGCCGCAGCAGCCGTTCGGTCAGGCCCGGGTCGGCGAACTTGAGCAGCAGCGTGGTGCCCAGCAGGACGACCAGGTAGCCGAAGGTGAACGGTGTCGTCTTCGGGTTCGGGACGAACCTCAGGACCGGCCACCGGCCGCGCGCACCGGCGACCGCGGGCATCGGCCGGGCGGCTTTGAGCAGCATGGGCCGAGTCTCGGTGGTCATGCTGGGAGTATCACGAGCACCGGCTTAGAAAACGCTGTGGAAGTCACTGACCGTCAAGACGAGCGTTACGTGACGATTTTTTGCCGGTACTTCACCCATTCGGGGTCTTTTTACGGTAAGAATACGGCCACGATGTCGGCCGAAAGGCCTCTCGGGAAGGTCTGTCGGGGTGAACGACGAGGTATCGGTCGCCGAGCTGCTCATGCGCGAGGGCTGGGGCGACCGTCCGGGACCCGGCCAGTCACGCTGGCGGGTGGTCGCGGTGATGCTCGCCGTCATCGTCGGCTGCGGCGCCGCCGCGGCGCTGGTCGCCTTCGGTGGCAAGGAGCGCCAGGACGCGTCCCCGGTCGACCAGATCCAGGTGATCCCGTTCCCGCAGCGCACCACCGGGCTGGGTGGCGCCGACCAGGCCACGGACTCGCCGCCCGACGGCGGGATCGGCGGCGGCACCGGCGGCGACGTCGTCACGGCGTCGAACGAGCACCGCGGCACCGTCACCGAGGTGCCGGGCCGCGACCCGGCCCCCACCGGAACCGGTACCACCGGAACCGCGACCCCGACCGCGACGCCGTCCGGCTCTGACCCGTCGACCACGGGTTCCCCGACGGTGACGCCGACGGGAAACCCGCCGCCGTCGCCCAGCCGCCCGCCGAGCACGCCCCCGGCACCGCCCCGGACGTCGTGCTTCCTGATCATCTGCTGGTGAGCTCGTCCGCGAGGCCGCTGAAGTCCGAGGTGTTCCAGCGCTCCGGGCGCATCACGATCGCGATGTTGTTCCCGTGGGTGGCGTCGGTCGCGTCGGTGTAGATCTCGCTCATCCCCGGCGGCAGGTAGCGGGCGGCCATCTCGTGCCGCTCGGCCTTCGTCATCGGCCACGAATCCACCACCGGGCCCTCGACCGAGACGTACTTGTAGACGCCGTCCTGCAGCTGGACGCAGAGCGCGAACCGGCCGGCCGCCTCGATCAGCCGGGCCTTGCGCGACCCGGGTGACGTCATCACGACGACGTCACCACCCGGCTCGTAGCGGTACCAGATCGGCGTGGTCAGCGGCGCCCGCCCGGGTTCGGCCGCGACGCTGAGCACGCCGACCCGCGGTTCGGCGAGGAAGCTCTCGCGTTCGTCCTTGGTCATCTTGCGGGCCATCCCGGTCTCCTTAAAGCCATCCGATTTGCCTTAACGATAGTCACGACCGGCCTGCAAAAGCAAGCGGGTTTGCTTTAGGATGGATCCATGACCCGACCGGGTGGCCGCAGTGCCCGCGTGCGAGACGCGGTCCACGACGCCGTCGTGGACCTGCTCGTCATCGGCGAGATCAACGCGGCGATCCCGAAGATCGCCGAGAAGGCGGGCGTGAACCCGACGAGCGTCTACCGGCGCTGGGGCAACCGTGAGCAGCTCCTGCTCGACGCCGCCGTGACGCGCCTGCGCGAGACGTCGCCGATACCGGACACCGGCTCGCTGCACGACGACCTGCTCGGCTGGGCCGAAGGCGTCGAACGCTCGATGCGCGACCCCCGCGGCCAGATCCTGCTGCGCGCGCTCGTCGCCACCCTGGGGCCGGAGAAGGAGCCGCTCGAACACCTCCGCGCCCGCGGCGAAGACCTGCAGGCCGCCCTCGACCGGGCCACGGCACGCGGCGAACCCGCGCCGTCGGTCGAGGACGTGCTCGACTTCATCCTGGCCCCGCTCTACCTGCGGGTGCTGTTCCGGCGGCCGGTCGAGCCGGGGACGGCGGCCAAGCTCGTCGACCGGCTGCTCAAGGTGCCTTGAGCAGATCCGGTTCCGCGCGCCGGCCGAGGTGGTTGAACAGCAGGTTCAGCACGAACGCCAGCACCGCCGCCACCGTGATCGAGCTGCCGCAGATCGTCTGCAGCCAGGCCGGGAAATGCTTGAAGAAGTCCGGCGCGAACGCCGGCAGCAAGCCGACGCCCAACGCCACCGCCACCACGAACGTGTTGTGGTTGCCGGAAAACTCGACCGTCCGGAGGTTCTGCGCGCCGACCGCGGCGACCATCGCGAACATCACCACCGCGACCCCGCCGACCACCGGCTCCGGGATCGCCGCGATGAACGCGCCGACCTTCGGCACCAGGCCCATCACCACCAGGATCCCGCCGGTCACCGCGACCACCCAGCGGCTGCGGACGCCGGTCATCCGGACCAGGCCGACGTTCTGCGCGAACGCCGTGTCGGGGAAGGAGTTCATCACCCCGCCCAGCACCGCCGAGACGCCGTCGGTGGCCAGGCCGCGGGCGAGGTCGGCGTCGGTCGGCGGGCGGCCGGTGATCTCGCCGACCGCGATCATGTCGGCCGTCGACTCGGTGAACGTCACCAGCATGACCACGCACATCGACAGGATCGCCGCGACCGGGAACGCCGGCGCGCCGAAGTGGAACGGCGAAGCCAGTCCGAACCAGCCGGCCGCGCGCAGGCCGTCCCAGTGCACCAGCCCCATCGGGATCGCCACCACCAGCCCGATCGCCAGCGCCAGCAGCGGCCCGATCTGGTTGGCGAACCCGCGCAGCACGCGGGTGAACAGCACGAGCAGCGCGAGCACGCCGAACGCCAGCCCGATGTGCGACGGCGCGGCGTAGTCCGGGGCCGTGCTGTCGTGGCCGGCGATCATCGCCGCGCCCGGGCCGAGCAGTGAGACACCGATGACCAGCAGCAGGGTCCCGGTGACCAGCGGCGGGAAGAACCGGATCAGCTTCGCGAACGGCCGCGCGATGAGCAGGCCGAACACCCCGGACGCGAGCATGGCGCCGTAGACCGCGGGCAGGCCGTACTGGGACGCGATCAGGATCATCGGGTTGACGACGGTGAACGTCGCCCCCGCCACCACCGGCAGCCGGATGCCCAGCAGCTTCCCGATGCCGATGGCCTGGATCAGCGTCGCGATCCCGGCGACCAGCAGGTCCGCGTTGACCAGCAGCCCGATCGTCGCCGGGTCGAGCTTCAGCGCGCTGCCGACGATCAGCGGCACCGCGACCGAGCCGGCGTACATGATCGCCATGTGCTGGAGGCCGAGCAGCGCGAGCCGTCCCGCGGGCAGTACCTCGTCGACCGGGTGTTTCGCCATGATCACGCCCCTTTCCCCGGGCACAGCCAACGCGGTGCCGGTGACGGTGGCAAGTCCCGGGCGTGATGATCATGTTTCGGGGGGCGGCGCGAAGGCCGGGAATGTGTGACCATCGGTGCATGACTTCGGGTGGCATTTCCCAGGTGGGCCCGCCGTTTCGCGCCGATCACGTGGGGAGCCTGCTGCGGCCCCCGGTGCTGCGCGACGCGCGACGGCGGCACGAAAGCGGTGAGATCGGCGCGGAGCAGCTGCGCGCGGTCGAGGACGACGCGATCCGTGACGTGATCAAGATGCAGAAGGCGGCCGGGCTCAGCTCGGCGACCGACGGCGAATTCCGGCGCGCGTCGTGGCACATGGACTTCATCTACGCGCTCGGCGGCGTCTCGAAGAGCGACCAGCGGCTGCACGTCAAGTTCCACAACCTGGCGGGCGACCTCGAGTTCAGCCCGCCGGGACTGCAGGTCGACGGCAAGGTGCGGCTCGACGAGCCGATCTTCGCCGACCACTTCCGGTTCCTGCAGTCCCATGTGGACCCGGGCGTGACGCCGAAGCTGACCATCCCGTCGCCGAGCATGGTCTACTACCGCGGCGGCCGGGCCGCGGTCAGCGAGACCGTCTACCCGGACCTCGAGGAGTTCTTCGCCGATCTCAGCGCGGCCTACAAGGAGCAGGTCACCGCGGTGCACGGCCTCGGCTGCCGGTACCTGCAGCTGGACGACACGAGCCTCGCCTACCTGAACGACCCGGCGCAGCGCGAGCTCGTCGCGCGGATGGGCGGCGACCCGGACACCCAGCACCTGCGCAACATCGCGACGATGAACGCGGCCCTGGAAGGGCGTCCCGAGAACCTCACGGTGACGACCCACCTCTGCCGCGGCAACTTCCGCTCGTCCTGGGCCGCGGAGGGCAGCTACGAGTTCGTCGCCGAGGCCCTGTTCGGCGAGCTCGCCGTCGACGGGTTCTTCCTGGAGTACGACGACGAACGCTCCGGCGGGTTCGAGCCGCTGCGGTTCGTGCCCAAGGACAAGAAGGTCGTCCTCGGCCTGGTCACCACCAAGCGGCCGGAGCTGGAGGACCCGGACGTCCTGATCCGGCGGATCGAGGAGGCGTCGCAGTACGTCGACGTCGACCGGCTCTGCCTGTCCCCGCAGTGCGGCTTCTCCTCGACGGAGGAGGGCAACGACCTGACCCCGGACGACCAGCTGCGCAAGCTGGAGCTGATCGTCGCGACGGCCGACCGCGTCTGGGGCGGCCACTGATGATCACCTGCGTCGTCGACTACGTCATCGACCCCGCGAAACTGCCCGACTTCGAACGCTTCGCCGCCGCGTGGATGCGGCTGGTGCAGCGCGAAGGCGGCATCCACCACGGCTACTTCCTGCCGGCGGAGGGGGCGAGCGACGAAGCCCGGGCGCTGTTCAGCTTCGAGAGCCTCGCCGCGTACGAGCGCTACCGGACGCTCTTCGGCGTCGACCCGGACTTCATCGAGGCCGACAAGATCCGCGAGGAGAGCGGGTGCGTGGTGCGGTACCGGCGGACGTTCATGCGGCCGCTGCTGCCGGACGACGACGAAGTCTGAGGCTCAGCAGGGTGAGAAACAGCGCGCAGCGGCCGCCTTCGGTCGTGGACCGCGTCCTGGACCTCCTGGGCGCCTTCACGGCCGAGCGGCCGCGGCTCACGCTGTCCGAGCTCAGCCGCCGGGCGGGGCTGCCGCTGTCGACCACGCACCGGCTGGCCGGCGAGCTCACCCGGCGCGGCGCCCTGGTGCGCGACGAGACCGGCGCCTTCCGCGTCGGGCTGTGGCTCTGGGAAGTCGCCTCCCTCGCCCCGCACGGCGCCGAGCTGCGGGAGAGCGCGATGCCGTTCCTGGAAGACCTCTACGAGGCCACCCACCAGAACGTGCAGCTCGCCGTGCTCGACGGGGCCGAGGTCGTGTTCGTCGAGCGGATCTCCGGCCGCGGCGCGGTCAACGTCCTGACCCGCGTCGGCGGGCGGCTGCCCGCGCACGCCACCGGCGTCGGCCAGGTGCTCCTCGCGCACGCCCCCGCCGAGGCCCAGGAGGAGGTCCTCGCGGGCCCGCTGAAGACGTTCACGCCGAAGACGATCAGCGCGCCCGCCCAGCTGCGGCGGGTGCTCGCGGACGTGCGCCGCGACGGGTACGCGATCAGCGACGGCCAGGTCGAGCTGATCGCGCTCTCGGTGGCGGCTCCGGTCCGCGACGCCGCGGACGAGGTCGTGGCGGCGATCTCGGTGGTCGTCCCGGCGGACGGCACGGACCCGCGCACGCTGGTCCCGGCGGTGCGGGCCGCGGCGCGGGGGATTTCGCGAGTGCTGGGCGCGCCCCGGCCCGCCGGCGGTTCCTCGACGGCATGAGCCGGTTGTGGTCGGATGAGACCTGAGGGTTGCCGGATCGGGTGAGGAGCAGGAATGACCACCGTTCTCGTCGTCGGTGCTGGTCAGAGCGGGTTCCAGGCCGTCGCTTCGCTGCGGGACCGCGGCTTCGGCGGCCGGGTCGTGCTGATCGGGGACGAGCCGGGCGTGCCGTACCAGCGCCCGCCGCTGTCGAAGGCGTACCTGGCCGGGACGGCCGGGCTCGAGCAGCTGCACCTGCGCGGTGAGGACTTCTTCGCCGAGAAGGACATCGAGCTGGTCTCCGGGCGGGTCGCGGAGATCGACCGTGCCGCGTCGAAGGTGCGCCTCGACGACGGCCGCGAACTCGGCTACGACTTCCTCGTCCTGGCCACCGGCGCCCGCAACCGGACGCTGCCGGTGCCGGGCGCGGACCTGCCGGGGGTGCTGACCCTGCGCACGCGCGACGACGCCGACAGGCTGCGAGCGTCCCTCTCCCAAGCCGAGAACGTCGTCGTGGCCGGCGGCGGGTTCATCGGGCTCGAGTTCGCCTCGCACGCCGGCCGCCCGGTGACGATCGTCGAGGCGCAGGACCGGCTGCTCAACCGCGTCGCGACGCCGGAGATCTCCGCGTACTTCGCCGCCCTGCACCGCAACGCCGGGCACACGGTCCTGCTCGGGCAGGGCGTCGCCGCGATGCACGGCGGCCCGCGGGTCCGCGAGGTCGAGCTGTCCGACGGCACCCGGCTGCCCGCCGACCTGGTCGTCGTCGCCGTCGGGGTGGTGCCCGAGACGTCGCTCGCCGAGGCCGCCGGGCTGCCGGTGCGCAACGGCGTCGTCGTGGACGCGCACCTGCGGACAGCGGACGAAAAGATCTTCGCCATCGGCGACTGCGCCAACTTCCCGTGCGTGCAGGCGGGCGCCGAGACGCGGCTGGAGTCCGTGCAGAACGCCGTCGACCAGGCCCGTTGCGTGGCCGCGGCGATCACCGGAACCGAAGAACCGTACGCGAGCCTGCCGTGGTTCTGGACCGACCAGGCGGGCGCGAAACTGCAGATCGCCGGGATCCTCTCGGGCGCCGACCGGACGGTGGTCGCGGGTGATCCGGCGGCGGGCAAGTTCTCCGTGCTGTCCTTCCGCGACGACGTGCTCATCGCCGTCGAGTCGGTCAACCGCCCGGCCGACCACATCGCCGCGCGCCGCCTGTTCACCGCCGAACCGAAGCCCGCGTACGCCGACCTGGAAGCCAGCGCCTTCGACCTCAAGGCGCACCTGAAGTCGCGGGCCGCGTGATGCGCACGCAGGTCGCGGTGATCGGCGCCGGCCCGGCCGGGCTGCTGCTGTCGTTCCTGCTGCACCGGGCCGGGATCGACTGCGTGGTGCTGGAAGCCCGCGACCGGGAGTACGTCCGGCAGCGGGTGCGGGCCGGCGTGTGCGAGCAGCCGACCGTCGAGCTCCTGACGTCGCTGGGGCTCGGCGAGCGGCTGGCGGCCGAGGGCATGCCGCACGAGGGGCTGTCGCTGCGGTTCGACCGCGCCGACCACCGGATCGCGCTCACCGAGCTGACTGGGAAGGCGATCACCGTCTACGGGCAGCAGGAGATCGTCAAGGACCTCATCGACGCGCACGAGGCCCGCGGATACCCGATCTCCTTCGAGGTTTCGGGCGTTTCACTATCCGATGTGGACACCCAACGACCGCGCGTGGCCTACCGCGACAGGGACGGCAACGCCCAGGTCATCGAGTGCGACGCCGTGGCGGGCTGCGACGGCTTCCACGGCGTCTGCCGTCCGTCCGTTGCGGACCACTTGACGGTGTACGAGCGCGAGTACCCGTTCGCCTGGCTCGGCGTGCTGGCGCGGACGCCGCCGTCGCACCACGAGCTGATCTACACCCACCACGAGCGCGGGTTCGCGCTGCACAGCATGCGCACGCCGGAGATCACCCGGCTCTACCTGCAGGTCGATCCCGGGGAGTCCCTCGACGCGTGGTCCGACGACCGGATCTGGGCCGAGCTGACCGCGCGGCTCGAGGTCGAGGGCGACTTCACGCTCCGGGAAGGCCCGATCCTCGACAAGGGCATCACGCCGATGCGCAGCTTCGTCGCCGAGCCGCTGCGTCACGGCCGGCTGTTCCTGGCCGGCGACGCCGCGCACATCGTCCCGCCGACCGGCGCGAAGGGCATGAACCTGGCCATCGCCGACGTCCGCGTGCTGTCGCGGGCCCTGGAAGCGTTGCTGCGCGGCGACGGATCGCTCGCCGCGTCCTATTCGGACACCTGCCTGCGCCGCGTGTGGCGAGCGGAGCACTTCTCGTGGTTCATGACGACGATGCTGCACACCGACCCGCACGCGGACGGCTTCGCGCGGCAGCTGCAGCTGTCGCAACTGCGCTACACGACGTCGTCGCGCGCGGCGGCGACCAGCCTCGCCGAGAACTACGTGGGGCTGCCGTTCGCCTGAGATCGTCAACTCACGGTTGACGCAGGGAGATCGTCAACCTACAGTTGACGGCATGACCCTGCCGACCAACATCAAGCTCGACGACCTCATCCAGGCCATCAAGGCCAACCACGACAAGGACGCACTGGCCCAGCTGACCGACGCGGTGTACGTGGGTCAGCACCTCGGCGAGGTGGCGGACCACCTGATCGGCCACTTCGTCGACCAGGCCCGGCGGTCCGGCGCGTCCTGGACCGAAATCGGCGCCAGCATGGGCGTCACGAAACAGGCCGCGCAGAAGCGGTTCGTGCCGAAGGTCGATCCCGGCGGCGACCCGAGCGGCAGCATCGAACGGCTCTTCGGCCGCTACACCGACCGGGCCCGGCACGTCATCGTGGAGGCCCAGAAGGCGGCCGTCGACCACGCCAGCCCGGAGATCGACACCGTGCACATCGTGCTGGGCCTGCTGACCGAGCCCGCCGCGCTGGCGGCCGGGGCGATCCTGGCCCAGGGCGTGCAGCTCGACGCCGTCCGCGAAGCCGCCGAAGCCCGCCTGCCCGGGCCGGTGGACCCGGTGCCGAACCCGGTGCCGTTCTCCGGAGCCGCGAAGAAGACCCTCGAACTGACCATGCGGGAAGGCCTGCGGCTCGGCCACAACTACATCGGCACCGAGCACATGCTGCTGGCGCTGCTGGAACAGGGCGAAGGCACCGGTTTCGAGGTGCTCGACGGCCTGGGCGTCAAGAAGGACAAGGCCGAGGCGAAGATCCTGGAGGTGCTGGCGGAGATCCTCGCCGCCCGCGGGCAGTGAGACTCCTGCTGGCCGCCGTGCTCCTCGCGCTGCTGCTGGTGACGCTGCTCTGAAGCTCGGGCGGGACCAGGGGGTCCGCCCGGAAACGCGAACGGGCCCTCCCGGCGGAGGGCCCGTTCGCCGTCAGGCGTCGGATTCCGGGCGGCCGTCGGCGGCCCAGGCCGTGTGGAACGAGCCTTCGCGGTCCACGCGGCGGTAGGTGTGGGCGCCGAAGAAGTCCCGCTGGCCCTGGACCAGCGCGGCCGGCAGCCGGTCCGCGCGGAGGCCGTCGTAGTAGGCCAGGGCCGTCGAGAAGCCCGGCGTCGGGATGCCGAGCTTGACCGCCGTCGAGATCACCGAGCGCCACGAGTCCTGCGCGTCCTCGACCGCCTTGCGGAAGCCGCCCGACGTCAGCAGCGTCGGCAGCTCCGGCTCGTCGGCGTAGGCCGCGGTGATGTCGTTCAGGAACTTCGCGCGGATGATGCAGCCGCCGCGCCAGATCGAGGCGACCTTGCCGAGGTCGATGTCCCAGCCGTACTCGGTCGCGCCGGCCTGGATCTGGTTGAAGCCCTGCGCGTACGCGACGACCTTCGACGCGTACAGCGCCTGCTCGACGTCGTCGGCGAAGCGCTCCAGGGACGAACCCGACAGCGGCGCCGCCGACGGGCCGCCGAGGCCGCGGGCCGCCGCGCGCAGCGACTTGGACCCGGACAGCGAACGCGCGAAGACGGCTTCGGCGATGCCCGAGATCGGGACACCCAGGTCGAGGCCGATCTGCACGGTCCAGCGGCCGGTGCCCTTCTGCTCGGCGGCGTCCTCGACGACGTCCACGAACGGCTTGCCCGAAGAACCGTCGACGTGCGCGAGCACCTCGGCGGTGATCTCGATCAGGTAGGAGTCGAGCCGCCCGGTGTTCCAGGTGCGGAACACGTCGGCGATCTCGGCGGGTGCGTAGCCGCCCGCGTGCCGGAGCAGGTCGAACGACTCCGCGATCAGCTGCATGTCGGCGTACTCGATGCCGTTGTGCACCATCTTCACGAAGTGGCCGGCGCCGTCCGCGCCGATGTGCGTGCAGCACGGCTCGCCGTCGACCTTCGCCGAGATGTCCTCGAACAGCGGCCCGAGCGACTCGTACGACTCCTTCGAGCCGCCGGGCATGATGCTCGGCCCGTGCAGCGCGCCCTCCTCGCCGCCGGAGACGCCGCTGCCGACGAAGTGCAGCCCGCGCTCGCGCAGCGCCTTCTCGCGGCGGCGCGTGTCGGCGAAGTGCGCGTTGCCGGCGTCGATGATCACGTCGCCCTCTTCGAGCAGCGGCGCGAACTCCTCGATGACGGCGTCCGTCGGGCCGCCCGCCTTGACCATGATCACGACCTGCCGCGGCCGCTCCAGCGCGTCGACGAACTCCTGCGCGGAGTACGCCGGGATGAAGTCGCCCTCGTCGCCGAACTGCTCCACCAGCGCGCGGGTCCGCTCCTCGGACCGGTTGTGCAGGGCCACCGTGTGGCCGTGCCGGGCCAGGTTGCGGGCCAGGTTGCGGCCCATGACCGCCAGGCCGGTGACCCCGATGCTCGCCTTCTTGCTCATCCGAATCCTTCCGAAGAACTCTCTCGATTCAGACCCTAGTCCGATCGACGCCTCAAGGGAGGGCACGGAGGAGCAGCTCACCTAGTTCAGGAGAAGCAGCGGATCGGCCCCTTGTTGAAGGCGAGCATGTCGGTGATCGCCGCGACGAGGTCGATGTCGGCGCCCCACTCGGCGCCGTCGAGCTCGGCGTACGCGCGGTGCAGGTTCCCCGGCAGCCGCTCCTGTTCGCTGAGTGACGCGAAGTCACCCAGGTCGGTCTCCTTCGCCAGCTCCAGCGGGGACAGCCCGGCGGCCTTCCCGCGCTCGGCTGTCTTCTGGACGAAGGCGAGGTACTCGTCCACTTTGTCCACGATGTCGAGCCCGCACGGGCCGCCGTGACCAGGCAAGATCACCTCCGGTTCCAGCTCGCGGATGATGTCGAGGCCCTTGCGCCAGCCGGCCACCGAGCCCATCAGCGCGAACGGGCTGCCGCCGTGGAACACCAGGTCACCGGCGTAGAGCACGCGCTGCGCGGGCAGCCACACCAGCACGTCGTTGGTCGTGTGGGCCGCGTGGCCGGGGTGGATCAGCTGGAGCTCGACGTCGCCGGCGTGCACGGTCAGCCGGTCGTCGAAGACGATCTCGGGCGGCCGCGACTCCAGCGCGCCCCAGTCGCTGCCGACGAAGATGCCCTCGAACTTCTGGATGCCCTCGGCGACCATCAGCTCGCGGGTCTTGCGGTGGCCGACCACGGCCGCGCCCGCGACCAGGTAGTTGCCGTTGGTGTGGTCACCGTGGTGGTGGGTGTTCACCAGCGTCGTCACCGGGCTGCCGGTGGCGCCTTCGACCGCCTCGAGCAGCGCCCGCGTGCGGCGCTCGGTCGAGCACGTGTCGATGAGCACGGTGTGGTCGCCGGCGTCGACGAACCCGCAGTTGTTGATGTACCAGGAGCCGTCCGGCTGGACGTAGCCGTGGACCCGGTCGGCCAGCCGGGTGACGGCGGCGGCGGATGGGGAGCGATCGGTCACGGGGTCACTATGCCCGAGAGGGGGCTCCGCCGGTTGGCCGAATAATTCGGAATTTCACTGGTCCAGGCGAGTGATAGCGCAGGTGACTGGCATTCTGCGGCGTTTCCTGGAACGCTGCGCGATGTCATCATCGAGATCCGCAAGGTGAAGCACTAACCTGGGTGGGTTCGATAGTTCGCGTGCGACGGCGGCCGGTGGCCGTCGTCGCTTGGTAGTGGTCCGGGAGAGCAGGGCGATGGCCAGCACCGTCACCTCGCGCCGGAAGCAGCTCGGGAACGAGCTCCGGCATGCCCGCACCGCGGCGCGGATGACACAGCAGCAGGTCGCCGAGGTCCTCGGCTGCACCCAGGGCAAGGTCAACAAGATCGAGTCCGGTGCCGTCGGGGTGAAGCTCGGGGATGTGCGATCCATGCTGAACGCGTTCGGGATCAACGGCGAAGAGGCCGACACGCTGATGAACCTGGCGCGGGCCGCCGCCGGGCAGCGCGGCCACTGGTCCGGCTACCGCTCGGTGGTGCCGCACTGGTTCCGCACCTTCACCGACCTGGAGCCCGCGGCCGCGGAGATCCTCACCTGGCACGGTGAGCGCATCCCGGGCCCGCTGCAGTCCGAGCACTACATGCTCAAGCAGTTCACCGAGGCCGGCGCGACGGACGTGACGTCGCTGGTGCGCAACCGCCTCGACCGCAAGGCCGTGTTCGAGCAGCAGCAGCCGCCGTACTACCGGTTCATCATCAGCGAAGGCGCGCTGCGCCGGGCGCCCGGCGGGTACGCGCCCGCGGTGATGCTCGACCAGGTCGAGCACCTGCTCTCGCTGGAGAAGCACCCGCGCGTCTACGTGCACGTACTGCCGTTCGGCGCGCGGCTGGCCGCGGTGCCCAACGACTTCACGATCATGCGGTTCCCGGACCGCACGCGCGACTTCGTCTACATCGAGCACTCCGCCGGCGGCCTGTACCTCGACGACGTCAAGGACTTCAACATCTTCGTCGACTCGTGGGACCGGCTCCGCGGAGCCGCGCTGGAGCGCCAGGAGACCCGGCAGTTCCTGAAGGAGCTCGCGGAGGGTTACCGCGCGCAGATGCAGCAGCTCCAATAGGGCGAATGGCGGCGTCAGCTGTCCCGACCTGTGAACAACTTTCGGTAGAGTCACTCTGTTGCGCTTGAAACCACCGGAAGTTGCCCGCCCGAAGGGGACATCGTGGACCCCGACTTCCTCCCCGAAGCCATCGATCTCGACCGCCCGAACGTGGCGAGGATCTACGACTGGGCGCTCGGCGGCACCGCGAACTGGGCCATCGACCGGCAGTACGGCGAGCAGGCGGTGCAGGCGTTCCCGCTGGCGAAGGTCCTCGCCCGCAACAACCGCGACTTCCTCGGCCGGGCCGTCCGCTACTGCCTCGCCGAGGGCATCACGCAGTTCCTCGACCTCGGCTCCGGCATCCCGACGGCCGGCAACGTGCACGAGGTGGCCGACGACTACGCCGACGACAGCCGCTGCGTCTACGTCGACCACGAACCGGTGGCCGTCGCGCACGGGCGGATGCTGCTCGAGGAAGCCGGCGACCCGGACCGGCACGCCGTGCTGCACGCCGACCTGCGGGACGCCGAAGAGGTTTGGGACGCCGCCCTGGCGACCGGCGTGCTCGACCCGGACCGGCCGATCTGCCTGCTCACCGTGGCGGTGCTGCACTTCCTGCCGGACGTCACGGGCGTCCGCGAAGCCATCCGCGACTACCGGACGCTCCTGGCGCCCGGGTCGGCGTACGTACTTTCGCACGCGACCGAATCCGGCGTCGAAGGCGAAGAGCTGGAGCAGATCCGGCGGCTGGTGAAGCTGTCCGAGCGGTCGAGTTCGCCCGCGGTTTCCCGATCCCTCGACGAGATCGCCGCGTTCTTCGGTAACTTCGACGTCGTCGAGCCCGGGATCGTGCCTGTGGGAGAGTGGCGCCCGGAGCCCGGCGCCGCCACGGTCCCCCTCGCGAGCGTGGTCGGCGGTGTCGGCCGCAAAGCCTGGAGGACGCAATGACTACGCAGGACCCCGAAGCACCGGAAGGCGTGGACCTGGACCGGCCGAACGCGGCCCGCATCTACGACTGGTTCCTCGGCGGCGACGCCAACTGGGCCATCGACCGCCAGTTCGGCGAGCAGGCCGTCAAGACCTTCCCGATGATCAAGACCGTCGCCCGGGCCGGCCGCGACTTCCTCGGCCGCGGCGTCCGGTACCTGGCGCGCAACGGCATCGACCAGTTCCTCGACCTCGGCTCCGGCGTCCCGACGGTCGGCAACGTCCACGAGGTCGCGACGGACGTCAACCCGGACGCCCGGTGCGTGTACGTCGACAACGAGCCGGTCGCGGTCGCCCACTCGCAGATCCTGCTGGAGCAGGAGGGGATCGCGGACCGGCACGCGGTGCTGCAGGGCGACCTGCGCGACCCGGCCGACATCTGGAAGCGCGCGCTCGACACCGGCGTCCTCGACCCGAACCGCCCGATCGGCCTGATCATGGTCGGCGTCCTGTACTTCCTCGGCCCCGACGAGCCGGTGGCCCAGACCATCCGGAAGTACCTGTCGCTGCTGCCGTCCGGCTCGTACTTCCTGTCCTCGCACCTGACGAGCGACGATCTGCAGGAGATGGCCGACGCGGACAGCCGCGAGTCGATCATGAAGCAGTACAACCAGTCGAGCACGCCGCTGCACCTGCGCACCCGGGCGGAGTTCACGACGTTCTTCGAAGGGCTGGAGCTCGTCGAGCCCGGCATCGTCTACCTGCCGGAGTGGCACCCCGAGGAGATCGAGTCCAAGGCCACGAAGAAGCTCGCGAACGACCCGGCGTTCGTCGGGCACCTCTGCGGCCTCGGCCGCAAGCCGTGACGGCCGCCGCCTACGACGCGGTCGCTGTCCAGTACGCCGAATTCGTCGCCGGGATCTGGGACGACCACCCACTCGAGCGGGCGGTGTGGACCGCGTTCGCGGATTCCGTCCGCGGCCGCGGCCCGGTCGCCGACCTCGGCTGCGGGCCCGGCCACCTGACGGCGCACCTGCGTTCGCTCGGGCTCGACAGCTTCGGCGTCGACCTGTCCCCGGCGATGGTCGAGCTCGCCCGGGCGGCCCATCCGGACCTGCGGTTCGACGTGGGTTCGATGGCGGCGCTGGACCTGCCCGACGCGTCACTGGGCGGGATCCTGTCGTGGTACTCGCTGATCCACACGCCGCCGGCGGAAGTGCCGGCGCAGTTCGCCGAATTCGCCCGGATGTTGGCACCCGGCGGTCACGTTCTGTTGGGGTGCTTCGAATCCGGGGGTGGCCCGCTGACGCCGTTCGACCACAAGGTGACGACGGCCTACTGCTGGCCGATGGACGAACTGGCCGGATTCGGGGCTGCGGCGGGCTTTGCCGAGGTGGGACGGGTGTACCGCGAGCCGGTGACGGGGGAGCGGCCGATGCGGCACGGCAGCCTGCTGCTCCGGAAACCGTAGCCCGGCACGGAAAGAGCCCCGGTTCCGCAGGAAACCGGGGCTCTCGGTGGTGGTACGGCAGTTCAGGACTGTGACAACCGGGGCTCCGCCCCGGGCCGGGGGCTCCGCCACCCGGACCCCCGAAAAGCCAGGACAGTGACAACCGGGGCTTCGCCCCGGGCCCGGGCTCCGCCACCCGGACCCCCGGAAACTCCTAGACGCGGGAGCCGAGGCGGCCGCGCAGCAGCGGCGTCAGGTCGATCGACGCCTCCAGCGGGCGGGTGGTCCGGACCCCGTCGGAGTGGCGGCGCAGCGGCAGGTCCTGGTCCGTCGCCCACGTCGTCGTCTTGCGCAGCGGTGCCTGGATCAGGCTGAACCCGAAGCGGTTCCGCAGCTCGTTGCCGATGCCCCGGCGGCCACGGTGTTCTTCGTCCTCCCGGCGGAACAGCGAGTTCACCCGGACGGCCATCGTCTACACCCCCAGCTCTCGTCGCGGTGACCGGGCGGGTTCGCCGCCGGTCAGGTGCGCGCGGATCAGCCCGGTCGTGGCGGTGGCGGCGCGTCCGGAGACGTGTGGCCTGTCCTCGACGATCACGCTGATCCTCCCCCATGAGGTCGTGCGGCGGCTTGGTTTATCCGGCCCGGGGCTGGTCATTCCGGCACTTCGACCCGCGTCGACGACCGCCCGCCGCGAGCAGGCAGTCATTCACCGACGCCGGCGCCCCGGCCGATGCGATTAATCCTACTCCTGGAATAATCTTCATGTCGAGGCCGGAGCTAGTTGATCACCCGCTTGGCCCTGTGGCTTGCGCCATTGAGACACTGAGTAGCCGGGAGCGGGTGCATTCAGACCAGTTCGCGGCCGCGACCCCATCGATCCTCGGAGGTACGACCCATGGCGGATTATCCGTCGTTCGCGGATTACGATCCGAACACGGCCGTGTCTATGTTCGAAGAGGCCGCCTGGGAGAAGTCGTTCGCCAGCGAGCCCAACGGCGGCAGCTGCGTCGAGGTCAACCTCGGCCGGGACGGCCTGATCGGCGTCCGCGACACCAAGCTCACCACCAGCCCCGTCTTCGTCTTCGACACCGCCGAGTGGGAAGCGTTCCTGATCGCGGTCAAGGCCGGGCAGTTCGACCTGCCCGCCTGAGCCCGTCCGTCCGGCTGCTCGTGGAGAAAAGATGGTGGAGGCCCCCTTCCCGTCCTGCGGTGAAGGAGGCCTCCACGACGCCCCGGATACGTCCGAGCGCCGAATGTGAGCGGAATCTCACCCGATCGCCGGAAGCTCCCCGCCTCGCAACCGGCCGCGGGTCCGGCGCCACGCCACCACGACCAGCACCACGAGCCCGATCAGCGGCAGCGTGCTGATCGCCCAGCTCACCCCCATCGGCGGCCCCGGCTGGTCCAGCACCGGCAGCGAACGCAGCTCGCCGGTGCCGGACCCGGCGGGGCCGTTGACGGTGAAGCGCAACGTCCAGTCGCCCGGCTGCGGCAGCGACCGGACGTCCAGCCCCCAGACCTCCCGCTTGCGCGGGTGCCGCACGAGCGGCTGGGCGCGCCGCTGCGTGCCGCCGGGGCCGAGCATCGTGAGCCGGCCGGACTTGTCCTCGATCCCGCCGTCGGGGATGAAGGTGAAGTCCAGTGACTGCATGGCTTTCAGCGGCCAGGTGCTGAACCCGACGGTCAGGCCGTACGGCCCGGCCTGCACCCGCTCGGTGTGCACGATGTTCACCGGCTCGTAGGCGTTCGCCGGTGCCGCGGTGGCGAACAACAGCCCGGCGACGGCCGCGAAGGCCATAAGTGCTTTACGCATCAGCGGTTTCCCCCTTCTTCGCGGGTGCCAGCAGGCAGAGCATCCCGCCGAACCGCCACCCGGCGAACCCGCCGAGCAGCCCCAGCGCCGCGCTGAGCACGGCGGTCGTCGTCAGGTACCAGGCCGGCGGCAGGTGCGCGCCGGTGTAGAGCAGGGTCCGCTGCACCGGCAGGCTCAGCCCGATCAGCAGCCCGGCGATCCCGCCGACGACGACCGAAACGCGGCCCGCAGGCCACCCCCGGCGCCGGCCGGCCAGGTAGCCCAGCTCCATCAGCGCGGCCACCGGCAGCAGCGCCATCGGCGCCAGCGACGGCATTTCCGGCACCCCGGAGATCGCGTCGCGCATCGGCAGGCCGACGAGGTCCGCGTACGCCCGCGCCGCCCACGGCGAGAACCACCAGAAGAGCGCTTGGATGGCCGCGACCAGCGCCGCCGTGCCGACCGCCCCGCCCGGACGGCGGAGGAACCCGGCACCGACCGCGACCAGCAGCACCGCCATCATCGACGTCCCGATCGAGACGGCGTCGGCGTAGTCGTCCGGCACCTGCTGCAACCCCAGCGCCAGCACGGGGCCGAAGGTGAGCAGCACGGCCAGCGACGCCACCGTGCCGAGCCAGCCCCAGCGGTGTTCGCGCGCCGCGGCGAACACGGCGGTCGTGCCGATCAGGGACACCGTGATCGACAGCAGCAGCCCGATGTGCGGCGGCGAGTCGATGACCGCGTCGAAGCCGTAGAGCCCGTGCCACCACTGGTCCCACAGCCCGTACAGCAGGAACGTCGCCGCGCCGACGCCGGAGACCAGGTAGCCCAGCGGCGCGGCGAACGTCCGGCCGAAGACGTTGACCACGCGCCCGCCGACCCGCGGGTCGACCGGCCGTCCCGCGCGCCGCGCCGCCGTCGTCAGCAGCACGACGGCGAGGCTCGCGAGGCCGACGACCGCGCTGCCCGCGTACAGGAACAGGTGCGGCAGCGTGAAGAACGTGTCCGGCCCGACGTCGCTGTGCCACTGGATGTCCCAGGTGAGCCCGACCAGCGACAGCAGCGACCCGCCGAGGACGACGTTCGCCGGCAGCAACCCCGTGCGCGCCGGTTTCGCCACGGCCGCGGTGTGCACGCCCGATGCGGTGAGATCCATTCCCCCTCCTTCTACTTGACCAACAACGGAAAGACGACTTGAGCCGGCCCGCCGGGGCCGGTCAGCGCGACGGTGATCTCCCACTGCCCGGCCATCGGCAGCCCGACGTCCGCGGCGCGGAAGCGGCCGGGCCCGTCCGGCCCGGCGGGCACCGGTGTCAGCGCGTGCCCCATCTGCGCCATGACCGGCGCGACCGTGACGGTGTCGGGGGCGGGCCCGGTCACCGCCACCGCGAACGTGTTGCCGCCGATCCGCGGCCGGTCCGCGGAGAACTGCACGGTGTAGGGCCCGGAAACGGCCTGCTGCGTGGTGGGTTTCGCGCCGCCGCCGCCCCAGAGCAGCCACGCGGCGCCGGCCGCGACGACCAGCGCGACCACGGCGATCAGCACGGTCGGGCGTTTCACCGGCCGGCTCCGGTCGCCGGGACGTCCACCACGGCGGGGACGGTGAGCACCTGGTAGCCGCGTTCGGCCTGCAGCCAGATCCGGTACCGGCCGGGCGTGGCGAAGGTGTAGGTGAAGGCGACGTCCGGCCCGTACGCGGCGACCGTCTCATCGGGACGGTCGGCCTGGCCGGCGACCGGCGGGATCATGGCGTGGACGTGCGCCCACGTCGGGGCCTTGGCGGCGCCTTCGCCGGCGGGGCCGGTGAACGGGCCGGTGATGATCAGGTGGCCGAGCATGCCCAGCCACGGCTGGAGGTCGCGGGCGGGGAAGTGCGCGGTGATGGTGGCGGGCGGGCCGGGGGTGATCGTGAGGTCGACCGGCGTGCCGTCGATCGTCCGCGGGCCGGCGGCGGGTGGTTCGGGGGCCGGTGCGGCGGTGCCCTTCATGTCCACTGTGGACCGGACGAGCTGGACGCCGCCACCGCGCCGGGCGAGTTCCGCGGCGACGGCGTACGTGCCCGCCTCCGGGTCGGCGAGGCGGACGCGGTAGTCGCCGGGGCCGACGCGCACCGGGTGCAGGTGGCTCATCCGTCCGGACGGCGAAACCAGCACCAGGTGCATGAGGGCGTTGTCGTGGACCAGCAGGTCGTCGACCGGGCGTCCGGTGGCGCCGTCGGTGAGGCCGAGCTGCAGGTTGTCCTGCTCGGCTTCGACGGCGAGGTTCACCGGCGGGCGTGAATAGTCCACAGTAGACAGCTGGGCGCTGGCGTAGGGGTCGGTGACGTTGTCGAACGTCGGGTCGAGCAGGCTGCCGGGCGCGGGTGGCGGCGGGGTGCTCGCCGACAGCAGCGCGCCGGTGACGGCGACGGCGATCGCGGCGACCGCGCCACCCGCCGGGATCAGCGCGAACGCCGTCTTCCTGGCGCGCACACCGACGATCAGGGCCAGCAGCAGGAAGGCTCCCGCGGCGACGAACCCGCCGTAGGTCGCCTTCTCCCACGGCGGCACCACCCGCGCGGGCACGAGGAACGGGATGGTCGCCGGCGGCCCGGCGCCGTCGCTCAGCGTCAGTTCCCACGGGCCCGGTTTGTCGACTTGGAGATTTCCCGCGTACATCCCGGGTTCGGCGCCGAGGACGACGTCGGCGCGGGACACCGTGACACCGTCGGCCGCGGCGGTCAGGTGCAGCGTGCCGGGCGCGGTGCCGCGGTGCGTCACGACGTCGACCCGCAGCGGCGACGGCGTCGTGGCGACCCGGCGGATGATCACGGTCAGTTCGCGGGCGCCGAGCGTCTGCGCCACCTGGACGTCGGCGCCGGACGGCGCGCCGTCGGCGTGCGCGGTCCCGCTGCCGGCCGTGATCCCCAGGACGGCCAGCAGCATCAGCAGCGCCAGTTTCGGTTTGGTCCCCATGGTGGGCCGAACCTAACCGGCGTAACCGGTGGCGGGCGTCACGGCGCCGAGGGAAAGCCGGTCCCCAGTGCGGGGGACCGGTGCCCCCGGGAATCTCAGGGCCGCAGGAATCGCCGCAGGTGGGCGACGGTTTCTTCGGGTTGTTCCTCGGGGAGGAAGTGACCGCACTCGGCGAGGGCTTCGCCGGTGACGTCGTCCGCGTACTCGCGCCAGATGTCGAGCGTGGGGAGCGTGCCGAGCAGGCCGTTCGCGCCCCAGAGGGCGAGCAGGGGCTGGGTGAGGCGCTTTCCGGCTTCGAAGTCGGCGTCGTCGAGTTCGGCGTCGTCGGGGAAGGAGGCGCGGTAGTCGTCGAAGCCGGCCCGGAGCGCTCCGGGCTGGGAGAAGGCGCGGACGTACTCGGCCTGCGCTTCGGCGTCGAGGGCGTGGCGCTGGTGGGTCCAGCGTTCGAAGAAGTAGCCGAGGTAGCCGGCGATGTTCTGGCCGGCGAGCAGTTCCGGCAGGTCGGGCTGCAGGTGGAAGAGCCAGTGCCAGTACGCCTTCGCGATGCCGGCGTCGAGGCGTTGCCACATCGCGCGGGTGGGCGCGATGTCGAGCACGGCGAGGCGTTCGACCTGGTCCGGGCGGTCGAGGGCCCAGCGGTGGGCGACGCGGCCGCCGCGGTCGTGCCCGACGACGGCGGTGGTGGCGAACCCGAGGTGCTCGGCGAGCGCGGCGACGTCGGCGGCCATCGTGCGCTTGTCGTAGCCGGACTTCGGCTTGTCGGTGCGGCCGTACCCGCGCAGGTCGGGGGCGATCACGGTGTGCGTCTCGGCGAGCTTCGGGAGGACCTTGTGCCAGCAGTGCGACGTCTGCGGCCAGCCGTGCAGCAGGAACAGCGGCGGGCCGTCGCCGGCTCGGAGGTAGTGCATGCGGATGCCGTTCACGGTGGCGATGTTGTCTAACCGGTTCATAGGGTTAGACGGTAGCGCTGCTTCTAACTGTCTTCAAGGGTTAGAGTGGTGGCATGGAGTGGGTCTTCGACGGCGGACGGCCGTGCCTCGACCTCGTCAACACGATGCGCAGCAGGCACGAGGAGGGCGTGGAGCTGCTGACCGGCCCGGACGCGCTGGCGGAGTGGCTCGCGCTGGCGGGGTTCACGACGGGCCGGGTGCCGGTGACGGCGGGCAACGTGCTGGCGGCGAAGGCGCTGCGGGAGGCGATCGACCGGGTGCTGCTGCCGCCCGAGGAGCCGTCGGAGATGGACGTCGAGCTGGTCAACAACGCGGCGGCCTCGGCGCCGGCACCCCCGCCGCGCCTGGCCTTGGCGGGCGGTTCCCTGCGCCGGGAGGTCCCGGCCCCGAAGGACCCGGTGGCGGCGGCGTTCGCGGCCCTCGCTTCGGACGCGATCGATTTGGCGACCAGCGAGGCAGAGGTCAGGATCTGCGCGGCGGACGACTGCGGCCTGCGGTTCTGCGACGCTTCACCGCGGCGGAACCGCCAGTGGTGCTCGATGGCGCGCTGCGGAAACCGCGCGAAGGCCCGAGCCCACTACGCCCGCACCGGTCCACAGGCAAGGCGAGATGTGGACAACCCGGCCTAGCACGCTCCGCGGCCGCCAGTTTTGTCATAGGCGGCCGATACGCTGGACCCGGGGGGCGCCCCCGCGGGCCCACCCGAGGCTGACCACCCTCGCCAACCCCGCGTCGACCCGCCAATCACATGTGATGCCCCTTCAGTCACGCGTGATGCCCGCCCAATCACGCGAGTTGCGGCTGCAGTCACGCGAGTTCGGCTTGCCGGCGCGCGGGGTCGTGAGTGTTCAGGCGAGTTCTAACTCGCCTGAACACTCACGCCCCTTGCGCCGAGCCGGGGCCGTTGCCGCCGATCAGCCGCTCGTAAACCTTCGGGTGCGCACGGAACCACACGTTGAGCTTCCCCACCCACCGCATCGGCGCCGTCCGCAACCAAGCCGGGATCGGCCTGCCCGCCACCCGCACGCAAGCCGCAAACCGCGCGAACCGCCGCTGATCCGCGTCCGTCCACTGCAGACCCAAAGCAGCACGCAACCGAGGCGGCAAAGTCGCCCGGATCAAGAACAGCTGCCCCCACTGCACCGCCCGCCACCACGAATCCGGCAGCCACGCCACCGGCTTCGGCACCGTCCGGAACGTCTCCAGCAGCGTCTCGATCGTCGGATTGGACCCGAAACCCGCCACCATCGCGTCGTAGTACCGCTCGAACGCCGCCCAGTCCGGCGGCAGATCCCGCTCCCGGACCCCGAGCAGCCGCCCGATGCCGCACATCTGCGCGTAGTACTCCTCAAGCTCCACATCGGACAGTGGCACGCCGAAAAACCGTTGCGCGTCGACCGGAGCCTTCACCAGGGTCGCGTGTACCCACGCATACGCCGCCGGATCCAGGGCGCTGTACCGCCGTCCGCCCGAAGAGCCCGTGAAGGACCGGTGCAGCGACCGCAGCCGCGCCGCCTCCACCTGCGCGCCCGCCGTCCCTCCGTACACGTAGATCGACAGCGACGCCACCGTCCGCATCAGGCGCGTCCAGGGATCCGACCGGTAGTCCGAATGGTCCCGCACGCCCGCCGCGACGACCGGGTGCGCCACCTGCAGCACCAGCACCTGACCGGCCAGGAGCGCGTCGCGGACGTCGCCGAAGTACCGCCACGCCGCCGTGCCGCGGACGACCGGCGGGGCCATCAAGCGCCGCGGATGAGCATCATCAGGGGCTCGGCCACCGGCGTGTCCGTCTCGCCCGTCGCCAGCCGGCGCAGTTGCAACCCGGCGATCAGCGCCACCACCGGCCCGGCCAGCCGCCGCGGCTCCGGGACGCCCAGCGCCGCCAGGATCGTCACCGCCAGCTCGTCGTACGCCGCGAAGCAGCGCGACGAAGCTTCGTGCAGCTCCGGATCCCGCGCGGACTGCAGGTACAGCTCGTGCGCGCCGAGCTCGTCGGCCCCGAACGGGAGCTGTGCGATCACGTGCTCGACCACCGAAGCCGCCTGCTCGAGGCTCAGCCCCTCCGACCGGTAGCCGTCGACGATCGCGCCGAGCTTCGCCGTCTCCTCCTCGGCGAACAGCAGCATCGCCTCGCGCAGCAACGCCGTCTGGCTGGGGAAGTGGTAGGTCAGCGTGCCGAGCGAAACCCCGGCGGCGGCGACGATCCGGCGGTTCGTCAGCCCGCCGACGCCGTGCTCGCCGACGACGGTCAGCGCGCCGCGCAGGATGGCGTCCCGGGTGCTTACCAGCTTGTCTCGGGATGCCGCTCCGGCCACCGTTCGACCTCTTCCAGTTGCGCGGCAAGCGAAATCAGCCGCTCCTCGGCGTGCGAGGGGCCGAGCAGCTGGGCCCCGAGCGGGAGCCCGCCGGCCGTCAGCCCGGCCGGGACGTTGACCCCCGGCCAGCCCAGCACGTTCCACGGCCAAGCGTACGGGCAGGCGGCGATCATGGCCTGGTCGGTCTCCCAGCCGGACAGCCCGTCGAACGTCCCGATCGGCGGCGGCGGGGTCGCGGTGGTCGGCGTCAGCAGGACGTCGACGCGGCCGAACACCGAGCCGATCCGCCGGTGCAGGCCCGGCTCGAGGGCCCGCGCCAGCCGCAGTGCGGGCCCGGCCAGCAGGCGGCCGTGGCCGGCGTTGCTGCGGGTGCGCGGGTCGAGCCCGGTCCGGTCGGGCACCCGCAGCGTCCAGTCGCGGACGCCGGTGAGCGAGCGCGGCAGGAACGTCAGCCCGATCAGCCCGTAGTCCGGTTCGACCTCGACGATCTCGTGGCCCAGCCCGGCCAGTGACTCGGCGAGCCGGCGCACGGAAGCTTCGACGACCGGGTCGAGCCGGGTCTTGGTGGCGGTGAACGGGATCCGCGTCGACAGCCCGATCCGCAGCCGGCCGGGTTCGCGGGCCGCGGCGGTCCGGAACGTGCTCCCGGTGTCCGCGACGACGTCGAGGAGCAGGGCCGCGTCTTCGACGGTCCGGGCGAGCGGGCCGAGCACGGTCAGGCCGTGGAACAGTTCGCCGTCGGTCGGGATCCGGCCGCGCTGGGTCTTGATGCCGACGAGCCCGGTCCACGCGGCCGGGATGCGCACCGAGCCGGCGCCGTCGGACCCGAGCGCGGCCGCGATGGCCCCCGACGCCACCGCGGCCGCGCTCCCGCCCGAAGAACCCCCGGGGGTGTGGCCGGGGTGCCACGGGTTGCGCGTCACGCCGAAGGCCGGGCCTTCGGTGAACGGCCACTGGCCCAGCTCGGGGGTGTTCGTCTTGCCGATGATCACCGCTCCGGCCGCGCGCAGCAGCGCGACGGCGGGCGCATCAGAGGTGGCGCACGGGAATTCGCCGGCACAGCCGAACGACGTGGGCAGGCCGATGAGGTCGACGTCGTCCTTGATCGCGACCGGCACGCCGAGCAGAGGTTTCCGCTCGCCGGCCCGCAGTTGCCGGTCCGCCTCGGCCGCTTCGGCGAGAGCGGCGTCGTCGCGCAGGTGCTTGAAGGCGTTGAGCGTGGGCTGGCTCGCGTGCGCGCGCCCGAGCGCGGTCGCCGTGAGCTCGGCGGAGGTGACTTCGCCCGCGGCGAGCTGCGCGGCCTGCGCGGCGAGACCGGTGAAGTCGAGGCTCGTGGCGGTCATGGCACCTCCCGGGTTCTCGTTCGTTCGAACGAACGTTACCGGATACTGGCGGTCTCCGGCCACCCGTGCGGCAGACTGGGGCCCATGACGTTCGACTTCGCCGGGTTCCCCGATGCCGCACTCGCCGCCATCCCCCGCGTCGACCTGGGCGGCTGGCCGACGCCGCTGCACCAGGCACCCCGGCTCGGCGAAGCGCTCGGCCTGCGCAACCTCTGGCTCAAGCGCGACGACGTCCACCCGCTCGGCGCCGGCGGCAACAAGCTCCGCAAGCTCGAATACCACCTCGGTGCGGCCAAGGCGGCCGGCGCGGACACCGTGATCACCTTCGGCGCGCTCCAGACCAACCACGGCCGCCAGACCGCCGCCGCGTGCGCGAAGCTCGGCCTGCGCTGCGAACTCGTCCTCACCGCGAAGGTCCCGCGCGACGGCGACGCGTACGAACGCGGCGGCAACATCCCGCTCGACAAGCTGTTCGGCGCGAACGTCCACGTCTGCGCGGACGGCGAAGAGACCGGCCGCACCTACGACCGGCTCGTCGCCGAAGCAGCCGCCGAGGGGCGGAAGGCCTTCACCGTCCCGGTGGGCGGCTCCAACGACCTCGGCGCCCTCGGCTACGTCCGCGCCACGCACGAACTCGCGAAACAGCTGGAAGAACGCGGCATCGAGCGCGCCCACCTCGTCGTCCCGCACGCCAGCGGCGGCACCGCGGCCGGGGTGACGCTGGCCGCCGGGCTCCTCGGCGGCCTCGGCGTCGGCATCGCCTGCGTCAGCCACCCGCTCGACGAGGCCACGGAGAACCTCCACGAACTCGTCGGCGGCGCGGCCAAACTCCTCGGCGTCGAACCGCCGCCGTTCACGCACGCGAGACTGGGCGACTCCACGCTCGGCCCCGGTTACGGCATCCCGACCGACGCCGTCTGGAACGCCCTACGGCTCTTCGGGCGCACCGAGGGCGTGGTGCTCGATCCGGTCTACACCGGCAAGGTGGCCGCCGCGCTGGTCGAGTGGGCCGGCCACTTCGCCCCGGATGACCACGTGGTGTTCCTGCACACCGGCGGCATGCCCGGCCTGTACGGCTACGCGCCCGAATTCGCGGCGGCCGTCGAAGGCTGACTCGAGCCGGGTCGCGAGCCACAGCAGCGTGCCCAGCAGCACGACGTCGGCGAGCAGCAGCAGCCGTTGCATGACGCCGATCGGGAAGGCGTCGGAGACCGCGCGGAACGGCTCGATCCCGGCCTCGCTCAGCCGCACGAACAGGAAGCTCAGCGCGAACAGCGCGAACGCCCCCGCGGACAGCCGGATCGCCTGGACCAGCGCGGCGCGTTCGGGCCGGCCCCGCAGCGGCTCCAGCAGCGAAATCGCCGCGCCGGGCAGGCTGCAGAAGGCGACCAGGCACGCGTAGAGGTGGATTTCCCCGCTCACCGGGTCCGGCGCCTCGGGGTAGCTCGCCGGGAAGATCGCGGCCGCGGCCAGCCCGAGCGCCCACAACGCGAGCAGCAGCCGGGTCGTCCGCGACAGCGGTACCCCGGCGACCTGCAGCGCGCCGAGCACCGCGAGCGACCCGACGGCCAGCGACAGCACGCTCGCCGCGAGCATCCCCTCGCCGCGGTCGGTCACCGTGTAGCTCGACAGCGTGTCGTACACCGGGTTGCGCGAGCTGACGATGTGCAGCACCACGGCGGTGAAGAGGCCCCACCCGATCGCGCCCAGCGCGACGAGCCGCCACGGTCTGGTGCGTTTCCCCTGTTCCATCCCCATGCCGTCCAGGTTCCCGCCCGGGCGGCACGCCCGTGATCAGGGAAGACCCTGAATTCCCCCGGAGGTGAAGTCGACCAGGACGAGCGCCTGGTCGTCGTGGCGCTTCGGCCGGGGCCAGCGGTCGCCGTCCGGATCCTGCTTCTCCGCGGTGCGGACGGCGTCCAGAACGGCGTCGGGGCCGTCGGCGCGGGCGGTCGCCAGGACCTCCGGCCAGCCGAACAGCGCGTACTGGTCGACACCGATGGAGACGCCGTCGCTGGCGAGCAGGACGGCGTCGACCTCGGCCCGCGGCCAGCTGCGCCGGACTGCGTGCGCGGCGGCGCCCGGATCGGCTTCGGCGACCCAGAAGCCGTCGTGGGCGTTGCGCCGGCGCCGGACGTCGGCGCCGGTCTGCAGCATCCCGCGCCGTCGCAGCCGGGCGAGCCGGTCGTCCGAGACGACGTCGACCCCGAAGCCGCCGAAGCCGACCACCGGGCTGTCGGCCAGCACGAGCGCGTCGACGCGGTCGCCGGCCCAGCGCACGGCGGCGACGGTGCTCGACGGCGACTGGTTCGGGCGCAGGTCGTTTTCCGTCGTCACCGCGGCGATCGCGCTGGTCAGGACGCCGGCCAGGTCGGCTTCGGGGGTGGCGCGCAGGTCGTCGGCGAGGCGCCTGGCCAGCCGTTCGGCGTACCAGCCGCCCGGGGGTTGCGAGGGGTCCGAAGAGGTGGCGCCGTCGAGGACCAGTACGGCGTTGTCCAGCACGACGACGTGGTCCTCGGAGGGGCGTGGGTGGCCGTCCGCGCCCACCCCGGCCCGTTCGGCGATCGCGATCTCGGGCATCACCCGACTGTACGTCCCCCGTCCGGTGGCTTCGCGCTGAACGTGTCAACCGCAGTTGACACGCGCCGGATGTCAACGTAGGTTGACAAGCATGACCGAAGCAACGGACCTGGCCGCCCGGGCCGGTGACCGCGATCCCCGGGTGGGACTGCGTGCGGTCGCCGCGCTCCGGCGGCTGCTGGAACAACTGGAGGCCGTGCAGGTGCGCAGTGCGCGGGTGCACGGCTGGTCGTGGCAGGAGATCGCCGCCGAGCTGGGGGTCAGCCGGCAGGCCGTGCACAAGAAGTACGGGAGGCACTGATGTTCGAGAGGTTCACGGACGAGGCGCGGATGGCCGTCGTCGAGGCGCAGATCGTGGCGCGGCAGTCCGGGTCGGTGGAGATCGGGCCGGTGCACCTGCTGGCCGGGCTGGTCAAGGCCGACGTCCCGCTGCTGACCGCGGTGGGTGTCTCCGCCGACGACATCGCCGAAGAGCTGGCCCGCACCCGGCGCCGCGGCGGGGTCAGCGACGCCGACGCCGAAGCCCTGACCGAGTTCGGCATCGACGTCGAGCAGATCGTCGAACGCGTCGAGCAGACCCACGGCGAAGGGGCGCTGGCCGGACGGCTGGGCCCGGCCAAGCGCGGGCACCTGCCGTTCACCGCGCAGTCGAAGAAGACCCTGGAACTGAGCCTCAAGGAAGCCGTCCGGATGGGGGACAAGCACCTGGGGCAGGAGCACATCCTGCTGGCGCTGGCGCAGCAGCGCGGCACCGAAGAGGTGCTCGCCCGGCGCGGCGCCGACTACGCGACGCTGCGCCGGGTCGTTCAGGAGCGCAAGGCCGGCTGACGTTCGCGCCACACGACCAGCGGCAGCAGGGCCTGGGTGAGCGGGCCGATCGCGAGGGCGTAGAGCACGGTGCCCACGCCGACCGTCCCGCCGAGGAAGAAGCCGCCGACGACCACGGTGACCTCGATCCCGGTGCGCACCAGCCGGACCGACCGGCCGGTGCGCGCCGCGAGCCCCGTCATCAGGCCGTCGCGGGCGCCCGGGCCCAGCCGGGCGCCGACGTAGGTGGCGGTCGCGAAGCCGTTCAGCGCGACCCCGCCGGCCAGCAGCGCGATCTGCCAGCCGAGGTCGTGGGCGTCCGGGAGCACCGCCCGGACCAGGTCGACGGTCACCGAGATGACCACGACGTTCGCCACCGTGCCGATCCCCGGGCGCTGGCGCAGCGGGATCCACAGCAGCAGCACGGCCACCGAGATCACGCCGGTCACCGTGCCGAACGTCAGGCCGGTGTGCTTCATGACGCCCTCGGCCAGCACGCCCCACGGCTCGAGCCCCAGGTGGGCGCGGGTGAGCATGGCGACGCTGGTGCCGTAGAGGGCGAGCCCGGCGAGCAGCTGGACGCTGCGCCGGGCGGGGTTGCGGGTGATCCGGACGGGACGGAGATCAATCTGAGCCACGTGCCCACTATTGACGGCGAGTGGCCTGGTAAACCATAGCCAATTCTGGAATATTGGTCTTATGGAACCGCTGATCCCGCTGGGTGGACGCATCTCCGGTCCGCGATTGGCCGTCATGCTGGGCTCGTGGCGCCAAGGCTCCCGGCAGGGCGCGGCGGACCTGGCCGCGGCCATCGAGCTGCAGGTGCTGGACGGCCAGCTCCCGCTCGGCACGCGGCTGCCCGCCGAGCGCGAGCTGGCCGACGCGCTCGGGGCGAGCCGGACGCTGATCGGCGCGGCCCTGGACCGGCTGCGCGAGAACGGATTCGTCGCCAGCCGCCGGGGCGCCGGTTCGTGGATCACCGCACCCGGACGGCGCCGCCGGGACGCCGTGGTCCCGGACGGCGACGACCTGATCGACTTCGCCCACGCCTCGCCGGCGGCTCCGCCCGGGATGGTCGCGGCGGTCGACGCGGCCCGCTGCGCGCTCGTCGACCACCTCGGGCAGCACGGCTACCAGGAGCGCGGCCTGCTGGGCCTGCGAGAGAAGATCGCCCGGCGCTACACCGAGCGCGGCCTGCCGACGACGGCTGCGCAGATCATGGTCACCAACGGCGCGCACCACGCGTTCGTGCTGGTCCTGCGGATGCTGACCGGCCCGGGCGACCGGGTGCTGGTCGAGCAGCCGACCTACCCGAACGCCCTGGAAGCGATCCGCGCCGCGCACGCCATCCCGGTGCCGGTCGCGCTCGACCCGACCGGCACCCGCAGCTGGGACATCGCCGGCATCGACGCGGCGCTGCGCCAGGCGTCACCGCGGCTGGCGTACCTCGTGGTCGACTTCCAGAACCCGACCGGCCTTCGTCTGGACGCCGAAGGCCGCGAACGGCTCGGCGCGGTCCTCGCCCGGGCCCGGACGCCGGTGGTGGTGGACGAGACGCTGGTCGAGCTGGACCTCGAAGGCGACCCGCTGGACGGGCCGCCGCCGCTGGCCGCGTTCGGCGGCGACCTGGTGATCTGCGTCGGCTCGGCGTCGAAGTCGCACTGGGGCGGCCTGCGGCTGGGCTGGATCCGCGCGTCGGAAGACCTGCTCGGCCGGCTGGTTTCGGCGCGCTACGCCGTGGACCTCGGCTCACCGGTGTTCGAGCAGGTCGTGTTCTCGGAACTGCTGGAGGCCGACGGCTGGGCGGCGCTGGCCCGCCGTCGCTCGGAGCTTCGGGTACATCGGGACGCGCTGGCGGACGCGGTGGAGCAGCACCTGCCGGACTGGACGTTCACCCCGCCGAAGGGCGGCCTGTCGCTGTGGTGCCGGATGCCGGAACCGGTGAGCTCCCGGCTGGCGGTGGCGGCGGCGAGCCACGGGATCCAGGTGGCGCCGGGCTCCCGGTTCGGCGTCCACGGCGGCATGGAGCGCTGGCTCCGGCTGCCGTTCGCGTTGCCGCCGGAGAAGATCCACGAGGCGATCCGCCGGCTGAGCGCGGCCGAGGCGTCGGTGCGGGGAACGCCGGCCTCGCTGGACGCGCCCATCGCATGAACGAACCGGTGCGCTGGATGCGAGCCTGCTCCCAGGGATGGGCGGCGTTCGGGTGCATCCAGCGCACCGGTTCGTTGTTCCACACCCCCGCTCACGGACGTGACCCCGTTCGCGGGTACCGCGGCTTCCCGGCACCGCCCCTCGACGTGCCGGGAAGCCGGCGGTTCAGGTGCGCTCTCGGTACTGCGAGTCCTCGCTCGGCGCGGTGAGCAAGGACTCCCGGAGCGCGCCCGGTGTGGGTCCCGGCGTCGCGGGGGCAGCGCGACGCCGGGACCGGGATCCGACCCGGCCGGGCGCGGTCGGCCGGTCGGAAAGACGGGGGTTTCGCATGGTTTTCGCCCCTGGGGTACGTCGGGCGCGCGGCGGCGCCACGAGACGTGAAAGAACCACGGATTACGTACTGGAGCTGGGGATTCTCACGCCTCGACGGCGTGCGGGCGCGCGCAAACGATCTTGTTTTGGGCGCACTTGTCCCCGGCTGCCCGGGTCGGGGTCAGTCGGGAGAGGTGGTGGGGAGGGCGGCTTCCCGCCCGGCGCCGTCGACCTCGTGGTCGCGGCTGGTGCCGATCAGCTTGAGCTGCGTCGTGGTGACGTCGTCGGTGTGGACGGCGAACGCGTGGCGCACGCCGCCGGGGCCGTCGTGGCCCGGGGTGACGGTCGGGGCCGGTGCGCTCGGGGCGGTGGTGCCGCCGGGCAGGCCGGGCGTCGAGTCGCCGCCGCCGGTGGTGGCGTGGGTGCCGGAGTCGCGCGGCTGGTCCTGGACCGCAGGCAGCGATTCCGCGTGCCGGACGACCAGGTGCGTGCCCGCGAACCGGGTGGCCTGCTGGTCCGCCGCCGTCGTGGCGACCGCGGCCTGGACCGGCTCGACGGCCGTGGCCTGCGTGACGCCGGTGATGGTCACGACCGGCACCGTCGTGGTGACGCCGCCGGGGTTCGAGCTGCCGAGCACCGGGCCCAGCACGTCGTCGAGGGGCAGCAGCACCGGCGCGCCCGGGTAGTTCGGGGACGGCTGGGTCAGCGGCGCGAGCACGGTGTGGGAAAGCGTGTCCGTCAGGGTGCCGACCGTGTCCGTGACGGCGCCGAGGGTGCCCGTGACGGTGGAGACCGTCCCGCCGACCACGTCGAGGACGCCGCCGACGAGCCCGCCGACCAGGCCACCGCCGGCCGGCGCGGCCGTCGTGGTGTCCTTTGTGGTCCCGACCACGCCGCCGACCGCGTTGAGCGTGCCGCCGACCAGGCCGTTGACCAGGCCGCCGGAGGACGTGGCCTTCGTGGTAGCCGGCTCTTCGGTGTCCTTTGTGGTCTCGGCCGGGGTGCTGCTCGTGGCCTTCGGGACCTCGGTGTCCTTTGTGGTCTCCTCGGCCGGTGGCGGCTCGGCGGTGTCGGCCTTCGGCTGCACCGGGCACGCGGCGGCGTCGGTCTCGTGGTGGCTCTTGCGGTGCCTGCCGAGCAGGAGGGGGTGGGCGGCAGGGTCCACAGTGGAAACGGCGGGGGCTTCCGGGCAGGTCGGCGCGTCGGCGGCCGACGCGGTGCTGCCGGTCAGCGCGGCGCCCAGCAGCCAGCCGGCGAGGGTCAGGCCGCCGGCGAACAGGATCTTGGCGGCGGGCCGCTGCAGGGAGGCCGCCCACGGGCGCGGAGCTCGCACGCGCGCGTACGAGGCGGTTTCACCCCGAGTGAGGGCAGGCCGAGCGGGGGCGCCGTGGCGCACGTCCGCCGTGCTGCTCACCGCCACCACCACCGTCCGCGCCTGAGGCTCTCGCGTCGAGCCTGTGCTTGCTGTGTCTTTCTCCGGCCAGGTCGCAGTTCCCCCGGGGCTGCACTCTTTCTAGCACCGCTCGGGAGTCTTTCATCTCTCCCGCGTTCGATCCAGCCCGCAAGGCGGAACGGCCCTCCCGGGCAAGGCATCTGCGGCCGGAAAGTTGATCACTCTCAGTGCCGTTCGGGTGCTTCGCTGCGGCCATTCGGAGGAGCGATGCCATTTGCCGCTGCGCGGGCTGACCTGATGTTTCCCGAGTGTCGATCGCGATGCGTGCCGACACGGTTCCGTTCCGTGGGCGCACCCGGGTTCCGGCCAAGTGACCGGAAATACGTCCGGGATGTGGGACGGTCACTGGGCCGAACGGGTTCCACGCGCGGCTTCGGTTGTGTTGTGCCGGAAATGTTTTCCTCGCGGCGGCGGGGAATCCGGCTGCGGTCCGTGATCGCGAACCAGGTGTCCCGGCGACGCCGGACGGCGTCAAGCGCGGCGAAGCGTCGGCAGGCGGAGACGCGCGCCGCGGACGTCTCCGGCTGCTGAAGCCGCCGCGGGAAGCCGATCACGTCGATTGCGGAGCGTGACGGCAGGTGGCGGCAAGTGGTGGACGGCCGCCCGGCCGGCCCCGGCGCCCCCAGGACCGGCCGCCGTCCCGCCCGCCCTCGGTACCGCCGCGGAAACGGACCGCGAACGGGTCTACTCGACCCGGGCGCGGTCGTCAGACCAGTTTGCGCAATCGGGTGATGGCCTCGTCGATCACCTCGTTGCGCTTGCAGAACGCGAAACGCAGCAGGTGTTTCCACTCGTCCGGGTGATCGGTGAAGACCTTCACCGGCACCGCCGCCACCCCCACCCGGCCCGGCAGTTCCCACGCCAGGTCGGCGGCGTCGGCGAACCCGAGCGGCCGCACGTCGACGCAGACGAAGTAGGTCCCCGCCGTCGGCCGCACGGCGAACCCCGCGTCCGCGAGCCCGGCCGAAAGCCGGTCCCGCTTGTCCTGCAGCGACGCGCGGAGGCCGTCGACCCAGGGCAGCTCGTGGTCCAGCGCGTACGCGACGGCCGGCTGCAGCGGACCGCCCGACACGAAGGTGATGAACTGCTTCGCCGCCTTCACCGCGGCGACGAGCTCCGGCGTCGAGCAGACCCAGCCGATCTTCCAGCCGGTGCAGTTGAACGTCTTGCCCGCGCTCGAGATGCTCACCGTCCGCGGCCGCATGCCGGGCAGCGCGACCAGCGGGATGTGCTCCGCGTCGTCGAAGACCAGGTGCTCGTAGACCTCGTCGCAGATCGCGATGAGGTCGTGTTCGACGCACAGCGCGGCCAGCGCGTCCAGCTCGGCCCGGGTGAACACGGTCCCGGTCGGGTTGTGCGGCGAGTTCACCAGGATCGCCCTGGTCCGCGGCGTGACCGCGGCGCGCAGACCCTCCACGTCGAGACCGAGCCGGCCGTCGGGGCCCTCGACCAGTCCGACGACCCGCCGTTCGGCGCCGGCCATGGCGACCGCGGCGGCGTAGGAGTCGTAGTACGGCTCGATGACGATGACCTCGTCGCCGGGCTCGGTCAGCGCCAGCAACGCTGCCGCAATGGCCTCGGTCGCGCCCGCGGTGACCAGGATCTCGGTGTCCGGGTCGTATTCGGTGCCGTACCGCAGCCGGTGCCGCGCGATCGCGGCCCGCAGCTCCGGCCGCCCGGGGCCGGGTGGGTACTGGTTGGCGCCCCCGAACAGCGCGTTCTTCGCCGCTTCGAGCATGCCGTCCGGGCCATCGGTGTCCGGGAAGCCCTGGCCGAGGTTGACGGCGTCGTGCTTGACGGCCAGCGCCGTCATCTCGGCGAAGATGGTCGAGGTGAACGGCCGGAGGCGGGGGACGAGAGCAGGTTCGCGCACGATCAGCCATCCTCACGGACAATGGCGATGTGGAGCAACTGACCCCCGCGAAGGTGACGCCCGCCGACCCACCGGGCGGCGCGGCCGGTGAAGAGGAAAAGCGGCGTGCGCTGCGCCGGATGAAGCTGGTCGCGCTGTCGTTCCTGCTCGGCGCCACGCTCGTGTTCCTGCTGACCAGCTGGGCACAGTCGGCCGGCTGGCCGGGCTGGGTCGGCTACGTGCGGGCCGCGGCCGAAGCCGGCATGGTCGGCGCGCTGGCCGACTGGTTCGCCGTCACGGCGCTGTTCCGGCACCCGCTCGGGCTGAAGATCCCGCACACGGCGATCATCCCGAACAAGAAGGACGCGCTCGGCAACAGCCTCGGCGACTTCGTCGGCTCGAACTTCCTGTCCGAGGAGGTCGTGCGCGACAAGCTCAAGCGCGTCGAGATCGCCCGCCGCCTCGGCGGCTGGCTCGCGGAGCCGGACAACGCCGAGCGCGTGACGTCCGAGCTGGCCACGGCCGTCCGCGCCGCCGTGAAGGTCCTCCGCGACGAGGACATCCAGGCGATCATGGAGCAGGCCGTCGCGCGGCGGATCATCGACAAGCCGTGGGGCCCGCCGCTGGGCAAGATCCTGCAGGGCGTGTTCGCCGACGGCGCGCACCACAAGCTCGTGGACCTGATGTGCGACCGCGCCTACGAGTGGGTCCGCGACAACCACACGACGATGCTGCGCGTGGTCTCGGACCGGGCGCCGAGCTGGTCGCCGAAGTTCGTCGACGAGATGCTCGCGGACAAGGTCTACGGCGAGGTGCTGTCCTTCGCGTGGGCGGTGAAGACCGACGTCAACCACCCGATGCGGCTGGCGCTGGACAAGTTCCTCGGCGAGTTCGCCCAGGACCTGCAGACGAACCCGGACGTGATGGCCCGCGCCGAACAGGTCAAGGGCCAGATCGTGCACCACGAGGAGGTGCAGCGGCTGATCGGCTCGGCGTGGAGCACGGCGAAGGAAATGCTGCTCACCGCGGCTGAGGACCCGTCGAGCGAGCTTCGCCGGCGCGTCCGGCTCGGGCTCACCTCGCTGGGGCAGCGGCTGATCACCGACGACCAGCTGCGGTCGAAGGCCGACGGCTGGGTCGAGGGGGCCGCCGCGTACCTGGTGCGGAACTACTCACGGGAGATCACCACGATCATCACCGACACGGTCGAGCGGTGGGACGCGGAGGAGACGTCCCGCAAGATCGAGCTCCAGGTGGGCCGCGACCTGCAGTTCATCCGGATCAACGGCACCGTGGTGGGCGCGCTCGCCGGGCTCGTCATCTACGCCGTGGCGGAGCTGCTGTTCTGAGGGGCCGGGTCGTATACCACACCCCGGGGGGTTTCAAACCAGTTGTCCACAGGAACCTGAGTTATCCCCGGGGTTATCCACAACTTTTCACGGTGATGGCCTAACGGCTGTCCACAACGTGTGGGGGCGAGGCCGTCCGGGGCGTGGATATGTGGTGCTTCGTCCCCAAGTTGTCCACAGCCGATCGAGGGTCCGCCGCTCGGATGAGGGGTTTCAGCCCGCCGCCGCGCGGGCGCGCCAGCCCCGGGCCTTTTCGCGGTTGCCGCAGACGCGCATCGAGCACCACGTCCGCGAGCGGTTGCGCGACTCGTCGTAGAACGCCCAGAGGCAGGTGTCGGCGGGGCAGATCTTCAGGCGGACCCAGTCGCCGCGCACGACGAGCCGCGCGCAGGCCGCGAACACCGCCCCCACGACGTCGTCCGCGACGAGCGCCGGCCCTTCGGCGGTGAGGGAGATCCGGGTGTCCACGTCGACGCTGCCGTGGGGAAGCCGCGGGTCGCCGATCGCCGCGCGCAGGGCGTCCCGCGCCGCGCGCGCCTCGGCGGCCGGGTTGGCCGCCAGTGCGTGCGCGGCCGCCCACCCGTGCCACTGCCCGGGATCTTCGAGCAGGTCAGTGCCCTCTTCGACGTTGACCGTGTTGAGGAACTCCACCACGAGAGAGGCGTCGCTGTGCACTTACCGATTGTACGGCGGTTGCCTCCGGGGGTGCTAACCCACATAATCGCTTCACTGGTTACTCAAGATCGAAGGAGCGACGATGAGTGCGGTACCGACCCTGGGCGTGGTGGCCCTCGACTGCCCCGACCCGGTGGCACTCGCCGAGTTCTACCGCTCGGTGCTGGAGTGGGAAGCGCCCGAGGTGGCCGAGGACGGGCACTGGGTGACGCTGGCCAACCCCGCGGGCGGCGCGGGCATCGCGTTCCAGCGGGTGCCCGACTACCGGCCGCCGGCGTGGCCGTCCGCGGACCACCCGCAGCAGCTGCACCTGGACCTGAACGTCACGGACCTGGAGGCGGCGCACGAGCGCGTGCTCGGCCTGGGGGCGAAGCTGCTCGACGACAAGCCCGAGACGTTCCGCGTCTACGCCGATCCCGTCGGGCACCCGTTCTGCCTCTGCGCCTGCTGAGGAGTTTTTGCGTAGGCTTTGCGGTGTGATTTGTCCGAAGTGTCAGAACCGGATGCGGACCGTCGACAAGAACGGCATCCACATCGACCAGTGCGAAGGCTGCCGCGGGATCTTCCTGGACCGCGGTGAGCTCGAGGCGATCGTCGGCGCGGAGAGCTCGTTCTACGGCCACCAGCCGCCGCCGTACCAGGGCGGACACGGCCGGCCGGACTCCCCGCGCCCCTACCGCGGCGGCTACCCGGACTCCCCGCGGCCGCACCGCGGGTACGCGGACTCGCCGCGGCCCTACCGCGGTGGCCACGCGGACTCGCCGCGGCCGTACGGGCACGGGCACCGCAAGCGCAGCTTCCTCGAGAACCTGTTCGACTGAAATGGGTCTCGACCTGCGGATCTGCCCGGCCTGCGGGGAGCTCGCCGAATGCCCGGTCGTCACGGGCGCGGTGGTCGCGTGCGCGAAGTGCGGGCACGAGTGGCCGTTCCGGAAGCTGCCGCTGTTCGCCCTGACCGGGCCGAGCGGGGCGGGGAAGTCGACGATGGGGCCACTGCTGGCCGAGCGGTTCGGCGGCGACGTCGTGGTGCTGGACCAGGACGTCCTCTGGATCGACGCCCTGCGCGACGCCGTCACGTCGTTCCGCTCGGTCTGGCTGCGGATGGCGGCGATGCTGCACCAGAACGGCCGCCCGGTCGTGCTGTGCGGGACGGTGGCGCCACCGGAGTTCGAGCCGTTGCCGGAGCGCGCGTTCTTCAGCGACATCCACTACCTGGCGCTGGTCGGATCGCCTTCGTCGCTGCGCGCCCGGCTGCGGGCGCGACCGGCGTGGCGCGAGTGGGACGAGGAGCGGATCGACGAGATGCTGGAGTTCAACGACTGGCTCCGGACGTCGGCGCCGGCCCTCGGCGTCGACCTCTTCGACACCACGGACGTCTCCCCGGCGGCGACGGCCGACCACGTCGAGCGGTGGATCCGCGCGCGGCTGCCTAGGTGAGCGGCCAGGCGCGGCCGTCCGGGGTGTCGAGCCAGAACTCCTGGCGGCCGGCGGTCACCGTCAGCCCGAACCGGTCGCGGTCCGGCTTGCCCAGCTCGCACCACTCGACGTAGGCCGCCTCGGCGACCTCCCACAGCGCCCGCGGGCCGCCTTGGGCCACCTCGTCGGCGCCGCCGCGCTTGCGGTGGCGGACCCACGAGCCGTCCGGGTGGACCAGGGTGACGCCCGCCGCTTCGTCGTCACCGCTTTCGCGCACCGGCCGGACGCCGGGCAGCGCCAAGCCCGCGAAGAACTCGAACTGCCGGCGCGGCTGGAGCACCGCCGACATCGGCAGCCGCGTCTGCTCCCAGTCGCCCCGCGACGGCATCGGCAGCGGGCCGGCGTCGGGCAGCCGGTGCGCGCGAAGCGGCATGAAGCGGCCGTCGCGCGCGAGGACGCGGCCCTGAGCGGTGCCGTCCGCGCCGACGACCAGCCGGACCAGCCCGGCGCCGATCGGGCGGTTCAGCGTCGTCACGATCAGCCCGCCCGGTTTCGTCTGCGCCAGCCAGGCCACCGGGATCTGCGACACCGACGCCGTGCACAGCACCCGGTCGAAGACGGTGCCGGCCGGGAAGCCGAGCGCGCCGTCGCCCACCGCGCAGGCCGGGCGGTACCCCGCCGCGGCCAGCCGCTCGCGCGCCGCCGCGACGATCCCCGGATCGATGTCCACTGTGGACACCTGGCCGGCGCCGCAGCGGTGGCTCAGCAGGGCGGCGTTGTACCCGGTGCCGGTGCCGATCTCGAGCACGCACTGCCCGTCGCGCACCCGCAGCTCCTCGAGCATGATCGCCATGATCGACGGCATGCTGGACGAGCTCGTCGGCGTGCCCGCCACCGGCCCGGTGCGCCGCGCGAGCTCCCAGCAGCCGGGGTCGTCGTCCAGCTGCGTCACCAGCACGTCGCGGGAGTAGACGGTCTCCAGCCAGCCCGGGTCGCCGCGCGCGACCGCCGCCCACAGCCCGCCCGCGGGCACGAAGAACCGCGGCAGGAAGACGTGCCGGGGGACGGCGCGGAAGGCGGCGATCCACTCCGGGGCGTGCAGGACGTCCTCGTCGAGCAGGTGCTCGACGAGCCGCCGCCACAGCCGGGCCGAGCGCGTCATGGCACCACGGTAGCGGTGCGCATCACACCCGATGGTTGCAAGCAGAGTGCTTGCAATAGCTAGCACTCGGGCGTACCGTCGAAGTGTCGCGAGGAGGTGACCGGATGACAGAGACCGGTGGGACGTCAGGATCCGGCAGTCCCATGGAAAAGGTCGCGGACATCGCTTCCGACATCGGCGAGTACATCCGCCAGCAGCGCAACACCGCGAAGATCTCGTTGCGCCAGCTGTCGAAGCTCGCCGGCGTGTCCAACCCGTACCTGAGCCAGATCGAGCGCGGGGTCCGCAAGCCCAGCGCGGAGATCCTGCAGCAGATCGCCAAGGGCCTGCGCATTTCGGCGGAAGCGCTGTACGTGCAGGCCGGGATCCTCGACCTGCCGACGGGCGGCCCGGTCGGCGACGCGATCCGCGCCGACGCCGAGCTGACCGAACGGCAGAAACAGGTCCTGCTCGACGTCTACGAGTCCTTCCGCCGGGAGAACGCCGCGGCCCGGCCGGCCGCCGCTCCCGCCCCAGCCACGAACACCGAGGAGTCAGCATGACCACCCCCAAGACCGAAGACGTGAAGAAGGCTGTCACCACCGCCCTCGACCAGGTCCGCACCCCGCTGCTCGCCGCGCTCGGCGCCGGCAACCTGGCCACCCACGCCGTCACCGACGCCGTGGCGAAGGCCAAGGAGAACGTGACCAAGAGCGGCGAGGCGGCCCGCAAGAACCTGCAGGAGCTGCCGACCGACGTCGAGAGCCTGCGCGAGAAGCTGGACCCGGCCGAGCTGCGCAAGGTCATCGACGAGTACACCGAGGCCGCGCTGAAGCTGTACAACAAGCTGGCCGAGTCGGGCGAGCAGGCGTGGGACAAGATCGCCGCGCAGCCGCAGGTCAAGAAGGCCATCGAGCAGCTCGAAGAGGCGCTGACCACGGCGCAGGGCCAGGTCGAGGGCGTCACCGCCGAGGTCCGCGAGCGCGTCGACGGCGTGCTGGGCAAGGTGACCAAGCGCACCCGTTCGGCGGGCGAGAAGACGGCCCGCAAGGTGACCGAGGTCGCCGGCGAGGCGGCCGACGCCATCGAGGAGCTGGGCGACGACGTGGCCCACGAGACCCGTTCGGCCAGCCGCCGCGTGGCGAACAAGACGGCCCCGAAGACGGCCGCCCCGGCCCGCCGCACGACGACGTCGACCACGACGAGCACCGCCGCGAAGAAGCCGGCCGCGCCGAAGACCGACAAGTGACAACGCTGTGAACTCCTGGCCCCGTCCCCGGACCCCCGGTGGCGGGGCCGGGGTCGTTCGGGCGGTTTGCCGTAAGCTGTCGCTGTGCTAGTCGCCATCTGGATCCTCAATGTCATCCACTGGGGCAGCGCGCTGGTCGGGCTTTTCGCCTTCGTGCACGCGCTGCTCCAGCGCGCCGACGCGTACTCGGCAGCCGACCGCAAGACCAAGCCCATCTGGATGCTGATCACGGGCGGCGCAACCCTCGCGATGGCGTTGTTCAACGTGATGGGCCCGGGAATGATCTTCTGGGTCCCGGCCATGGCGGCGGTGCTGGTCTACATCGTGGACGTCCGCCCGAAGCTGATCGAGGTCCAGCGCGGCGGCTCCAGCTGGTGAACGCCGCCTGTCGCGCCGGATAACCTCAACCCGGCCGGCTCACTCAGGCTTGCCCTAGACGAGCTCGCTCAGGTAGGCGAGCATCCCGCCCCGTCCGCTCGGGCGAGCCTCCCGCCCCTTCCATGAGCCTGCTCACCCTGCCCCTCGCAGCGGCCAAGCCCTTTCCCCCCTCGGCCGAGGCGCACCTCCTTCCCGCCCCCACCCGCCCCGGCGGCGCGCTTGTTTTAATGGGGTCGTGACCTGGACGATCGCCGGGAGCCTCACCGTCGTTCCCGCCCCCACGCGTACTGACCTGCTCGCCGAGCCCGTGGCCAAGGCCCTGGCCGCGCTCGCCGACCCGGATGCCGTCGGCGTCGCCGAGATCGACCCGGCCCTCGCCGACACGGCCGCCTTCTGCGAGACCTACGGCTCGCCGCTCGAAGCGTCGGCGAACTGCGTCGTCGTCGCCGGCAAGCGCGCAGGCGAAGTCCGCTTCGCGGCCGCGCTCGTGCTCGCGACCACCCGCGCCGACGTCAACGGCGTCATCAAGCGCCGTCTCGACGTCCGCAAGGCGTCGTTCGCGCCGATGGACGAAGCCGTCTCGCTGACCGGGATGGAGTACGGCGGCATCACGCCCGTCGGCCTGCCCGCCGAGTGGCCCGTCCTGATCGACCGGCGCGTCGCCGACGCACCCGAGCTGGTCATCGGCAGCGGGATCCGCGGCAGCAAACTGCTGATCTCCGGCGCCGCACTGGCCGCCCTGCCCGGCGCCGAGGTCATCGAGGACCTCGCCCGGTGACGTCCGTCTGGCTCCGGTACCTCACCGGCGCCGACATCGACTTGCTCGGTGTCACGGACGCCGACATCGTCGGGGCGGTCGAGGACGTCCTCGCCGACCACGGCCGCGGTCAGGTCGTCTTCGAGCCGCGTACGCACCTCGTGCCGGACAACGGCGGCAAGGGCCACTTCAACATCCTTCGCGGCCACCTGTCCGCGAAGCAGGTCAGTGGCGTGAAGGTCGTCGGTGACTTCGTGGGGAACTTCGAACGGGGCCTCCCTTCGGAAATGGCGTTGATCCTCCTGCTGGACCCGGACACCGGCATGCCGCGGGCGATCGTCGACGGCACGATGATCACCGAGGCCCGCACCGGCGCGATGACCGCCGTCGGCGCGAAATACCTGGCCCGCCCGGATTCCCGGGTGCTCGGGCACATCGGTGCTCGCGGAACCGCCTGGTGGAACGTCGTGCTGCTGGACTCCTTGTTCGACTTCGCCGAGATCCGCGTGACCAGCAAACGCCCGGAATCCCGCGAGGACTTCGGCCGCCGGCTGTCCGAACGGCTCGGCAAGGACGTCCGCGTCTGCGCCACGGCCGAGGAGACCCTGGACGGCGCGGACATCCAGGTCGAGGCCTCCCGGCTGGTCGAACCCGAACCGCTGGTGCGGCGCGAGTTCCTCCGGCCGGGCACCTTCCTGGTGCCCTACGGCACGATCAGCGCGCTCGAGCTCACGCTGCTCGACGACATCGACAAGGTCGTGGTCGACGACTGGCGCGAATCGCGGTCCGGCAACCCGCGGTTCGGCGCCCTGCGCCCGCAGCTCAACGCCGGCCTCCTCCGCGAGGACAACGTCCACGCCGAGATCGGCGACGTCGTGGCCGGGAAGAAGCCAGGCCGCGAGCACGACGCCGAACGGATCCTGTTCTGGCACCGCGGACTGTCCACAACGGACGTTGCGGTGGCGAACATGATCCTCGCCCGTGCCGAGGCTTCCGGCGTCGGCACCATGCTGCCCTACCGATGATCGTCTCCGACAGCGAGTTCGCTGACAGTGAACGGTTGATTCTGGACAAACCGCTGGTAGAAGCCCTGAAGCGGCGCCGCGAAGAGCTCTTGACAGCTCTTGCCGGGCGGGCGGAACCGGTCTACGGCGTCAACACCGGGATGGGCAGGCTCGCGGGTGTCGCCCTCGACGCGCGGCAGCAGGCGGAGCACCAGCGCAACCTGCTGATCGGCCGCGCGGTCGGCGGCCCGCCGTGGCTGCCACCCGAGGACGTCCGCGCGCTGCTCGTCGTCCGGCTGCGGGATTTCCTGCGGCCGTGGTCGGGGGTGAGCCCGGAGCTGGTGCAGTTCCTGGTGGACCGCCTGAACGACGGCTTCACCCCCGCGGTCCCGCGGTTCGGCCTCGGCAGTTCGGGCGAGATCATCGCGCTGTCGCACGCATTCCAGACGTTCCTCGGCATCGGCACGGTCCTGGAGGACGGCGCCGAAGTGCCGGCTGCGTCGGCGCTCGCCCGCCGGGGTGCCACGCCTTATGTCCTCGGGCCGAAAGAAGGCGCTTCGCTGCTTCAGGGGTCTCCGCTCGCCGTGATGCACGCGCAGCGCGGCTGGACCGAAACCCAGCAGGTCATCGACCTGCAAACGCTCACCGAGGCGATGGCGATCGACGTGCTCGGCGCACCGCGCGAGGTCTTCGCCCCGGTCATGGCGGGCGGCGACGACCACCTGCGGACGTTGCTGCACGAGCTGAATTCCCTGGTCGGGATCGGCCCGGTGCGGCACGGAATCGTGCAGGCCCCGCTGTCGGTCCGCGTGGCGCCGCGGGCGCTCGCCCACGCTTCCCGCGTCAACGCGGACCTGCACGAGACGTGGCGGCGCTGGGGGACGATGCCGGGCGATTCGCCGTCTTTCGTCGACGGCTCGTTCGTGCCGGGAACGGGTTACCACGCGGTGGACCTGGGCTTGCGAATGGACGCGGTGACTGCGGCGCTGGTGCACCTCGGCGAGATTTCGGTGCAGCGGACGCACCGCCTGCTGGACGAGCGGTTCACCGGGCTCCCGGCGCAGCTCACGGCGGACCCGGGACCCCAGGCGGGCCTGGCCCCGCTGCACAAGCGAGCGGCGGGCGAACTGCAGGCGTTGCGCCGGCTGGCGGCACCGGCCACGCTCGGTTCGATCGACACATCGGCGGGCCAGGAGGACGTCCAGGCGTTCGCCACCGCGGCCGGCGAGCAGCTGCGCGCGGCGGCTGGTCATGTTTTCGCGATCACCGCGTGCGAGCTGGTGACGGCCTCCCAGGCGCGGTATTTGGCTGGTGGTGACGGGGTGCCGGGGCTGCGAGCGGGTTATCGGTGGGTGCGGTCGGTGGTACCGCCGGTCGACGAGGACCGCCCGCTCGGGCCGGAGATCGAGCGGCTGATCACGGCGTGCCGGGCGGCGTTCTTCGACGACTTGGCCACTCTTACCTGACTTTTCGAACTCGCATACGTTTTCGTTGTCTACTGCGGAATCACGGTGCGGAGTTCCCTTGCGCAGCAGCACCTTTCAGCGTTCTCAGTGCGCCTTGTGCGCGCCTCCTCGCCCCTCGGCCCGCGGGGGCGCCCCCCGTCTCGACACTATCGCGCGCGACCGACATTTTCGGGGCCGTGCCGGGGAAATCCACGGGGTTGTCCACAGCTTTGCCCAGATGTGGACAACCAGCCTCCGGAGGCCGCCGAAACGGACAGCCGGATCGGACGGCGCGCTACGTTTGCCGGTGAGCGCCCTCCGGGGACGCGGACCCCGGGGAAGGAGGGATACGACGGCGGGTTCGCGTGAAGGTGAGGGTGCGGGCATACGGACGGAAGCCGAGATCGCGATACAACGGGAGGGCACCCACGGACTTCGGATGACCGATCACCGGGTACACGACGGCTTCGCGAGCGCCGGCGTGGCGGGCCGCGTGCAGCGCGGCGAGGCACACCGCGCGGGCGAGCCCGTTCGGCGGAACTCCGGCAAGGTTCCGACGGGCTCCAGCTCGCCGACGGCATTGAGCTCGTCGAGCCAGATGAGGCACTGGGCGGCAAACCGGCCGTCGGATGCTTCGGCGACCCAATCCAGCCCGGCCCGGTACGGCCAGGCGGTGAACCCACCGGGCACCACAGGCTCGGGCAGACCCACGAGGAGGCGATACATATACGACTGGAAAACGGCACCTTCCCGAAGCGCGTAACCGCTTCGCTCCAGAGCGGCGACGACATGCTTCTCGGCGTCGAGCACGGTGACAGCGAGCTCGTCGGCGGAGGCGGTGGCTTCGAACCAGCCGAGCACCTCGGACGCGAGGCCGGGGCGTGCCGGGTCCACGAGCAGCGCGAGTTCACCGGGTAGCGAAATCCACCCCCACGCAACGACTTCGCCACCCGTTTCCCACAGCACGGTCGGCCACTCGGTTTCCCGGCCGGCGTGCTGGAACCGCTGCCACGCGAGATCCCCGACGTGCACCGAACTCGCCTTCGACCAGATCCGCTGGGCCAGGCTCTGCATGGCCCGCAGGTCGGCCGGACCGGTGTAGCCGCGGCGCGCGACGACGGGCATGGGCAGAATCGTCCTGTGCCGCGCCGGCCTTCGCCAAGCGGTTTTACCGGAAGGGCGGGTGTGGACGCCGGACTGCTCGGACGCGCGGCCGCGATGTTCGCGGTGACTAACGTCGACGACTTGGTCCTGCTCGCGGTGTTCTTCGGCCAGGCGGCCGGACGCCGCGGCGAGCTCAAGGTCGTGGGCGGCCAGTTCCTCGGCTTCGCGGCGATCCTGGCGGTCTCCTTCGCGGGCGCGCTCGGAGCCGGGCTGCTCCCGGATGGCGCCGTCCGCTGGCTGGGCGTGCTACCGGTCCTGCTCGGAGTCCGCGCGGCCTGGCAGGCCTGGCACCAGAACGACGACGAGCCGCCCCCGGCAACGGGCCTGCTCGGGATCGCACTGGTGTGCTTCGCCAACGGCGGCGACAACGTCGGCGTGTACGTCCCCGCGTTCGCGGCCACCGGTCCCGCGGGCTTGGCGGGCTACGCGGCGGTGTTCCTGACGAGCGTGGCGGTGTGGTGCGTGATCGGCCGGTTCCTAGCCACCCGGCAGGGCGTCGCCCACGTACTCGCCCGCTGGGGCCACGTGGTGCTACCGGCCGTCCTGATCGCGCTCGGCGTGCTGATTCTGATCGGCGCGTTCTAGGCGACAGTTTGGCGGTGGAGGGGAGGGGGAGGGCCCTGAAATCGTGCCGGCGGACGCTCCACCACGGGAGCACGTGGCGACGCGCGGACGATTTAGTCGGTCCTGATCCAGCCGGACGAAGGTGATCTGCCGATGTTGCATCGCCCGCGGGACGAGGGACGCGAGTACGCCTTCACGGTCTCCGGCCGGGACCAAGCCAAAGCCACCATCGCCCTCTGGCTCCGATGACCTACAGAACGGCTCTAGTCGCGGCGCGCGTTCTGCAAAGCCAGCCCCCGCGGCGTAGCCACCCGGGTCAGCAGGGCGAATGCCCCATCGCACACCAGCGCCAGCACCACCGCAGCCAGACCTCCGGCGAAAATCTCGCCATAACCCTGGGCGCCCACCGCGAAGCCGTCGACGATGTAGCGGCCCAGGCCGCCGCCGTCGTTGACGATGGCTCCGATTGCCACCGTGGCGATCAGCTGGAGGAACGACACCCGCGCGCCCGCCAAAATCACCGGGGACGCCAACGGGAACTCCAAGCGCAGCATGATCTGCCACTCCCGGTAGCCCGTTCCCCGGGCCGCGTCGACCGTCTCCTGCTCCAGCGACACCACGCCCGCGTACGTGTTCGTGAACAACGGGGGCATCGCCAACGCGACCAGAGCCAGCAGCAACGGCCAGAACGTCGTGTCCCACTCCCAGCGGCTGGCCAGGAACCAGAACAGGATGATCAACCCGAAACTCGGGATCGCGCGGCCGATGTTCACCGCGCTGCTCGCGAGGAACGCGCCGCGGCGGTAGTGGGCCAGCCACAACGCTGCCGGGATCGTCAGCACCGCCGCGATCACCAGCGCCAGGAGGGAAAACCTGAGGTGCTCCAACGTCCGGTACGGCACGCCCGCCCGGTCCGTCCAGCTCCACCGGTTCGGGTCGGCTAGCCACGCGTTCAGCTGGTCGAGGAAGCTCATCGCGCCTTCCGGGTCCAAGGGGTCAGCAGGCGCTCGCCCAGCCACAGCAGCAGGTCGACGACCACCGCCAGCACCACCGACAGGCCCATGCCGACGATGATCTCCGTGGGGTTGGGCGTGGTGTTCTGGATGCCGGCGCGGATGAAGTAACCGAGGCCGCCCAGTCCGAGCATGGACGTCACCGTGACCAGGCCGATCGTCGTCACCGCGGCCACGCGCAGGCCGGCGATCACCACCGGCAGCGCCAGCGGCAGCTCGATCTGCCACAGCATCCGCGTGCGCGTGTAGCCCATCCCGATCGCGGCTTCGCGGACCTCCTTGGGCACCTGGTCGACGCCGGTGACGATGTTTCGAACCAGGATGAGCAGCGTGTACGTCGCGAGCGGGATCATCGCGGTCACGAACGTCAGCCCGAAAAACGGCGCCAGCAAGGCGAACGCGCCCAGGCTCGGGATCACGTACAGCGCGCCCGCCGTGCCCAGGATGATCCCGTACGACCAGCGGTAACGCAGCGCCAGCACCGCCAGCCCGATCGACACCACCAGGCCGATGCCCAGCGCGGCCCCGGTCAGGGAAATGTGCTCCAGGAGCCGGTCGACGATGGCGTCGGCGTTGCGGTCCACCCACCGCCACTGGAAGATCGGGGGCCCGCTGTCGGCGGCCCGTGGCGTCACCGCGGTCACGTGCACCGGCCGACCCTACCCCGATCGGGCGGCATAATTCCGCAGGCTGGGAATTTGAGCCGGTTCGTCCCAGCATGTGGATTTCTGTCGGTGGGCCGGGCTAGGGTCCTTTCGTCTGTTCGAGTGACGAGGGAGTGGGGATTCGTGCGCTGGTTCCGGAACGCGTCGGTGGTGGCGGTGGCCGTCGCGGCGACGCTCGGTTTGGCCGCCTGTGGTGGCAGCGACAGCGGTGACAAGCCCGCCGCGCAGGGCAAGGGCGGGGCGCCGATCGTCGTCGCGTCCTTCAACTTCACCGACAGCCAGATTCTCGCCGAGATCTACGCCCAGGCGCTGGAAGCCAAGGGCTACCCGGTGACGCGCAAGCTGAACCTGGGTTCTCGGGAGCTGATCTACCCGTCCCTGAAGTCCGGCGAACTCCAGTTCATCCCGGAGTACCAGGGCGCGGCGATCACCACCGGCTTCGGCAAGGAGGCGGGGAAGTCCGCGCAGGAGGAGCACGACCAGCTGGCGAAGCTGTTCGAGCCCAGCGGCATCGGCCTGCTGAACTTCGCGCCGGCCGAGGACAAGAACACCTACATCATCAAGTCCGACCTGGCCAAGGACAAGGGCATCGCGTCGATCAGCGACCTGAAGAAGCTCGACAAGGTCGTCATGGCGGGGCCGCCGGAGTGCGAGAAGCGCCTTCCGTGCTTCCTCGGCTTCAAGGACGTCTACAAGCTGACGAACATCACCTTCCAGACGATCCAGGAGGCCGGGCCGCGCGTCGAGCAGCTCAAGTCCGGGGCCGTCACGGTCATCCCGGTCGACTCGGTCAGCCCGCTGACCGGTGACTCGAAGTACACGGTGCTCAAGGACGACCTCAACATCGTGCCGACCGAGAACGTCGTGCCGGCGGTGAACAAGAAGGTGCTCGACGAGCGCGGCGCGGACTTCGCCAACGCGGTGAACGCGGTCAGCGCGAAGCTCACGACCGACGTGATGCGCGACCTGAACAAAAAGGTCGACTCCGACGGCGAGCAGGCCGCGGACGTCGCGAAGGACTGGCTGGCCCAGGCCGGCCTCTGACCCGCCACCGCCGGCCGCCCGAACGGGGCGGCCGGCGGTGGTCAGGTGTGCGGCCGGCGGTCCTCAGGCAGTCACCCGGTGGCCGCTGCAGGACCGCCAGTCACGCCGTTCCCCGGGCCACCCATGCGCGGGCCGTCAACGGGATCGTCCCGTCCGGGTTCGTCGGCAGCCGGCTTCGCAGCAGCTCGCGGATCCGGTCCCGCTGCCCCTCCGGCAGGGTCGCGAGGTACGCCGGGCCGGGGCCCTGGCGGCCGAGGAATGGCTGCCAGTAGTCGTCGAAATTCGTGAACACCGTCGGGATCGTGATCTCGTCGATCGTCACCTCGGTCAGGCCCGCGTTCGTCCACAGGCGGCCGAACGGCTCCGGGCGGCACAAGGGGTACCGGCGGCCTTCGTGCAGCTCCGCGGCCGCCGGGTCGACCTCGGCCGCCGCGTCCCAGAACCTGCGGAGCAGCTCCATTCCCTGTGCCAGGTCCCACAAGTACGCCACCGCCTGGCCGCCTGGGGCCGTCACCCGCTTGATCTCCGCCGCGGCTGCCGGTGGGTCGGGGACGAAATTGAGGACCAGGCCGGACACCACCACGTCGAAGCGGTCGTCCGGGAAGGGCAGCTCTCGGGCGTCGGCGACGGTGAACGACACCCGGGGATCCGGAACTCGCTCGCGGGCGGACGCCAGGAATCCCTCGGACGGGTCCACTCCGGCCACCTCCACCGGGTCGGCCGCGGCCAGCACCGCCGCCGTCAGCGCACCCGTTCCGCAGCCGACGTCGAGCCAGCGGCGGCTCGGCGGGGCGTCGAGGCGCCGCACGAACGTCTCCGCCAGCCGGCGGCTCCACCGGCCCATGAATGCCTCGTACGCGTCACCCGACTGCCACATGCGACGCAGTACAGCACAAAAACCGCTGGTCAGCCGTTGGCCAGTTCCCCGGTGGCCGTGTGGCCCGCCGACGTTGCGCGGCGCAGGAACCCGGCGATCAGCTCGAGCTCCTCCTCGCTGTAACCCGCGCACAGGTCATCCATCGCCGTGCTCATCCCGGCGTACAGCCGGAACAGCTCGCCGGTGCGGCCGCGGACCGCGCGCACCGCCACCGACCGGCGGTCGGCCGCCTCCGGGTCGCGCTCGCGGACCACCCAGCCGCCCTTCTGCAGGCGGTCGAGGATGCCCGTCATCGTCGCCGGGTGCAGGCCCGCGCGGCGGGCCAGCGCGCTCGGGCTCAGCGGGCCGTGCCTGCCGATCAGCTCGAGGCAGTCCAGGTCGACGTCCTTCAGCGCCAAGTGGGCGCTGACCTGGTGGTTCAGCAGCGACAGCTGGTTGCGCAGCTCTCGTAGCGACTCCTTCACCGCCACCGTCGACCGGCGGTGCGCTCCCGAACCCATGCCGGGCAGCCTAACCGCCGGGCGCCATCCTCGTGTACGCGCGGACGTCGGCGTCCGAGCCAGGGCCAACCGCAGCTCATCGCGAGCCGCCGACCCCGGAAACGGCTGTCCAGAGCGGACTTCCGCCGCTCACCATCCGGGACGTCCGAGGGCGGCCGCCGGTGGTGCGGCGCGCGGTGAAATCGTGGACCCTGACTCGTACGCCGGGAGAAGGAGTGAAATGGGAAAGGTCACGGCCACCGCGGAGCGCACCATCGACGCTCCGGCCGACAAGGTCCGCGCGCTCGTCGCCGACTACGCCGAAACGCGCCCCAAGCTGCTCACCGAGCACTACCGGGACTACCAGGTGACCGAGGGCGGCGTCGGCGCCGGGACCAAGGCGGGCTGGAAGCTGCAGGCGACGTCCAAGCGCGTCCGCGACGTCAAGGCGACCGTCACCGAGCCCCGGCCGGGCACGTTGGTCGAGACCGACGCGAACTCCAGCATGGTCACCACCTGGACGGTCACCGAGGCGGGTGAACGCAGTGTGGTGAAGATCGAGACCACGTGGGACGGTGCCGGGGGCATCGGCGGCTTCTTCGAGAAGACGTTCGCGCCGGGTGGGCTGAAGAAGATCTACGACGGGGTGCTGGAGAAGCTCGCCGAGATCGTGTGACGCCTCACAATCGGAATCTGCGCCCCGGTTAGCTGGTTACATCGGGTGGAATCCGGGGCGCCTGCCCCGCTTCGAGAACTTGGAGGAGATCCGACGATGAGCACGGCGACCGAAATCCGGCTGGCCTCGCGTCCGGAAGGTGTTCCGACGCACGACAACTTCGAGATCGTCGACACCGAGGTGCCGGCTCCGGGTGAGAACCAGATCCTGGTCCGCAACCTGATCATGAGCGTCGACCCGGCCATGCGCGGCCGCATGAAGGACGTCAAGTCCTACGCGCCGCCGTTCCAGGTCGGCGAGGTCATGTCCGGCGGCGCGGTCGGCGAGGTCGTCGAGTCCGACGTGGACGACGTCAAGCCCGGTGACCACGTGCTGCACCAGGCCGGCTGGCGCACCCACGCCGTGCTCGACGCGGGCCGGTACGTCAAGGTCGACGGGACCGCGGCGCCGCTGTCCACCTACCTCGGCGTGCTCGGCATGCCGGGCCTGACCGCGTACGCCGGCCTGCTGGAGTCGGCCGAGTTCAAGCCGGGCGACACCGTGTTCGTCTCCGGCGCAGCCGGGGCGGTCGGCTCGCTGGTCGGGCAGATCGCGAAGCTGAAGGGCGCCAAGCGCGTCATCGGCTCGGCGGGCTCGGCGGAGAAGGTCCGCCACCTGCTCGACGACCTCGGCTTCGACGCCGCCTTCAACTACAAGGACGGCCCGGTCGTCGAGCAGCTGCACAAGGCGGCGCCGGAGGGCATCGACGTCTACTTCGACAACGTCGGCGGCGAGCACCTCGAAGCCGCGATCGACGCGATCACCGTGCACGGCCGGATCGCCATCTGCGGGATGATCTCCACCTACAACGACACCGAGCCGACGCCGGCGCCGCGCAACCTCGCGCAGGTCATCGCCAAGCGGCTGACCATCCGCGGCCTGCTGGTGCTCGACCACTGGGGCCTGCAGCAGCAGTTCGTCAGCGAGGTCGCGCCGCTGGTCAACTCCGGCGAGATCAAGTACTCGGAGACCTTCGTCGACGGCATCCGCAACGCGCCCGAGGCGTTCCTGGGCCTGCTGTCGGGCGCCAACACCGGCAAGATGCTGGTCCGGATCGCCGACTAGAGCAGTTCGGCCAGCTCGGTCAGGGCCGGGATCGTGTACGTCGGCTCGGGTGAGCCGGGCAGCGGGCGGACGCCGGGGCGGGCGAGCAACGCCGTCCGCAGCCCGGCCGCCTGCGCGCCCGCGATGTCCCAGTCGTGCGCGGCGACCATCACCGGTGTTTCGCCGGGGTAGGCGGCCACGACCTGGCGGTACGGCTCCGGCGCCGGCTTGAGCCGGCCGACCTGCTCGGCCGAGAAGATCCGGTCGAGCAGGGGAGCCAGCCCGGCGTTCTGCAGCTGCGCCTCGGCCGTCGCGAGCGGCGAGTTCGTCAGCGCGACGACGGTGTGGCCCGCTTCGCGCAGCTTGAGCAGCCCGGCTTCGACATCGGGGTGGGCAGGCAGGGTCCGCAGCCCTTCGCCGATCGCCGCGAGATCGAGCTCCCGCCCGTGCCGGGCGGCGACCTCGACCGCGGCGTCGCCGGCGATGCCCGCGAAGTCGCGGTAGCCGCCGGTCGCCGTCACGGTCAGGACGGTGTGGATGGCCAGGCCGAACCACTCGCGCCGCAGCTGGGGCCCGCCGACCAGCGCATCCATCGGGGTGAGGTCGAGCAGGGTCTCGTTGACGTCGAACACGCACAGCATGCCGGGCTCCGGAGGTTCGAAGTTGTTCGTACCTCGCCGAAGGTACGACAGCTGTCGTACCATGTCCAGCATGCCCGGTGAACTGCCCGTCCCGGAGATGGCCGACGTCGACCTCGGCACGGTGCTGTCGGCCCTTGCCGACCCGCACCGCCGCGCGGTGGTGCTGGAACTGGTGGCCGGCGACGGCACCGAGCGCGCGTGTTCGTCGTTCCCGCTGCCGCTCGCCAAGTCGACCCGCACGCACCACTGGAAGGTGCTGCGCCAAGCCGGCCTGGTGCGGCAGCGTGACGCGGGGAACGGCACGTTCGTCCGGCTGCGCCCCGAGTTCGGCGCGAAGTTCCCCGGGCTGCTCGACGTCGTCGCCGGGCTCAGTGCTGCTCGGTCGGCGCACTTGCCGAGTGGCCGATGATCCCCATGCCGCCAAGCTAGCGGTCACCACCGACAATCCGGCCCACGATGGCCGCGCGGGCGGCCTCGGAGGACTTCCGCACCACCAGGTCCGTCGAATAGCCGTGCTTCACGAAGACCCCGTCGAGCTGGAACGTGCCGTAGCCGTGGGCCTGGGTGAACAGCTGCTCCATCAGCTCCAGCGCGGTCGCCGGGTCGGGGGCGACCGCCAGGCAGCGCAGCAGGAACTCGTCGGTCAGCCGCCGGGTCTGCTCGTGCAGGCCGGTGTGCTGCGGGCCGTGGAGGCCGTCGGCGTAGATCACGTTCATCCCCGCCCGGCGTTCGATGAGGTAGCGCGTGTACGCACCCGCCGCCGCGGCCAGGGCGTCCACCGGGTCGTCGTGCTCGCCCGCTGCCGCCGTGACGCGGTCGGCGAGCTGGCAGGCGATGTTGCCCGCCACCTCGGCCAGCAGGCTTTCCCGGGAGGCGAAGTGGCGGTAGGGCGCGCCGGGGCTGACCTTCGCCCGCCGTGCGACTTCCGCGACCGAGAAGCCTCCGATGCCCTGCTCGGCGATCAGGTCCAGGGAGACGCGCACGAGTTCGCCGCGGAGGTCGCCGTGGTGGTACTTGCCGCCCATGACCTGGCTCACATCTTTCGCTCGGAATATGTAAGAGACCTCTTACGTAGGACATGTATGAGACCTCTTACGACGGTACTTGAACTTGGAGGGTTCCATGAGCACGACCACGCACGCCATCGCCGTTCCGGCGCCGGGCGCGCCGCTGGCGCCGACCACGATCGAGCGCCGTGACCTGCGTCCCGACGACGTGCTGATCGACATCGCCTACGCCGGCATCTGCCACAGCGACATCCACCAGGCCAAGGAGGACTGGGGCCAGGCGATCTTCCCGATGGTCCCGGGCCACGAGATCGCCGGCGTCGTCGCCGCGGTCGGCTCGGACGTCACGAAGTACCAGGTCGGCGACCGCGTCGGCGTCGGCTGCATGGTCGACTCCTGCGGCGAGTGCGAATACTGCCTGGCCGGCACCGAGCAGTTCTGCGTCAAGGGCAACGTCCAGACGTACAACGGCGTCGGCTTCGACGGCGAGAACACCTACGGCGGCTACAGCAACCAGATCGTCGTGAAGGACGCCTTCGTCTGCCGCATCCCGGAGGGCATCGACCTCGACGTCGCCGCGCCGCTGCTGTGCGCGGGCATCACCACCTACTCGCCGCTGCACCACTGGGGCGCCGGCCCCGGCAAGAAGGTCGCCGTGATCGGCCTCGGCGGGCTCGGCCACATGGCCGTCAAGATCGCCGCCGCCATGGGCGCCGAGGTGACCGTGCTGAGCCAGAGCCTCAAGAAGCAGGAGGACGGCCTCAAGCTCGGCGCGAAGGACTACTACGCCACCAGCGACGAGTCGACGTTCGACACGCTCAAGGGCAAGTTCGACATCATCCTCAACACCGTGTCGGCGAAGCTGCCGGTGGACGCCTACCTCGGCCTGCTGCGGGTCGGCGGCGCGATGGTGAACGTCGGCGCGCCGGGCGAGCCGCTCTCCTACAACGCCTTCTCGCTGCTCGGCGGCAACAAGGTGCTGGCCGGCTCGATGATCGGCGGCATCGCCGAGACCCAGGAGATGCTGGACTTCTGCGCGAAGCACGGCATCGGCGCGGAGATCGAGACCATCTCCGCCGACAAGGTCAACGAGGCCTACGAGCGCGTCGAGAACTCCGACGTGCGCTACCGCTTCGTCATCGACGCCAAGACGATCGGCGCCTGACCCGAGGCACGGCAACCGGATCAGAACACCACGGTCCGGTTGCCGTGCACCAGCACCCGGTTCTCCAGGTGCCACCGCAGGCCGCGGGCCAGCGTCACCTTCTCGATGTCGCGGCCCTTGCGGACCATGTCCTCCACCGAATCGCCGTGGCCGACGCGGATGACGTCCTGCTCGATGATCGGGCCGGCGTCGAGGTCCGCCGTCACGTAGTGGCAGGTCGCGCCGACCAGTTTCACCCCGCGCGTGTGGGCCTGGTGGTACGGCTTCGCGCCGATGAACGACGGCAGGAAGCTGTGGTGGATGTTGATCGCCCGGCCGGCCCACTCGCGGCACAGGTCCGCGGGCAGGATCTGCATGAACCGGGCCAGCACGACCGCGTGCGGGTCGTGCTCGTCGACCAGCTTCCGGACCTGCTCGAACGCCGCCGCCTTGTCGCCGGGCGGGAACGGCACGTGGTGGAACGGGATGCCGTGCGCGCGGGTGATGTCGGCGAGTGAGTCGTGGTTGCCGATCACCGCGGCGATGTCGACGTCCAGCTCCCCGGAGGCGACCCGGCCGAGCAGGTCGTACAGGCAGTGCCCGGCCTTCGAGACGAGGATCACCGCGCGGCGCCGCTCGCCGGTGTCGCTGACCTGCCAGCTCGACTCCGCGGACAGCTCCGCGGCCACCTCGCCGAAGCGGGCGCGCAGCCCGGCGGCGTCGAAGGGCAGCGAGTCGGCCCGGACGACCTGGCGGGTGAAGAACCAGCCCGTGTCCGGGTCGGTGTGGTAGGCCGCCTCGACGATCCAGCCGCCGTGCTCGGCGAGGAACCCGGAGATCCGGGCGATGATGCCGGTGCGGTCGGGGCAGCCGAAGGTGATGACGTAGCGGCGTTCGGGAGCGGTCACCCCGGCATTGTCCCCCGCGCAGGTCAGACGGCCGGGAGCCGGTCCCCGCTGATCGCCGCCCGGTGCGGGCGGCCCCACACCGCCCGGTAGACGTCGTCGGCGTCGCCGGTCACCTCGGTCCCCGGGGTGCCGACCGTCCACGTCCGCTCCGGCGTCGTGATCCGCACGTTGACGGCGAAGCCGCGGCGGGGGACGACGAAGGTCAGGAACTCGTCGATGCCGTCGTTGGCGAACTCGGGGGAGAAGCGGGTCTCCACCGGGTCCGGGAGGGCGGATTCGGCGTCGAGGCGGTGGATCGCGGTCTCGTGGGCCATCCGGCGGGTCCACGGCGTGTCCGGGTTGCGCGCCAGTGCTTCGCGCAGGCCCAGGCGCCGGCCGTCCCACCACCCGAGGACGTCTTCCCAGTCCGGCGGCGGCTCCGGGCGGGGCTCACGGCCCATCGCCAGGCTGGTGATGGTGTCGTGCACGAGCGCGATGTGCGTCACCAGGTCATGGACAGTCCACTTCGGACAGTTCGGCACCGGCGCCGCCGGCCCGGCCGCCAGCGCCGCCCGCTTGAGCCCGTCGGCGTGGACGTCGATCGCTTCGAGCATGAGCCGACCGTAGCCGCCGTCCGGCTTCGATGGCGAACACCAATCCCAGGCCCAGGCTGAAGGACAGCAGCAGGCCCTTGGCCGGTTCGTCGGCGAAGGCGGCTCCGCCCGCGAGGCCGATCAGCACGCTGTACACCGCCCAGATCGCCGCGCCGGCCGCGTCGAGCGGGACGAACCGGCGCAGCGGGTAGCCGAGGCTGCCGTTGGCGAGCGCGCTGGCGACGCGGCCGCCGGGCAGGTAGCGGGCGGCGATGATCAGCAGCCCGCCGTTGCGGCGCACCTGGTCCCGCGCCCATTCGTACCGGCGGCGGCCCTCCGGCCCGCGCTGCAGCCGCGCGATCGCCCGCGGCCCGGCGGACCGGCCGGCGGCGTACCCGAGGCAGTCGCCGGCCCACGCGCCGACGGCCGCGACGGCGGCGAGCAGGGCCAGCTGCGCGGGATGGGGTCCGAGCAGGACGGCCACGGTGACGACGGTGGTCTCGCTGGGCATGAAGGGCAGCAGCGCGTCCAACCCGGACACGGCGAAGACGAGTACCCACAGCCACGGCGAACCGAGCGCGTCGCGCAGCAGCTCGGTGACGTGCCCCAGGAGTTCCACGGCTCAATGGTGATCACCGAAGGTCACTTCGGGGTGACGCAGCGGGGGTGGGCTGGTGAACGTTCAGGCGGGGGCGACCGACGCCCACGGCACGGTCAGCTCACCCAGCCGGATGCGGGACGGCGGGCCCAGCACCGGCCAGTTCCGCGCGGTCAGCAGCCGGACCGCTTCGAGCCACCGCGACCGCACGCCGAACGCCTGGTGCGGTGCCGCCGCCGCCCAGCAGGCGTCCAACGCGGCCAGCAGGTCGTGCACCCGCTCACCGGGCACGTTCCGGTGGATCAGCGCCTTCGGCAGCCGCTCGGCGATCGTCGACGGCCGGTCCAGGGCCGCCAGCCGCATCGACAGCGTCAGCGACACCGGGCCGGACCGGGAAACCAGGACCCACGTCGACAGCCGGCCGATCTCGTCGCACGTGCCCTCGACCAGGAGACCGTCGGCGGGCATCGAGTCCAGCATCAAGTTCCACGCGCCCGCGACTTCGTCCTCCGCGTACTGCCGGAGCACGTTGAACGCCCGCACCAGCACCGGCCTCGTCCCGGCCAGTTCGAAGCCGCCGCGGCGGAATTCCAGCAGCGGCGGCGACGCGGCGGACTGGGCGAAGGCGACTCGATCCGGGTCCAGCTCCAGGCCCAGCACGCGGACGTCGGGGCGGACCCGCCGCAGCCACCGCGCCAGCTCGACCGTCGTCACCGGGGAAGCGCCGTAGCCGAGGTCGACGACCAGCGGCGATTCGGTCGCCCGCAGCAGCCGGGACGTCGGCGGCGCGGCCGCGATCCAGCGGTCGACCCGGCGCAGGCGGTTGGGGTTGGTGGTGCCGCGGGTCGGCGCGCCGACCGGGGTCAGTTTGCTTGCGCGAGCCACTTCGCGGTGAATTCGGCTTCGCGCTCCAGCAGCTTCGTGACCTGCTCGGCGATCACGCTCTCCAGCTTCCCGCCGAACAGCGGGATCCGGACGGTCACCTCGCCGCTGGTCCGGTGCACGGTCTGGTCGCCGTTGGCCAGCAGCGCGGTCCGCGCGGTGATCTCGCCCGGGACGCCGCCGACCTCGACCGACGCGTTGCCCTGGCGGCCGGTGCCGTCGTTGCTGACGCGCCAGGTCTGCGTGCGCGTCACCAGCAGGTCGCCCTTGTGCAGCGTCCGCACCGCCTGCGGCAGCTTGTCCGCGCTGATGCCCTGCCGCAGCTGGTAGCGCAGGTCCGTGCCCGACACCTCGTACGCCAGCAGCGCCGCGCCGTGGCCGCCGATCTCCTCCAGGCGGGCCCGCAGCGCGTCTTCGCCGGCGACGGCCGCGTACGTGGACGCGACGTCGGCGGCGAACTCAGCGCGGTGCTCGATCCGGGATCCCATGAGCCGGACAGTACCGTCAGACCCGTGAACTCCGCCCGAACTCCCGCCCTCCCGAAGCTCGCCGCGTACACCACGCTGCGCCTCGGCGGCCCGGCCCGCCGCTTTGTCAGCGCCGTGACCAGCGAAGACCTCGTTGCGGCCGTCCGCGAGGCGGACGCGGCGGGCGAGCCGGTGCTGCTGCTCGGCGGCGGCTCCAACCTGGTGGTCGGCGACGCGGGGTTCGACGGCACGCTCGTCGAGGTGGCGAACACCGGCTGGCGGCGCGACGGGAACGTCGTGGAGGTCCAGGCGGGCCAGAACTGGGACGCGTTCGTCGCCGCCCTGGTCGAGGCCGGGCTGGGCGGGCTCGAGTGCCTCTCCGGCATCCCCGGCAGCGTCGGGGCGACGCCGATCCAGAACGTCGGCGCGTACGGCTGCGAGGTCGCCGAATCGATCGTCTCCCTGGAGCTCTACGACCGCGTGACACGCGAGGTGCGCACGCTCAAGGCCGACGAGCTCGGCTTCGCCTACCGCACCAGCGTCCTCAAGGGCACGGACACCGGCGTCGTCCTCTCGGTCCGGTTCGAGGTCCGCGAAGACGGCCTCTCCGCGCCCATCCGCTACGCCGAGCTGGCGCGCACGCTCGGCGTCGAGATCGGCGCGCGCGTCCCGGCCGCCGAAGCGCGCTCCGCGGTTCTCGGGCTGCGTCGCGGCAAGGGCATGGTGCTCGACCCGGACGACCACGACACGTGGAGCGCGGGCTCGTTCTTCACCAACCCGATCGTGCCTTCGGCCGACGCCGAGGCCGTCCTCGCGCGGATCACGTCGGCCGTCGGGGCCGAGGTGCCGCAGTACCCGGCCGACGGCGGCGTCAAGCTGTCCGCGGCCTGGCTGATCGAGCGCGCCGGCTTCGCCAAGGGGTACCCCGGTCTGGGGAACCGTGTTTCGCTGTCGACCAAGCACACCCTGGCGCTGACCAACCGCGGCGACGCGACGACCGAAGACCTGCTGTCGCTGGCCAGGACGGTCCGGGACGGCGTTTTCGAGCGCTTCGGCGTCCTCCTGCACCCCGAACCGCTGCTGATCAACTGCGTGATTTGAGCCAAACCGGGCAACCCGTCCGTGTCTGGGACGTCTTTGTCGACAAAGGCGACGCCACCTGATTGGTTGGTTCTGACCTTCCAGCGGGTAACGTCGGCTGCGCTGCCAGCGCTAAAGGCGTGTGCCCGCTGGTCGCGGGGGATTCGCACGCTTCGGGGGGTCCGGGGGGCGGAGCCCCCACGGCGGGGCGCGGGGGCTCGGCCCCCGTAAGACACAGGAGGTTTCGGTGATCGAACGGCGTACGGTCTTCAAGGCTGCCCTGGCGGCTGGGGCCGCACTGGTCGCCGCCGCGTGTTCGAGCGAGAACGGTGGCAACGCGCTGCCGACCGGCGCGGCCGGCGCCGACGGCGAGGGTGGCTCGCAGCCCGTGGCGAAGATCACGGCCGAGCCCGCCGCCGACGCCAAGGACGTGCCGGTGCTCAAGCCTGCCGTGCTGAAGGTCGCCGACGGCAAGCTCACCGAGTGCAAGCTGAGCGCCGACGGCGGCAAGGACGTCAAGGGCGACCTCGCGCCCGACGGCCTCACCTGGACCAGCTCCGAGCCGCTCGGCTACGGCAAGACCTACACCTACTCGGCCAAGGCCACCGGCTCCGACGGCAAGCCGGTCGAGTTCAAGGGCAGTTTCACCACGATCAGCCCGGCCAAGCAGGTCCGGGCGACCCTCAACCCGGCCGACAACCAGACCGTCGGCGTCGCCATGCCGATCAGCGTCAAGTTCGCGTCGCCGGTCAAGGACCGCAAGGCGGTGGAGAAGGCGCTGTCCGTGAAGACGGACAAGGAGGTCGAAGGCGCCTGGGGCTGGCTGTCGGACAGCCAGGTCGACTACCGGCCCAAGGAGTACTGGCCGCAGAACATCACGGTGAACGTCGAGGCGAAGCTGTACGGCGTCGACCTGGGCGGCGGCGCGTACGGCAAGGCCGACGTCACGACGAAGTTCAAGATCGGCCGCAACCAGGTGGTCAAGGTCAACACCCCGGACCACCAGATGCGCGTCTACCGCAACGGCGCCCAGTACAAGAGCTACCCGTGCGCGAACGGCCTGGACGCCGAGGTCGACCGCAACACCCCGAACGGCACCTACATCATCATGACCCGGGAGCCGACCGCGGTGTTCGACAACGCCCGCTACGGCTACACGAACGTCAACAAGAAGTGGGCCTGCCGGTTCTCCAACCACGGCGAGTACATCCACGAGAACCAGGACAACGCGGCCAACATCGGGAAGAACAACAACTCCCACGGCTGCGTCAACCTCCTCGAAGCCGACGCCAAGGACTACTTCGACTCCGCGCTGATCGGCGACCCGGTCGAGATCACCGGCTCGAAGCTCGGTGCCCCGATGAACTCGGACGTCAAGGACTGGAACTTCAGCTGGGCGGCCTGGCAAGGGCTGGGTGCGAAGTAACCCGTGCGCACCGAAGTCGTCGGGCACGGCGGGGTCCGGCTCGGCCTGCGGGTCGAGGGCACCGGGAACAGCAGGCCGATCGTGTTCGTGCACGGCTGGGCGCAGTCGGGCGGCTGCTGGGCCGCGCAGCTCGCCGACCCCGCGCTGACCGAGCGGTTCCGGCTGGTCGCGGTGGACCTGCGCGGTCACGGCGCCTCCGACGTCCCCGCCGCGGGTTACGACGACCCGCGGGTCTGGGCGGACGACCTCGCCGCGGTGCTCGACTTCGCGGGCCCGGACGCGATCGTCGTCGCCTGGTCCTACGGCGGCCTGGTGCTGACCGACCACATCCGGGTGCACGGCACCGCCCGGCTGCGCGGGATCGTGCTGGTGGGGGCCATCACCGAAATCGGCCGCGACCGGCCGGGCGGCCGCGTCGGCGCGCTGATGCGCGAGCACATGCGGTCGATGCTTTCCGACGATCCGGACATCGCGGTCCCGGCGCTCACCGCGTTCAGCCGCGGCATGGTGGCCGGCCCGGTACCCGGCGCGCAGGCCCAGGCCCTGCTCGGGGCCTCGCTGAGCGTGCCGCCGTCGGTCCGGTCGGCCCTGTTCCGCCGCGACGCCGGCAGCGAAGACGTGCTGGCCGGGATCGACGTCCCGGCCCTGGTCGTGCACGGCACGGCCGACCGCGTGATCGAGCCCTCGGCGGCCGAACACGCCCTCGGGAAGATTCCGGGTGCCATCGGGCGTTGGTTCGTTGACGGGGGGCACGCGCCCTTCGCCGAGTCCGCGGCCGAGTTCGACGCGGTGCTCCGGCAGTTCGCCGAGGAATGCTGAACGCAGGAGACGTGACCAGGTGACCAGCAACATCCGAAGGTTCCGCGCTGCGCCGCGCCGGATCGCGGTGCTGTCCGTGCACACCTCGCCACTCGAACAGCCCGGAACGGGCGACGCGGGCGGGCTGAACGTCTACGTCAGCCAGACCGCGACCGAGATGGCCCGCCGCGGCGTCGAGGTCGAGGTGTTCACCCGCGCGACCGCGTCCGGCCAGCCGCCGGTGGCCGAGCTGGCGCCCGGGGTGACCGTGCGGCACGTGCAGGCCGGCCCGTTCGAGCCGCTCGGCCGCGACGAGCTGCCCGCCCAGCTGTGCGCCTTCACCTCCGGCGTGCTGCGGACCGAGGCCTTCCACGAGCCCGGCCACTACGACCTCATCCACTCGCACTACTGGCTGTCGGGCCAGGTCGGCTGGCTCGCCCGCGACCGGTGGTCCGTGCCGCTCGTGCACACCGCGCACACGCTGGCGAAGGTGAAGAACGCCGCGCTCGCCGAGGGTGACAAGCCCGAGCCGCGCACCCGCGTGATCGGCGAGGAGCAGGTGGTCGCCGAGGCCGACCGGCTGGTGGCCAACACCGCCGTCGAAGCGCGGCAGCTCATCGACCTCTACGACGCCGAGCCACACGCGGTGCACGTCGTGCCGCCGGGCGTCGACCTCGAACGCTTCACCCCGGGCTCGCAGTCCCTCGCCCGCGCGGAGCTCGGCCTGGCCGACGACGACGTCGTGCTCGCCTTCGCGGGCCGGATCCAGCCGCTGAAGGCGCCGGACGTGCTGCTGCACGCCGCGGCCGCGATGCTGCGCCGCCGGCCCGAGCTGGCGCCGAAGCTGGTCGTGCTGGTCGTCGGCGGGCCGTCCGGGACCGGGCTGGAGCAGCCGCAGGCCCTGCGTGAGCTGGCCGGTTCGCTGGGCATCGAGCGGCAGGTCCGGTTCCTGCCGCCGCAGCCGGGCGAGGCGCTCGCCCGGGTGTTCCGCGCCGCCGACGTCGTCGCGGTGCCCAGCTACAACGAGTCGTTCGGCCTGGTCGCCCTCGAAGCGCAGGCGTGCGGGACGCCGGTGGTCGCGGCCGAGGTCGGCGGGCTGCCGGTGGCGGTGCCGCACGGCGTCTCCGGGCTGCTGGTGCCCGGGCACGGCGCCGACGAGTGGGCGGACGCGCTGGCCGCGGTCGCGCTGCGCCCGGACCGGCGTGCCGAGCTCGCCGCCAACGCCGTCGTGCACGCGCGCCGGTTCTCCTGGCGCCGCACGACGGATGCGCTGCTGGACATCTATGCTCAGGCCACCAGCGCGTTCACCCGCGCACTGGACCTGCGCACGGAGGTGGCGGTGTGAGCCTGGACGAGCTGATCCAGTCTACTTTGGACTCAGCGGAGCTGGAGTACGACAAGCGCGGTCCTGGCAAGTACTTCGTCACGCTGCCGGGCACGAAGAAGCTGCAGACGAACGCGTGGCTGGTCGACGGCGACCACGCGTTCTCGGTGGAAGCCTTCGTCTGCCGCCGTCCCGATGAGTCCCATGAGGACGTTTACCGGTTCCTGTTGCAGCGCAACGCCAAGCTCTACGGCGTTCACTACACAGTGGACAGTCTCGGGGATATCTACCTGGTCGGCCGGTTCGGCAAGGACACGCTGACCGCCGACGAGCTCGACAAGGTGCTCGGCCAGGTGCTCGAAGCGGCCGACGGCGACTTCAACACGCTGCTGGAGCTGGGCTTCGCGACGTCGATCAAGCGTGAGTGGGACTGGCGCGTCTCCCGCGGCGAATCACTGGCCAACCTCCAGGCGTTCAAGCACCTCGTGGCACCCGGGAAGCCGCACGAACCGGGCTTGACCGAGTCGTGACCGAAGGCCGTGCAACGGCCTTGAACCGGACATCCGTCTCCTTGCCAGTCGAAACTGGAGGGAGACGCGGAATGCGGACTCGATGGAGAGCCGGGCTGGCGGCCGCTGCGGTGGCGTTCGCGCTGGCCGGGTGCTCGGCGGCGGGAAACGGGGCATCGTCCACGGCGGACAGTGCCGGGTCCGGGCCGGTCCCGGCCGCGCCGCAGCAGGGCAGCGGCAAATCCGGGGCGGAGAAGGTGACCCCGCCGCAGGCGGGCGCCACCGACCGCAAGCTCTCGCGCAGCGCCCGGCTCGAACTGGCCGCCACCAAGGTCACCGACGTCGTCGCGCAGGCCCGGGGGATCGCGCAGGGCGCCGGCGGCTACACCGGGCAGGAGAGCACCGGCGACGAGTCGGCGACGCTCAGCCTCGCGGTGCCCGCGGACAAGCTCGACGGCGTGCTCGACCAGCTCTCGCACCTGGGCACGCGCCTGGTGAAGCGCGAGCTGAACACCCAGGACGTGACCGAGCAGGTCGTCGACGTCGAAGCGCGGCTCGCGACGCAGCGGGCATCGGTGGAGCGGATCCGCGCGCTGCTCGCGCGGGCGACCTCGGTGTCGGAGATCGCGTCGGTCGAAAGCGAGCTGACCAGCCGCGAGGCGGCTCTCGAGTCCCTGGAGCAGCAGCGGAACTCGCTGGCGGGCAGCGTGGCGATGGCGACCGTGGCGATGACCGTCCGCAGCGTCGCCGCGCCCCCGCCGCCCGGGGAGGACCACAGCGGGTTCTTCGGCGGGCTGGCCGGTGGCTGGCACGCGTTCCTGATCTTCGGCGGCGCCCTGCTGACGGTGCTCGGGGCGATCGCGCCGTTCCTGCTGTTCCTCGCGCCGCTGGGCGGACTCGTGTGGTGGCTGCACCGGCGCCGCCGCGTCCCGGCGCCGGAGCCGGGCGAGAGCTGAGCGGAACAGGCGGGACGGCTCGAGGGAGGGGGGAGTCGCGATCTCGAGCCGCCCCGCTGAAGTTCCCGCCGATCAGGACCCGGTGACGAGGGGGGTGCCAACGGGGCCGGGCGGGCCGCGGCTCGGCAGGGGGGAGACGAGCCGCGGTCAAAGCCCGAAACCGGCCGGGGAGTGCGTGGAATCCGGCCGCTCGGGACGTAGTCAACCTGTCAGATCCCGCCCGGTAATCACAAGGCTACTGGCTAGCCCGTTCGAGTGAATTTGCCGCTGAGCGATAACAGTGCGCAGTCTGTCCTCGGAATTTTGCGCGTTGTTGGCGAACCGCCTTGTCGAAGAGTGAAGTGTTACTTCGGAGTAACACACTCTGGGTAGGACGCGCGGTGCGGCGGAGGTCACCAGTCGGCCGCGTGGTGCGTTCTGGCAGGCTGGGGCCCATGGCTGAACTCGGGACGTTGGTGCTGCTGCGGCACGGGCAGAGCACGTGGAACGCGGAAAACCTGTTCACCGGCTGGGTGGACGTGCCGCTGTCGGAGCAGGGCGAAGGCGAGGCCCGCCAGGGCGGCCGGTTGCTGGCCGACGCCGGCCTGCTCCCGGACGTGGTGCACACCTCGCTGCTGCGCCGCGCGATCGCCACCGCGAACATCGCGCTGGACGCCGCCGACCGGCACTGGATCCCGGTGAAGCGCGACTGGCGCCTCAACGAGCGCCACTACGGCGCGCTGCAGGGCAAGAACAAGAAGCAGACCCTCGAGGAGTTCGGCGAAGAGCAGTTCATGCTCTGGCGCCGCTCGTACGACACCCCGCCGCCGGCGATCGACCCGAAGGACGAGTGGAGCCAGGCCGGCGACGCCCGCTACGCGAACCTCGGCGACGACGCCCCGCTGACCGAGTGCCTCAAGGACGTCGTCGAGCGGCTCCTGCCGTACTGGGAGTCCGAGATCGTGCCGGACCTGCGCGCGGGCAAGACCGTGCTGGTCGCCGCGCACGGCAACTCGCTGCGCGCGCTGGTCAAGCACCTCGACGGCATCTCCGACGCCGACATCGCGGGCCTGAACATCCCGACCGGCATCCCGCTGCGCTACGACCTCACGGCCGACCTGAAGCCGGTCAAGGCCGGTGGCGAGTACCTCGACCCCGAGGCCGCCAAGGAAGCCGCGGCCGCGGTGGCCAACCAGGGCCGCTGAGCAGGGTCCGTGAAGGCCGCATCGAGGGGACTCGAGGCGGCCTTCACGGCTTTCCGGCTGCGGTGACCGGGTGGACGGCGGTCGCCTTCCAGGTGCCGCCGGTGTGGACGACGTCGAGCTCGGCCGTCAACGGACGGCTGGTGGTCTTGCCCGTCACGTCGGTGACCTGCAGCGTCGTGAAGAACAGCACGACCCCCCGCTCCCCGGTGAGCGCGAGGACCCCGGCCATCGGTTGCGGGCCGAGCACGGTCTTCGTGCCGCTGCGGCGGACCGTGTCGACGAAGTAGGTCTTCTTCGCCAGGTAGGCGGTCAGCAGCGGGTCGGCCACCACCGCTTCGGCGCGCGCGTAGCTGCCTTCCGGGTCGGCGCTGTCGGCGGTGAACAGCCCGGCCGCCGCGGCGCGGGCGCCCGCCAGCGCCGCGTCGCGTGTCCCGCCCGCGCTGCCGTCGTCCGGCTGGGGCGCCGGCGCGGGCTGAGCCGGGTTCACCGCGATGTCCGACAGCCGCCAGTGCCCGCCGTCCCGGATCGCGGTGAACGCGACCGTGGCCACGCCCTTCGACGGGCCGCTGTCCTGATCGAGCACGGCGAGGTCCCGGAGCCGGTCGCCGGTGAACTCCAGGGCCGCCGCCTCCCGCACCCGGGTGACCAGGTGCACCGGCTGCGGGCCCTTCCTGACCTGCTCGAACAGCCGGGCCAGCTGGTCCTTCGCCGCCCCGGTGACGTTCGCCGCGACGGCCTGGTCGAAGGCGCCCGGGTTCCCGGAGTCGTAGCTGAACACCGCCTCGGCGGCCGCCTTCACCGCGTCGAGGGCCGCGCCGGTGCGGCCGGCGTCGACCAGCGCGAGGTTGGGGCCGACCGGCACGGCCGTGCCGGTCACCGCGCACGCGGACGTCAGCAGGACCAGCGCCGGCAGCGCACGCCTCACAGCAGCCCGGCTTCGCGGGCCCGGGCGCCGGCCTGAAAACGCGAAGACGCCCCGAGCAGCTCCATCAGCTCCGCCACCCGCCGCCGGTAGGTCCGCAGGCTCACGCCGAGGGCGCGGGCCGCCGTCTCGTCCTTGCAGCCGGACGCCAGCTGCTCCAGGATCTCCCGCGCGCCCAGCTCGGTGAACCGGGCCTGGTAGGACTCCAGGTCGGTCGCGCTGTGCCAGGCCGCCTCGAACAGCGACTGGATGCCCTGGACCAGGGCCGGGCTGCTGATCACGGTGTAGCCGCGGACCCCGCCGACGTGGTCGCCGGCCACGATCGCGATCCGGCGGTCGAGCAGGATCGTCTCGTTGATCTCGCGCTCGGTGATCCGGATGCCCGCACCCCCGGCGGCCATCCGCCGCAGGTGCTCGGCGAGCGCCGGGTCGAACAGCACGCCCGGCTGGTACACCTTGCGGATCTTCATCCCGCGCACCGAGTGCTCGCGCACGGGCGCCGCCGGGTGCGCCACCGACCACGTGTGCAGGTCGCGGGCCGCGCACGAAATCTCCGTCGCGGCCTCGAAGAGGTGCGCCGTCCGCTCGAACAGCTCGGCCTCGCCCCGCACCATGACGACGTCAGTGACCTTCTCCACGTATTCCAGTGTGGCAGCAAACTGCCAAACCCGGAGGTCAGCCGCCCCTCGCCGGAACGCTGGAGGCATGACCACGAACACGCTCCCCGCCGCCGCGGCGGGCACCTGGAAGCTCGGCTCCTTCGAAGTCAACCGCCTCGGGTTCGGCGCCATGCGCCTGATGTCCACCACGGACGGCGGCATCCGCGCCCGCGAGACGTCCCTCGCCGTGCTGCGCCGGGCCGTCGAGCTCGGCGTCAACCACTTCGACACCGCCGCCTTCTACTTCGCCGGGCCGCGCTCGGCCAACGAACTGCTCAACACCGCCCTCGCGCCCTACGACGACCTGGTCATCACCACCAAGATCGGTCCCGGGCGCGACTACGAGGGCAACTTCTACACGGCCCGGCCGGACCAGCTGCGCGCCCAGGTCGAGGAGAACCTGCGCGAGCTCGGCCTCGACCACCTCGACGTCGTCAACTACCGGATCGGCCAGAGCCTCGACCGCGGCACCGGCTCCCTCGCCGAGGGCTTCGGGGCCCTCGCCGAGCTGCGCGAAGCCGGGCTGATCCGCGAGCTGGGCATCTCCAACGTCGGCCCGGAGCACCTCACCGAGGCCCTGGCCATCGCGCCCGTCGTCTGCGTCCAGAACCAGTACGGCCTGAGCGCCCGCCGCGAGGACGACGAGCTCGTCCGGATGTGCGCCGAGCGGGGGATCGCGTTCGTGCCGTTCTTCGCCGTCGCGAGCGGGACCGGGGAGGACGCCCGGGTCGCCGAGGTCGCCCGCCGTCACGACGCCACGCCCGCGCAGGTGCGGCTCGCGTGGACCCTGCACCAGGGCCCGCACGTGCTCGCCATCCCGGGCACCGGCGACGTCGGGCACCTCGAGCAGAACGTCGCCGCGGCCGCGCTCGAGCTCACCGCCGACGACCTGGCGGCCCTGGGGTGAATTCACCCGGAATGTCTCGCCGGGGATTCGATCGGGTGAACGCCGCCTGAAGCCCCGGCGAACATGTCCTCTGCAGGTGTCGCGGTGCTCACGACAAGGCGGACAACGCTAGGCCGAAGGGCCACTTCTCAGCTTACGATCGGCCCGTGACCACGCCTGTTTCACTCGCACTGGCCATCGGCGCACTGGTGGCCGGTGCGGTGGTCGGCTACTTCCTGGCGCGGGCCCGCACCCGCCGGGAGACCGCCCGGCCGCCGGGCCCGACCGTCGCGGAGCTCCTGGAACGACTGGTCCGTTCGTCGAACAACGGCGTCGTCGTGCTCAACCGCTTCGGCGACATGGTGCTGCACAACCCGCGTGCCTACGAGCTGGGCCTGGTGAAGGTCAACCGGGCCGATCCGCGGGCCCGCAAGGCCGCCGAACAGGTCGTCGAGACCGACGAACCGCTGGAAATCGATCTCTCGCCGCTCGAAGCACGCGGCCGCCAGCCGGAGGCGGTGCTCGGCCAGGTCCGGCCGCTCGGCGACGGCTTCACCGTCGTCGAGGCCGTCGACCACTCCGAGGCCATCCGGCTGGAGGCCGTGCGCCGCGACTTCGTCGCCAACGTCAGCCACGAGCTCAAGACCCCGGTCGGCGCGATCGCGCTGCTCACCGAGGCCGTGCTCGACGCCGCCGAGGACGTCGAGGAGGTCCGCCGCTTCGGCGGCAAGATCCTGCGCGAGTCCACCCGGCTCGGCCAGCTCGTCACCGAGCTGATCGCGCTGTCCCGGCTGCAGGGCGCCGAACGGCTGCCCGACCTCAACGTCGTCGAGGTCGACGCGGTCGTCCGCGAAGCGCTCGGCCGCACCACGCTGTCGGCCGAGTCCGCCGACATCAGCATCACCACCGACGCGGCCAGCGGCCTGCTCATCGAGGGCGACCGGACGCTGCTGGTCACCGCGCTGTCGAACCTGCTGGAGAACGCGGTCGCGTACTCGCCGGCGGGCAGCCCGGTGTCGATTTCACGCCGGCTCGCCGACGGGATGGTCGAAATCGCCGTCACGGACCGCGGCATCGGCATCGCGGAAGAGGAGCAGCAGCGCGTGTTCGAGCGCTTCTACCGCGCCGACAAGGCCCGCTCGCGCGCCACCGGCGGCACCGGCCTCGGGCTGGCGATCGTCAAGCACGTGGCGGCCAACCACGGCGGCTCGGTCGGGCTGTGGAGCCGGCCCGGCACCGGCTCGACGTTCACCCTGCGGATCCCCGCGCACGTCCGTCCCGACCCGGCGCTCGAGCCGGCGCGGGCGGCCAAGACCTCGCCGGCACCGCGGCAGGAGAAGACCCCCGAGCGCACCCAGAGGCTCGTGGTTACCGGGCAGGACAGCCCAGATCATGGAGGAAACCTGTGACCAGGGTTCTCATCGTCGAGGACGAGGAGTCGTTCGCCGACCCCCTCGCCTTCCTGCTGCGCAAGGAAGGGTTCACCGCGGCCGTCGCCGGCACCGGCCAGGCGGCGCTGGAGGAGTTCGACCGCAACGGCGCCGACATCGTGCTGCTCGACCTGATGCTGCCCGGGATGAGCGGCACCGACGTCTGCAAGCAGCTGCGCCAGCGCTCGGCCGTGCCGGTCATCATGGTGACCGCCCGCGACAGCGAGATCGACAAGGTCGTGGGCCTGGAGCTGGGCGCGGACGACTACGTGACGAAGCCGTACTCGGCCCGCGAGCTGATCGCGCGGGTCCGCGCGGTGCTGCGGCGCGGCGGCGAGCCGGGCACGGACGGCGAGCTGGCCCCGCTGGTCCTCGCGGCCGGCCCGGTCCGGATGGACGTCGAGCGGCACGTGGTGACGGTCGACGGCGCGGAGGTGTCGCTCCCGCTCAAGGAGTTCGACCTGCTGGAGTACCTGCTCCGCAACGTCGGCCGGGTGCTGACGCGAGGGCAGCTGATCGACCGGGTGTGGGGCGCGGACTACGTGGGCGACACGAAGACGCTCGACGTCCACGTGAAGCGGCTGCGCTCGAAGATCGAACCGGACCCGGGTTCGCCGCGGCACCTGGTGACGGTTCGCGGGCTGGGCTACAAGTTCGAGACGTAAGTCCTCTTTGGGCAGCTTCGTCCCGGCGGGGAGGCGCGCCGGGGCGAGGCCGCACCGAGTGTTTTCGGTTACATGTTCGAGACCTGGCGCTGGGCCCGGTACCGTGGACACCCGTGCGCCTAGGGGTACTCGACGTCGGTTCCAACACCGTCCACCTGCTCGTGGTCGACGCCCACCGGGGCGCCCACCCGACGCCGATGCATTCCGAAAAGTCCGTGCTGCGCCTCGCGGAGCGGATCACCAGGAGCGGGGAGCTCAGCCGGGCCGGTGCCGACGAGCTCTGCACCGCCGTCCAGTCCGCGAAGGAAGCCGCCGCGCGGCTCGGCTGCGAAGAAGTCATGGCCTTCGCCACCTCGGCGGTCCGCGAGGCGAAGAACTCCGCCAAGGTGCTCGCCCGGGTGGCCGAGGAAACCGGCGTCGACCTGCAGGTGCTCTCCGGGGTCGACGAGGCCCGGCACACCTTCCTCGCCGTCCGGCGGTGGTATGGCTGGTCGGCCGGGCAGCTGCTGGTGCTCGACATCGGCGGCGGCTCCCTCGAAATCGCGATGGGCCGCGACGAGGAGCCGGTGCTGGCCGAATCGCTGCCCCTGGGCGCCGGGCGCACCACCCGCACCCGCTTCAAGCACGACCCGCCGACGCGCTCGGAGCTCGTCGCGACGTCCGCGTGGCTGGACGACCAGCTCACCGATCTCGCGCGCAAGGTCGCCAAATGGGGTGAACCCGATCGGGTCGTCGCCACGTCGAAGACGTTCCGCTCTCTCGCCCGGCTGACCGGCGCGGCCCCCTCGGCGGCGGGCCCGCGCGTGCGACGTACGCTCACGGACACCGCATTGCGCCAGCTCCTGGCCTTCATCTCGCGGATGCCGTCGGCCGATCTCGCACAGCTCGAGGGCGTCAGTTCGAGCCGGTCGCACCAGCTCGTGGCGGGTGCGCTCGTCGCGCAGGCCACGATGCGGGCGCTCGGCGTGGCGGAACTCGAGATCTGCCCGTGGGCTCTGCGAGAGGGTGTCATCCTGCGGCGGCTGGACCATTCCAACGGCGCGGATGAGACTGGAGCCGCCCTCGCCGGGCGCTTCGGCGCACAGGAGGACCGGTGAAAGCACACGGCTGGACTTCGCACGCAGAGGATGGGCACGGTGGAGAGGTGACGGACATGCAGAGGACGGCGTACAGCGCGCGCTGCGCCGCCGAGCTGCCGTCGGGGACCTCCCCGCGAGGTGCCGAGGACCCGGAGCGCGCAGGGGATTACCAGGTATGACGGACCAGACCGGAGGCGACCAGCCGCCGCAGAAGACGGTGGCCGAGCTGCTCGCCCAGCACGGTGCCCAGGTCGACGGCGGACGCCGTCGCCGTCGGCGCGCGGCCGATGACGACGACGAACCCGGCACCCCCGAAGCCCCGCCCGGCGCGACCGGCTCGCACCGGCGTCCCGGCGTGAGCGACACCGGACCGCAGGCGATCATCGACCGGGTGGCCGCGGAGGGCACCCCGCCCCCGCCGGCCCCGCCCGCCCGTCCGGCCGGACGGCGGCGCGCCGAGCCGCCGCCCCCGCCGCCGCCCGCACCCCGTGCGGTGCCCCAGGACTCCCAGCCGCTGCCGCGGCCGGTGCCGCCGCCCCCGGCGCGGCCCGCCCCGGGCGGCGCCGAGTCCGGCCAGTACGCGCGCCCGGTCCCGCAGGAGTCCGGGCAGTTCGCCCGGCCGCCGCAGGAATCCGGCCAGTTCGCGCCGCCGGCCCCGCCCCAGCCGTCGCAGCAGCTGCCCGTGCCGCCGCGCGGGGCGCCCCGGCGGCAGCCGCCGGCCCCACCGCAGCCGTCGCAGCAGCTGCCGGTCCCGCCGTCGGCCGAGGAGACCCGCGCCGTCCCGCCGGTCCGGCGCCGCCCCGGCCCGCCGCAGGCGTCCCAGCAGCTGCCGACGCCGCCCCAGCCGTCGCAGCAGCTGCCGGTGCCGCCGCCGCCCAGCGCCCCGCTGTCGGCCCGGCTCGACGGCCTCAACGGCACCCCGGACGCCGAAATCGACGTCCCGCCCGGCCCGATGGCCAGTGGAACTTTCGCGACGCCGCCCGCCGCGCCCGGCCGCCCGCGCCGCGCCCCGGCGCGCCGTCCCGAGCCGAAGCGCGAGGACCACACCGAGCAGTTCTCGGCGATCCCCGACGACGAGCCGCCGGCCCCGCCGGTGCCGCCGAAGGGCAAGAAGCCGGAGCCGCCGGAGCCGTCCTCGCCCGCGGGCCTGGCGAACTGGCGCAAGCGGCGCCAGAAGGAGCAGATGGAGGACACCGAGATCGGCGTGATGCCGGCGGTGCCCACCGACGCCCCCGGCGACGGCTACCCCGAGGACGACTTCGAGCCCGACGGCTTCGCCCCGGAGAGCAGCGGCTACCAGGCCGCTTACGACGCCGGGCCCCCGACCGGCGCGTACCCGCCGCCGATGCCGTTCGCGCCCGGCGACCGGGCGTCGCGGGCGCCGATCCCGGACGACCTCGAGCCCTACGAGCGCGAGTTCGCCGACGGCTACCCGGCGGACGGCCCGGACTTCGAGCAGGACGACTACGCCTACGAACAGGGCGAAGGCTACGAGGACGACGAGTACGACGACGTCCCCGAGCCGGTCGCGGAGCCGGAGCCCGCGGCCTCGCCCGGCAAGCAGTGGCTGGCGCTGGCCGGCCAGCTCGCGATGGGCGTGGTCGGTGGCGCCGCCGTCTGGCTGGGCTTCAACTGGCTGTGGGTGAACATCCCGGCCGCCGCCCTGGTCGCCGCGCTGCTGGTGGTCGTCGCACTGGTGTGGATCGTGCGGAAGATCCGCCGCGCCGAGGACCTGCAGACGACGGTGCTCGCGGTGCTCGTGGGCCTGGTGGTGACGGTGTCGCCGGCCGCGTTGCTGCTCGTCGGGCGCTGATGCCGAGGCGGTGACTCGCGTCGCGTTGGCGGCCCGGCGGTGCCGCGCCCCTGGCGCGGGCGAGGCAGGATGGCGCGCGTGACAGACGAGCAGCCGGTCCCGGTGGGCCTCAGCACGGCGTCGGTGTGGCCCCTCAAGGCGGGGACGGCCTTCGAGCTGGCCGCCGAGCTCGGCTACGACGGCGTCGAGGTGATGGTCTGGGCCGACCCGGTCAGCCAGGACGTCACGGCGCTGCGGCGCCTGTCCCGGCGCACCGGCGTGCCCGTGCTGTCGATCCATTCGCCGTCGCTGCTGATCACGCAGCGGATCTGGTCGCCGGACCCGGTGGTGCGGCTGCGGATGTCCGTCGACGCCGCCCTCGAGCTCGGCGCGCGCACGGTGGTGGTGCACCCGCCGTTCCGCTGGCAGCGCCGGTACGGCGACGCATTCGGCGATCTGGTCGCCGAACTGGAGGAGTCGAGCGGCGTCGAAATCGCGGTCGAAAACATGTTCAAGGTGCGGCCGCCCGGTGGTTCCAAGAATTCCCGCGTCTCCGCGTTCCGGCCGTCGATCGACCCGACGGACGTCGGGTTCCGGCACTACACGCTCGACCTGTCCCACACAGCGGCAGCCGAGATGGACGCGCTGGCGCTCGCGCAGCGGATGGGGGACGGCCTCTCGCACGTCCATCTGGCCGACGGCACCGGCGTCCCGAAGGACGAACACCTGGTGCCCGGCCGCGGCGGCCAGCCCTGCGCCGAGCTGCTCGAGAAGCTGGTCAGCAACGGTTTCGCCGGCCAGATCGTGCTGGAGATCAACACCCGCCACGCCGTCACCGCGGCCCAGCGCGTCCGCGATCTCGCCGAGGCGCTGTTGTTCGCGCGGTTCCACCTCGGGCAATAACCGGGCACGTTCCGGCCGGACACACTACTCCCGAGTGCATTTCCGCGGTTCCAACCCGTAAAGTTCGGACCGTGAAACCGTCGCTCTCGTTGATCGTCACCTGCCGGAATTACCGGATCGGCGCGGACCGTTCGTGAGCGGAATCGACGGCACCGCCGTGTCCTTCGACACGGCGAGTGCGGCGCGGTCGCTGGGGGACGGCACCTTCACCGCGGTGCTGCGTGCGGAATGGGCCATCGGCTCGCACCCGCACGGGGGTTTCCTGCTCGCCCTGCTGGCCAGAGCGGCGATCTCCGCGCTGCACGAGCGCGGCGAGCCACACGCCGAGCCGCTGGTGGTCAGCGCGGAGTTCCTGCACGCGCCCGCGCTGGGCCCGGTGCTGCTGCGCACGGACGTCCGCAAGGTCGGCCGCCGCGCGACGGTGGTCGAGGTCCGGCTGGAGCAGCGCGGCCGCAGCTGCGTCGAGGCCAGGGTGACGACGGGCCGCCTCCCGATGCGCCGCCCGGAGTGGACGGACGTGCCGTCGATGCCGGCCGAGCCGCCGCCCGGAGCGCTGGCGATGGCGGAGAGCACGGAGGGGCCGTTCAACCTGGCCAAGGGCTGCGAGGTCCGGCTGGACCCGGCGACGGCGGGTTACCTGGCGGGGCGAACGGGCGAGCCGCCCCGGATGCGGCTGTGGGTGCGGCCGCGGCACAGCCTGGTGGACCCGTTCTTCACGCTGCTGGCCTCGGACGTGAACCCGCCGGTGGTGATGAACCTCGGCCGCATCGGCTGGGCCCCGACGGTCCAGCTGACGGCGCTGCTGCGGACCCGGCCGGCACCGGGCTGGCTGCGGGTGGTGGTGGAGTCGAGGTCGGTCCACGAGGCGTGGTTCGACTCGGACGCGACGGTGATCGACGCCCAGGGCAGGCTGGTGTGCCAGGCCCGCCAGCTGGGCCTGGCACCGGCCCCGGGCGGCTGAGCTCCGGCCGACGCTCCAGGTCCGCAAACCGACCCTCCAGGTCCGCGAACCGACACTCCAGGTACGCGAGCCCCGGAGGGCATCACGTGGGCGCCGAGGGGCATCAGGTGTGACTGGAGGGGCATCACGCGTGATTGAGGGGGCATCACGCGTGATTGGGGAGACGACGCGGGCTGGCCCCGGCACCGCGGCGCTCGGCCCCGTTTGGCACGCTTGGGCGCATGACGGTCATCGCGGTGCTGGGTGCGGGCAAGATCGGTGAGGCGTTGCTCTCGGGGCTGCTGCACGGCGGCCACGAACCCGGCGACCTCCTCTTCACCGAGCGGTACCACGCCCGCGTCGAAGAGCTCACCACCCGCTACGGCATCCGCGGCGTCGAGGTCGAGGAAGCCGCCAAGCGGGCCGACATCCTCGTCGTCGCCGTCAAGCCGCAGGACATCGAGCCCGTGCTCGACGAGCTCGCGCCGCTGCTCGGGCCGTCGTCGCTCGTCGTCTCCCTCTGCGCCGGGCTGCCCACCTCGCTCTACGAACGGCGGCTCGCCGAGGGCGTGCCCGTCGTCCGGGTCATGCCGAACACGCCGATGCTGGTCAACGAGGCCATGAGCGCCATCTCCGCCGGGCGGTACGCCACCGCCGAGCACCTCGCCGTCGTTCGGGACCTGCTCTCGCACGTCGGGCAGGTCGTCGAGGTGCCCGAGGCGCAGCAAGACGCCGTCACCGCGCTGTCCGGGTCCGGGCCCGCCTACTTCTTCTACCTGGTCGAGGCCATGATCGACGCCGGGATCCTGCTGGGCCTGCCGCGGGCGCTGGCCGGGCAGCTGATCATCCAGTCGGCCGTCGGCGCCGCGAAGATGCTCGCCGAATCCGACGAGCACCCGGTGCTGCTGCGGGAGGCCGTCACCTCGCCGGCGGGGACCACCATCAACGCCATCCGCGAGCTCGAAAAGCACGGCGTCCGCGCCGCGCTGCTGGCCGCCATCGAGGCCGCGAAGGACCGCTCGGTGGAGCTCGGCAAGGCGCACGACGAAGCCTGATTTCGCCGGAAAGGGCGATTCCCCGGCTCTTGCACGCGCGGGCGCTTGTGCGTTAGCGCTGGTAGGAGCCCATCTCGGTGACAGGCGTCGCATTAGTCCCACCAGTCCCGCTACTCTCGATAGAGCACGTGCGTGTCGATACCACAGGTGGGGAAGCCTCGTGGCGCGACACGTGTCGAAGGACGCGGTAAACATGTCGCCGAACAAAAAGGAGGATTTGCCCGCCGTCGGGCAGGTCCAGTTCCTGACGGTCGCCGAAGTGGCCACGCTGATGCGGGTCTCCAAGATGACCGTCTACCGTCTCGTGCACTCGGGTGAGCTGCCCGCCGTCAGGGTCGGGAAGTCCTTCCGGGTGCCGGAGAAAGCAGTGCACGAGTACCTCCAGGGCGCGTATTACGACGTGGGTTGATCCACGCCCCGGCCAGCGGCACGCCGGGTTACGACGTGCCCGCTGACCGGCCCGCCACAGGAGACGGGTAACCTGGAAAACCGCTCGTGCCTGTGCGCTCCACCCGTTGGACGCTGCGCCGGGCAGCGTGACCGACGTCGACCTAAGGAGCGCCCATGGGCTCTGTGATCAAGAAGCGCCGCAAGCGCATGTCGAAGAAGAAGCACCGCAAGCTGCTTCGCCGTACGCGCGTTCAGCGTCGTAAGGCCGGCAAGTAAGCCTGCTGAGCGTAATCGTGGCCCGTCCAGTCTCTGGACGGGCCACGTCCATGTGGTGGGCACGTACCGCCCGTTCGAGTGAGGCGTTCGTCGCTTTCCGGGGAAACCGGTGTTAATAGCACGTGAGACGGCCCTGAGCTACCACTGAAGAGCGGTAACATCTCAAGGGCGTCCGCGCGATGCTTCCAGTGAGTGCAGGTTCGCGCGCCTCGGGTGACCGTCCACCCCCTACACGCCCTACGCCGCAGGGAGTCGCATGCCGTCGAACATCGTGCTCGTCACCGGGGTCGCCGGGGAACTGGGCGGGAAACTGCTCGCCCGGCTGGGCAACAACCCCGACTTCGAGCGGGTCATCGGTGTCGACACGGTCCCGCCGGACAAGACCGTCCTGCAGCGCATGGGGCACGCGGAGTTCGTCCGCGCAGATATCAGGAACCCGTTGATCGCCAAGGTGATCAGCACGGCCGAAGTGGACACCGTGGTGCACGCCTCCTGCACCGCGCACCCGGCCGGGCCGGGCCGCCGCACGGCGATCAAGGAAGTCAACGTCATCGGCACCATGCGGCTGCTCGCCGCCTGCCAGCGCTCTCCGCTCGTGCAGAAGCTGGTGGTCAAGTCGACCGCGGCCGTCTACGGCGCCGACGCCCGCTCCCAGGCGGTGTTCACCGAGGACTCCGAACTGATCCCGACGTCGACCAGCGGGTACGCGAAGGACGCCGTCGAGATGGAGGGGTACGTCCGCGGCCTGGTGCGCCGCCGTCCCGACATCACCACGACGCTGTTCCGCTTCGCCAACATCATCGGGCCCGAGACCGACACCGTCCTGGCCCGTTACTTCGCGCTGCCGGTGGTGCCGACGGTCTTCGGCTTCGACGCGCGCATCCAGCTGCTGCACTCCGCGGACGCGCTGGCGGTGCTGGAGCGGGCCACCCTGACCGATCACCCGGGCGTGTTCAACGTCGGCGCGGAAGGGGTACTCACCCTTTCGCAGGCGATCCGGCGAGCCGGCCGGGTCGAGCTGCCGATGCCGCGGAGCGTGGTGCCGTCGGTGGGCAAGGTCCTGCGCGGCGCCCGTGTCGTGGACTTCTCCGCCGACCAGGTCCGGCTGCTGAACTTCGGCCGGGTCGTCGACATCGCCAAGCTGAAGCAGGAGTTCGGGTACACCCCGCGGTGGACCACGCGAGAGGCGTTCGACGACTACATCGTCGGACGCGGGCTCCGCCCGGTGCTCGACGGCGGCAAGCTGGCCGGCCTGGCCGGGAAAGTGCTCGTCGCCGCGGCCACCGGGCAGAGCCGATGACCGATTTCCGGGGGTTCCGGGTGGCGGAGCCCCCGGCCCGGAGCGGAGCTCCGGTTGTTGCAGCCAGGCCACACGACTACTTCGGAAGCGAGGCGGAGACGGTGGGCGGTGCCGAAGCGCAGGTCATCCCCCTGCACGGACCGGGCCGGGAAAAGCCGGAAGCCGCGGAGGCCGGGCGGGACCTCCGCGAGCGGGAGGAGGCACCGGTCGTCGCCTTCCCCGGCGGTGTCGACCGGCCGACGCCCGAAGAACCGCTGTCGGACGCGGCACGCTCGGCGCTCGGCTTCATCCGCGACCGGCTGACCGGCGACTACACGGTCGACGAGTTCGGCTTCGACGCCGAGCTGACCGAGGCGGTGTTCCTACCGCCGCTGCGCGCGCTGTACAAGAAGTGGTTCCGCGTCGACACGTACGGCGTCGAGAACCTGCCGGCGTCGGGCGGTGCGCTGCTGGTGTCCAACCACTCCGGCACGATCCCCCTCGACTCGCTGATGACGGCGGTGGCGGTGCACGACGAGACCGGCGGCCGTCACCTGCGCGGCCTCGGCGCCGACCTGGTGTTCCAGGTGCCGCTGGTGGGGTCGTTCGCCCGCAAGTCCGGCCAGACGCTGGCCTGCCACGCGGACGCCGAACGCCTGCTGGGCAAGGGCGAGCTGGTCGGGGTGTGGCCGGAGGGCTTCAAGGGCGTCGGCAAGCCGTTCGCCTCCCGCTACAAGCTGCAGCGCTTCGGCCGCGGCGGCTTCGTGTCGGCCGCGTTGAAGGCGGGCGTGCCGATCATCCCGGTGTCGGTGATCGGTGCCGAGGAGATCTACCCGAAGCTGGGCGACATCAAGGTGCTGGCGCGGATGCTGGGCCTGCCGTACTTCCCGGTGACGCCGTTCTTCCCGATGCTGGGCCTGCTCGGCGCGGTCCCGTTGCCGACGAAGTGGAGCATCGAGTTCGGCGCGCCGATCGCGACGGATTCGTACGGCCCGGACGCGGTGGACGACCCGATGCTGGTGTTCCAGCTGACGGACCAGGTGCGGGAGTCGATCCAGCAGACGCTGTACCGGCGCCTTTCGCAGCGGAAGTCGGTCTTCCGCGGCTGAGCCGCTCCCGCCACCTGCCGGGTCAGGTGGCGTTCGGCCGGTACCCCAGCCGTCCGCGGGTCGCGACGAGCAGCACGAGGGCGATCACGGTCGACGCGAGCAGGAACGCGTGCGTCGTGTAGCGCATCGGCAGCGAGGGGAACATCTCCGACCAGGCGAGCGAGAAGAAGTTGTTGACGCTGGTGTGCAGCAGCATGGCCAGCGGCAGGCTCTGGCCGGTGCGGTTGAACACCCAGGTCATGATGATGCTGAAGGTGACGCAGGTGGCGACGAACTCGACCGCCGTCAGCCAGGTGACGTCCGGCCAGCCGCCCCACTCGCTGAAGAACAGCGGCAGGTGCCACACCCCCCACAGCGGGCCGAGGACCAGCGTGCCGCCGAGCGGCCCGAAGCGCTGCTGGAGGCGGGGGAGCGCGAAGTCCCGCCAGCCCGGTTCCTCCGCGAGCCCGGTCGTGACCATCTGCAGCAGCAGGCCGGGCACGTAGGCCACCAGCGTCGCCACGGCGGGCAACACGGGGTTCTGCTCCGACAACGCGATCGTGGCGATCGTGAGCGCGGCCGGCACGCTCAGCACGACCGCCACGTACCAAAGCCAGTTGACCCGCCACTTGAACAGCCGCGCGGTCCACCGGCGGAGACCGATGCGCCCGTCGGCGATCGCGGTGACGACGAACGCCGCGCAGATCGGGCCGAGGTACGCGCCCGGCAGGACGCCGGCGAACTGCGCGGTACCGAGCACCTCCGGGAACCGGAAGTGCAGGACGCCCAGTCCGTTCTCCGACAGGATGTAGGGCGTCCAGGCCACCCAGCTCAGCAGGTTGGCCAGGACGAAGAACCAGGTCAGCGGGTGCCGGCGGATGCTGTCCCGCAGGCCGCCTCCGCCGCCCGTTCGGTCCTCGATGTCCACTCGGGTCGCCACCGCGCTGCCCCTTCGCCGAAGTCGCTTTTCCATGGGAAAAGCACACCAGCCGGCGGCGGGCGGGTCATTCCCGCGAGCACCCGAAGTGTGGTAGCGCTGGCGCTACCGGCGGCGGTAGGCCATCCCGGCCGCCACGGCACCGGCCAGCGCGCCCGCGCCCAGCACCGACGGCACGCCGATCTTCGCGGCCTTGCGGCCCGTCCGGAAATCCCGGATCTCCCAGCCGCGGGCCCGGGCCACGTCGCGGAGCCCGCCGTCCGGGTTCACCGCCACCGCCGTGCCCACCACCGACAGCATCGGGATGTCGTTCGCCGAGTCCGAATACGCCGTGCAGCGCTTGAGGTTCAAGCCCTCCCGCGACGCCAGCGCCCGGACCGCGTGGGCCTTCGCGCGGCCGTGCAGCAGGTCGCCCACCAGGCGGCCGGTGTACACACCGTCACGGGTCTCCGCGACCGTGCCGAGCGCCCCGGTGAGGCCGAGGCGGCGGGAGATGATCGCCGCCAGCTCGATCGGGGTCGCCGTCACCAGCCACACCCGCTGGCCCGCGTCCAGGTGCATCTGGGCCAGCGCGCGGGTGCCCGACCAGATCTTGTCCGCCATCAGCTCGTCGTAGATCTCTTCGCTGATCGACGTCAGCTCCGCCACCGTGCGGCCGGCCACAAAGGACAGTGCGCGCTCGCGGTGGGTCTTGATGTCCTCTTTGTTCTCGCGGCCGCCGAGCCGGAACTTGATCTGGCCCCAGACGAACCCGGCCAGGTCCGCCGACGTGAAGAACTTGCGCGCCGCGAGGCCGCGGGCGAAGTAGAAGATCGACGCGCCCATCATCATCGTGTTGTCGACGTCGAAGAAGGCGGCCGCGGTGAGGTCCGGCGGGGCGGGCGGCGCGACGGGGCCGGCCGCCACCTGAGCGGCCTCGGCCGATGCCTCGCCCGCGAGCGCGGCGAGCCGCTCGAGCTCCTGACTCTTATCCCTGCCACGCCAAGCTGACACGCACACCGCCTCCACGTTCGCGCACGTCCGGGTCCTTCGCACAGCGTAGCGAGCCGCCCACTGCGTCGTCGCAGGTGTGGCCCGGACCTCAGCCGATGACGATCGGCGGCAGACCGGGCAGCAACGGGGGGATCGAAACCAGCGGGGGCGGGGCCGTGGTGGTCGTCGTCGACGGCGGCCGCGGCGACGTCGACGGCACCTGGCCGTACACCGGGGGCGGCGTCACGCCGCCGGTCGGCGCCGGGATGCCCGGGGTCGCCGCGGCGTCCGACGGCGGCAGCTGCGTGCCGGTCGGCGTCGGCGCAGTGCTGTCCGACGCCGAAGGCGCGACCGGCACCGCCGTCGGCTGCCCGCCGGCGGCGGGGGCGGGCCGCTGCGTGCACTCGCCGGTCGCCGGGACCGGCCCCAGCTCGTCGGACGCGCCGGTGGTGATCTGGTAGCAGTTCATCCGCGCCACCAGGCCGCTCGTGCGTTCCTGGACCTTGCCCAGCAGGTCGCGGACGTCGCCGAAGATCGGCGCCGCATCCGCCGGCAGCGGCTGCGAACCCAGCCGCGCCGCCTGGTTGCGCGCCCACAGCCGGACGTCCGACAGTGCCTGGGTGCCGCCGCCGTCGCTGGTCGCCGCGGCGGACATCTGGGCGACGCCGGCCCGCAGGTCGGCGGCGAAGTCGTCGTAGGCGGTCCGGTAGTCGGCCGCGCTCCCGCCCTCGGCGGCCAGCTCGCCGAGCTCGGTGATCCGGTTGGTGGCGAACTCGAGGTGCTTGCGCGCCTTCTCCTGGTCGCCGAACGTCAGGCCCAGCGCCGTCGACTCGCCGGCCCGCTTGACGCCGTACAGCGGGTCACCGGGCAACGCGGTGCGCGAGAGCACCAGCGTCAGCCCCGAGAGGACGAGGAAGAGGAAGAGCGCGGCGGCCACCAGGTCGGCGGTCCGCGGCCGCCACCTCCGACGGGGGGTGGTGGCCGCCGCCGTCTCCAGGCGGCCGGCGATCTCCGCGCGGATCCGCTGCCGCGTCTCCAGGTCGGGGGCCGCGGCCGCGCCGAGCTCACGCAGCGCGCCGACGAGCGCGAGTTCGTCGGCGAACTCCCCGTCCCGGCGTACCGGTGACGGTTCCAGAGCACGCGCGAACCGCTCGCTCTCGGCTCGCTCACGCGCAAACCTCACGGCGCTGCTCTTCCTCTCGGGCCACGGCCGGCCCTGACACCGGTCTGCGTGGGGTAACGATCCAGAAGCCGCGAGGGTTACCGGTTTCGGCCGATGACCGGAAAAGTTCGCGGGTTCAGCGCAATCCGGTGGGCAGAAGTTGTGCCAATCGGCGTACCGCGCGGTGCTGGAGCGCCTTGATCGCGCCTTCGTTGCGGTTCATGATCTCGGCCGTCTCGGCCACCGACAGCCCCTGCAGGAACCGCAGGACGATGCATTCGCGCTGGTCTTCGCCCAGTTCCGCGACGCAGCGCAGCAGCTCGGTGCGGGTGGCGCGGCTGATCGCCTCCTGCTCGGGGCCCGCCTGCGCGGTCGCGCCGACGCTGAACGGCGCCGAGCCCGGCTCGGTCACCTCGTCGGTGACCACCTCGAGCTTGAACCGGCTCGACTTGACGTGGTCGAGCACGAGGTTGCGGGCGATGGTGACGAACCAGGCGCCGACGTCACGCCCCTGGTAGCTCACCGACGTGATCCGGCGCAGCGCGCGCAGGAACGTCTCGCTGGTGACGTCCTCGGCCAGGTCGCGGTCGCCGAGCCGGAACAGCACGTAGCGGTAGACCACGTCGACGTAGCGGTCGTAGAGCCGGCCGAAGGCGGACGAGTCGCCGTCCTGCGCGGCCCGCACCAGCTCCCACGCCTCGGCCTTGGCCGCCTCGGCGCGCTCGTCGTCGGAGGCCTGCCGGCTCAGCGGTACGGCCGAGGGGCGCCCGAAGACGCGCTCGGCGAACATGAAGACGGGCCCGCGGCTCACGGCGGTCGGGAAGGTCATCGGGCGGCACCTCCGGCGGCGAAGCTGGCCCTGCGGGCCACGGAACCCCCGGAACCCGGATGAGCAGGGGCCTGCCGGCTCGCGTGCCCCACGACCTCGTGGGCAGGCAAGTTCGTCACGGCGACTCCCTCTCTCCGGTCGCGGCGGTGATCAACGACACCGGCGCGACGCAGTGCAGCATACGTGTTGTTACCGCGAAGTAGGTAGTGGTTCCGGGGTTGCGCAAACGGAACGCTCGCGGTCAGCACCCATGACGTCGCTTCAGATGACAGACTTGCAACGGTTCGGTCGGGCGAGGAGAGGTGGGCCGCGGGTGAGCGCCGGAACGGAGACGCAGTCGGGAGTCGGCGGGCTGCTCACGCGGGCCGCGGCCACGTGGCCGGACCACCCGGCCGTCCGCGAAACCGGCAGCGGACGCGGCCTGAGCTACCGCGAGCTGGCCGCCGCCGCCCAGGTCCAGGCCGGGCGGCTGGCGGAGGCCGGCGTCACGCCGGGCGACCGGGTCGGGCTGCGGCTGCCGACGTCGGTCGACTTCGTGGTCGCCTTCTTCGGCGCGCTGCGGGCGGGGGCCGTGGTGGTCCCGCTGTCGCCGCAGGTGCCCGGGCCCGAACTGGGGAAGCTGCTGGAGCACAGCGGCGCGAAGGTCGTCGTCCAGCGCGACGCGGACACGGACCTGCCGGACGGCGTGAGCGGTGTCACGCCCTCGGTTGCCTCGGACGGGGTAGTCGAATCCGTCGAATTCCCCCGGTCCGGGGAGGACATCGCGGTCATTTCGTACACGTCCGGCACCACCGGGCCGCCGCGCGGGGTGATGCTGTCGCACCGCGCGCTGCTGGCGAACCTGGAGCAGATCAGCGGGGTCGAAGGCGTCCTCGAACACGACGACCGCGTGCTGATCACCATCCCGCTCTTCCACGTCTACGGCCTCGGGCCCGGGCTGCTGCAGGCGGTCGCCGTGGGCGCGACCGCGATCCTTTCGGAGCGCTTCGAAGCCCAGCGCACGCTGGACGACTGTGCCGAACACGGCGTCACGTCGATCACCGGCGTCCCGACGATGTACGGCGAGTTCGCCGCCCTCGGCGCCGACGAACTCCGCCGCGGGCTGGCCACCGTGCGCCGGATGACGTCGGGCGCGGCACCGCTGCACCCGAAGGTCCTGACCGCCGTCCGCGAGGCCACCGGCCTCGACGTCTACGAGGGCTACGGCCTCACCGAATGCGCGCCGGTGGTGACGTCGACGCTGGTCACCGGCTATCCGAAGCCCGGCTCGGTCGGCCGGCCGCTGCCCGGGATCGAGCTGCGGCTGGTGGACAGCGACGGCACCGACCAGGCCGTGCCGCTCGACCCGGACGACGTCGGCGACGTCTTCGAAGCCGTCGGCGAGACCGGGCTGGTGTCGATCCGCGGCGCCAACCTCTTCTCCGGCTACTGGCCCGACGGTGACCACGGGCCCGACGACGAGGGCTGGTTCCGCACCGGCGACGTCGGCTACCTGGACACCGACGGCGACCTGCACCTGGTCGACCGGGCCAACGACCTGATCATCGTCAACGGCTTCAACGTCTTCCCCCGCGAGGTGGAGGACGTCATCGGGCAACTGCCGGAGGTGGCCGAGGCGGCGGTCGTCGGGGTCGTGGACGAGCGCAGCGGCGAAGCGGTGAAGGCGTTCGTGGTGCCGGCGGCCGGGGCGGCGCTGTCCGAGCAGCAGGTCGTCGACCACTGCGCGGCCCACCTCGCCGGGTACAAGGTGCCGCACCTGGTCGAGTTCGCCGAGTCGCTGCCGCATTCGGCCACCGGGAAGCTGCGCCGCGTGCGGCTGCGGTAGGAAGGACGGCATGGCGCACGAAGTGACGGTGATGGGCCGCGACGGCTGCCACCTCTGCGAGGTCGCGGAGGCCGAGGTCGCCCGGATCTGCGGTGAGCTGGGCGTCGCCTGGAAGGCCGAGGACGTCGACACCGACCCGGAGTGGCGCGCGGAGTACGGCGACCGCGTCCCGGTGATCCTCGTCGACGGCGCCGAGCACGGCTACTGGCGCGTCGAAGAGGACCGGCTGCGGCGGGCGCTGCAGCCGTAACACGTCCGTAAGCCACATCGGGCAGCCACTTCACGCGCTCGCTCCGAAGATGGAGACGTGAGCACACTGCAGGAAGCGCCGCCCGAAGCACCCCGGCGGCTTTCGCTGCCGGTCGCGACCCTGATCGGGCTCCTCGCGCTGGCCGCCGCGCTCGGGGTCGGGCACCTGGTGGCGGGGTTCGTCGGGTACACCGCGTCGCCGTTCATCGCGGTGGCGAACTACGTCATCGACCACAGCCCGACCGCGATCGTGAAGTGGGCCGAGCGGACGCTGGGCACCTGGGACAAGCCGGTGCTGAAGCTCGGGCTGGGCGTGGTGCTGGTCCTGTTCGCGCTGCTGGCCGGGCAGCTCTCGCGCCGGACGCCCCAGGCCGGGCAGGCGCTCGTCCTCCTGCTCGGCGCCGCCGGGGTCGCCGCCGTGTTCGTGCGCAGCGACCTGGGGCAGATCTCGCTGCTCGCGCCGGTCGCCGCCCTGGTCGCCGGGCTCGCCGTGTTCACCGGGCTGCACCGGCTCGCGCTGCCGCCCGACGTGGTCCACGACCGGGGCTTCGACCGGCGGAAGTTCCTGCGCGCCGGGGTCGGTGTCGTGGCGGGCTCGGGGGTCGCGGCCGTCGTCGGCCAGGTCGCCGGGACCAGCTCGGACGCCGAAGACTCGCGGGCCGCCGTCGGGCCGCTCGTGCCCGCGCGCACCGCGCCGCCGCTGCCCGCGGACGCCGACTTCGCGAAGCTCGGCTCCCCGCCGTTCATCACGCCCAGCGCGGACTTCTACCGCATCGACACCGCGCTGGTGGTGCCGCAGCTGCGCACCGAGGACTGGAGCCTGAAGATCCACGGGATGGTCGACCGCGAGGTGACGTTCTCCTACGCCGACATCCGCAGCCGGCCGCTGGTCGAGCGCCGGGTGACGCTGACGTGCGTGTCCAACGAGGTCGGCGGCCCGCTGATCTCGAACGCCACCTGGCTCGGCGTCGACCTCGCCGACCTGCTCGACGAGGCCGGGGTGCAGGCGGGCGCGCAGCAGATGTTCGCCACCAGCGTCGACGGCTGGACGTGCGGCACCCCGGCGAACGTCGCGCTCGACCGGACCCGCGGCGCGATGCTGGCGATCGGGATGAACGGCGAGCCGCTGCCGGTCGAGCACGGCTTCCCGGCGCGGATCGTCATCCCCGGCCTGTACGGCTACGTGTCGGCGACGAAGTGGGTCAAGTCCCTGGAATTCACCCGGTGGGACGACCGGCAGGCGTACTGGCTCAGCCGTGGGTGGGCGGAACAGGCGCCGATCAAGACCGAATCGCGGATCGACACGCCGCACGCGTTCTCCAGCGTCACGGCGGGCAAGGTCCGGCTGGCCGGCACGGCGTGGGCGCAGCACACCGGCATCGCGAAGGTCGAGGTCCGGCTCGACCAGGGGCCGTGGCAGCCGGCGGTGCTCTCGGCCGAGGTGAGCAAGGACACCTGGCGGATGTGGTGGATCGAGCTCGACGTGCCGGCGGGCACGCACCAGGCGTTCGTCCGGGCGACCGACCAGGACGGCTACACGCAGACGGAGAACCGCGCGGACCCGGTCCCGGACGGCGCCACCGGCTGGCACTCGGTGACCCTCCACGCCGGCTGACGCGGCAGAGTGCTTGTCCGGCAAGGATTCTGACGCGGTGTCGTGATCCCCGGGGCGGTCACGCGGCCCCGGAACCGCCTCCGACCTGTGACTTTGTGCGTGCGTTCACAAGTGGTCTACCGTAGGGCCATCGCCCCCGGGTGTCCGGCATCGAACCGGACTCCGAGACCGGGGTCAAGACACAGTTCGGTACGGCCGTGGCGATGGCCGCCGGGTGCACAGCGGGCAGGAGACGACGGCGTGGTGACACAGCGGGGGAGGCGCGACGCGGCGGACTCCCCGGGCCGGGCGCCGCGACGGCCCCGCCGTCCGGTCACCCCGGACGCCGACAACGCCCCGACCGCCGAAATGCCCGCGGTACCCGCCGGTGAGCCGGGCCGCAACGGGGATGCCCCCGAGGCCGTCCGGGCGAAGTCGATTCCCGAAGCTGCGGTTGCCCGGCTCGCTGTCTACCTCCGCGTGTTGTCCGGAATGTCCGAACAGGGCGCGACGACCGTTTCGAGCGAAGAGCTGTCGCAGGCCGCCGGGGTCAATTCCGCGAAACTGCGCAAGGACCTCTCCTACCTGGGCTCCTACGGCACCCGCGGGGTCGGCTACGAGGTCGGCGTCCTGGTCAGCCAGATCGAGCGCATCCTCGGCCTGACCCGGCAGCACAAGGTCGCCGTGGTCGGGATCGGCAACCTGGGCCACGCGCTGGCCAACTACGGCGGCTTCCCGGGCCGCGGCTTCCCGGTCGAAGCGCTGTTCGACCTGGACCCGGACCTGATCGGGGTGCCGGTCGGCGGGCTGCCGGTGTCGCACATGGACGACATTCCCCGGATCTGCGCCGAACGGGGGATTTCGATCGGCGTGATCGCCACCCCGCCGACCGCCGCGCAATCGGTGTGTGACCGTCTGGTGGCAGGCGGTGTCCAGTGCATCCTCAACTTCGCCCCCGTCGTGCTGCAGGTTCCCGCTCACATTGAGGTCCGGAAAGTGGATTTGGCCGTGGAGCTGCAGATACTCTCGTTCCATGTGGCCCGCCGAGCGGACAGTGAGGCTCTAGCCGCCGGGAATCAGGGCAATTCCGGATTACCCGGCGCGGTGGCGCCCTCCGAAAATGGGAACGGCAGGCGGAACGGCACGGGTCCGGACGGCGGACGGGGAATGGTGGTGCGCTCATGAGCGTCTTGGCGGTCGGTCTCTCGCACCGGAGTGCGGAGCTGAGCACGCTCGAGCGCGTCGCGATCCCCGCGCCCGAGATCGGGAAGGTCCTCGACGAGCTGCAGCAGGCCGAGCACGTCAGTGAGGTCATGCTCGTCTCGACCTGCAACCGGATCGAGGTCTACGCGGTCGTCGAGACCTTCCACGGCGGCCTCGACGACGTCACCCGCGTGCTGTCCCGCCAGGCCGGGATGGAACCCGCCGAGCTCTACGACAGCCTGTACGTCCACTACGCCGGCGCCGCGGTCGAGCACCTGTTCTCGGTCGCCTCGGGCCTGGACTCGATGGTCGTCGGCGAGACGCAGATCCTCGGCCAGGTCCGCTCCTCCTACGCCACCGCGCGCGAAGCCGGCACGGTCGGCCGCACGCTGCACGAGCTGATCCAGACCACCCTGCGCGTCGGCAAGCGCGTGCACACCGAGACCGGGCTCGACCAGCTCGGCGCGTCCGTCGTCTCCGAGGCGCTCGCCGCGGCCGGGGACGTCAGCGGCAAGCACGCGGTCATCGTCGGCGCCGGCTCGATGGGCGCGCTGAGCGCGTCGCAGCTGCGCAAGGCCGGGATCGGCGAGATCACCGTGGCCAACCGCACCGACGCCCGCGCCCGCCGGCTCGCCGCGAACGTCACCGAGCAGGGCGTGCCGGCCCGCGCGATCCCGCTGTCCGGGGTCGCCGGCGCCGTGCGCGACGCCGACGTCGTGATCTGCTGCACCGGCGCGCAGGACGCCGTCTTCGCCCCGGAGCACGTGCTGCCCCGCGGCGGCCGGGACCTGGTCGTCTGCGACCTGGGCCTACCCCGGGACGTCGACCCCGCGGTCGGCGAGCTGGCCGGCGTCCGGGTCGTCGACCTGGCCACCATCCAGCGCCGGATGCGCGAGGCGGGCACGCCGACCACCGAACGCCAGACGGCCAAGGCGACCGGGATCGTCCTCGACGAGGTCCGCGACTACCTCGCCGGGCAGCGCAGCGCCGAGGTGACGCCGACGGTGACCGCGCTGCGCCGCCGCGCGGCCGAGGTCGTCGACGCCGAGCTGCTCCGGCTGGACAACCGGCTGCCGGACCTGGACGGCGCCGTCCGCGAAGAGGTCGGCCGCACGGTCCGCCGGGTGGTCGACAAGCTGCTGCACGCGCCGACGGTGCGGGTCAAGCAGCTGGCCGCCGAGACGGCCGAGACCGACTACGCCAACGCGTTGCGCGAACTGTTCTGCCTCGACCCGCAGGCCCCCGCCGCGGTGGCGAGCCCGAAGCCCCCCTCAGAGAAGAAGTAGTGGTGACCAGAGTCATTCGCATGGGCACGCGCGGTTCGAAGCTCGCGCTCACCCAGACCGGGACCGTGGCCGACGCCCTGCGCGCCACCGGCGTCGAGGTCGAGATCGTCAAGGTGACCACGCCCGGTGACAAGTCGCTCGCGCCGATCGCGACGATCGGGGTCGGCGTGTTCACCTCCGCGCTGCGGGAAGCCTTGCTGCGCAACGAGGTCGACGTCATCGTCCACTCCTACAAGGACCTGCCGACGGCCCCGGAACCCGGCATCACGCTGGCCGCGGTGCCGCCGCGCGAGGACCCGCGGGACGCGCTGATCGCGCGCGACGGGCTGACTCTGGGCGAGCTCCCGCCGGGTTCCACGGTGGGCACGGGCGCCGCCCGGCGCACCGCGCAGCTGCGCGCGCTGGGTCTCGGTTTGGAAATCGTGCCGATTCGCGGCAATATCGACACCCGCATGCGGAAGGTGACCGACGGCGAGCTGGATGCCGTGGTGCTGGCGCGTGCCGGTCTGGCCAGGGTCGGCCTGGTCGAGGCGATCACCGAGACCCTCGACCCGATCCAGATGCTGCCCGCGCCCGCCCAGGGCGCGCTGGCGGTGGAGTGCCGGACCGCCGACGTGGACCTGGAGCAGCTGCTGCGGTCCACTTTGGACGACGAGGGCACGCGGGCCGCGGTGACGGCCGAGCGGGCTCTGCTGGCCGCGCTCGAGGCGGGGTGCAGTGCGCCGGTGGGCGCGCTGGCCGAGATCGTCGAAGATCTCGACGCCGAGGGCAAGGTCGTGGAACGGATCTCGCTGCGCGGCACCGCCGCGGCCGAAGGCGAGAACGGCGCGGTGGACATGGTCCGGGCCTCCGCGCTGGCCGACAAGGACCAGGCCGCCCAGCTGGGCAAGGACCTGGCCGCCGAGCTGCTGGACCTGGGAGCCGGAGCCTTCTCCGGCCCCGCTCAGTAGCGCTCTCGCGAGCGCTTTCAAGACGTAGGAGACCTGCGGCCAGGCGATCGGGCACGGCCGCCGCAAGAGGAGAAACGCACAGATGACCCCCGCGCGAAAGACCACCGGGCGCGTAGCGTTCGTGGGCTCCGGCCCCGGCGACGCCGGCCTGCTCACGGTCCGTGCCCAGGAGCTGCTGACCAAGGCCGAGGTCGTGGTGACCGACCCCGACGTGCCGCAGGCCGTGCTGGCCATGGCCGCCGAGGGTGCCGAGGTCCGGCCCGCCGTCGGCGAGGCGGCCGAGGTCGCCAAGGACCTCACCACCGAGGCCAAGGCCGGCCGGCTGGTGCTGCGCCTGGTCGCGGGCGACCCGCTGACCACCCCGGCCGTGGTGGCCGAGGTCCAGGCGGTCGCGCGCACCAGCGCCGTGTTCGACGTCATCCCGGGGGTCTCCCCGGCCGCGGCCGTCCCGGCGTACGCGGGCGTCGCGCTGGGCGGCACGCACACCGAGGTCGACGTCCGCGGCGACGTCGACTGGGCGGCCCTGGCCGCCGCGCCGGGCCCGCTGGTGCTGCACGCGACGTCGGCGCACCTGGCCGAGGCCGCGTCGGCGCTGACCGGCAACGGCGTCCCGGCGTCCACTCCGGTCGCGGTGACCGCGAACGGCACGATCAACACCCAGCGCACCCTCGACACCACGCTCGAGAAGGTCGCGAACGACGCGGGCGAGCTCGTCGGGCCGCTGATCGTCACGATCGGCCAGGCCGCCGGGCACCGTTCGAAGCTGTCGTGGTGGGAGTCGCGCGCGCTGTACGGCTGGAAGGTCCTGGTGCCGCGCACCAAGGAGCAGGCCGGCGAGATGGCCGAGCGCCTGCGCGGCCACGGCGCCACCTCGCACGAGGTGCCGACGATCTCGGTCGAGCCGCCCCGCAGCCCGGCGCAGATGGAGCGCTCGGTCAAGGGCCTGGTCGACGGCCGCTACCAGTGGATCGTCTTCACTTCGACCAACGCGGTCCGCGCGGTGTGGGAGAAGTTCGAGGAGTTCGGGCTCGACGCCCGCGCGTTCTCCGGCGTGAAGATCGCCTGCGTCGGCTCGGCCACCGCGGAGAAGGTGCGCTCGTTCGGCATCATCCCCGAGCTGGTCCCCTCCGGCGAGCAGTCGTCCGAGGGCCTGCTGGCCGAGTTCCCGCCGTACGACGACGTGCTGGACCCGGTCGACCGCGTGCTGCTGCCGCGGGCGGACATCGCCACCGAGACGCTGTCGGCCGGCCTGCGCGAGCGCGGCTGGGAGATCGACGACGTGACGGCGTACCGGACGGTCCGGGCGGCCCCGCCGCCCGCCGAGACCCGCGAGATGATCAAGACCGGCGGGTTCGACGCGGTCTGCTTCACCTCGTCCTCGACCGTGCGGAACCTGGTCGGCATCGCCGGCAAGCCGCACACCCGCACGCTGGTCGCGTGCATCGGCCCGAAGACCGCGGAGACCGCGGTCGAGTTCGGGCTGCGGGTGGACGTCCAGCCGGAGAAGGCGGACGTGCCGCACCTGGTGGACGCGCTGGCTGAGCACGCGGCGCGCCTGCGCGCGGAGGGTGCGCTGCCGCCGCCGCGGAAGGCGAAGCGGGCCCGCCGCTCCTGAGGTTCTGTGAAGGCCGCCCCGGTTCGCCGGGGCGGCCTTCACGGCGTTTCGGCGGTGATCCAGACCAGGCGAGGGCGGACGTGCGGGCTGGTGCGGAAGCCCCGCAGGGCACGTTCGGGGCTGGACAAGCTCATCCGGGTGCCGCCTTCGACACCGATGACGTCGGCGCGATCCTCGAACGCCAGACCCCAGCCCGCGATCCTCGCGTCCACCCGCTCGCCGTACTCCTGGACGACGGCGAACAGGCGGGGTGCTTCGGCGAGGGCCATCTCGGTGAGCAGTTCGGAGAACTCGGGTTCGCCGCACAACGGCGGCAGGCCCGAAGGATTTAACCGACGGCCATTCGATCGGGTGAATCGAGGAGGGCAGCGTGGTCGAGACGGCAAGCCCGACCGTGTGGCGGCGCTGGCTGGCGTTCGAACTGGTCCGGCTTCGCAAAGAGGCCGGGCTGGAGCAGAAGGACGTGGCGAAGGCGCTGCGCTGCACGACCGCCAAGGTTTCCTACTACGAGACCGCGGAACGGCCGGTCGTCCTGCGCGATCTCGACGAGGTCCTGCTGCCGTTGTTCAAGGTGCCGGAGAGCAAATGGCCGGACTACCTGGACGCGGCGAAGCACTCCCGTGTCAAGGGCTGGTGGGAAAGCTACGGCCCCGAGACCGTGCCGAGCTGGTTCTCGCTCTACCTCGGCCTGGAGCAGGGTGCGAACCAGGTGCAGACCTATGAGGCGCAGGCAGTACCGGGGTTGTTGCAGACCAGCGACTACGTGCACGCGCTGCTTCGCCGCGGCACGGCCGAACGCACCGACGAGCAGATCGAACACATGGCAACCGTGCGGCTCGCCCGGCGAGCCGTCGTAGAGCGTGAGCCTGATCCTCTGCGGTTGTGGGCGGTGCTGGACGAGGCTGTCCTGCGTCGGCTGGTCGGTGGCCGTGAGGTCATGCGCGGGCAGTTGGAGCATCTGGTGAAGATGGCCGGCAAGCCGAAGATCACCATCCAAGTGCTGCCGTTCGACCGCGGTGCTCATCCCGGGGTGATCGGTCCCTTCACGGTGATAGGTTTCCCCTGGCCGGGTGACCCTGGCGTCGCATACGTGGAGCATCGCGCCGGTGGGTTCTATCTCGAACAGCCCCATGAGATCGAAGCGCACAAGGTGGCCTTCGCGCACCTCAGCGCGCTGGCCTTGACGCCGGACGAGTCGGTCACCTTCATCCAGCGATTGGCGGAGGAGTATCGATGAGCTTCGAGGGTCTCGCCGATGTCGTGTGGCGCAAGTCGAGCTTCAGCGGGGACACCGGTGGTAACTGTGTCGAGGTTGCGGCCCTGCGGGATGGTTCGGTGGCGGTGCGCAACAGCAAGGCGCCGGAGGCGGGCACGGTCTTCTTCACCCGCGAGGAAATGGCCGCTTGGGTGAAGGGCTGCCGCGCGGGCGAGTTCGACGACCTGACCTGACGGCCGCGCTGGAGCACCCTTGCGGAACCCCGGCGATCAGCGCCGGAGTAACTTGGTAAGGGTGTTCCCCGAGCATCGTCCCCGCAGGCTTCGCACCACCCCGGCCATGCGCAGGCTGGTGGGCGAAACGACGCTGCGGCCACGCCAGCTGATCCTCCCTATGTTCGTCGCCGAAGGCATCGACGCGCCGCGGCCGATCGCGAGCATGCCCGGTGTCGTGCAGCACACCCGTGACACGCTGCGGAAGGCCGCCGTCGACGCGGTCAACGCGGGGGTCGGCGGGCTCATGCTGTTCGGCATCCCGGCCACCCACGACGCCGAGGGCTCCGGAGCCGTCGACGAGAACGGCATCCTCAACGTCGCCCTGCGCGACCTGCGGCAGGAGCTCGGGGACGCCACCGTGCTGATGGCCGACACCTGCCTCGACGAGTTCACCGACCACGGCCACTGCGGTGTCCTCGACGCCGACGGCAACGTCGACAACGACGCCACCCTGCGGATCTACGCGCAGATGGCCATCGCGCAGGTCGAAGCCGGGGCGCACGTGCTCGGGCCGTCCGGGATGATGGACGGCCAGGTCGGCGTCATCCGCCGCGCGCTCGACGAGGTCGGGCACAAGGATGCGGCGATCCTCGCGTACGCCGCGAAGTACGCCAGCGCGTTCTTCGGTCCCTTCCGCGAGGCCGTCAACTCCCAGCTCAAGGGCGATCGCAAGACCTACCAGCAGGACCCGGGCAACGGCCGCGAGGCGCTGCGCGAGATCGAGCTGGACCTCGCCGAGGGCGCGGACATGATCATGGTCAAGCCCGCGCTGTCCTACCTGGACGTCATCAAGGCGGCCGCGGACATCTCCCCGGTGCCGGTGGCTGCGTACAACATCTCGGGCGAGTACGCGATGGTCGAGGCCGCGGCCGCGAACGGCTGGCTCGACCGCGAACGGACCATCCTCGAGGTGCTGACGTCGATCCGCCGCGCGGGCGCCGACATGATCCTCAGCTACTGGGCCGCCGAAGCCGCTGCCTGGCTGGATTGAGGCGTTAGAGTCTGCGCGTGGAAGACAAAGAGGACCTCACCGGTCTGACCGACGACGAACGGCGCAAGCTCGGCCGGTCGCCCGATCCGGTGCTGCCCGGCGCGAAGGCCCCGAAGGCCAAGCCGCCGCGTCCGGTGGCGGTGTCGTTCTGGCTGTGGCTCGCCGGCGGGGTGCTGCTGGTGCTCGGGTACGTCCAGCTGATGGCGGGCAAGTCCGCCGTCATCGACCGGTACGTCAAGGGGACGACCGACCCGAAGATCTCGCCGCAGATGATCGCGGACGGTGTCACGGCGATGCTGTGGTTCCTCCTCGTCGGGTCGGCCGTGTTCACGCTGCTGTTCCTGCTGTTCGCGTACAAGGCCCGCGAAGGCACCCGCTCGGCCCGGACGGTCCTCACCGTCCTGCCGATCGTGATGGTGCTGCTGATCTTCACCTTCGCGCCGGTGCTGACCTACCTGACGCTGGTCGCGGTGCTGTTGTTCGTCATCGCCCTGGTGCTGCTGTACCTGCCTTCGGTGAGCGGTTACTTCCCCAAGGTCGGCAAGAAGCTGTGAGGCTCTACGCCGAGTCCGGCGTGAGCTGGGCGGCGATCGGCTGGGGCCCGGTGTTCGCCCTGGTCGGGGCCCTGGCGGAGCTCGTCACGGGCGGTCCGGTGCACGTCGTGGGCTGGCTGCTGGTCGGGCTCGGGCTGTGCGTCATCACGATGCCGTGGGTGTACGCGCGGCGCCGGTTCCTGTCGCTGGAGGTGACGACCGAGCAGCTGCGGCAGGGCCGCGAGAAGGTACCGGCAGCCGACATCGCGTCGGTGACGGACGTCGGGACGCCGGTCGGCGCGCGCGTGCTCGGTGGCGGCTGGTCGGTGCCGCGGAAGTACGACTCGCTGCCGGTGGAACTCGCCGACGGCACGGTGGTGCTGGCGTGGGCGAAGGACGTCGAGGCCCTGCAGGACGCGCTGGACCGGCTCGTCCGGGCGACCCCGCGCGAAGCATGAGAAAATCGGCGCCGTGATCGACCTTCCGCAGCCCACCGGGGCCGAGCTCTGGCCGCCGGAAGAACCCGGCCCGCGTGCGCGGCTGCACAAGCCGTGGCGGACGCTGGTCGCCGTCGTGGAGGTCCTGCTCGCCGTCCTGGCCGGCTGGGCCGCGTACGCGTGCTGGCACCACAGCGTCGCCACCGTCGTCACGCGGACCGACGACGGCGCCGTGCTCGAGTCGCACCGGTACTTCGGTGGCCTGCTCGCCGCCGCCATCGGGCTCGGCACCGTCGCCGCGTTGCTGCTGGTCGACGCGGTGCGTCAGCTGTCGCTCGCGATCCGTGCGCGGAGTCCCAAGCCCAAGGGCTGATACACAGCCGGCGCACAGGTAACCAACAGTCAATTGCTAAACAGCGGCACCAAGGTTGCCGCATGACGCGCGTGCGTGCCTCGAAGGCATGGGTGATCAACGGAACCCTGGTCGTACTGCTGGCCGGGGCGGGCTTCGGGATATACCAGGCGTTCAGCCCCGCCCCGAGCTCGGCGCAGGCCCAGAGCCGCAGCACCCCGGTCCGCCGGGCGACGGTCACCGAGACTGTCTCCGCCGCCGGCACCCTCGCCAGCAGCTACACCGGCGCGGCGAACTTCGCGACGGCCGGCAAGGTCACCTCGATCGACGTCAAGGTCGGTGACGTCGTCAGCGCCGGGCAGAAACTCGCCACCGTCGACAGCACGCAGGCGGCGAAGCAGCTCCAGGTCGCGAAGGCGAACCTCGCGGTCGCGCAGGACAACCTGGACACCGCCGAGACGGCCGAGAACACCCCGGCCACCGGGCAGAACGCCCAGAACGCGCAGACCAACGCCGCCAACAGCGTCACGTCGGCGCAGGCGAAGCTCGACCAGGCCCAGCTCGACGTCCAGACCGCGCAGCAGGCGCTCGACAACACCGTCCTGTACGCCCCGGGCGCCGGCACGGTCACCGCGATCAACGGCGCGGTCGGGCAGCAGTCCTCGAGCGGCTCGTCCGCCGCGTCGCAGTCCTCGACCAGCGGCAGCGGCCAGGGCGGCCAGGGTTCGTCGTCGAACTCCAGCTCCGCCGCGTCGAGCAGCAGCAGTAGTAGCTCGGGGTTCATCACCATCACGAACATGACCGGCCTGGTCGTCAACACCTCGGTCGCGGAGATCGACGTCAGCAAGGTCAAGACGGGCCAGAAGGCCACGGTGACGCTCAACGCGCTGCCGGACAAGCCGATCCAGGCCACCGTGTCGAGCATCAACCTCACCCCGACCACCAGCGGCAGCGTTGTCTCCTACGGCGCGCAGCTGGCGCTGACCAGCCCGCCGGACGGGCTGCGGCCCGGCCAGTCGGCGAGCGTCGTGATCACCGTCGCCGAGGCGGACAACGCGCTGAGCGTGCCGGCCGCGGCGGTGCAGACCGCGGGCAGCACCAACCTCGTCACCGTGCAGGAGAACGGCCGGAACGTCACCCGCCAGGTGCAGGTCGGCCTGCGCGGCGAGTCGACGGTCCAGATCACCTCCGGGCTGACCGAGGGCGAGAACGTCGTGCTCACCGGGACGGCCACGACCGGCACCACCGGTGGGACCGGCCGCACCGGCGGCACCGGAGGGTTCCCCGGTGGCGGGACCGGCGGGTTCCCGGGCGGCGGCCAGCGCGGCACGGGCACCGGCGCCGGCGGCGGCTTCGGCGGGCGCGGATGAACCCGGTGATCGCGGTCTCCGGGCTGCGCAAGACCTACGGGGCCGGCGAGACGGCGGTGCACGCGCTGCGCGGCGTCGACCTCACCGTGTGGCCCGGCGAGTACGTCGCCATCATGGGCGCCTCGGGCTCGGGCAAGTCGACGCTGCTGAACATGCTCGGCTGCCTGGACGTGCCGACGTCCGGCCGGTATCTGCTGGACGGGTTCGGCGTCGGGCGGCTGAACGAACGGCAATTGGCGTTGCTGCGCAACCGGAAGATCGGCTTCATCTTCCAGTCGTTCAACCTGGTGCCCCGGACGTCGGCGTTGTCCAACGTGGAGCTTCCGCTTGTCTACAGTGGACTTCGCCGGTCCGAGCGGCGGCGACGGGCGCTGGCGGCCCTGGAGATGGTGGGGCTGTCCGACCGGGCCAAGCACCTCCCCAGCGAGCTCTCCGGCGGCCAGATCCAGCGCGTCGCGGTGGCGCGGGCGCTGGTCACCGGCCCGGCGATGCTGCTGGCCGACGAGCCGACCGGCAACCTCGACCGGCGCAGCACCGAGGACGTCCTCGGCGTGTTCGACCGGCTCAACGCCCTCGGCCGCACCATCGTCGTCATCACCCACGAGGACGAGGTCGCCGAACACGCGCACCGCGTGGTCCGCGTCGACGACGGCCTGATCGTGTCCGACGAAGTCACGCGCGCGGTGGGGGCGGTCTCGTGAACCTCCTGGAGATCCTGCGCTTCGCCGTCCGCGGCCTGACGGCGAACAAGCTGCGCTCGGCGTTGACCACCCTCGGTATCACCATCGGCGTCGCCGCGGTGATCCTCCTGGTCGCGGTGGGCAACGGCGCGTCGGCGGCCATCGCGGCCAGCATCCAGGGCCTCGGCACCAACGTCGTCAACGTCTCCCCGGCCCGCGGCGGCGGGCAGGGCGCGACCGCCCGGCCGCTGACCGTCCAGGACGCGCACGCCCTCGTCGATCCCGTCGGCGCCCCCGACGTCAAGGCCGCGTCGCCGGTGGTCAACACGACGGCGACCGCGACCTACGGGCAGACGTCCTACGACATCTCCAGCGTCGCCGGCACCGAACCGGCGTACTTCACCACGACCAACCGCGAACTCGCCCAGGGCCAGCTGTTCACCAGCGAAGACGTCACGGCCGCGCGCAAGGTCGTCGTGCTCGGCCCGACGACGGCGGAGTCGATCTTCGGCACCGCCTCGGACGCGGTCGGCAAGAACGTGCTGCTCAACAGCATCCAGTTCACCGTGATCGGCGTGCTCCAGGCCAAGGGCAGCACCGGCCTGCAGAACGCCGACGACGTCGCCATCGCGCCGATCTCGGCCGTGCAGAACTCCCTCGCCGGGTACGGCAACCTCAGCCAGATCGCCGTCCAGGCCACCAGCGCCGACTCCGTCTCGCTGGCCCAGTCCGAGATCACCGCCATCCTCAACGCCCGCCACGGCATCCGCCTCGGCGGCACCCCGGACTACCAGATCCAGAACTCCGAGCAGCTCCTCGCGACCCGGACGTCGGCGACCGAGACGTTCACCGTGCTGCTGGCCGCCGTCGCGGCGATCTCCCTGCTCGTCGGCGGGATCGGCGTCACCAACATCATGCTCGTCACGGTCACCGAGCGGATCCGCGAGATCGGCATCCGCAAGGCCATCGGCGCGCCGCGCTCGGCCATCCTGGGCCAGTTCCTCGCCGAAGCGACCATGCTCAGCCTGTTCGGCGGGCTGCTCGGCGTCGCGATCGGGGTGATCGGCAGCCGGTTCACCATCTCCGGGATCAAACCCGTCGTGGTGCCCTCGTCGATCCTGCTCGCCTTCGCGGTATCCGCCCTGATCGGCCTGTTCTTCGGCAGCTTCCCGGCGAACCGGGCCGCCAAGCTGCGGCCCATCGACGCCCTGCGCCACGAATAAGGAGTCTTCGCATGTCTTCGTCTACCACGACCCCGCCGAACGCGGAGGACATCATCGCCAGCCCGGCGGTCGACGGTGACCTGAACGCCGAAATGCGGAACGCGGCGAAGCCGTTCTCCCGCACGACGCTGGTGCTGGCCGGGCTCGTCGTCCTGGCGATCGCGTTCGGCGGCGGCGCCTGGACGCACGCCGCGTTCGGCACGTCATCGTCGGCGCCCACCCGGCCGGCGGGCGGGAACCAAGGCGGTCAGCAGGCGGGCACCGGGCAGCAGGGCGGCGGGTTCCGCGGGGCCGGCGGCCGCGGCACCACGGGCACCGTCGACCACGTCGACGGCACCACGGTGTACCTCAAGACCGCGCAGGGCACCGACGTCAAGGTGTCCACATCGGACTCGACCACGGTCGGGGTGACCCAGGCCGGCAAGCTGGCCGACCTCAAGCCGGGCGCGACCGTGGTCGTCCAGGGCCAGGCCGGCGACGACGGCACGGTGGCCGCGCAGGCCATCACCCAGCAGGCCGCGCGCTAGTTGAGCACCAGGATCGCGGCGTTGAGGGCCGTCGCGTAGAGGATCCAGGCCAGGTAGGGCACCAGGAGCGCGGCGGCGGCCTTCGACCGGCGGCCGAAGAGGGCGATCGTCACGACGACGGTGACGTCCAGCAGCACGATGTCGGCCAGCGCCACCCCGGTGGCGCGGCCCTCGAAGAACAACGGCGTCCAGAGCAGGTTGAACAGCAGGCCGACACCGTAGGCGGCGAACCCGCGGGTCTCGCCGTCGGTCCGCCAGTACAGCCACCCGGCCACCGCGATCATGACGTACAACACGGTCCACACCGGACTGAACCAGGACGCCGGCGCCGCCCACGACGGCTGCTCGAGCCGCGCGTAGACCTCCCGCGCCGACGCCGCGGCGAGGGCGGCGACCACGGCCACCACGGCGACGACGCCCACGAACCCGGCCAGCATGAGCCACGGGTTGCGGTGCGGGGCGCGTTCGGTCACCGGCTGTTTCCCTCCCGGGCGGCTGCCCGCCATCCTAAATGGGTTTGGGACACTGGACCCCGTGAGCACTGGAACCGAGCAGTCCAAGGCATGGTTCGACCGCGCGAAGGCGGCCATCCCGGGCGGGGTGAACTCGCCGGTCCGGGCGTTCAACTCGGTCGGCGGCACCCCGCGGTTCATGGTCCGCGGCGAGGGCCCGCACCTGTGGGACGCCGACGGCCACCGCTACGTCGACCTGGTGTCCTCCTGGGGGCCGATGATCCTGGGCCACGCGCACCCGGCGGTCGTCGAGGCGGCGCGCGCGGCGGCGACGTCCGGGCTCTCGTTCGGCACGCCGACCATCGGCGAGGTCGAGCTGGCCGAGGAGATCATCAACCGCGTCGGGCCCGTCGAGCAGGTCCGGCTGGTCAACTCGGGCACCGAGGCCACGATGAGCGCGATCCGGCTGGCCAGGGGGTTCACCGGCCGGACGAAGATCGTGAAGTTCGCCGGGTGTTACCACGGTCACGTCGACGCGCTGCTCGCCCAGGCCGGCTCCGGCGTCGCGACGCTCGGGCTGCCGACGTCGCCGGGTGTCACCGGCGCCCAGGCCGCGGACACGCTGGTGCTGCCCTACAACGACCTCGACGCGGTCCGGAAGTCCTTTGTGGACAACCCGGGCGAGATCGCCGCGGTGATTACCGAGGCCGCGGCCGGGAACATGGGAGCGGTCGCCCCCGTCGACGGCTTCAACGCGGGCCTGCGTGACCTGGCCCACGAGCACGGCGCGCTGCTGATCATGGACGAGGTGATGACCGGCTTCCGCGTCTCGCACGCGGGCTGGTTCGGCCTCGAAGGCGTGGCCGGCGACCTCTACACGTTCGGCAAGGTGATGTCCGGCGGCCTGCCGGCGGCGGCCTTCGGCGGCCGCGCCGACGTGATGGCCAAGCTCGCCCCGGGCGGGCCGGTCTACCAGGCCGGGACGCTGTCGGGGAACCCCGTCGCGGTGGCCACCGGCCTCGCCACGCTGCGCGCGGCCGACCACGCCGTGTACGCGGCGCTCGACGCCAACGCGAAGCGCCTCGGCAACCTCTTCCACGCCGCGCTGAGCGAAGCGGGGGTTGCGCACAACGTCCAGTACGCGGGCAACTTGGTAAGCGTCTTCTTCGGCGAAGAGCCTGTACGCGACTACGCGGGCGCGCAGGCGTCGGAGACATGGCGCTTCCCGCCCTTCTTCCACGCGTTGCTCGACGGAGGCGTGTACGCGCCTCCGAGCGCGTACGAGGCGTGGTTCGTCAACGCGGCGATGGACGACGAAGCGTTCTCGGTGATCGAAGCGGCTCTGCCCGCTGCGGCGCGCGCGGCGGCTGGGGCCGTCCAGTGACCACTGTCGTCCACATGCTGCGTCACGGCGAAGTGCACAACCCGACGAAGATCCTGTACGGCCGCCTGCCCGGCTACCGCCTCTCGGAGCGCGGGCAGCGGCAGGCGCTGACGGTCGCCGAGGCCGTCGCGGGGCACGACCTCGTGCACGTCGTCGCGTCGCCGCTGCAGCGGGCGCAGGAGACGGCGGCCCCGATCGCCGCCGCCCACCGGCTCGACATCGCGACGGACGAGGGCCTGATCGAGGCGGGCAACCAGTTCGAAGGCCTGCACGTGGCGGTCGGCGACGGCGCGCTGCGGGAGCCGAAGCACTGGCCGAAGCTGGTGAACCCGTTCAAGCCGTCGTGGGGCGAGCCGTACCTCGAGATCGCCCACCGGATGCTGGGCGCGGTCCACCGGGCGCGCTCCGCCGCGGAGGGTCATGAGGCTCTGTGCGTGTCCCACCAGCTGCCGATCTGGACGTTGCGCCGGTTCCTGGAGGGCAAGCGCCTGTGGCACGACCCCCGGCGTCGCCAGTGCTCGCTGGCGTCGTTGACCTCGCTGGTCTTCGAGGGCGACGAGCTGCGCGAGATCGTCTACAGCGAGCCCGCGGGGACGACGGACCCGAAGGTGACCGGGGCATGAAACGGCTGCTCTTGGTCGCCTTGCTCGCGCTGGCCGGGTGCAGCGCGGGCAAGGACGCGGTGGTGCAGGGGAGCAGCTTCAACTTCGTCTCCCCGGGCGGCAAGATCGACATCACCTATGAGGTCGCGGACCGCCAGCCGGCCCCGGTCCTGGCCGGCGACGACCTGATGAACGAGGGCAAGCAGCTCTCGCTGGCGGACTTCCCGGGCCAGGTCGTGGTGCTCAACCTGTGGGGCCAGTGGTGCGGCCCGTGCCGCACGGAGGCCCCGGAGATGGAGACGGTGGCTCGCCAGGGGGTCCAGGTGGTGGGCATCGACGTCCGCGACCCGGCCCGCGAGGTGGCCCAGGACTTCGTGCGGGACCGGCAGCTGACGTACCCGTCGATCTACGACCCGGACGGGCGGGTGCTGCTGAAGCTGAGCGGGTACCCGCGGAACATCATCCCGTCGACGATCGTCCTGGACAAGCAGCACCGGGTGGCGGCGGTGTTCCTGCGGCCGGTGCTGGCGCAGGACCTGATGCCGGTGGCCCAGCGCCTGGCCGCGGAAGCCTGAGCCGTCACTGCTGCGCTTGCGGCGGTTCCGCCCAGTCGCGCGGTGAGGTTTCGGGATCCGGCAGGTTGTGTTCGGCCAGGACTTCGGGATCGTAGATGTCGGTTATCCGGTCGTCGGCGCCTCGAAGGACCTTGAGTCCGTCTTCGAGCTGCATCGGCTTGTCGCTGCGGTGGGTGAAGCCGCTGAACTGGAGCCCGCGCCCCAGCCACGCCCGGCAGTCGAATTCGCCACTCAGGTCGACGTTGCGGAGGATGCCTCCCCAGTTGAGCTCGGCACCACCCAAGATCAAATCTCCGCCGATGTTGACGTCTTCCATCCTCAGCATCAGAGATGCACTCAAGAGGAGCAGGTCGAGATCGCCCGCTATCTCGACGGAACGCAGGTTGAGTTCTCCGAAGCGGATGCGCGCCTCGTCCAAGTTCGCCCGTTCAAGGGAAACTTCGGTGAGGACGAGGCTGCGGAACACTTTCGCCCGCGTCAGGACCAGCTCGCCGATGGTGCACTCGCTGAGAGCGAATTCGTCGAGCCGCGCACCGGTGAGATCGAGGTCTGGGGCCTGGCTTCTCGGCGCGGACCGCAGCACCTGGGCGATCAGGCGCTGAGCGGTCAGGCGAACCTGACGCTCCCGTTCTTCCGTGTCGGTGTCTTCCCGGTCGCGAGGAGAGGGGGCCTCGGGCTCGTCTTCGTCGTCTGCGGCGCTCTTCTCGCCCTTCCGGTAGTCCTCGTGGTCGAACGGCCGGCGCAGGTACGAGCAGAGGACGTCCAGCACCGTCTGCACGCGGGCCGGTTCGGCTTCGGCCTGTGCCGCGAGCGCGTGCAGGGCACCGACGCGGACCTGGTCCGCGGCGTGGCCGAGGAGCTCTATCGCCTTGCTGAACTGCTCGTTGCCGACGCGCTGCCGGTCATGGTCGGCCTTTCTCGTCTCCAGCTGCTGCCGGTCGCTCTCGATGGCCCGGCGCTGCTCTTCGATGTCGCGGCGATCTTCTTCGACGCGCCGCCTCCGGTCGTTCAGCCAAAGCGCGTACAGGGCGACGATCGACGCGGAAGCGAGTCCGCCGGTCTTCAGCGTCTCCACCCGGCTGACGGACGGCTCGGCTCGATGCAGCCACCACATGACTCCCAGCAGACCTGCCAGAGCGGCGAAAACGGTCGCGGTCAGCGCGTAGCTCCGGCGGTCCTTGTTCCGTCGCCCGAGGTGCAGGGCGAAGAACACCGCACTCGCCACCGCAGCCGCCGCGCCGGACCACCCGATCAATCCCTGCTCCACCGGTTCATGGTCGGCCATCGACGCGGCCGGTGGGCGAGCCGCCCGGCGTGTCCGCCGCCGGACACCCGGGACCAAGGTCCTGAACTGCTGTGACCGAGGTCCTGTGAACCGGCCCCGGCGTTCTCACCAGGACCTCACTGCCTACCCTCAACGGAGTGAACTCCGTGACCGAGCTGGCGATCTCCGGACCGCTGCTGCTCGCTGCCGGGGTTGCCCTGCTGGCCGGGGCCGTCTCCTTCGCCTCGCCCTGCGTCGTGCCGCTCGTGCCCGGGTACCTCGCCTACCTCGCCGCGCTCGTCGGGGCCGATGCTCCCGCCGTCAAGGCCGATGAGGAACGGAAGCAGGGCCGGTGGGCCGTGGTCGGGGCCGCGCTCCTCTTCGTTCTCGGGTTCACCGTCGTCTTCGTCGCCACCCTCGGCACGCTCGTCTGGCTGGCCGCCACGCTCACCCTCAACCAGGACCTCCTGCAGCGCTTCGGCGGGGTTCTGACCATCGCCATGGCGTTCGTCTTCCTCGGCTGGATTCCCGGCCTGCAGCGTGACGTCCGCTCGCACCACGTGCCGCGCGGCGGGATCTGGAGCGCTCCGCTGCTCGGGGCCATCTTCGGGCTCGGCTGGACGCCGTGCATCGGCCCGACGCTGTCCGCCGTCATGACGTTGGCCAGCGCCACCGGCGGGGCCGCGGCCCGGGGATACCTGCTGATCGCCGTCTACTGCCTCGGGCTCGGGGTGCCGTTCCTGCTCATCGCCCTCGGCGCGCGGTGGGCCGTGCGCGCCACCGACTGGGTGCGTCGGCACGGCCGTCAGGTGCAGGTCTTCGGCGGCGTGCTGCTGCTGATCGTCGGGGTCCTGCTGGTCACCGGCGTCTGGGGGGACCTGATGGGCTGGCTCCGCAACGAATTCGCCCTCGACCTGAGGCTGCCGCTGTGACGACCACGGAAGCACCCCCCAAGCCCCCGCAACCCCCGACGTCCGCCAAGCGCACCCTCGCCTTCCTGCGCAACACCTGGCGCGGCCTGACGTCGATGCGGACCGCGCTCGTCCTGCTGTTCCTCCTCGCCCTCGCCGCGCTGCCGGGTGCGCTCCTGCCGCAGCGGAAGCTCAACGCGCCCAAGGTCGACGAGTACATCGCCGCCCACGGGTGGTGGGGGACGCTGCTCGACAAGCTCGAGTTCTACGACGTCTACTCCAGCATCTGGTTCTCGGCGATCTACCTGCTGCTGATGGTCTCGCTCGTCGGCTGCCTCACCCCGCGCAGCTTCGAGTACGCCAAGGCGATGCGCGCCAAGCCCGTGCTGACCCCGCGCAACCTCGCCCGGATGCCGCACTACCGGCTCGGCCGCGGCAAAGCCGACGTGTCAGACGCTGCCGCCGAGATCGCCGCCGTCCACAAGCAGCTCTCCGGCTGGCGCCGGGTCGAGCGCGAAGAGCCCGACGGCGTCCGCACGATCTCCGCCGAACGCGGGTTCCTGCGCGAGACCGGCAACCTGCTCTTCCACTTCAGCATGCTCGGCCTGATCGTGTTCTTCGCCCTCGGCAAGCTCTACGGCTACGAGGGCCAGGTCATCGTCCAGGCCGACGGCAGCACCTTCTGCAACGCCGGCATCTACAACTACGACTCGTTCAACGCCGGCCTGCGCGTCGACGGCACCGACCTCAACCCGTTCTGCGTGAAGGTGAACGACTTCACCGCGCGCTACACCGCGTCCGGCCAGCCCGACTACTACCACTCGAACATCGAGTACCAGTCCGGCGCCGACCTGGAGACGGGCACCTGGCGCCCGTACGGGCTCGAGGTCAACTCGCCGCTGCGCACCGCCGGCGACCGCGTCTACCTGCTCGGGCACGGCTACTCGCCGAAGTTCACCGTCACCTTCCCGGACGGCACGCAGCGCACCCAGAACACCCAGTGGCGCACCGTCGACCCCAGCACCATGCTCGCCGAGGGCGCCACGAAGTTCGACCAGCCCGGCATCACCGACGAGGTCCAGCGGCGGACCCGGCAGCTGGCCGTCACCGGCCTGTTCGCCCCGACCGCGTTCCTGCACGGCAGCGTCCTGACGTCGTCGGCGCCGGAGGCGAACGACCCGGCGGTCGCCGTCGACGTCCTGCGCGGTGACCTCGGCCTCGACGCCGGGCGCGGCCAGTCCGTCTTCGAGGTCGACCAGTCGCTCGTCGCCGACGGCAGGCTGAAGAAGGTCGCCCGCCAGAACCTGAAGGTCGGCCAGGAGCTCAAGCTCGATGACGGCACGAAGGTCCGCTTCGACGGCGTCGGCCAGTGGGTCTCGATCCAGATCTCGCACGACCCGACACAGGGGTTCGTGCTGGGGTTCGCCATCGCGATGTTCGTCGGGCTCGGCGCGTCCCTGCTGGTCAAGCGCCGCCGGCTGTGGGTGCGGGTGAAACCGGGGACCCCGGACCAGCCGGGTACCGTGATCGAGGTCGCCGGGCTGGCGCGCACCGACCAGGCCGGGTACGGCGAAGAGTTCCACCGGGTCAGTGAACGCCTGGTCAGTGGGCAGAAGGGCTGAGGCATGCCGATCAACGAGACGCTGTCGACCTACAGCGACTGGCTGTACGTCACGGCCGCGGCGATCTACGTCGTCGCGCTGATGTTCACCCTGATCGAGCAGGGCTTCGGCGCCAAGGGGCGGCTCGCCACCGAGCGCGCCAAGCTCCGGGCCCGCGAGCTCGTCGGGGCCGGCGGGCCGCCGGTCGAGGACGTCCCGGCCGCGCAGCGCGAGGTCGGCCGCCCGGAGCGGATCGGCCGGATGGGTGCGTCGCTGCTCGTGCTTGGCGCGCTGCTGCAGCTGTCGGCGATCGTGCTGCGCGGGCTCGCCGTGCACCGCGCGCCCTGGGGCAACATGTACGAGTACGGCATGGCGGTCACCTTCATCACGGTGGTCACCTGGCTGGTCGTGCTGTGGAAGTTCCCGGTCCGGCACCTCACCGGCTTCCTGCTGCTGCCCGTCGTGGTCCTGATGTTCATCAACGGCACGCTGCTGTACACGACGGCGGCGCCGGTGCAGCCCGCGCTGCAGTCGTACTGGCTGGTCATCCACGTCTCGGCGGCCATCATCGGCTCCGGCGTCTTCCTGGTCCCCGGCGTCGCGAGCGTGCTCTTCCTGTTCCGCTCGGCCCACGAGAAGGACGCCACGAAGTTCGCCCGGTTCGCCTCGAAACTGCCCGCGGCCGACGTCCTGGACCGGATCGCCTACCGGACGACGATCTTCGCCTTCCCGATCTTCACCTTCGGCGTGCTCTGCGGCGCGGTCTGGGCCGAGTCGGCGTGGGGCCGGTTCTGGGGCTGGGACCCCAAGGAGACCTGCGCGTTCATCGCCTGGGTCGTCTACGCGGCCTACCTGCACTCGCGGGCGACGGCGGGCTGGCGCGGCGCCCGGGCCGCGGTCATCAACATCGTCGGGTTCGCCGCGATGATCTTCAACCTGTTCTTCGTCAACCTCGTCTCCGTCGGCCTGCACTCCTACGCCGGGGTGGGCTGAGCATCCCGCGCGTCCGCCGACTACCGTCGACGTCGGGGGGCTGATGTGTCAGGCGGAGCGCGCGGAGGTTTTCACCGGTGACCGGACCCAGCGAAGAATCGGCTCCTGGCCACCCCGAACAGGCCGCTGCGCCACCGCAGCCGGGCCTGTTCGCCGACGACCGGACGGACTCGCACCCGCACCCCGAGACGTCGGGGGCGTTCGACGTGCAGCCGACGCAGGCGGTGGCGCCGCCCAACCCGGCGGTTTCGGGCCCGCACCAGGTGCCCAACCCCGCCGTGTCGGGGCCGCACCAGGTGCCGCAGTACGGCTACGACCAGAACCTGCCGCCGCTGCAGCCGCCGCAGTACGACCCGGCCCAGCAGTACCAGGCCCACGCCCAGTACCCGCAGCAGCAGCCGCCGTCGTCCGGCCTGCCGCAGCCCCAGGGCGGCCGGCACGCGGCGCCGCAGCCGGGGCACGGGCACGACCTGTCGACCGCGCACCTGGTCCGGCAGACCAAGCGGCCCCCGCAGTCCGGCTGGCGCAAGGCGCTCTACGTCGGCACCGGGAAGCTGGTCAACCCGGGGGAGAGCCCGGCGGACACCCGTCGCCGCGAGCTGATCGCGCGTGTCAACCAGCCGCTGCGCGGGTGCTACAAGATCGCGATGCTGTCGCTCAAGGGCGGCGTCGGCAAGACCACGGTGACCACGACGCTGGGCTCGACGTTCGCCTCGCTGCGCGGTGACCGCGTGGTGGCGGTGGACGCCAACCCGGACCGCGGCACGCTGTCGCAGAAGATCCCGCTGGAGACGACGGCGACGGTCCGGCACCTGCTGCGTGATGCCGCCCGCATCACGCGCTACAGCGACGTCCGGTCCTACACGTCCCAGGGTTCGAGCCGGCTGGAGATCCTGGCCAGCGAGCAGGATCCAGCCGTGTCGGAGGCGTTCTCCGAAGACGACTACCGGCGCACGGTCAACCTGCTGGAGCACTTCTACAACATCGTGCTCACCGACTGCGGGACCGGCCTGATGCACTCGGCGATGAAGGGCGTCCTGGACGTCGCGGACGCGCTGGTCGTGGTGTCCTCCGGCTCGGTCGACGGCGCCCGCAGCGCCTCGGCGACGCTGGACTGGCTCGAAGCCCACGGCTACGGCGAGCTGGTCAAACGCTCGGTGGCGGTGATCAACTCGGTCCGGCCGAAGGGCGGCTCGGTCGACCTCGACAAGCTGTCGGCGCACTTCGGCGCGAAGGTCCGGGCGGTCTGCAAGGTGCCGTTCGACCCGCACCTGGAGGAAGGCGCGGAGATCGAGCTGGACCGCCTGTCCGGCGACACCCGCCTCGCCCTCCTGGAGCTGGCGGCCACCGTCGCCGACGGTTTCGCCACCCCGCTCTCCCAGGGCTACCGCTGACGCTCGTGAGTGGGAAACAGTGTTAGAACACTGTTTCCCACTCACAAGGCTGTGGTGAAGGTAAAGGGCGGCCTATAGGTCTTCGTCCCGGCGTTTGCGCTGCTGTTCGGCCAGCTGGCGCAGGAAGTCGGGGTCGTCGTCCGGCGCGAGCGGGGCCCGGCGCGGAGCCGACGTCACCCCGATCTGCTGGCCGGCGAACGACCGCCACAGGAGCAGGGCGACGACCAGCGCGCCGACCGCCGCGAGCAGAGCGAGCATGCCGGATCCTTCCGTATGGCTGCCTGTCCACCGAGGTTAACCCGCGCGGCCGTGTGGTGGGCCTGAAGCGGCCGGGAATAACCCGGGGGCCGTGCGGGGGACGGGGTGGTTCCCGTACCCGACACGGCCCCCGTGTGCGGTTGGTTCAGGCGTTGCGCGCCGGTTCGCTGGCGTCGGTGGTCAGCTCGGCGAGGAGCTCGTTCACCTCGGACTCCCGGAACCGCCGGTGCCCGCCGGGGGTGCGGATCGAGCCGATCCGGCCCGCGGTCGCCCACCGCGTCACCGTCTTCGGGTCCACCCGGAAGAGCGCTGCCACCTCGCCAGGGGTGAGCAGGCGTCCGCCCATCGTCGCGGTCATTTTCCGCCTCCTTAACGAACTCACTGCTATACCGGAGGCGTCCGGGCCCTTCTGCCCGTCGCGCCGGGGTAGCCAACAAGGCAATCGTTGCACTTCACCCGTCGGGTACTCGAACGGTTGTCCACGAGTAAAGAGCCCTTAAAGGTCAAAACGGACAGATCGTTTACCCTGGGCAACTACCCTGCGGTGACCTGACGTGCGGAGATGTCCCCGGCCTGGTCGACGGCGGCGAGGCGTGGTGCCAATGGGGGATTGTCCAACCGCATAGAGTGATCCCTGTGGATCAGTTGGACCGGAAGATCATCGCAGCGTTGCGCATCAACGGACGGGCCACTTACGCCGACCTCGGACGAGCCGTCGGGCTCTCCGCGTCATCGGTGCACGAGCGGGTGGGCAAACTGGAAGCCGCCGGCGTGATCACCGGCTACCACGCGGTCGTCGACCCGAGCTCGGTCGGCCTCGGCGTCACCGCCCTCGTCAGCATCCACCCGACCGACACCGCGACCGAAGACGACGTCGCCGACGCGCTCGCCGAACTCGACGAGGTCGAAAGCTGCTACGCGGTGGCCGGCGACGAGGCGTTCGTCGTCAAGGTGCGCGTGCCGACCGTCGACGAGCTGGAGCGGACGCTCGGCCGGCTCCGCCGCATCCCCGGCGTCGGGCGCACGAACACCACTGTGGTGCTCTCGACGCGCTTCGAGGGCCGCCCGAACAACGCGGGCCTGCAGAAGGACCGTCAGGGCGGGGCGTAGCCTGCGTTGGTGTGAGCGACGTGAAGGCCGGCCACCTGCCCCGTGACCTGACCCTGTACCTGCTGGCACGGTTCGTGCTGGTCGGGGTGATCGCGTGGGCACTCACCCTGGCCGGGGTGCCGTTGCTGGTCGCCCTGGTCATCGGCCTGGTCGTCGGGCTGCCGCTCGGCCTGCTGCTGTTCCGCCCGCTCAACGCCCGCGTGACCGCCGGGCTGGCGAAGCGCAACGAGAAGCGCGCCCGCGCCCGCGCCGAGCTGCGCGCGCAGCTGCGGGGCGACGCCGCCGGGCAGTCCGAGTGAGCACGCACAGCCGCAGCTGGGTGCGCGAGGCCGTCCGGATCATCGAGGCCGATGCCAACCGCAGCGCCGACACGCACCTGCACGTCTTCCCGCTGCCCCCGGAGTGGGGCATCGACCTCTACCTCAAGGACGAGTCGGTCCACCCGACCGGCTCGCTCAAGCACCGGCTGGCCCGCTCGCTGTTCCTGTACGGGCTGGTCAACGGCCAGATCGGGCCGGACACCGTGCTCGTCGAGGCCTCCAGCGGGTCGACCGCGGTGTCCGAGGCCTACTTCGCCCGGATGCTCGGCCTGCGCTTCATCACCGTCGTGCCGCGGCGCACCTCGCAGGAGAAGGTCGCGCTCATCGAGTTCTACGGCGGCGAGTGCCACTTCGTCGACGAAGCCCCGGCGATGTACCCGGAGGCGGAACGGCTCGCGGCCGAGTGCGGCGGCCACTACCTCGACCAGTTCACCTACGCCGAGCGCGCGACGGACTGGCGCGGCAACAACAACATCGCCGAGTCGGTGTTCGCGCAGATGCGCTCGGAGCGCCACCCGATCCCGCGGTGGATCGTCGTCGGCGCGGGCACCGGCGGCACGAGCGCGACCTTCGGCCGGTACGTGCGCTACAAGCGCCACACGACGAAGATCTGCGTCGTCGACCCGGAGAACTCGTCGTTCTACGGCGCCTGGGAGACCGGGGCCCTGGACTACGGGACCGGCATGCCGTCGCGGATCGAGGGCATCGGGCGGCCGCGCTGCGAGCCGTCGTTCGTCCCCGGCGTCATCGACGAGATGTTCCAGATCCCCGACGCCGGGTCCCTGGCGGCCATCCGGCTGCTGCGCGAGCGGACCGGGCACTGGGCGGGCGGCTCGACCGGCACCAACCTCTACGGCGCGTTCCGGCTCATCTCCCGGATGGTCGAGGACGGCCAGGCGGGCAGCGTCGTGACGCTGCTCTGCGACGGCGGCGAGCGGTACGCGCACACCTACTACAACGACGAGTGGCTGGCGCAGCAGGGCCTGGACCTGGCGCCGCACACGGCGTTGTTCGAGGATTTCCTGGCGACCGGGAAGTTCCCGGAGCTTTGACTACGCTCGGCCGGGTGACCGAATCCGGGTTCGTCGAAGTGCAGGGCGTCGGCCGCGGCCGCAACACCGGCTGGCGCCTGCTCAGTGTGCTGCTTGTCGCGGCCGGCCCGGCCGTGGCGGCCTCGGCCGGGGGGACGGCGCAGTTCGTCCTGGGCGGAGTGCTGACGGTCGTGCTGGTCCCCACCGGGATCGGCCTGTGGCGCGGCACGACCCGGGCGAAGCGCCGGCTGCTCCGGCTGGACGAGGTCGGCCTTCCCGCGAAAGCCGAGATCCTCGCGGCCGAAGAAGGCGGCGGTGACGACAACCCGCTTCGCCTGACCTTGCGCGTCAGCGGACCGGGTTTCCCGGCGTTCGAAGCGGTCGTCACCACGGGGTACCGCCCGGATCTCACGCCGGGACGGGAGCTGACGGCCGTGGTCGACCCGGCCGACCGGACGTTCCTGATCCGCGAGCTGGACGACGCGAACTGGCGCTAGAGGTTGAGGCCGAACGCCGCCAGCGCGGCCCAGGCGAGCATCGCGAGCCCGGTGTCGCGCAGCGCGGGGATGAGCTTGCGGCCGGTCGCGTTCCGGAGGATCGCCATCACGGACTGGGGCAGCAGGGCGGCGCTCAGCACCGTGAGCGCGGCGAGCGAGTGCGTGGTGAACTGCAGGATTCCGCTGAGCACGTACGGCACCGCGATGAGCGCCAGGTAGAGCCGCCGGGTGCCCTGGTCGCCCAGGCGGGTCGCCAGGGTGCGCTTGCCGGACTCGATGTCCGTCGGGATGTCACGCAGGTTGTTGGCGGTCAGGACTGCCGTCGAGAAGCAGCCGACCGCGACCGCGCACGCCAGTGCCGCCCAGCTGACCCGGCCCGCCTGGACGTACACCGTGCCGAGCACGCCGGCCAGGCCGAAGAACACGAACACCGCGATCTCGCCGAAGCCGTAGTAGCCGTAAGGCTTCTTTCCGCCGGTGTAGAACCACGCGCCGAGGATGCACAGCGCGCCCATGCCCAGGAGCCACCAGTGTCCGCTGACCGCCACCAGGACCAGGCCGAGCACCCCGGCCAGGCCGAGGGAGACCAGCGCCGCCGTCAGCACCGCCTTGGGCGCGGCGACCTTCGACCCGACCAGCCGCAGCGGGCCGACGCGGTTTTCGTCCGTGCCGCGGATGCCGTCGGAGTAGTCGTTGGCGTAGTTGACGCCGACGATCAGCGAGAGGGAAACGAGCAGCGCCAGCACCGAACGCCACCAGGAGAACGCGTCCAGCGCGATCGCCGCGCCGACTCCCGCCACCACCGGCGCCACCGCGTTGGGCAGCGTCCGCGGCCGGGCTCCTTCGATCCACTCGCTCACACTCGCCATGGCGCCATTCAACGCCATGGTGATCAGAGCGCGGAACTCAGTCGGACGTCGGCAGCTGCCAGACGAGCGAACCGCTGTTCGGGTCCACACTGTCGGCGAGGGCCGCGCTTGCGGGCAGGAGGATGCCCAGCGTGACGGCGGTGGCGGCGAAGGCGATTCTGATCCAGCGCGTCATGGTGAGTAGCCAAGCGGGCGCACCCTGTGCGTGTCAACGAAGTACCGCCATTCAGCCGCGCAAACGCTACTGAAGACGGGCTTGCACCGCCGTGCGGTCGATCTTTCCGGGGCCGCGCAGGGGCAGTTCCGTGGCGAATTCGATGCGCTTGGGGGTCGCCGCCGCGCCCAGTTCCGCCCGGACGGCCGCCCGCAGGTCCCCGTGTTCGCCTTCCGGGACGACCAGCGCGACCACCGCCTCGCCCCACTCCGGGTCCGGCAGGCCGACGACGCACGCGTCCCGCACGCCCGGTTGCGCGCACAGGCACCGCTCGATCGCGTTCGCCGAGACCTTCACGCCACCGGTGTTGATCATGTCGTCGGCCCGGCCGAGCACCTCGATCCGGCCGTCGTCGTGCTTGATTCCCCGGTCGGACGTGGTGAACCAGCCGTCCGAGAACGCCTCGGCGGTCAGGTCCGGCTGCCGCCGGTAGCCGTGCGCGAGGACGTCCCCGGCGATGCGGATCCGGTCCCCGGAGACGTCGACGCGGACGCCGTCGAGGGGGACGCCGTCGTAGACGCAGCCGCTGGCCGTCTCGCTCATCCCGTACGCGGGCACGATCCGGACGCCCGCGTCGGCGGCGCGTTCCCGCAGGCCCGCGGACGTCGCCGCGGCGCCGATCACGATGGCGTCGAACGTCCTCGCCGCGGCCAGGCCCGCGCCGCCGTCGTCGAGCAGGCGGACCAGCTGGGTCGGCACCAGCGCCGTGTACCGCGGGCTGCCCTTCAGCGCCGCCGCCGCGGCCGCGAAGTCGTCCGGGCGGAAGCCGGTGCCGGTCAGCAGCGACGGCGTCGTCCCGGCCAGCAGCGACCGGACCAGCACCTGCAGCCCGCCGATGTAGTGCGCCGGGGTGGCCAGCAGCCAGTGCCCCGGCCCGCCGAGCCGCGCGTGCGTGGCCTCGGCGGACGCGGTCAGCGCGCGGGCCGACAGCAGCACGCCCTTGGGCGCGCCGGTCGAGCCCGACGTGGCGATGACCACGGCGGTGCCCGGCTCGGCGGGCTCGTCCGGCGCCATGGCGTCCCGCAGCGCGGGGTCGGTGAACGGCAGCACCGCCGGGCCGCCGCCCAGCGCGTCCGCGACGGCTCTGTTCAGCGCGCCGAGCGCGGACGGCGAGCCGTCGAGGTGGACCGGGAGCAGCTCAGTAGTAATAGGGGACGTCCTTGAAATCGGGGTCGCGCTTCTCGAGGAACGCGTCACGGCCTTCGACGGCTTCGTCCTGCATGTACGCCAGGCGGGTCGTCTCGCCGGCGAACAGCTGCTGGCCGACCAGGCCGTCGTCGGTGAGGTTGAACGCGTACTTGAGCATCCGCTGCGCCGTCGGCGACTTGCGGGTGATCTCCCACGCCCAGGTCAGGGCCTCTTTTTCCAGGTCGGCGTGCGGGACGACGGCGTTGACCGCGCCCATGTGGTGCATCTGCTCGGCGGAGTACTCGCGGCCGAGGAAGAAGATCTCGCGGGCGAACTTCTGGCCGACCATCTTCGCCAGGTACGCCGAGCCGTAGCCACCGTCGAACGAGCCGACGTCGGCGTCGGTCTGCTTGAACTTCGCGTGCTCGGCCGAGGCGAGGGTGAGATCGCACACGACGTGCAGGGAGTGCCCGCCGCCCGCGGCCCAGCCCGGCACCACCGCGATCACCGGTTTCGGCATGAACCGGATGAGCCGCTGGCACTCGAGGATGTGCAGCCGGCCGGCCCGGGCGGGGTCCACCGTGTCGGAGGTCTCCCCGCTCGCGTACTGATACCCGGAGCGTCCGCGAATACGCTGGTCACCACCGGAGCAGAACGCCCACCCGCCGTCCTTGGGCGAGGGGCCGTTGCCGGTGAGCAGGACACAGCCGACGTCGGCGCTCATCCGGGCGTGGTCCAGCGCCCGGTAGAGCTCGTCGACGGTGTGCGGCCGGAAGGCGTTGCGGACCTCCGGGCGGTCGAACGCGATCCGCACGACGCGTTTGCCACCGCGGCTCTCAGCGGAGCGGTGGTAGGTGATGTCGGTGAAGGCGAAACCTTCGACCTCGGTCCACGCGGCGGGGTCGAACAGCTCGGAAACTCGGGCGTCATCCACGTTTGGGAGAATAGGACCTGTGGACACTTCTGATCGCGACGGAGCCTGCCGGTGAACCCTTCCACCGCGCAGGCCATGGTCATCGTCGACGAACTCGTCCGCAACACCGTTTCGCACGTCGTCCTCTGCCCGGGCTCCCGCAACGCGCCGCTGTCGATCGCGCTCTACGACGCGGCGGCGGCCGGGAAGCTCCAGCTGCACGTCCGCATCGACGAGCGCGGGGCCGCGTTCCTCGCCCTCGGCATCGCCGCCCGCACCGGCCGCCCGGTGGCCGTGCTCTGCACGTCGGGCACCGCGGCCGCGAACTTCCACCCGGCCGTCCTGGAGGCCGACCGGGCCGGCGTCCCGCTGATCGTCATGACCGCCGACCGGCCGCCCGAGCTGCGCGCGGCCGGGGCGTCGCAGGTCATCGACCAGCACCAGCTCTACGGCGACGCCGTCCGCTACTTCGACGAGCTGGCCGTCGCCGAACGGCGAGCCGGGCAGAACTCGTACTGGCGCAGCCAGATCTGCCGGGCGTGGAACGCCGCCTACGGCGAGTGGCGCTGCGGGCCGGTGCACCTGAACATCCCGTTCCGCGAGCCGCTCGTGCCGGACCTGGACGACGACGGCGAATGGTACGAATCCCTGGACGGCCGCCCCGACGGCTCCCGTTGGACCGAGCTGCCCGACTTCGGCGCGCTGCCGTCGTTCGTGGTGCCCTCGGCGCGGCACGGCCTGGTCATCGCGTGTGACACCGGCGTCCAGGCGGCCAGCGAGTGGGCCGAGCAGCACGGCTGGCCGGTCGTGTCGGAGACCGGCGGCCTCGGGCTGTCCGGCGGCACGGCCATCTCGTCCGGGGTGTGGCTGCTGGCCGTGGAGGAGTTCATCAGCAAGCACAAGCCGGAGCAGGTGCTCTGCCTCGGCCGGCCGACGGTGTTCCGGCAGATCCAGAAGGTGCTCTCGGACGCCGACGTCGAGGTACTGCTGGTCCGCCCGGACTCGGACTGGCCGGCGCCCGCGCACAACGTCCGGCAGGTCGGGCAGTGGTTCGACGAGCCGACCAAGCCCGCCGACCCGGAGTGGCTGGCGAGCTGGCGCCGGGCCGACGCGGCGGCCGCGTCCGCGGTGGCGGCGACGCTGGCTTCGGAAGCGTGGCCGTCGGGGCTGCGGGTGGCGACCGAGCTGGTGGACGCGCTGCCACCGGACTCCCTGCTGGTCGTCGGCTCGTCCAACCCGACCCGGGACGTCGCGCTGGCCGGCCGGCTGCGCCCGGACGTCCTCGTGCACCGCAACCGCGGCGTCGCGGGCATCGACGGCACGGTCTCGACGGCCATCGGCGCCGCGTACGTGCACCGCGGGCCGTCGTACGCGCTCCTGGGCGACCTGACGTTCCTGCACGACGCGTCGGGGCTGCTGACCGGCCCCGCGGAGCAGCGGCCCGACCTGACGATCGTGGTGCTCAACGACGACGGCGGCGGCATCTTCTCCCTGCTCGAACAGGGCGCGCCGGAGCACTCGGCGAGCTTCGAGCGGGTGTTCGGCACCCCGCACGGCGCCGACCTGGGCGCGCTGTGCGCCGGCTACCGCGTCCCGCACGTCGTCGCGGAGACGCTGACGGAGTTCCGGGCCGCTCTGGAACCGGCGCCGGGGCTGCGGGTCGTCGAGGTGCGGGTGGACCGGTCGCGGCACCGCGACCTGCACGCCCGGCTGCGCACGGCGGTGTCCGCGGCCGTCTCGGCGAGCTGACGTCAACCGCTTTCCGGGTGTAATCCCAGCAGGCAAGAAACCTCCCTTCGGCTGTTCCTGGGGTGTTCCTGGCTGGCTACGTTCGAGCGCGCTGCTTCTCACTCCGTTGGAGGATTTCGAATGCGTGCAAGAACGCGCACCGGTCTCGGTGCGCTCGCGGCCGGCGTCGTCTCGGTGCTGCTCGCCGGCACCGCGAGCGCGGCGCCCGCGCCCGGCGCCCCCGGCGTCGGCGACCCGTACTACCCGAACGCCGGCAACGGCGGCACCGACGTGCTGCACTACGACATCCGGCTGACCTACCAGCCCGCGACCGACCTCCTGTCCGGCACCACGACGCTGCTGCTCACCGCCACGCAGGACCTTTCGCGCTTCGACCTGGACTTCGCGCTGAAGGCGTCGAGCGTGCGGGTGAACAACCGCCCCGCCCAGTTCACCAACCAGACCGGCAACGGCGAGCTCGTCATCACGCCGGCGCAGCCGCTGCTCAAGGGCCAGACCGCGACCGTCGTCGTCGCCTACTCGGACACGCCGTCGACCGAGACGGTGGACGGGCTCAACGCGTGGAAGAAGGGCTCCTTCGGCGCGCTCGGCATCGACGAGCCGCAGAGCTCGGCGTGGTGGTTCCCGGCCAACGACCACCCGACCGACAAGGCGACCTACGACGTCTCGATCGAGGCGCCGGACGACAACGCGGCCATCTCCAACGGCACGCTCGTCCGCAAGACCAAGCAGCGCGCCGGCTGGACCCGCTGGCAGTGGCGCAGCACGAAGCCGCAGGCGACCTACCTGACGTCGTTCATCGTCGGCAAGTACGAGGTCGTCGAATCGACCACGCCGGACGGCAAGCCGTTCATCACGGCGTACGGCGCCGACCTGGGCGACTCGCTGTACGCGGCGAAGGCCAGCGTCGAGCGGACGCCGGAGATCGACGAGTTCCTGGCCACCCAGTTCGGCCCGTACCCGTTCGAGGCCGAAGGCGGCGTCGTGACCAGCGGCATCGGCTTCTCCCTGGAGAACCAGACCCGGCCGACGTACGGCGTCCGCAACTTCCGCGCGGGCTCGAACACGACGCTGATCGCGCACGAGAACGCCCACCAGTGGTTCGGCGACAACGTCTCGCTGGGACGGTGGAGCGACATCTGGCTGAACGAGGGCTTTGCGTCGTACGCGGAGTGGCTGTGGTCGGAGCACGAGGGCGAGGGCACGGTCGCCGAGCTGGCGCAGTACACGTACGACTCGAACCCGGCCGACGGCGACCTGTGGAAGCTGGTCCCGGCCGACCCGGGCGCGGACAACCAGTTCGACAACGCGGTGTACGACCGGGGCGCACTGACGCTGCAGGCGCTGCGGACGGCGGTCGGTGACCAGGCGTTCTTCGCCATCCTGAAGGCGTGGCAGGTCCAGAAGGCGGGCTCTTCCGGGCGGATCCAGGAGTTCATCGCGCTGGCGGAGAAGATTTCGGGCAAGCCGCTGCACGACCTGTTCCAGACGTGGCTGTACACGGCGGGCAAGCCGGCGGTGGGCCCGAACGGGGCTGCTGCTGCTTCCCGGCTCGCGGCGTCGGCCCCGGCTGTCGCTGTCGCCAAGCCTCGGTCGTTCGACCAGATCCAGGCGAACCACCGGTTCCTCGCCGCCGGGCACGCGGGCTGAGCGGGACCGCTACGCTCGCGGCGTGAGCACGAGAGGTGAGCGGGTGAGGCGCGTCGGGTGGTGGGTCACCCTCGGCGCCGCCTCACTCCTCACGGTGATGTGCGTCTGCCTGGTGTTCGCGGCGATCCGCAACGACAGCGCGATCTCTTCGCAGCTGGGTACGGCGACGGCGACGGTCGATTCGGTGGCGTTCGATCGGACGATCATCCACTTCGAGACGCCGGATGGGATTGTGCACAGCCCGGCGAACGGGGTGTTGTATCCGGATGGGCTGGCGGCTGGGCAGCTGGTGCGGATCGAGTACGACGCTTCGGATCCGGAGCTGGCTCGGGTGGCTGGGCGGTCGGCTGCTTTGACGTTGTTGCCGTTGGGGAGTTTTGTGTTCTTCACCTGGCTGGTGGCCGGGCCGTTGCTTTGGTGGATCCGGCGGTTGAATCGGCGGGCTGCGGCTGCTGCTCTCGCTTGATGGAGTTCCCCGCTCCTCGTCCTTTGATTGTTCAACACCGGAGAGCCGGCCTCAAGGGCGCCTTCGGCGTCGCTCCGCGATGAGCTTCGCTCACCCTTGACCCCGGCTCTCCGGTGCTGACTGCGGCTGGGACGAGGGGCGGGGCAGGTGTAGGGCGGGTGGTTGGTTGCGGTGGCTGGTGCGGTTCGGCGGTGGGCAGCCCTTGCTGCCGGAGGGTGACTCAGCCCCGCGTCTCCTGCCACTGGCGACGCGTGATCGCGTACTCGACCTCGCCGTGCTCCGTTCCGGGAAGCACTACTTCGTACTCCTCGGCCGAGGAGAATGTCCGTGCGAACGTCATTCCGGCCGATGCCATCGTTGCGCGGGAAGGCGTGTTGACCGCCATCGTCTGGGCGAAGATGCGGTTCAGGCCCAGCTCCTCGAACCCGTAGCGGATCAGTTCGCGTGCACCTTCGGTGGCGTATCCCTGCCGCCAGTGGCGGCGCAGCAGGCGGTAGCCCAGCTCGGCCTCGCCCTCGATCTTCGGCTGGTCCGGGCCGTGGGGTGGGCGCAGGATCCACCAGCCGACGAAGTCGTCGCCTGTGAAGCCCATCCAGAAGCCGAATCCCGGTGCGGTTTCCTTGCGGCTGGGACGAGGGGCGGGGCAGGTGTAGGGCGGGTGGTTGGCTGGCTTTGTGCAGCCAGGTGCGGGTTGGGGCCCCAGGCCGCCCAGACAGCGCCCCGCCACACCCTGGGGGGCGTGCCCTGTTCCAGTCTATCGGCGGTGGGCTGCACAAACGGGTGATGCGGCGAATCTGTGGATAGCCGGACCCGTTGTGGACAACTCAGCCCGCGTGAGCCGTCTCCTGCCACCAGCCCAGGACCTCGTCCGCCACCCCGGGCGCCGCCACCAGCAGGCCGTCCGTCGGCAATGCCGTGTCCTCGCCGTGCTTGTCCAGCACCACCGCGCCCGCTTCGATCGCCATTGCCACCGATCCGGCCACGTCCCACTCGTGGTAGCTGTGCAGCACCGCCGCCGCCGCGTGGCCCAATGCCACCTGGGCGATCGACAACGCCGCCGAGCCCAGGACCCGGACTCCGGCGTGCGCCGCCGCCGCTCGCTCGATGAAGCCGCCCATTCCGGGCCAAGGGCCGCGCCGCGCGAACTCCGTGCACACCAGCGCGCCCGCTGTCACACAGCGGTCCTGGAGCTTCACCGGCTTGCCGTTCGCGCGGGCTCCCCTTCCGCGGGCCGCCGCGTAGATCTGGGCTCGGTACGGGTCCGCCACCACCCCCACCACCGGGCCCGCCGCGTCCACCAGGGCCAGGCTGTACGCGCACCAGGGCACCCCGGCCACGTAGTTCGCCGTGCCGTCCACCGAGTCCACCACCCAGCGGTACTCGGCCACGTCGGCGCCGTGGTCGGCGCCGAACTCGTGACCCACCACCGGGATGCCCGGGAACTCCGCCGTGAGGACCCGCCTGGTGTGGCGCTCCAGAATTCTGTCCGTGTCGGTGACCCAGTCGAACGGCGAATCCAACGTCGATGGGTGGGCGCCGCGGCCGGCGGTCGCGGTGATCACGTCGGTGGCGTCGTTGGCCAGCCGCCCGGCCACTTCGAGCGCCCTCGACAGCAGGCCGGGCTCGACGGGCCGCGGCGGCCGTGAGGACAAGAGGGTCATGCCTGCTTAGTCTGGGCCACCCTGGTTTCCGGCGGACGACCTTGAGATGACATGTCGTAGCCGATCTGTTCCGGCAGCGTTGGCCGCCGTGTCACGCGGTCGCCAGGATCGGGTGCGATCGTCCAGGACGTGCGAGTCGCCATAGTCACCGAAAGTTTCCTGCCCCAGGTGAACGGCGTGACCAACTCCGTCCTGCGGGTCGTCGAGCACCTGCGCGAACGCGCGCACGACGTGCTGATCATCGCCCCCGGCCCCGGCCCGGACTCCTACCGCGGCGCGCCCGTGGTGCGGATCCCCGCGCTGGACGTGCCCGGGGTGAACTCCCTGCCCATCGGCCTGCCCACGCGCACCGTGCTGAACGCGCTCACCGCGTTCGGCCCGGACGTCGTCCACCTGGCCTCGCCGTTCGTGGTCGGCGCGCGCGGGCTCGCCGCGGCGAGACGGCTGCGCGTCCCGTCGATCGCGGTCTACCAGACCGACATCGCCGGGTTCGCCGCCGCGTACGGCTTCGGCATCGCCGCCCGCGCTGCCTGGCGCTGGGTGCGGCGGCTGCACTCGCGCGCCGACCGGACCCTCGCCCCGTCGAGCGACTCCGTCGAGCAGCTGGAGCTGCACGGCGTCCCGCGCGTGCACCGGTGGGCCCGCGGGGTCGACATCGAGCGCTTCTCCCCGGAGCACGCCGACCCGGCGTTGCGGGCCGAGCTGGCGCCGGACGGCGAGCTGCTCGTGGGGTTCGTCGGCCGGCTGGCGCCCGAAAAGGAGGTCGGCCGGCTGGCCGCGCTGGCCGGGATGCCGGGGATCCGCGTGGTCGTCGTCGGGGACGGGCCCGAACTCGAAAGCCTCCGGGAGCAGCTGCCCGGTGCGGCCTTCCTCGGCGCGAAGTACGGCGAAGACCTCTCGAAGGCGTACGCGAGCTTCGACGTCTTCGTCCACACCGGCCCGCACGAGACGTTCTGCCAGGCGGTGCAGGAGGCGATGGCGTCCGGCCTGCCGGTGCTCGCGCCGGACGCCGGTGGCCCGAAGGACCTCGTCCTGCCCGGCCGCACCGGCTACCTGCTGCCCGCGGACCGCGAGCTGTTCGGCCCGGCGCTGGTCGAGAAGGTCGACGCCCTGCGCGACGCCGCGTTGCGGGCGAGGCTCGGCGAGAAGGCGCGCAAGGTCGTGCTCGGCCGGACCTGGCCCGCCGTCTGCCGCGAGCTGATGGGGCACTACGAAGCCGTGCAGGGCCGGGCCGCCCGCGCGGCCTGACCATGCACATCGTCCAGCTCGCCAACTTCTACGGGCCACGCTCGGGCGGGCTGCGCACCGCGCTGCACCACCTCGGCGCCGGGTACGTCGCCAGCGGGCACGAGGTGACGCTCGTGGTGCCCGGCACCCGGTACGCCGACGAGGTCCTGCCGACCGGGGTGCGCCGGTTTTCCCTGCCCGCGCCGAAAATCCCCGGCACCGGCGGCTACCGCGCGGTCGACCCGCACCGCGTCCGCGCGGTCCTGCGCAGGCTCGAGCCGGATCGGCTGGAGGTGTCCGACCGCCTGACGCTGCGGGGGATGGGCGGCTGGGCGCGGCGCCACGGCGTCCCCAGCACGGTCATCTCCCACGAACGGCTCGACCGCCTGCTGGAGCAGTTCCTGCTGCCCGAACCGGTGGCGCGCCGCGTCGCCGACGCCGCGAACCGGCGGATGGCCGCCAGCTACGACACTGTCGTCTGCACGACCGCGTTCGCCCGCGCCGAGTTCGACCGGATCGCCGCGCCGAACGTCCGCCGGGTGCCGCTCGGTGTCGACTTGGCGACCTTCCGGCCCGCTATGCGCGACGACGGCTGGCGCACGGACCTGGCCGCTGGCGCGGACGCCCTGCTGGTCCACTGTGGACGGCTGTCGCCGGAGAAGCACGTGGAGCGCAGCGTGGACACCGTCGCTTCGCTGACGGAGGCGGGGGCGAACGTGCGGCTGGTGGTGGCGGGCGACGGGCCGCGACGGCGGGCCTTGGAACGCCGGGCGCGCGGGCTGCCGGTGACCTTCCTGGGGTTCCTGTCCGGCCGTGGCGACGTCGCGCGGCTGCTGGCCAGCGCGGACGTCTCCCTGGCACCGGGACCGCACGAGACGTTCGGGCTGGCCGCGCTGGAGGCCCTGGCGTCGGGGACGCCGGTGGTGGTGTCGGCGTCGTCGGCGCTGCGGGAGATCGTGCGTCCCGGGTGTGGCGCGGCGGTGGACGACCACGCGCCCGCGTTCGCGTCGGCCGTCACAAGCCTCCTGGAGAGCCCGGAGGACACCCGGCGTGCGGCGGCACGAGCTCGGGCAGAGGAGTTCACCTGGCCCGCGGCGGTGGCGGGGATGCTGGCCGCGTTCCATTGAGCGAACCCGACTAATCTCGACCCATGTCACGCGCAAGCCTGGACAAGGATCCGCACGAAGTCGCCGCGATGTTCGACGGCGTCGCGTCCGGGTACGACCGGGCGAACTCGTTCATGACGTTCGGCTTCGACCGGCGCTGGCGCACCACCACCGCCCGGGTGCTCGACGCCCGCCGCGGCGAAAAGGTCCTGGACCTCGCCGCCGGCACCGGCGTGTCCACCGTCGAGTACGCCCGCGGGGGCGCCTGGTGCCTGGCCGCGGACTTCTCCTTCGGGATGCTGCGCGCCGGCAAGCACCGGAACGTGCCGATGGTTGCGGCCGACGCGCTCAACCTGCCCTTCGCCGACGAGAGCTTCGACGCCGTGACGATCTCCCTCGCGCTGCGCAACTTCGTCGACACGAAGGCCGCGCTCACCGAGATCGCCCGAGTGGTCAAGCCGGGCGGCCGGCTGGTGATCTGCGAGGTCTCGACTCCGCCGTTCGCGCCGATCCGGTTCATCCACCGGCGGTTCATGCTGAAGCTGCTGACCTGGGTCGGCAAGCGCACGTCGTCCAACCCGGAGGCGTACTCCTACCTGGCCGAATCGATGCTCGCGTGGCCCGACCAGCGCACGCTCGGCGAGATCATCGCCGGCGCGGGCTGGACCGACGTCGAGTGGTTGAACCTCACATTCGGCGTCGTGGCGATCCACCGCGCCCGGAAGCCTGCCTAAACTCGCGCATATGACGCGACGCACCGCAGACCAGGACGCCGAAGTCATCGTCGTCGGCGCCGGACCCGCTGGGTCCACCGTGGCCACCTACCTGGCCCGCGCGGGCGTCGACGTCCTCCTGCTGGAGAAGACCGAGTTCCCCCGCGAGAAGGTGTGCGGCGACGGCCTGACCCCGCGTGGCGTCAAGCAGCTGATCGACCTGGGTATCGACACCAGCGAGGACGCGGGCTGGGTGCACAGCCGCGGCCTGCGGATCCTCACCGGCGACCTGACGCTGGAGCTCGACTGGCCGGACCTGACGAGCTACCCGCCGTACGGCGTTTCCCGCACCCGCCACGACTTCGACGACCTCCTCGCGAAGCTGGCCGTGAAGGCGGGCGCGCGGCTGTACGAGCGCACCACCGTGACGAGCGCGATCACCGACGCGACCGGGCGCGTGGTCGGCGTCGAGGCGAAGGTCGGCCCGGAGAAGACGCCGGTGCGCTACCGCGCGCCGCTGGTCCTGGCCTGCGACGGCGTGTCCGCGCGGCTCGCGCTGAGCGTCGGCATCCAGAAGAACGAGAAGCGCCCGATGGGCGTGGCGGTGCGCCAGTACTACAAGAGCCCGCGCCACGACGACCCGTTCATCGAGGGCCACCTCGAGCTGTGGGACAAGTCCGATCCGCGGAACCCGAAGCTGCTGCCGGGCTACGGCTGGGCGTTCCCCCTCGGCGACGGCACGGTGAACGTCGGCCTCGGCATGCTCTCGACGTCGGCGTCGTTCCGGAACACCGACTACCGCGCGCTGCTGCGCCAGTGGCTCGACGGGACGCCGGAGGAATGGGGCTACCGCGAGGAGAACGCGATCGGCAAGGTCGGCGGCGCCGGCCTGCCGATGGGCTTCAACCGCACCCCGCACTACCGCGACGGCCTGCTGCTGCTCGGCGACGCGGGCGGCATGGTCAGCCCGTTCAACGGCGAGGGCATCTCGGCCGCGATGGAGTCCGCGCAGATCGCGGCGGAGGTCGTCGTGCAGGCGCTCGCGCGGCGTGAAGGGCCTTCCCGCGAACGCGCTCTCGAGGCGTACCCGCGCGCGGTCGGCGAGCTCATGGGCGGCTACTACGCGCTGGGCAACGTCTTCGCGAAGATCATCGGCAAGCCGAAGATCATGCACGCCTGCACCAAGTACGGGCTGCGCATCAACAAGCTCCTGCCGCTGGTCTACAAGGGCCTGTCGGGCTGCTACGACGCCAAGGGCGGCGACGGCGTCGACCGCCTGATCGCGGCCCTGGCGAAGGTGACCCCGAGCCCGCGCTGACCCGCGCGCGGACACACGAGTGGCCTAACAAGTTGGCCGTGCGGTCAGTGGGATAGATCACAGGTCAGCGCCCGTTTTGTCCCTCCGGAACGCGATCTTGGACGCCTTTCGCGCAGGTCGCGCGCGCGGTGTTGCCGACCCGTGACAACGATGGCGGCAAAACTTAGGCGACCCTTATAACACGGGGTACTAGGGACAAGAGTGTGAGTCGCGTCCTAGACTCCCCCCATGCTTTGTGAATCGCTTCACATCCGCGACGAGTGGCTTGTGAACTATTTCACAAGCTGCTCCCGGTCCAGCCACGGGCCGTAAGGAGACCCTGACCCTCGGCGGTGTGACCCAGGTCCCTTAGGGTGCCGACGAGGCCCAGCGGTTCCCCACCACACGCACAACCGCAGCGGCGCGGAAAGGATGGCGAAGACCCCGTGCTGACGTTGCTGACCCGGACCGACACGGTGCAGCTGGCCCAAGAGGCCCCGAGCCTGAAGCCCTACCTGCCCATCGTGATCTTGTTCGTCCTGGCGCTCGGTTTCGCCGTGCTGTCGGTCCTGCTCGGGCCGCTCGTCGGCCCCAGCCGGTACAACAAGGCCAAGCTGTCCGCCTACGAGTGCGGCATCGAGCCGTCACCGCAGCCGCTCGTCGGCGCCGGGCGGATGCCGGTCGCGTACTACATCACCGCGATGCTGTTCATCCTGTTCGACATCGAGATGGTCTTCCTCTACCCGTTCGCCGTGCAGGCGAACGCGCTGGGCACGTTCGGCCTGGTGGAGATCCTGCTGTTCATCGCGACGGTCGGCTTCGCGTACGCCTACGTGTGGCGGCGCGGCGGCCTGGATTGGAACTAGACCCATGGGCCTGGAAGAAAAACTCCCCAACGGCATCCTGCTGGCCAGCCTCGAAGGCCTCGTCAACTGGGCGCGCAAGAACTCGCTCTGGCCCGCCACCTTCGGCCTCGCCTGCTGCGCGATCGAGATGATGACGGTCGGCGGCTCCCGCTACGACATCGCCCGCTTCGGCATGGAGCGCTTCAGCGCGACGCCGCGGCAGGCCGACCTGATGATCGTCGCCGGGCGCGTCACGCAGAAGATGGCCCCGGTCCTGCGCCAGATCTACGACCAGATGGCCGAGCCGCGCTGGGTCCTGGCCATGGGCGTCTGCGCCTCCTCCGGCGGCATGTTCAACAACTACGCCGTGGTCCAGGGCGTCGACCACATCGTGCCGGTCGACATGTACCTGCCCGGCTGCCCGCCGCGGCCGGAGATGCTGCTGGACGCGATTCTCAAGCTGCACGCCAAGATCCAGGACGAGCCGATCAACGCCCGCCGCGCCGCCCTCCGCGCCGCGAGCGGGGAGCGCACCGAGCTCGTCGCGTCCTCGATCAAGTACGCGAAGAAGTAGAGCGATGACTGAGAACCCCCAACCCGGCGAAGAGCAGTCCAGCGCCGAGCGCGCGGAAACCGGCCTGACGGCGAAGGGGCCGGGCGCGGCCGAAGCCGTCGTCACCGGCCGCGAACGCCGCGGCATGTTCGGCGTCCAGGGCAGCGGTGACACCTCCGGCTACGGCGGCGTCCGGCTCCCGGCCTACAGCCCGGCGCCGGCCGAGCGCCCGTACGGCGGCTGGTTCGACCAGTTCGCCGACGAGTTCTACGCCGCGCTGGCCGAGCGCAAGATCCCCGCCGAGGCGATCCTGCAGACCACGGTCGACCGCGGCGAGATCACCTTCTACGTCGCCCGCGAGCACCTGCCCGCGATCGCGAAGACGCTGCGCGACGACGGCGGTCTCCGCTTCGAGCTGCTGTCGTCGGTGTCCGGGGTGGACTACGGCGTCGACGTCCCGCAGCGGCTGCACGCGGTCTACCACTTCACGTCGCTGACCTACCGGCGCCGGATCCGGCTCGAGGTCACCCTCGACATCGAGGACCCGCACGTGCCGTCGCTGGTGGAGACCTACCCGACCGCCGACTGGCAGGAGCGGGAGGCCTGGGACATGTTCGGGATCGTCTTCGACGGCCACCCGGCGCTGACCCGGATCCTGATGCCGGACGACTGGGACGGCCACCCCCAGCGCAAGGACTACCCGCTCGGCGGGATCCCGGTCGAATACAAGGGCGCGGAGATCCCGCCGCCGGACCAGCGGAGGTCGTACTCGTGAGCACCCGCCGACGTACTTTTTCCCGCGGAGGCGAAATTGAGCACTGAGAACCTGTCCGACGTCACCACCGGCACGTCGACGACCGAAGCCGGCAGCGACAGCACCGACAGCGCGAACTACGCCGACTCCCGCGACACGACCGAAGGCCGCGTCTACACGGTCTCCGGCGGCGACTGGGACGATGTCATCGCCGACGCCCAGCACGACGAGCGCATGGTCATCAACATGGGCCCGCAGCACCCGTCGACGCACGGCGTGCTCCGGCTCGTGCTGGAGATGGAAGGCGAGACCGTCACGCAGCTGCGGTCGGTCATCGGCTACCTGCACACCGGCATCGAGAAGAACTGCGAGTACCGGACCTGGACCCAGGGCGTCACCTTCGTGACGCGCATGGACTACCTGGCCCCGCTTTCGACCGAGATGGCGTACTGCCTCGGCGTCGAGAAGCTGCTGCAGATCGAGGCCCCGCGCCGCGCGCAGCTGCTGCGCGTGATGCTGCTGGAGATCAACCGCATCGGCTCGCACCTGGTCTACATCGCCACCGGCGGCATGGAGCTCGGCGCCACCACCGCGATGACGCTCGGCTTCCGCGAGCGCGAAGAGGTGCTGCACCTGCTGGAGCACCTGACCGGCCTGCGGATGAACCACGCGTTCATCCGCCCCGGTGGCCTCGCGCAGGACATGCCGGCGGACTACCGCGAGAAGGTCACCGAATTCGTCAAGACGATGAAGAAGCGCCTTCCGCTGTACGACAAGCTGTTCACCGGGCAGCCGATCTGGCGGAACAGGCTCAAGGGCGTGGGTTACCTGCCCGTCGACGCGTGCCTCGCGCTCGGCGTCACCGGCCCGGTGCTGCGGTCCGCCGGCCTCCCGTGGGACCTGCGCAAGACCGAGCCGTACTCCTGCTACGACGAGTTCGACTTCGACGTGCCCGTGGACAACGGCGCCGACTGCTGGTCGCGCTACCTGATCCGCGTCCACGAGATGCACGAGAGCCTCAAGATCATCGAGCAGTGCCTGGAGAAGCTCGAGCCGGGCCCGGTCATGGTCGAGGACAAGAAGGTGGCGTGGCCCGCGCAGCTGTCCATCGGCAGCGACGGCATGGGCAACTCCCTCGAACACGTCAAGAAGATCATGGGCCAGTCGATGGAGTCCCTGATCCACCACTTCAAGCTGGTCACCGAGGGCTTCAAGGTGCCGCCGGGCCAGGTCTACACGTCGGTCGAGTCGCCGCGCGGCGAGCTGAGCGCGCACCTGGTGTCCGACGGCGGCACCCGGCCGCTGCGGGTCCACGTGCGCGAACCGAGCTTCGTGAACCTGCAGTCGATGCCCGCCATGGCCGAGGGCGGCCTGGTCGCCGACGTGATCGCCGCCATCGCCTCGATCGACCCCGTCATGGGGGGAGTGGACCGATGACCACAGCAGTTCCCGAGCCCGGTCCGGACTACGCGGCGACGACGCACGCCGCGGCTTCGGCCGACACCGACGTCGTCGCGATCGCGCCGGACCCCGAGGTGGCCGCCGGCATCATCACGGAGACGCCCCTCGAGGACATCTTCGACGCCGACATCCACGCGAAGGCGCAGGAGCTGATCGCGCGCTACCCGATGTCCCGCTCGGCGCTCCTGCCGATGCTGCACCTCGTGCAGTCCGTGCAGGGGTACGTCAGCCAGGAGGGCATCGCGTTCTGCGCGAAGCAGCTCGACCTGTCCGACGCCGAGGTCAGCGCGGTCGCGACGTTCTACACGATGTACAAGCGCAAGCCGTGCGGCGAGCACCTCGTGAGCGTCTGCACCAACACGCTGTGCGCGGCCATGGGCGGGGACGCGATCTACAAGCGGCTCCAGACGCACCTGGGTTCCGAGGCGGAACCGCTGGGGCACAACGAGACCGCGGGCACGCCGAACGAGCCGGGCTCGATCACCCTCGAGCACGCCGAGTGCCTCGCGGCCTGCGACCTCGCGCCGGTCATCCAGGTCAACTACGAGTACTTCGACAACCAGACCGAGGACAAGGCCGTCGCGCTCGTCGACGCGCTGCAGGCGGGCAAGAAGCCGGCCCCGACGCGCGGGGCCCCGCTGACGAACTTCAAGGGCGCCGAGCTGCAGCTCGCCGGGTTCTTCCCGGAGGACGAGGCGGCCTACCGCCGGGACGTCGACGGCCCGTCGCAGGCCGTCGAGACGCTGCGGGGCGCGAAGCTCGCGCAGGACCGCGGCTGGGTCGCCCCGGTGGCCCAGGACGTCCCGCTGCCAACTGTGCCTTCTAAAGAGGGGGAGAAGAAGTAGTGGCTGACCCCATCACTCCGGTCCTCACCAAGCGCTGGCTGTCCCCGAACTCCTGGCAGATCGGGACGTACGAGGCACTCGAGGGCTACACCGCCGTCCGCAAGGCACTGGCCGGGACGCCGGAGCAGCTCGTCCAGCTGGTCAAGGACTCCGGCCTGCGCGGCCGCGGCGGCGCGGGCTTCCCGGCCGGCATCAAGTGGTCGTTCATGCCGCCGAACTTCGACAAGCCGCACTACCTGGTGATCAACGCCGACGAGGGCGAACCGGGTACCTGCAAGGACATCCCGCTGATGATGGCGGACCCGCACTCGCTCATCGAGGGCTGCATCATCGCCTCGTACGCGATGCGGTCCAACCACTGCTTCATCTACGTCCGCGGCGAGGCGCTGCACTGCATCCGCCGCCTCAACGCGGCCGTGCGCGAAGCCGAAGCGGCGGGCTACCTGGGCGAGAACATCCTGGGGTCGGGCTTCGACCTCAAGATCACCGTCCACGCGGGTGCGGGCGCGTACATCTGCGGCGAGGAGACGGCGCTGCTCGACTCCCTCGAGGGACGCCGTGGCCAGCCCCGGCTCAAGCCGCCGTTCCCCGCGGCCGCCGGTCTGTACGCCGCGCCGACCACGGTGAACAACGTCGAGACCATCGCGAGCGCGCCCTACATCGTCAACGGCGGCTCCAGCTGGTTCCGCGAGATGGGCCGCGAGAAGTCGCCCGGCCCGAAGATCTACTCGATCTCCGGCCACGTCGAGAAGCCCGGCCAGTACGAGTGCCCGCTCGGCACCACGCTGCGCGAGCTGCTGGACATGGCGGGCGGCATGAAGGACGGCATCCCGCTCAAGTTCTGGACCCCGGGCGGCTCGTCGACGCCGATGTTCACCGCCGACCACCTCGACGTCCCGCTGGACTTCGAAGGCGCGGCGGAAGCCGGGTCGATGCTCGGCACCACCGCCGTCCAGGTCTTCAACGAGACCGTGTCGGTGCCGTGGGCCGTGATGAAGTGGACGCAGTTCTACGAGCACGAGTCCTGCGGCAAGTGCACGCCGTGCCGCGAAGGCACCTACTGGCTGGCGCAGATCCTCGAGCGCATGGTCGAGGGCCACGGCACCGAAGAGGACATCGACACCCTCCTCGACGTCTGCGACAACATCCTCGGCCGGTCGTTCTGCGCCCTCGGCGACGGCGCGGTGTCGCCGATCCAGAGCGGCATCAAGTACTTCCGCGAGGAGTTCCTCGCGCTGTGCGAGAAGAACCGCCACGAACAGACCAAGCCCGAACTCGTGGGAGCGCAGGCATGACGATCGCCCCCGACAAATCCGAGACCACCGAGACGCCGGTCCCCGAGGGCCACGTCAAGCTGGTCATCGACGGCGAAGAGGTCATCGCCCCCAAGGGCGAGCTCCTCATCCGCACGGCCGAACGCCTCGGCACGGTCATCCCGCGGTTCTGCGACCACCCGCTCCTCGACCCGGCGGGCGCCTGCCGCCAGTGCCTGGTCGAGGTCGAAATGGGCGGCCGCCCGATGCCGAAGCCGCAGGCGTCCTGCACGATGACCGTCGCCGACGGCATGGTCGTCAAGACGCAGCTGACGTCGCCGGTCGCGGACAAGGCCCAGCAGGGTGTGATGGAGCTGCTGCTCATCAACCACCCGCTGGACTGCCCGATCTGCGACAAGGGCGGCGAGTGCCCGCTGCAGAACCAGGCGCTCGCGCACGGCCGCACCGAGTCCCGGTTCGTCGACACCAAGCGGACGTTCCCGAAGCCGCTGCCGATCTCCACGCAGGTGCTGCTCGACCGCGAACGCTGCGTCCTCTGCCAGCGCTGCACCCGGTTCTCCCGCGAGATCGCCGGCGACCCGTTCATCGAGCTCCTCGAGCGCGGCGCCCACCAGCAGATCGGCACCGCGGAGACGGCGGACGTGCTCGACATGGCGTCGCGGACGACGTCCGGCCAGCCGTTCCAGTCCTACTTCTCCGGCAACGTCATCCAGATCTGCCCGGTCGGCGCGCTGACCAGCGCGGCCTACCGGTTCCGGTCGCGGCCGTTCGACCTGGTGTCCTCGCCGAGCGTCTGCGAGCACTGCTCGTCCGGCTGCGCCGAGCGCACCGACTTCCGGCGCGGCAAGGTCCAGCGCAAGCTGGCCGGCGACGACCCCGAAGTCAACGAAGAGTGGATCTGCGACAAGGGCCGGTTCGCCTTCCGCTACACCGGCGCCGAGGACCGCATCCGGCGTCCGCTGGTCCGCAACCGCGAGACCGGTGAGCTGGAAGAGGCGTCCTGGACCGACGCGCTGCGCATCGCCGCGGCAGGTCTCACCGAGGCGCGGTCGAACGGCGGCGTCGGTGTCCTGCCCGGTGGCCGGCTGACCGTCGAGGACGCCTACGCGTACTCGAAGTTCGCCCGGGTCGCCCTGCGCACCAACGACGTCGACTTCCGCGCCCGCCCGCACTCGGGCGAGGAACTCGCGTTCCTGACCTCGCACGTCGTGGGCGTGACGCCGGAGTCCGGGGTCACCTTCCGCGAGATCGAGCGGGCCCGCACGGTCCTGTGCGTCGCCTTCGAGCCCGAGGACGAAGCCCCCATCGTGTTCCTGCGGCTGCGCAAGGCGGCCCGCCGGAACAGGACCCGGGTCGTCCACTTGGGACAGTGGACGACGTCGTCGGTGCGCAAGACGTTCGGTGAACTCCTCGCCTGCGTCCCCGGCCAGGAGGCCGCGGCCGTCGAGGGCATCGCCAAGCACGCGCCGGACCTCGACGAGGCCCTGCGCGGCGAAGGTGCCGTGGTCCTGGTCGGCGAGCGCGCCGCCGCGATCCCCGGCCTGTTCGCCGCCCTGCACGACCTGGTCGAGCGCACCGGCGTCCGGCTCGCGTGGATCCCGCGCCGCGCCGGCGACCGGGGTGCCCTGGAGACCGGCTGCGTGCCGTCGCTGCTGCCCGGCGGCCGCCGGGTCGGGGACGATGCCGCCCGCGTCGCCGTCGAAAACGCCTGGGGCGTCCCGCTCCCGGCCACCCCGGGCCGCGACACGACCGACATCCTGCTGGCCGCTTCGGCCCGCGAGCTCGGCGGCCTGGTCGTCGGCGGCGTCGACCCGTACGACCTGCCGGACCCGGCCCTCGCGCTGCGCGCGCTGGACAATGCCGGGTTCGTGGTCAGCCTCGAACTGCGGCACAGCGCGGTGACCGAGCGCGCGGACGTCGTGCTCCCGGTGGCCGCGTCGGACGAGAAGGCGGGCAGCTACCTCAACTGGGAGGGCCGCACCCGCCCGTTCGACGTCACCCTCGAAGGCACCGGCGCCCTGCCGGACTGCCGGGTGCTCGACACGCTCGCCGTCGAGATGGACGCGGACCTGTTCACGCAGACGCCGGCCGCCGCCCGGGGCGACTTCGAGAAGCTGGGCCACGCTTCGGCGCTGCGCTGGAGCCACGTCGCCGCCGAGGTCGCGCCGCCCGCGACGCCGGGTGACGGCCAAGCGGTCCTGTCGACCTGGCGGCAGCTGATCGACAACGGATCGCTGCAGGACGGCGAGCCGCACCTCAAGGGCACCCAGCGCACGCCGGTCGCGCGGCTCTCGGCGAAGACCGCCGAAGGTCTGGGCACCACCGTGCGCGTCAGCACCGAGCGCGGTGCGATCACGCTGCCGGTGGAGATCGCCGACCTGCCCGACGGTGTCGTGTGGCTGCCGGGCAACTCGGACGGCTCGGCCGTGTTCAAGACGCTCGGTGCCGGCCACGGCGCCGTCGTGAACCTCGCTGGAGGTGGGCAATGACCCCGCTGCTGACCGAAGCTGCCGTCGGCAGCGTGCCGGACGCGGCGACGCGGGCGGCACTGCTGGCCGACGACCCGTTGTGGCTGATCCTGCTCAAGTGCGTGGTCATCCTGCTGATCGGGCCGATCCTGACGATCTTCCTGATCGTCTGGGAGCGCAAGGCGGTCGGCCGGATGCAGAACCGGCCCGGCCCCAACCGGGTCGGGCCCGGCGGCTACCTGCAGTCCCTGGCGGACGCGATCAAGCTGCCGTTCAAGGAACAGATCATCCCGGACACCGCCGACCGCAAGGTGTACTTCCTCGCCCCGGTCCTGTGCGTGGTGCCGTCGCTGATCGCGCTGTCGGCCATCCCGTTCGGCCCGGTCGTGTCGATCTTCGGCGAGCGGACCGTGCTGCAGCTGCTCGACCTGCCGGTCAGCGCGCTGGTGATCCTGGCCTGCTCCTCGATCGGCGTCTACGGCATCGTGCTCGCCGGCTGGTCGTCCGGCTCGCCGTACCCGCTGCTCGGCGGCATGCGCAGCGCGGCGCAGGTGATCTCCTACGAGATCGCGATGGGCCTGTCGATCGTCGCGGTGATCCTGCAGGCCGGGTCGCTGAACCTGGCCGACATCGTCGGCGCGCAGCACAAGGTGTGGTTCCTCTACCTGGTCCCCAGCTTCGTGATCTACCTGATCTCGATGGTCGGCGAGACCAACCGCGCCCCGTTCGACCTCCCGGAGGCCGAATCGGAGCTGGTCGGCGGCTTCCACACCGAGTACAGCTCGATGAAGTTCGCGATGTTCTTCCTCGCCGAGTACGTCAACATGGTGATCGTCTCGGCGTTCGCGACGACGCTGTTCCTCGGCGGCTGGATGGCCCCGTGGCCGCTGTCGCTGATCGGGAACAACGTGCTCAACACCGGCTGGTGGCCGGTGCTGTGGTTCTTCGCGAAGATGTTCATCCTGCTCTTCGGGTTCATCTGGCTGCGCGGCACGCTGCCCCGCCTGCGCTACGACCAGTTCATGCGGCTGGGCTGGAAGGTCCTGGTCCCGCTGAACCTCGTCTGGATCATCATGGTGACCTTCGCGAAGGTCATCACCTGGAACACCGCGACCATCATCATCGCCGCGGTCGCCATCTTCATCGTCGTCGCGCTGTTCTTCTACGTCCGCGCGTCGGGCCGCGAAGAGGAGAGCGAGAGCATCCCGGTGACCGGCGGCGGGTTCCCCGTCCCGCCGCTGGACCTCAAGGTTCCGCAGACCACCCCGCGTCAGAAGGCTTTGGCCAAGGCCGAGGCGAAGGCGGCCCGCCGCAAGCCGGCGGCCGTCGGTACCGCAAAGGAAGGAGCGCAAGATGGGGTTTCTTGATCCCGTCAAGGGCTTCGGCGTCACCTTCGGAATGATGTTCAAGAAGGTCGCCACCGAGGAGTACCCGGAGGCCGGCGCGCCGGCCGCGCCGCGGTACCACGGACGGCACCAGCTGAACCGCCACCCGGACGGCCTCGAGAAGTGCGTCGGCTGCGAGCTGTGCGCGTGGGCCTGCCCGGCGGACGCGATCTTCGTCGAGGGCGGTGACAACACCGAGGAGGCGCGGTTCTCGCCGGGTGAGCGGTACGGCAAGGACTACCAGATCAACTACCTGCGCTGCATCGGCTGTGGCCTCTGCATCGAGGCGTGCCCGACCCGGTCGCTGACCATGATCAACTTCTACGAGCTGGCCGACGACGACCGCCAGCGGCTGATCTACACGAAGGAGGACCTGCTCGCCCCGCTGCTGCCCGGCATGGAGCAGCCGCCGCACCCGATGCGGCTCGGCGAAAACGAGCAGGACTACTACGTGAACGGCCCCGAACTCGCACGCGGGGAGGGCGTCAAGTGATCTCCGCCCTCTTGGCCGCGGCGCCTTCGCCTTCCGCGGGAGTCTCCACCGGTGAGGCGATCGCCTTCTGGGTGCTCGGGCCGCTGTCGCTGCTCGGTGCACTCGGCATGATCTTCTCGCGCAACGCCGTCCACTCGGCGCTGTGGCTGGTGCTCACGATGCTGAGCCTGGGCGCGCTGTACATGATCCAGTCGGCGCCGTTCCTCGGCTTCACGCAGATCATCGTCTACACCGGCGCGATCATGATGCTGTTCCTGTTCGTGCTGATGCTGGTCGGCCGGGAGAGCTCCGACTCGGTCGTCGAAGTGCTGCGCGGCCAGCGGCTCGCCGCCACCGTGCTCGGCATCGGGATGGCCGCGCTGCTGGCCACCGGCATCTACCGGGCGCTGGCCAACGTCACCCCGGCGACGCCGCTCGACTCGACGACGTCGGCCGGCGGCGGTCCCCAGGGGCTCGGAAAGCTGATCTTCACCGACTACCTGTTCCCGTTCGAGCTGACGTCGGCGCTGCTCATCACCGCCGCGATCGGCGCGATGGTGCTGGCCTTCACCGACCGGCACGCCAAGGGCGGGAAGCTGTCGCAGAAGGAACTGGTGCTGCTGCGCTTCCGCGGCGAGCACGACCGGCCGTCGCCGCTGCCCGGCCCGGGTGTCTTCGCCACCGCCAACTCGGTGGCCACCCCGGCGCTGCTGCCGGACGGCTCGGTCGCCCCGGAGTCGCTGTCGGCGATCATCGAGTCCACCTCGGCGATCGAGCTGGCGAAGGAACGCAAGCTCGTCTCCGACGAGGGCCCGCACCCGGACGCGCACGCGCTGGTCGGCTCCGAAAGCTCTGATTCCGAGGGGGAGAAGAAGTGACCCCGACGTACTACCTGCTGCTGTCGGCGCTGCTGTTCGCGCTCGGCGCGGTCGGCGTGCTGGTGCGGCGCAACGCGATCGTCGTGTTCATGTGCATCGAGCTGATGCTCAACGCGGTGAACCTGTCGCTGGTCACCTTCGCCCGGATCAACGGCGGGCTCGACGGCCAGATCATGGCGTTCTTCGTCATGGTCGTCGCGGCCGCCGAGGTCGTGGTCGGCCTGGCGATCATCATGGCCATCTTCCGCACCCGGCGCTCGGCCTCGGTCGACGACACCAACCTGCTGAAGTACTAGGAGACCCCCGAGTGACCGCATCATCGTGGCTGCTGGTGGCCCTCCCTGGCCTCGGCGCCCTGATCCTCCTGCTGGCGGGGAAGCGCGCGAAGGCGTGGGGGCATCTGCTCGGCTGTGCCACCGTCACCCTCGCCTTCGTCTACGGGCTGATCCTCTTCTTCACGGCCGACGGCAAGGCCACTGTGGACACGAAGGTCTACTCGTGGATCCCGGTCGGCGCGCTGCAGATCGACTTCGGGCTGCGGATCGACGCGCTGTCGCTGACGTTCGTGCTGCTCATCACCGGCGTCGGCATGCTGATCCACTACTACTCGATCGGCTACATGGCCGACGACGAGGGCCGGTACCGCTTCTTCGCGTACCTCAACCTCTTCGTCGCGTCGATGCTGGTCCTGGTGCTGGGCAACAGCTTCGTGACGCTGTACCTGGGCTGGGAAGGCGTGGGCCTCGCGTCCTACCTGCTCATCGGCTGGTACCAGGGCCGCCCGTCCGCCGCGACCGCGGCGAAGAAGGCGTTCCTGATGAACCGCGTCGGTGACGTCGGGCTCGCGCTGGCCATCTTCATCATGTTCAAGTACGCCGGTTCGACCGGCTACGCCGAGGTCTTCAAGGCGGTCGGCGACGGCAAGTTCTCGCCCGCCGCGATCACCGCGATGGCGATCCTGCTCCTGCTGGGCGCCTGCGGTAAGTCCGGCCAGTTCCCGCTGCAGGCGTGGCTCCCGGACGCGATGGAGGGCCCGACCCCGGTGTCGGCCCTGATCCACGCGGCAACGATGGTCACCGCCGGTGTCTACCTGGTGGCCCGCTCGAAGGACATCTTCAACGCCACCGAGGACGGCCGGCTGATTGTCACGCTGGTCGGCACGGTGACGCTGCTGCTCGGGTGCATCATCGGCTGCGCGTACGACGACATCAAGAAGGTCCTCGCGTACTCGACGGTCAGCCAGATCGGCTACATGATGCTGGCCGTCGGGCTCGGGCCCGTCGCCTACGCGCTGGGCATCATGCACCTGGTGGCGCACGGCTTCTTCAAGGCCGGGCTGTTCCTCGGGGCCGGGTCGGTCATGCACGCCATGAACGACGAAGTCGACATGCGGAAGTTCGGCGGGCTGCGCAAGTCCCTGCCGATCACCTTCTGGACGTTCGCCCTCGGCTACCTGGCCCTGATCGGCATCCCGCCGCTGTCGGGCTTCTTCACCAAGGACGCGATCATCGAGGCGGCGCTCGGCCAGGGCGGCTGGCGCGGCTGGGTGATGGGCGGGGCGGCCCTGCTCGGCGCCGGGCTCACCGCGTTCTACATGACGCGCCTGATGATGATGACGTTCTTCGGCAAGGAACGCTGGAAGGACCTCAAGAGCGCCGACGGCCACGACTTCCACCCGCACGAGGCCAAGCCGGTCATGTGGATCCCGATGGCGATCCTGGCGGTCGGCTCGGTCGGCGCGGGTGCCTTCTTCGCCCTCGGCGACCGGTTCAGCACCTGGCTGGCCCCGTCGGTCGGCGCGATCGAGGAGTCGCACCACCTGGCCCTCGACGCCTGGGTGGTCTCGGTGATCACCGTGGTGGTGTCGCTGCTCGGCGTCGTCATCGCGTACCTGATCTTCCGCCGTGACGTCCCGGTCGAGCAGCCGCAGCGGGTCTCCTTCGTCACCCGCGCGGCCCGGCGCGACCTGTACGGCAACACGCTCAACGAGACGCTGGTCGCCCGCCCGGGCACCTGGCTCTCGCGGGCGCTGGTGTTCGTCGACAACCGCGGCGTCGACGGCGCGGTCAACGGCCTGGCCGCCGGTCTCGGCGGCGGGTCCGGCCGGCTGCGGCGGCTGCAGACCGGCTTCGTCCGGTCGTACGCGCTGTCGATGCTGGGCGGCACGTTCCTGCTTCTGGCGGCTCTCCTGCTGGTGAGGTTCTCCTGATGACCTGGTTGCTCATCCTCATCCTGGTGCCGCTCGCCGGCTCCCTGGTGCTGGCGTTCCTCAAGGGGAACGACCGCGCCGCGGTGCTGGCCGCGCTCGGGTTCTCGATCCTTGAGTTCCTGCTGGTGATCCCGTTCTGGCTCAGCTACAACGCGTCCGGGCCCCGGCTGCAGATGACGTCGAGCTTCGACTGGATCCCCAGCTTCGGCGTGCACATCGCGTTCGGCACCGACGGCATCGCGCTGATCATGATCGCGGTGATCGCGCTGCTGGTGCCGATCGTCGTCGGCGGGCTCGGCACGATGGACAAGCTCCCGGCGGGGCGCAGCGCGGGCGGGTTCCTGTCGCTGATCCTGCTGCAGGAGGCGCTCACGATCGGCGTGTTCGCCGCGACCGACGTCTTCCTGTTCTACGTGCTGTTCGAGATCATGCTGATCCCGATGTACTTCCTCATCGGCGGCTACGGCGGCGCGAACCGGCAGTACGCGGCGGTGAAGTTCTTCCTGTACTCGTTCCTCGGCGGCCTGATCATGCTGGCCTCGGCGATCGGGGCGTACTCGCTGGCGGCGGACAAGCTCGGCAAGGGCACGTTCGACTGGGCCACGCTGGTGACGGTGGTGCGCGACGCGCCGCTGTCCACGCAGATCTGGCTGTTCCTCGGGTTCTTCCTGGCCTTCGCGATCAAGGCGCCGCTGGTGCCGTTCCACACCTGGCTGCCGGACGCGGCGGGGGAGGCGCCGATCGGCGTCGCCGTCCTGCTGGTCGGCGTGCTGGACAAGGTCGGCACGTTCGGGTTCCTGCGCTACTGCCTGCCGATGTTCCCGGAGGCGAGCAAGACCCTGGCGCCGCTGGTGCTGGTGCTCTCGGTGATCGGTGTCCTCTATGGATCGATCCTCGCGGCGGGGCAGCGGGACATGAAGCGGTTCATCGCCTACGTGTCCATCGCCCACTTCGGCTTCATCTCGCTGGGCATCTTCGCGTTCAACGAGCAGGCGATGGTCGGCTCGGCGACGTACATGCTCAACCACAGCCTGGCGACCGGCATGCTGATCGTGGTGATCGGCCTGGTCGTCGCGCGCGGCGGGTCGACGCGGATCTCCGACTACGGCGGCATGGCGAAGGTGACGCCGTTGCTGGCGGGGCTGTTCCTGCTCGCCGGTCTGTCCACTCTGTCCCTGCCGGGCACGAACTCGTTCGTCTCGGAGTTCCTGGTGCTCATCGGGTCCTTTGTGGACCAGCCGGTGTACACGATCCTCGCCACGGTGGGCATGGTTCTGGCCGCGGCGTACGTCCTCTGGCTCTACCAGCGGGTCTTCCAGGGCCCGGTCCGCGGTGACGCCCTGATCGGTGTCGGCGGGGGCCCGGGCACGGCGATCGCGCCGGAGCTGGGCGCGAAGAAGGCCATCCGCGACCTCAACGGTCGTGAGATCGCGATCCTCGCGCCGCTGGTCGTGCTGATCCTCGTTCTCGGCTTCTACCCGAAGCCGGTGCTCGACACAGTCACCCCGACGGTGCAGCAGACGCTGTCCGCGGTTCAGGGAGGCAAGTAAAAGTGCTCGACATCCTCCTGACCCAGGCGCAGGCGCCGATCACGGTGCCGTCGGTCGACTACCCGGCCGTGCTGCCGGTGCTGATCGTGTTCGGCGCGGCGTGCGTCAGCGTGCTGGTCGAGGCGTTCGCGGCGAAGCGGTCGCGGTTCGGCATCCAGGTGGGCCTGAGCCTGGCGTCGATCGTCGCGGCCGGCGTCAGCCTGATCATCTACGCGACGGGCAACGCGCCGGCGGGCGGCGTGACGACGTTCAGCGGCGCGATCTCGATCGACCGGCCGGCACTGTTCCTGTGGGGCACGCTGCTGGCCTTGGCGGTCGGCGCGGTGCTGCTGATCTCGGACCGGGTGGTCGAGCCGGGCGGCGCGCTGGTCGCCCAGGCGAGCATCCGCCCGGGCACGGTCCAGGACCGCGCCCAGACGGCGACGGTGATGCAGACCGAGGTGTTCCCGCTGACGCTGTTCGCCCTCGGCGGCATGATGGCGTTCACAGCGGCGAACGACCTGCTGACGATGTTCATCGCGCTGGAAGTGCTGTCCCTGCCGCTGTACCTGATGTGCGGCCTCGCCCGCCGGCGGCGGTTGCTGTCGCAGGAAGCGGCGGTCAAGTACTTCCTGCTGGGCGCGTTCTCGTCGGCGTTCTTCCTGTACGGGCTGGCGCTGCTGTACGGCTACGCGAACTCGGTGAAGCTGGGCGACATCGCCGCGGCGGCGGCGGGTTCCGACCGGTCGGACACGCTGCTGCTCGCGGGCCTGGGCCTGCTGGTGGTCGGCCTGCTGTTCAAGGGTTCGGTGGGCCCGTTCCACACGTGGACCCCGGACGTGTACCAGGGAGCCCCGACCCCGGTGACGGCGTTCATGGCGGCGTGCACGAAGGTGGCGGCGTTCGGCGGGATCCTGCGGGTGCTGTCGGTGGCGTTCTCGTCGACTTCGTGGGAGTGGCGCGGAGTACTCTGGGGCGTGGCGATCATCTCGATGGTGATTGGCGCGGTGCTGGGCCTCACGCAGACCGACGTCAAGCGCATGGTGGCGTATTCGTCGATCGCCCACGCGGGTTTCCTGCTGGTGGGGGCCATCGCGATGACCCGCGATGGGCTTTCGAGCACGCTGTTCTACTTGCTGGCGTACGGTTTCACGACGCTGGCGGCGTTCGGCGTGATCAGCTTGGTCCGGGATTCTTCGGGCGAGGCCACGCACCTTTCGGCGTGGGCCGGCCTCGCCAAGCGTTCGCCGTTGCTGGCGGGTGTCTTCACGTTCCTGCTCTTGGCTTTGGCGGGCATTCCGCTGACGTCCGGTTTCGTGGGCAAGTTCGTGGTGTTCTCGGCGGCGTTGTCGGACGGAATGGCTCCCCTGGTGGTCGTGGCTCTGGTGTTCAGCGCGGTGGCGGCGTTCTTCTACCTGCGGGTGATCGTGCTGATGTACTTCTCGGAGCCGGCCGCGGACGGCCCATCGGTATCGGTCCCCGGCTTCGGCACGGGAACGGCGATCTTCCTGGGCACCGCGGTGACGTTGGTGCTGGGGCTGGTGCCGGCTTTCGCTCTCGGGTGGGCGGGTTCGGGCGGTTTCGCTTTCTGAGTTTTCTCTCTTCGGCCGCCGCCCCCTTATCGGGGGCGGCGGCCGAGTTTTTGGCTCAGTTGTTTGGGTTCCCCAGGCAGGACGCTGATGTAACCGTCGGCAAGCGCGATCCCCACGCGGCCTTCTTCGAGATCCAGATAGCTGACGGTGGTTTCCTGGCCGTGGAGCTGCCCGAGCCCGAGGTGGGGCTGCCGGAGGAGGGCGTCGAGCTCCTGCGCTTCGCGGCTGCGGTCTTCGTCGAAGATGTCGCTTTCCTTGGCTTGGAACTCTTCCTGGGGGAGCGAGAAGGGCTTGATGCTCGCCGGCTCGCAGGGTGGGAGTTTCCCGACCAGGACGTCGGCGGGGTCGGCTTCGACGCTCTCGAGCTCCACGTAGTCGCCTCGGCAGACGACGCTGACGGCGGTACGGCTTCTTTTCGCCACCAGGATGCCTCTTTGTTCTGCAGCGTCCCGGGCGTAGGCGACGAACTGCTCTTCCGGGTTGTCGATGAGGTGTAGGACGTCCTCGAATTCGGGGGTGAAGCCGTCGCCTTGGATGAAGCCGTAGGGGCTGAGTTCTTCGAAGGCTTCCCGGTTGACGCGTTGTTTCGCGGACGGCGGGATGTAGCGCAGTCCTTTGGCGAGGACGGGGTGCGGGTCGCCGCAGCCGGCGTTGCGCATGGCGGTGAGGAGGGTGGTGAGCGAGAAGGTGGCCATTATTTCTTTTTCTCACCGATTACCGGGGGCATGGGTTTTTCGGTGAACCCGCCGAAGGTTTCGTCGGGGTCGGGATTCTGCAGGTAGGGGGCGCGTTTCTTTTCGCGGTCTTCATCTTTGCCCCGGCCACCGACGGGGGTGCCCATGGGGGCGACGTTGGTGCCGCGGGGGCCGGCGGTGCCGCGGGCGGGGTTGGCGCCGGGGAGGCGTTCCTCGGGGAGGCGGGTGCCGGAGGCGTTGCCGGGGTTGCGGGTTCCTCCGGGAGGGTTGGTTCCCGGCCTGTTCCCTGTTCCTGGTCCGCTCCCTGGCCCTGTCCCTGGTGCGGTTCCTGGTCCTGGTCCTGGTCCCGTCCCGGTGCCGGTTCCCGTGAAGTATCCGCCGCCGGTCCCTGGCCCGAAGTCGCCGGAGAAGCTGCCTCCGCCGGGCCAGCTGGTGGTAGTGCCCCCGGTGGGCCCGAACACGTACCCACCCTGAGCGGCGGGCGGAACGACGGGCCTGGGGACGTAGCTGTTGGCGTGGGTCGTGCCGGTATCCCCCTGCAGCGGGGGTTGGCGGTCCTGCTGATGAAAGGACGGATCCCGGGTCTGGCTGGTGACGTTGTTCGTGGTCTGGTTGGTGACGTGGTCCTGCCCGGGTCGGAAGGTCTGCCGATCTTGCGCCGGAACCTGGGTATCCCGAGGATTCCGCGCCCATTCACCGGTATCACTGGGCCCGGCTTTCGTGGAGCCGGCCCGATCGGTCATGGAGACGGGCGAACCGGAGTCACGAAGCTGGGCGTATTGAGCGGGCATCTGCCCGCCATTGTCGGCACTGGCGGAGTGATAGGCGCTGAAGGCATCGATATTGCCTTGGCTGTCAGCCTGCCACCCGGCGACTTTGGAGGTGTACGAATCCCACCCATGTCCGGCGAGAACATTCCGAACATCATCAATACCAAGTTCAGGAGGCTGAGCCGCAACAGGCTTGACAGAGTGCTTGGCGGTCCCAAAGGCATCCATTTGGGCCCCCACGGCGGTCTGAGCATTCCGAAGATGAACAGCATCATCAGCGGCGGCTTGAACAAGGGGAAGGGTGGCATCGGCAGCAGCATCCCCGGCGCGCCCCCGCCACCCGGACATGGCCTTGGCCCGGAGAGCACTGATCCGCTGAGCCCGTTCAACCATCCGGTCGGTCAACTGGCTGGCACTCATTTGCGCAGCATCCAATGACTGGGTTCCTTTGCCGCCAGTAATCTGCTCGTAGATCTGAGCGGCCGTCAGAGGTCCTTCGATAACCATGAATTCACCTGGCCCGGAGATTGCTCAGTACGGTCGCCGTGACCTCGTGGGCCGCGGCACAAGGATCCTTCTTCCCGACATTTCCTTCCGAGAGGGTCACCGCTACGTCGATGATGTCTTGATTGCTGGTGCCGAGAGCGATGGCGCACTTGCCGGCACTGCTCCGCAGGTCGGCCTGGCCGTACGCGACGGTCGGGTAGCCATCGATCGGATCCATCGGGATGAAGAGTGGGAAGGTCGTTCCTTGCTGCTGGTAGATCGAGGTCAAGCCACGCCGGTTCTTGGTGGCGTAGATGACCGAGACAGCGGCTTGGGTAACCGATTTCGGGTGCCAGAAGCAGGACGGGCCGGCCTCGCCGGTCAGCTCCTCCTTCGGTTGCACGTCCGGGCCGAGCAGTTCGGTGATCTGTTCGTCCGTGAGCGTCGTGCAGGGCTTCCTCTGGAACTGCGAGGTGTCGATCGGGCTGGTTACAGCGGGCACGCCCGCGCCGGGTAGTTCCGATGCCGACTCGCTGGGCGCAGATGGGTTCGAACTCATCGGCGAGGGCGTGGCTGTGCCGTTCTGGGTTGTGGTGCACGCCGTAACGAGCAGTATCACGGCACCCATGCCGAGCAGCGCTGGTGACTTCACAGACTGCCTCCGGACCGATTGATCTTTGTCGAGTGATCGCCTTCGGCTGCGGCATATTTGCTCAGAGCTGTCTGAAACTTCGCAGCCATCGCGCGGCAGTAGGACTCACGGTCCTGGAGCGTCGAGATGAGCGCGGCGCCCGATGCGCGAATCAGTTCGGCGTTGCCGCCGCTGGCGTACTCAAGGCCCGGACCTTCTGCGGTGGCGATCGCGCGTGCCATGCTCATGTCGTCCGAGAACTCGTTGGCCAGGTCGTTCCACTCCCGCACCAGTTCGTGCAGCGTCTCCTCGTCGTACTCGAAGCCTGCGCCCCCGTCGCCGCCCCCATACGACCCCGAAACCCGCACCCCGTCAGGCCCAGGCAGTACCCAATCCCCACCCGGGTCGTAAACCGGTCCCTCGTCGCCCGTCATCAGCTCTCCCCTAGCTTGCAGCGTGCTCCCTCCCGGGCACTCTGCGTATCCGACGCACGAAACCCTACCAAAGTTCCCGCATCGAAAAACCAAGGTCACAAGGGCCGCGGCCGTCCTCCCAAGCCGCGGCCCTCGTGAGGTCTAAGGCGTCGGGGAACCGCCCGCCTCCCCTTGGTGAACGAAGCTGAGCCGATTTCCGCCACGCCCGGAGAGCAGCGGGCGGCTTCTCCTCGCACTTGATATCCGCCCGCCGGAGACGTCCGTTGCGTCCGGAATCTCCCATCACTCTTCCGGGGATCGGGAACCACCCGGGGCGGTGTCATGTTCGTCACCGTTTCCGCTGGACAGCGGGTAAACGACCGCGCGCGGGAGCCACTACGCTCAAGGGGCAACCCGACCGGTGCACGAGTAGAGCGGAGCCGACGTGTCTGTGCCTTCCCCAGCCCCCGGGGCGGGATCCCTCCCCGCTGCGCCGGGTGGCGCCCTCGACGACCTGCGGGCGTCGGTCGGCCTGCAGATCGGCGACGAAGCCCTGCTGCGCTCCATCGCCGGTGGGCTGGCCGAGGTCGAAAAGCTGCTGCGTGACGTCGTCCGCAGCGATGTCCAGGCCGTCAACGACGCTGCCCTGCACCTGGTCGAGGCCGGGGGCAAACGCTTCCGTCCCCTCTTCACGCTGCTGTCCGCCCAGTTCGGGCCCAAGCAGGACGACCACGTCATCGTCGCCGCCGCCGCGGTCGAGCTGGTGCACCTCGCCACGCTCTACCACGACGACGTCATGGACGAGGCCGACATGCGGCGCGGTGCCGAGAGCGTCAACGCGCGCTGGGACAACACCATCGCCATCCTCACCGGCGACTTCCTCTTCGCGCACGCCTCGCGGCTGGTCGCCGACCTCGGCACCGACGCCGCGCGGATCATCGCCGAGACCTTCGGTGAGCTGGTCACCGGGCAGATGCGCGAGACCGTCGGCCCCGGCCCCGATGACGATGCCGTCGCGCACTACCTCACCGTCATCGCGCAGAAGACCGGCTCGCTGATCGCCACCTCCGGGCGGTTCGGCGGCATGATGTCCGGCGCCGCCGAGGAGCACATCGAGGCGCTGCGGCGGTTCGGCGACATCATCGGCACCGCCTTCCAGATCTCCGACGACATCATCGACATCGCCTCGCCGTCGGACGAGCTCGGCAAGGCGCAGGGCACCGACCTGCGCGAAGGCGTCCGGACGCTGCCGATGCTGTACGCGCTGGCCGACCCGGAGACCGACCCGCGGCTGGCCGAGCTGCTGTCCGGCCCGATCGCCGACGACGCGCTCGTGCGGGAGGCGCTGGAGCTGCTGCGGGTCAGTAGCGGACTCGAACGCGCACGCGTCACCCTCTCCGACTACGCTCAGCGCGCGCGAGCCGAGCTCACCGCGCTGCCCGCGTCGCCCGCCCGGGACGCGTGCGAGTCGGTTGCCGACTACCTGGTCGCGCGGACGCGCTAAGCACTAAACAGGGGCAGGAAAAGATGTCCATATTCGGACAGGTCTGGCTGTGGAGCCTGGCCGCGTTCTTCGTCGGGGCCGTCCTCACCTGGCTGGTGCTCGTGCTGCCGCTCCGCAAGAACGTCCGCAAGCTGGAGAGCGCGCTGGCGCAGGCCCACGCCGACGCCGCGCGCACCCCCGCCAACGCCGGCGCCGAGGCGTTCTCCCGGCCGGAGCCGCGCTTCGAGCCGGAGCCGACGCGCCAGGAGACCTCCTACCCCGGCACGCTGGTCGCCGCGCCGCCGATCCACCGCGACGACGTCCACGACGACATCGACGAGGACTTCGCCGAGCTCGACGCCCAGGTGCCGACGCGGGTGCCGCCGGAACCCGAGCCGGAGCCCCAGCCCGACGAGGACGACCCCTACCGGACCGCCGCCACCCAGTTCCTGACCCCGGTGGACGAGCTGGAGCAGGTGGACGCCTACCACGCCCCGGCGACCGAGTACCTGGCCCCCGACGAGGAGCCCGAGCCCGTCTCGCCGGCCCTTTCGCGGCTCGAACAGCCCGAGTCGGCGGCGGGCTCGCTGTTCCAGCCCCCGGGGGAGGAGACGCCGGACTGGTTCGACCACGAGCCGCGATCCGAACGGTCGGCGTTCGAGGAGCCGGTGGAGCGCACGCGGTACCTCGGCTCGGTGGGCAAGGACGAGCCGGAAGAAGAGGCCGAGGCACCGCAGTACGCGTTCGGCGGCGACGTCGCCGACGGCGAGCTCGACGTGCCGGCGGAGACCCCGGCCGAGGCCACGCAGGTGCTGCCGAAGCGGCAGCCCCGGGAGGCGGTGCGCGGCGGCTTCGACGCGCCGCAGCCGATCCAGCCGTCGATGCGCACGGTCGAGCGGCGCGAGCCCGACCTGTCCGGCGCGCACAGCGGCTCGCTGTTCGAGCCTTCGGTACAGCCGAACCAGGCGGCGGCCGCGATCGCCGCGCCCGAGCCGCCCCCCGCGCGGCAGGCGGCGGGCGACTCGGTTCCGCCCGGCCCGTTCGGCCCCGGCTCGGCGATGCCGCGCCCGGGCGGCGGGGCGCCCAGCGACAGCTTCGCCGTGAAGGCGAGCGTCACGGCGTTGCGCTACTGCACCGAGGATTCGACGCAGTTCCCGAAGATGGTCGCCGAAGTGTGGTTCCGGACCGCCGAGGACGCCGAACGCGTCGGGTTCCGCCCGCTCAGCTGAGCTTCGCCTGGAACAGGACCAGGGCGGCGCCGCCGGGATCGGTGACCACCACCAGGGAGCCGAACGGCAGGTCGGTGCGCTCGCGCACCAGGGTTCCGCCCAGCTGCACGGCTTTCGCCGCCGCGGCGTCCACATCGGACACCGGTGCGTAGGGCAGCCACTGGGGTGCCCGGTCGTCGCCAGGGGCCAGTTCGGTGAGGCCGCCCCACGGCGTGCCGCCGGTCGTCAGCAGCTTGTCGTCCGCCTCCCAGCCCAGCAGCTCGGTGAAGAACCGCCTGCTGCCCGCCGCGTCGGCCGTACGGACGTCGAAGAACACGAAAGGTGAGTCAGGTCGCATGGCCTAGAACTTAGGACACGTGTCCCAATCAAGGCAACCCCGGAAACGCCGAAGGCCGCCACGCACCGGGCGTGGCGGCCTTCGGGAAATCGTGGAACTACGCGACCGTCCAGGTGTCCTTGCCGCGCAGGAGCGCCTGCAGGTCCGGCTTGCGGGCCGCGCGGGCCTCCTCGACCTGGGCGCGGGCGCCGTCGTCGTACGTCGGGCGCTCCACCTGGCGGAGGATGCCCGTCGGGACGTGGTTGAGGTTCTGGTCGCCCAGGCGCGACAGCGCGAACGCGTACGACGTGTCCGTGATCGACGGGTCGTGCACCACGATGTTGTCCTCGCCGATGTCCGCGACCTTGGCGACGTCCAGGCCGCCCCAGTCGCCGCGCTTGACGCCGAACTCCTGGTTCGGGCCGAAGCGGATCGGCTCGCCCGCGCGCAGCGGGATCAGCCGGGTGGCAGCTTCATCTGCGTCCTTGAGGACATCGAACGCGCCGTCGTTGAAGATCGGGCAGTTCTGGTAGATCTCGACCAGCGCCGAGCCGCGGTGCTGCGCCGCCGCCTGCAGGACCTCGGTCAGGCCCTTGCGGTCGGAGTCCAGCGCGCGGCCCACGAACGACGCCTCGGCGCCGATCGCCAGCGAGAGCGGGTTGAACGGTGTGTCCACCGAACCCATCGGCGTCGACTTGGTGACCATGCCCTGCCCGGACGTCGGCGAGTACTGGCCCTTGGTCAGGCCGTAGATCCGGTTGTTGAACAGCAGGATCTTGATGTTCACGTTGCGGCGCAGCGCGTGGATCAGGTGGTTGCCGCCGATGGACAGCGCGTCGCCGTCACCGGTGACGACCCACACCGACAGGTCCGGGCGCGTGGTGGCCAGGCCGGTCGCGATCGACGGCGCGCGGCCGTGGATCGAGTGCATGCCGTAGGTGTTCAGGTAGTACGGGAACCGCGACGAGCAGCCGATGCCCGAGATGAACACGATGTTCTCGCGCTTGAGGCCCAGGGTCGGGAGGAAGGACTGGACCGCGTTCAGGACGACGTAGTCGCCGCAGCCGGGGCACCAGCGGACTTCCTGGTCGGACTTGTAGTCCTTGGCCTTCTGCGGCTCGTCGGTGGTGGGCACAAGGTCCAGGCCACCGAGGTTGGGGATCCCCAGATCGATCGCGGTCATCGTGCCGCCTCCGTAGTAACGCCGGTGATGATCTCCGAGAAGACGTTCTGCAGTTCTTCGGCCATGAACGCCATCCCGGCGACCTTGGTGTGGCTGTGGACGTCCACCAGGTACTTCGCGCGCAGCAGCAGCGCGAGCTGGCCCAGGTTCATCTCCGGCACCACGACCTTGTCGTAGCTGCGCAGGATGTCGCCGAGGTTGGCCGGCAGCGGGTTGAGGTGGCGCAGGTGCGCCTGCGCGATCGGCAGGCCGAGCTTGCGCACGCGCCGGCAGGCCGCGCCGATCGGGCCGAACGAGCTGCCCCAGCCGAGCGCGAGCACGCGGGCCTTGCCGCCGCTCGGGTCGTCGACGACGAGGTCGGGGACGTCGATGCCGTCGATCTTCGCCTGCCGCAGCCGGACCATCTTGTCGTGGTTGGCCGGGTCGTAGGAGATGTGGCCGGTCTTGTCGGCCTTCTCCAGGCCGCCGATGCGGTGCTGCAGCCCCGGGGTGCCCGGGATGGCCCACGCGCGGGCGAGCGTCTCGGGATCGCGGACGTACGGCCAGAACTCGCCGGAATCGTTGTCCGCGTTGGGCTCGGTCGCGAACTCGACCCGGAGGTCGGGCAGCGTTTCGACGTCCGGGATCAGCCACGGCTCGGAGCCGTTCGCGATGGCGCCGTCCGAGAGCAGCAGCACCGGCGTGCGGTACTTCAGCGCGATCCGGGTCGCCTCGACGGCCGCGTCGAAGCAGTCCGCGGGCGACAGCGGCGCGACGATCGGGACCGGCGACTCGCCGTTGCGGCCGAACATCGCCTGCAGCAGGTCGGCCTGCTCGGTCTTGGTCGGCAGGCCGGTGGACGGGCCACCGCGCTGGACGTCGATGACGACCAGCGGCAGCTCCACCATCACGCCGAGGCCGACGGCTTCGGACTTCAGCGCGACACCGGGCCCGGACGTCGAGGTGACGCCGAGCGCGCCGCCGTAGGACGCCCCGAGCGCGGCGCCGATGCCGGCGATCTCGTCCTCGGCCTGGAACGTGATGATGCCGAAGTTCTTGTGCTTGGACAGCTCGTGGAGGATGTCCGACGCCGGCGTGATCGGGTACGTGCCGAGCAGGATCTGCAGGCCGGAGCGCTGCCCGGCAGCCACGATCCCGTACGCCAGGGCGGTGTTGCCGGTGATCTGCCGGTAGGTGCCCTGGGTCAGCTTCGCCGGCGCGACCTGGAACGTCGTCGCGAACGACTCGGTCGTCTCGCCGTAGTTCCAGCCCGCGCGGAAGGCCAGGATGTTCGCCTCGGCGATGTCCGGCTTCTTCGCGAACTTCTCGCGCAGGAACCGCTCGGTGCCCTCGGTCGGCCGGTGGTACATCCAGGACAGCAGGCCGAGCGCGAACATGTTCTTGCAGCGCTCGGCGTCCTTCTTGCCGAGACCGGTGTCCGCGAGCGCGCCCTGGGTCAGCGTCGACATGGCGACCCGGTGCACCTGGTAGGGCGCGAGCGTGTCGTCGTCCAGCGGGTCCGTCGCGTAGCCGACCTTGGTCAGGTTCCGCTTGATGAACTCGTCGGTGTTCAGGATGATCGTGCCGCCGTGCGGGACGTCGCCGAGGTTCGCCTTGAGCGCGGCCGGGTTCATCGCCACCAGCACGTCCGGCCGGTCGCCGGGGGTGAGGATGTCGTAGTCGGCGAAGTGCACCTGGAAGCTCGAGACGCCGGGGATGGTGCCCTGCGGGGCGCGGATCTCGGCGGGGAAGTTCGGCATCGTCGACAGGTCGTTGCCGAACGCGGCGGCCTCGGACGTGAACCGGTCGCCGGTCAGCTGCATGCCGTCACCGGAGTCGCCCGCGAACCGGATGACCACCCGGTCCAGCTTGCTGACCTCGGTCGGCCTGGTTGCGGCGAGCGAGCCGTGACCAGCGCCGTTGCCGTTCGCACTCGTGCTCATGGGTCAGGGATTCCCTCTCTCCCGACGGTACGGCTTCCGTTCGCCTGCCGGTGCCGCGGCTGCGCTCACCAGGTCTACTCCCGAGGTTAGCTCGCCCCCAACACCGATGTTGGTAGTGTCCCGGCTGTTGGGCGACCTCATCGGTGCTCTCTCATGTCTCTTCGCTGGTCCGCCAGATACCTGTAACCGATGGTAACGGGTAGCCGTCTTGGTGCGTTGTGATGCGTGTCTCCCGAGGACGATAGGACCCCCGGCTCGAATCACGACCGAGAACGGATCCGGGCCCGCATCAGGGAAAGCCGTTCGGCGAACTCCGGCGAGGCGAGCGACGCCAGCTGCGGCCGGATCTCGGCGTCGACGGCGTCGGCGTGCGCCGCCAGGCCCGCGGTGGCGCGCAGGCTGCGCTTGGTGGCGATCAAGGTTTCGCGCGGCGCGGCGACGGCACTGTGCGCGAGGTCACGCGCGGCGGTCAGCAGTTCGTCATGTCCGCCGTCGACGACTCGCAGCGCCAGCCCCGCCCGCACCGCCGCCTCGGCGTCGAGTGGTTGCCCGAACAACGTCATGGCGGCGGCCTGCTGCGGACCGGCCAGCCGCTGCGTCATCCAGGTCATCCCGCCGCCGGGGTGCAGCCCGAGCTCGAGGAACCGGGCGACGAACTTCGCCCGCGGCCCGGCCAGCCGCACATCGGCGGCGAGCGCGAGGTTGAGCCCGGCCCCGACGGCGGCACCCCCGACGGCGGCGATGGTCGGCAGCTCGCATCGGGCGACAGCGAGGAAGCCCTCGTAAATGGCGCGCAGGCCGGCTTCGTCGGCGTTGGCGAGAGCATCGAGATCGGCGCCGGCGCAGAAGGCGGGCGGAGTGCCGGTGACGACGACGGCGTGCACGGACTCGTCCCGCTCCGCGGCCTCGACGGCTTCGGCGAGCTGCGCGGACAGGTCGAGGGTCAGCGCGTTGCGGCTGCCGGGAGCGTCGACGGTGAGGAGGGCGACGCCGCCGGCGTGCTCGCTGACGATGCTGTCGGTCATGCGGCCCAGCGTGGCAGGTCCGGGATGACCGGGCGCATGGGGGAACGCCGCGCGACGGGCGGCTGCGTCCAGGGCCTCACTGCTCGGGCGTCGGCGGCCGCTCCAGGAGCCGCGAGAGCACCACCGTCGACACCGTCCGGTCCACGATCTCCAGGCCGCGCAGGCGCTCCAGCGCCGTCTCCAGGTGGTGGATGTCCGCCGCACGCAGGTGGACGATCGCGTCCGCCGCGCCGGACACCGTGTACGCCGCCACCACCTCCGGGAGCGGCTCCAGGCGGGCGCGGATGCGGGCCGGGGTGATGTTGCCCTGGCACGTGACCTCGACGAACGCCTCCGTTCCCCAGCCGAGGGCCTCCGGGTCGACCACCGCCGTGAAGCCCCGCAGGATGCCGGTCTCCAGGAGCCGGTCGACCCGCCTCTTCACCGCCGGCGCCGACAGGCCGACCACCTTGCCGATCTCCGCGTAACTGGAGCGCGCGTTCGCCACGAGACACGAAACGATTCGCTGGTCGATGGTGTTCACACGCAACATTTAGCACAGATACGCGCAGCGAACAGCGATTGATTGCGATATTAGGCGCCCCTTACCCTGCAGTCATGCAGGCGATGCGCGTACCGACCACCCGTCGATACCTCATGTGCTCCCCGCGCCACTTCGCGGTGGACTACGTGATCAACCCCTGGATGGACCCGACCCAGCCGGTCAGCGCCGACGTCGCCGTCGCGCAGTGGACCGAGCTGCGCGACACCTACCGCCGCCTCGGCCACACCGTCGAGGAGATCGAGCCCCAGCCCGGCCTGCCCGACATGGTCTTCGCCGCCAACTCCGGCACCGTCGTCGACGGGCGCGTGCTCGGCTCCCGGTTCCGCGCCCCGCAGCGCGCGGCCGAAGCCGAGCACTTCCGCCGCTGGTTCGTCGAGCACGGCTACCGCGACATCACCATGCCGGAGAAGATCAACGAAGCCGAAGGCGACTTCGCCTGGACCGGCACGCTGCTGCTCGCCGGCACCGGCTTCCGCACCGACCCGGCCGCGCACGCCGAGGCGCAGGAGGTCCTCGGCGTCCCGGTGGTCTCGCTGCAGTTGGTCGACCCGCGTTACTACCACCTCGACACGGCGCTGTTCGTGCTCGCCGAGGCGACGGACACCACGCGCGCGCAGATCGTCTACTACCCGGACGCGTTCTCCGCGGGCTCGCGCCGCGTGCTGGAGCGGCTGTTCCCGGACGCCGTGCTCGCCACCCGGGAAGACGCCGAGTGCTTCGGCCTCAACGGCGTATCCGACGGCCGCAACGTCGTGCTGCCCGTCGAGGCCACCCGACTGGGTGAACTTGTCGCCGCCCGCGGTTACGAGCCCGTTTACGTCGACATCTCTGAGCTGCGGAAAGCCGGCGGCGGCCCCAAGTGCTGCACCCTGGAAATCCGCAAAGGCTAAATAACGGCAAAAACCTGTAACTCACCCGTTTGCCAGTGCGATTAATCGAAGTAACAAAACGACTACTCGCGGTGGCAGGCGGTGGGAGTGGTGACAGTGATCTTCGCCATGCACGGGGCGGGACGGCCGGCGCGCCAGCTCGACCCGGGCGAGGACGAGCACTGGCTGACGGTCGACCAGCTCGAGGAGGTGCTCGACCGCGCGGCGGGCCGCGAAGACGTCCACCTCACGTTCGACGACGGCAACGACTCCGACGTCGAGGTCGTGCTGCCGCGGCTGGTCGAGCGCGGGCTGACGGCCGAGTTCTTCCCCCTGGCGGGCCGGCTCGGGCAGCGCGGGTACCTCGACCGCGACGGGCTGCGGGAGCTGGCGCGCGCCGGAATGGAGATCGGCTCGCACGGCTGGGAGCCCCGCGACTGGCGCCGGCTCGACGACCGCCACGCCCGCCGCGAGCTGACCGAAGCGCCGAAGCTGCTCGGCGACCTGTGCGGCCGCCCGGTCCGGCGGTACTCGCTGCCGTTCGGCGCGTACGACCGGAGGGTGCTGGCCCGGCTGCGGCAGGCCGGCGCAACGCGGGTGTACACGAGCGACGGCGGCACGGCCCGCCGCGACGGCTGGCTGCAGGCCAGAACGGAGCTCCGGCACGACCTCGACGGCGAGCAGCTGGATGGAGTGCTTGCGGCCGGGGCCCGGCGGGGGCACTGGGTGAACCGGCTGCTGCGGCGGGCGGCTCGGTAGGGGTCGTCTTCGGTCCGCAGCGGGTTGGTAGGCCTGGCGCGGGTGCGGAGGGCTCGCGGCGCGGGCTGGGCGGCCGAACTCGCACGCATGCGGGCCACCGGCCGCGGCGAGGCTGCCCTTCGCGTCCCGCGACCGCGCACCGGATCGGCCCCTTCCCTTCGCACGCCCGTTGAATGCCGTTCGCCGGATCCGCCCCGACCCCCGCGTCCCGGCGAACGGGACACCTTCACAACCCGCCTCCGCCACCTCGCCCCCATGAGCAGCGTTTTCGTCAACTTCGGCCACCTGATGGGAAATTCCCGCACCCGCAGGGCTTGAACGCGCCTCCGCCGGGGTGCATCCTGGTGCCCCGCCGCCGTAAGGAAAGTTTCCTAACTAAAGGGAGCACCAGGAATGCGGAAACTGATCCTGCTCGCGACTCTGGCGCTGGCCGCGGCCGTGATGCCGTCGGCTCTCGCTTCGGCGTCGCCGGCCCCGGCCGCTGCGCCGGCCACCGTGGAAGCCGCCCCCACCGCGGCCCAGCTGCTCGCCAAGACCTCCAGCTGCAAGCAGATCTCGAACGGCAAGTACAAGACCGACGAGGACGTCTCGAGCAAGACGGTCGCCATCTGCGACGCCAACGGTGCGGTCTTCTGGAAGGCCGACATGGACATCGACTGCGACGGCCAGCGGACCTCGCAGTGCAACGAAAACACCGACTGCTGCTACCAGGACGACACCGCCTTCCACCAGTCCGACGGCAAGCCGCTCAACGCCGCGAAGCTGCCCTACATCGTCGTGCCGAGCTCCAGCAGCATCTGGAAGTACTCCTCCTCCGGCCTCAAGGGCGGTGGCTCCTGCGCGGTGATCTACAACGGCAAGGTCGAGTACGCCGTCATCGGGGACACCGGCCCGACGCAGATCATCGGCGAAGCCTCCTACGCCACCGCGAAGGACCTCGGCATCAACCCCGACCCGTCCAACGGCGGCACCGACTCGGGCGTCACCTACATCTGCTTCAAGAACTCGACCGTTTCGCCCATCGAGAACCACTCCAACGCGGTGAGCAAGGGGCAGAGCCTCGCCACCACCTTCGTGAACAACAACTGACACCTATTCACGGCCCGGTGCCGGATCGTGGTTCCCGTCCACGGTCCGGCGCCGGATCGAGACGGTAATTTCACCTGAATCCCTTGCGTCTCACGGCCGTTTCACGCCGTCCCCCGTTCGCCACGCCCGCGGTAACGATCCAGGGGTGCCTGCCGACCAACTTGAGGGTCGCGCGGAATAGCGGAGGTTTGGCGTGAAGATCAGTGTCTTCGGGCTCGGTTACGTCGGTTGTGTCTCCGCCGCGTGCCTGGCGGGGCAGGGGCACCGGGTGGTCGGCGTGGACGTCAACCCGGTGAAGATCGACCTCATCACCCAGGGCAACGCCCCGGTGGTCGAGGAGCGGATCGGCGAGCTCACCGCCGAGGTCGTCGCGAGCGGCGCGCTGAGAGCCACGACCGACGTCGCGGAAGCGGTCGCCGACAGCGAGATCTCCCTGGTCTGCGTCGGGACGCCGTCGGCGCCGAACGGCAGCCTGTCCACCGTCTACCTCGAGCGGGTCGCCGAGGAAATCGGCGAGGCGCTCGCGAAGAAGAGCGAGCGGCACACCGTCGTCTTCCGCAGCACCATGCTGCCCGGCACCTGCCTGGACCTGCTGGTCCCGATCCTGGAAAAGGCCTCGGGCCGCACGGCGGGCGTCGATTTCGGCGTCGCGGTGAACCCCGAGTTCCTGCGCGAGGGCACCAGCGTCCGCGACTTCTTCGACCCGCCGAAGACGGTGATCGGCGAGATCGACGAAGCCAGCGGGGACGCCGTCGCCGGGCTGTACGAGGGGCTGCCCGGCCCGGTTTTCCGCGTGCCGATCCCGGTGGCGGAAATGACGAAGTACGCCGACAACTCCTTCCACGGCCTGAAGATCGGCTTCGCGAACGAGCTCGGCGCCGTCTGCCGGGCGCTGGGCCTCGACTCACACCAGGTGATCGACGTCTTCCTCGCCGACACCAAGCTCAACATCAGCCCCGCCTACCTGCGGCCCGGCTTCGCCTTCGGCGGCTCGTGCCTGCCGAAGGACCTGCGCGGGCTCGTCTACGCCGCGCACCGCGCCGACGTCAGCGTGCCGATCCTGTCGCACGTGCTGGCGTCGAACGACGAACACCTGCAGCGGGCGTTCGACCTGGTCGCGCGCACCGGCAAGCGCAGGGTCGGGCTGTTCGGGCTGTCGTTCAAGCCGGGCACCGACGACCTGCGCGAGTCGCCGCTGGTCGAGCTGGCCGAGAAGCTGCTCGGCAAGGGGTTCGACCTGAAAATCTACGACGCCAACGTCAGCCTCTCCCGGCTGATGGGCGCCAACCGCGAGTACATCGAGAGCAGGCTCCCGCACCTCGGCCAGCTGCTGGCCGGGTCGGTCGGCGAAGTCGTGGACCACGCCGAAGTCCTGCTCGTCGGCACCAAGGACCCGGACGTGCTGGCGGCGCTGCCGCACGGTGGCGACCGGGCGCTCATCGACCTCGTCCGCCTGCCCGACGCCGCGGAGCGTCGCCTTGAAGAGGGATACGCCGGCCTTGCCTGGTAAAGCGCTCATCCTCGTCGAAAACCTTTCCGTCCCCTTCGACCGGCGGGTGTGGCAGGAGTCCACGACCCTGCGCGACGCCGGGTGGGAAGTCCACGTGATCTGCCCGCAGGGCACGAAACGCGACACCGAGGCCGAAGCCGTCGTCGACGGCGTCCACATCCACCGCTACCCGCTCAAGGCGGCGACCGGCGGCCCCGCCGGCTACCTGCAGGAGTACGGCAGCGCGCTGTGGCACACGCTGCGGCTGGCCCGCAAGGTCGGGCCGGTCGACGTCGTCCACGCCTGCAACCCGCCGGACCTGCTGTACCTGGTCGCGAAGTACCTGAAGCGCCACGGCGCGAAGTTCATCTTCGACCAGCACGACCTGTGCCCGGAGCTGTACCTCTCGCGGTTCGACCGCGGGCAGGACCTGCTCTACCGCGGGGTGTGCGCGCTCGAGCGCGCCACCTACCGCGCCGCCGACGTCGTCATCTCGACGAACGAGAGCTACAAGGAAGTCGCGCGGATCCGCGGCGGCAAGAAGCCCGAGGACGTCTTCGTGGTGCGCAGCGCGCCGGTCGTCGAGCGGTTCCACGAGGTGCCCGCCGAGCCCGAGCTGAAGAAGGGCAAGCCCTTCATGCTCGCCTACCTCGGCGTGATGGGCCCGCAGGACGGCGTCGACTACGCCCTGCGCGCGCTCGCGAAGCTGCGTGACGAGGTCGGCCGCACCGACTGGCACGCGGTGTTCGTCGGCTCCGGCGACGCGTTCGACGACATGGTGGCGCTTTCGGCGAAGCTCGGGCTGGCCAACCAGGTCGAGTTCACCGGCCGGATCTCCGACGAGGACCTGGTCCGCTACCTGTCCACCGCCGACGTCTGCCTGTCGCCGGACCCGCTGAACCCGCTCAACGACGTCTCCACGATGAACAAGATCATGGAGTACATGGCGATGAGCAAGCCGATCGTCTCGTTCGAGCTGCGGGAGGCCCGGGTTTCCGCAGGTGAGGCGGCTGTGTACGCCCCGGCGAACGACGAGTCGGCGTTCGCGAAGCTGGTCGCCCAGCTGCTCGACGACCCCGAGGAGCGAGCGCGGATGGGTAAGCTCGGCCAGGCCAGGGTGGCGGGTCCGCTCTCCTGGGAGAACTCCGCGAAGGCCCTGCTGGCCGCGTATGAGCACGCTGTGAAGTCTTGATCGCCGTTCGGTCAAGAACCCACCGAACGTGTAACCAATGCTCTCGGTCTTACGACGGTTCGGGTAACCGGCCGATCAACTGAACCCGTTCGGCGTACCCGTCTCAGGAATGGAGAGCCCGCCGTTGACTGACGACACGGTGCGCCTGGCCCTGGTCGGGCAGGTCCTGCGACGACGATGGCGGCTGCTGGCCGCCCTCGCCGTCCTGGGCGCGCTGGTCGGCGCCGGAGCGTCGATCCTGTTCTCGCCCGGCTACAAGACCACCTCGGGTGTGCTGCTGCAGGGCCCGCGCCAGGCCGACGAGCTGCTGACCCAGGCCGAGATCGCGACCGCCTCGGTCGTCCTCGACCGCGCCGCCGCCGTGCTGCCGTGGCACCCCAGCGGTGCCGACCTGAAGAAGCAGGTCAGCGCGTCGGTGGCGCAGAGCAACGTCGTGACGATCACCGTCTCGGCCGACACGGCCGAGCACGCCCAGCAGCTCGCCGACCAGGTCGCTCAGCAGTACGTCAAGTACTCCACGCAGCTGGCGACCAACTCGGCCGACGCCTCGGTGCAGCTGGCCCAGGAACAGCGGGAGTCGCTGCGCCAGCAGGTCAAGCTGACCACCGAGAAGATCAGCGACCTGGCCAAGAACGTCGGCGGCAACCTGACCGTGGAGAGCGTCCAGGTCCGCACCCAGCTCGAGGGCCTGAAGACGTCGCTGGAGCAGGCGATCAACGACCTCAACCAGGCCGACCTGGCCACCGGCATCGGCAACACCGTGGTGCTGGGGCCGTCCCAGCGCCCGACGTCGCCGGCGGCCCCGACGATGACGCAGTTCGTCGCCGGGGGCGCGGTGCTGTTCTTCCTCGTGGGGGTCTTCGGCCACCTGTTCACCGCCCGCGCCGACCGGCGCCTGCGGGGCGAGCCGGAAATCGCGTCGGCGCTCGGCGCGCCGATCCTCGCCGGCGTCGACGTCGCGACCCCGCAGGGCGACCGCCTCCCCGCGAAGGGCCTGTTCGGCAAGGTCCGGCGGCTGCTCGGCGGCGACCGGCCGTGGGTGCTGCCGCCCGTCGCGACCTCGGCCGACGAGGTCAACCGCGACATCCGCTACCGCCGGGTGCTGGCCCGGCTGGCCACCGGCCCCGCCGACGTCCTGCTGCTGGTGGCCGACGACGACGAGACCGGCCGCCTGGCCGCGGCGCAGCTCGCCGAGCTGGCCGACCGGCTGTCCGTGCCGCTGCGGGTCTTCGAGTACTCGGCCGAGCGGCCGACGGTGCCGGACGCGACCGCCGACTCCGGGGTCCTGGTCGTGCTCGCGTCCGGGACGCGCACGGCGTGGCAGCTCGTCCGGCTCGCCGAAGCCTGCACCGACGGCGGCCAGGAGATCGTCGGCGCGGTCCTCACCCACGCCGTCCGGCCGGCGGAGCCCGAGAAACCCGAACCCGCGGCGGAAGCCCCCGAGAAAGCCCTGGCAGGTTCGGCGTGACGACTCCCTCCGAAACCCCCGTGGCGCCGCTGTTCGACCTTTCGCGGCTCTTCATCGCCATCCGCCGCCGCAAGCGCGTCTGGCTCGCCACCGCCCTGCTCGGGCTGATCGCCGGCGCGGCGGTCGCGTTCGTGCTCCCCGCACCGCCGACCGCGGTGGCGAAGGTCATCGTGGTCCACCAGGACGACTCGCCCACCGACAGCGGCACGCTGATGCGCACCGACGTCGCCGTGCTGCAGACGACCCAGATCGCCGAAGGTGCGCTGAAGAAGCTGGGCAGCACCGAGACGCCCGAAAACTTCATGAAGAACTACGCGGGACTCGGCGTGACGAACAACGTCCTGCAGATCACCGTCAAGGCGAAGAGCAACGAAGAGGCCGTGGCGCAGGCGCAGGCGCTGGCCGAGACGTTCATCGCCGACCACGTCAAGCGCAGCCAAGCGGCCGCGGCCGCCCAGTCGCAGGCCATCCTCGACCAGCGCAAGAACGCCCAGGACGAGCTGGGCAAGGTCGAGCAGCAGATCGTCGAGGAGGAGGGCAAGGGCCGCCAGGCCAGCCAGCCCACCCTCGAGAGCCTCTACAGCCGCCGCGCCGCGCTCACCGCGCAGATCTCGGACTTCACCTCGCGCGCCCAGCAGGCCGGCATCGGCAGCCCGCAGGTCGCCGCGGGCACCCAGATCGTCGACGCGCCCCGCGCGCTGCCCAAGGCGGTCCTCAAGACCACCGCGACCGACGCCGGTGTCGGCTTCGCGCTCGGCCTGTTCCTCGGGCTCGCGCTCGTCGCCGTCAGCGCGGTGTCGCGCGACCGGCCGGTGCTGCGCCGCGAAATCTCGACCCACCTCGGCGCGTCCGTGATCGCACAGCTGCCGTCGAAGCTGCGCGGCCCGGCCCGGCTGTGGCGGCGCTCGCGCGCGGTGTCCGAACGCAAGCGCGTCGCCACGACGCTGGTCCGCCTGGTGAAGAAGGACCCGCGCCCGGTGTCGCTGCTGGAACTCGGCGCCCCGAAGGTCGCCGCCGAACTCGCCCTCGACATGGCGGGCGAACTGGCGGACGACGGCACGGTGAGCGTCGTCGACGACCTGCCGGGCGAAGACGTCCGCAAGCTGGCGCAGGAGACCAAGAGCGACGTCTCCGTGGTGGGCGCCGGGGACGCGGCCGGCGAGCTGCGGATCGGCGTCGGCACCGTGGCACCGGGCACGGCGTGGACCGACCTGGAGCACCTCGGCAAGGAGACCGTGCTGGTCGTCAAGGCCGGGCACGCGAACACGCTGTGGCTGCACACGGTCGCCCGCCAGCTTGCCGACCAGGGGATCCCGGTCATCGGCGTGGTGCTGGTCGATCCGGATCCGCGCGACAAGTCCGACGGCACGCTGTGGGACGGCCTCCACACCGCCCTGCGCGGCCGCGGTGGCCAGACCCCCGCCCCGGCTCCGGCCGAGCGGGAAGACCGCCTGGACGAGCTGGTCGCCCGCGTCGCCGAGCGCGTTGCGAAGACGGAACAGCCGACCCGCCGGTTCGCCCCGATCCGGCCGGTGATCCCGCCGGTCGTCACCCATCCGAAGCCGCCGGCGTCCCCGCTGCCGGCCCCCGGCACCGTCGGCGTCCCGGACCACCTGAACGCGCCGACGAAGAAGTTCGCCCCGGTCAAGCCACCGAAGCGGCCGACGCCGTTCAAACGCGACCACGCGGAACCGAGCCACAAGGGCGAACTCAACGCCGGACTCGAGCCAGAGAAGAGCGCGGAGGTCTCCTGACCCCCGCCGCGACCGAAGGGGAACGCACCCGAGATGTGCGGCATCGCAGGCACCTACCTCTGGCCGGACGGCGGGCCGCTCACCGACCGGCTGACCAAGACGCTGGCCCACCGCGGCCCGGACGGCTCCGGCCGCTACGAGCACCGCGCGGGCTCCGGGGAGGTCCACTTGGGCCACCGGCGGCTCTCGATCATCGACCTGTCCGAGACCGGCGCCCAGCCGATGGTCCTCGACGGCCTCGCGCTGAGCTACAACGGCGAGCTGTACAACGCGCCCGAGCTGCGGGCCGAGCTCTCGGCGGCCGGCGTCCGCTTCCGCGGCACGTCGGACACCGAGGTGCTGCTGCAGGCGTGGCGGCGCTGGGGCACCGACTGCCTGCCGAAGCTGCGCGGCATGTTCGCCTTCGCGCTGTTCGAGGAGGGCACCGGCGAGCTGTTCCTGGTCCGCGACCAGCTGGGCATCAAGCCGCTGTTCTTCGTGCAGCGGGGCGGCGGCGTCGTGTTCGCCTCCGAGCTGAAGGCGATCGCCGGTGAGCTCGGCGGATCCCTGCAGGTCGACGACGCGGCCCTGATCGCGTCGCTGCTCTACTACTGGGTGCCGGACAGCCGGTGCGCCTATCAGGGTGCGGAGAAGCTGCCGCCGGGGACGTGGCTGCGGTGCCGCCCGGACGGGCAGGTCGACCGCGGCCGGTTCTGGTCGCTGCGGGAGGTCGCCGAAGAGGGGGCGGCGTTCGAGGGCGAGGTCGACCTGCATTCCGTCATCGCGGAATCGACGGCCAAGCACCTGCTCTCGGACGTCCCGGTGGCGACGTTCCTTTCGGGTGGGCTGGACTCCAGCTACCTGACGGCGCTGGCCGCGCGGTCGCAGCCGGGGATTTCCGCTTACACCATCGGTTTCCGGGCCGAGGACGCGAAGTTCGAGGCGATGCCGGACGACCTCAAGTACGCCCGGATCGTGGCGCAGCAGTTCGGCGTCGACCTGCACGAGATCGAGATCGCGCCGCAGGTGCTCGACCTGCTGCCGAAGATGACCTACCACCTCGACGAGCCGATCGGGGACCCGGCGGCGATCAACTCGTTCCTGATCTGCACGGCCGCGCGCGAGGCCGGCGTCAAGGTGATGCTGTCCGGGATGGGCGCCGACGAGCTGTTCGCCGGGTACCGCAAGCACCTCGCGAACCTGATCGCGCTGCGCTACCACAAGGTGCCGGGCGCGGTCCGGCGGCCGGTCGAGTCCATTGTGGACCGGCTGCCGGTGGCGTCGGCCAAGCGCGGCTACCGGTCGGTGCGGTTCGCCAAGCGGTTCCTTTCCTTCGCGGGGCTGCCCGAGGAGACGGCGTTCCGGCGCAGCTACACGATGTACGACCGCGCGGAGCTGCTGGGTTTGGTGAACCCGGACCTGGCGGCTTCCGTCGACGACGTGCTGACCGAGCACGCGGACACCTACAACGACCAGGCCCTGGACGACTTCGTCAACCGGATGTGCCTGGCCGACTCGCGGATGTTCCTGCCCGGGCTGAACCTGACCTACACCGACCGCTCGACGATGGCGGCGTCCACCGAGGTCCGGACGCCGTTCGTCGACGTCGAGGTCGTGCGGGCGGCGTTCAAGATCCCCGGGAACAAGAAGATCGTCGGCCGCGCCGGGAAGATGGCGCTGAAGAAGGCCGCTGAGAACATCCTGCCCAGCGAGATCGTGCACCGGCCGAAGGGCCTGTTCAGCGCGCCGCTGCGGGCCTGGATGAGCCGTGACCTGGCGCCGCTGGTGCGTGAAGTCGTCAACGAAGGGGTGCTCGTTTCGTCCGGCTTCCTGCAGCGCGAGGCACTGCAGCGGATGGTCGCCGAGGACGCCGCCGGCCAGGAAGACCGCGGCAAGCACCTCTGGCACGTCTTGACCCTCGAATACTGGTACCGGAACGCGATGTCTGGAGCGGGAGCGAAGTGAAGCAGGTAGTCCAGAACTACAAGAGCGGGGAACTGGCGCTCCTCGACGTGCCCGAGCCGGCCTGCAAGCCGGGTGGCGTGCTGGTGCGGACGGTGTACTCGCTGATCTCGACCGGCACCGAGATGATGAAGGTGTCCGAGGCCAGCATGTCCCTGGTGGGCAAGGCGAAGGCCCGGCCCGACCAGGTGGCGAAGGTGATGCAGAGCGTCGCCACGAACGGGCTGTCGGCGACCTACCGCAAGGTGACGTCCAAACTGGACTCCTACACCCCGCTCGGCTACTCCCTGTGCGGCATCGTGGAGCAGGTCGGCGACGGCATCACCGACGTCGCGGTGGGCGACCTGGTGGCCTGCGCGGGCAACGAGCACGCCCTGCACTCGGAGCTCAACTGGGTGCCCAAGAACCTCTACTCGCGGGTGCCGGCCGGCGTCGACCCGCGGCACGCGGCGTTCGGCACGGTCGGGTCGATCGCGATGCAGGGCGTCCGCCGCGGCGAGCCGCAGATCGGCGACGTCGCCCTGGTCATCGGGCTCGGCCTGATCGGCCAGCTGGTCGTGCAGCTGCTGGTGGCGTCCGGTGTGCGCGTGGTCGGCGTCGACCCGGACCCGGAGCGCTGCAAGCTGGCCGAGAGCCTCGGCGCCCTGACGTGCGCGCACCCGGCGTCCGGCATCGTCGACACGGCGGTGGACGAGCTGACCCACGGCGCGGGCGTCGACCAGACGTACCTGGCCGCGGGTGGCAACACGAACGACCCGGTGGAGCTGGCCGCGAAGCTGTCCCGTGACCGCGGCCGGGTGATCGACATCGGCAAGTGCAAGCTCGACCTGCCGTGGAACGCCTACTACGAGAAGGAACTGGACGTCCGGTTCTCGCGGTCGTACGGCCCCGGCCGCTACGACCCGTCGTACGAGCTCGAAGGCCGTGACTACCCGATCGGCCAGGTCCGCTGGACCGAGCGCCGCAACCTCGAGTGCGTGCTGGACCTGATCGCGCGCGACCGGCTGGACGTCGAGCCGCTGATCACGCACGTTTCGGACTTCTCTTCCGCGGTCGACACGTACAAGTCCCTGAACGAGGGTGCGCTGAAGGCCGTGGCGGTGCTGTTCCGCTACCCGGACGCGGTGGCCCGGACGGAGCCCGTGATCACCTCGGCGCGGGTCGGCGTGGCGTCGTCCCCGGCCGGCGCTTTGGCACCCGGGCAGCCGGTGCGCCTGGGCTTCATCGGGGCGGGCAACTACGCGTCGTCGATGCTGCTGCCGCACCTGGTGGAACGCGCGGACGTCGAGCTCAAGCACGTCGCGACGACGTCGGCACTGTCCGGCGCCAACGCGCGGCGCAAGTTCGGCTTCGCGGCGGCGTCGACGGACATCGACGACGTCCTCGGTGACTCGTCGATCGACGCGGTGTTCGTCGTGACGCGGCACAGTTCCCACGCCGAGCTGACCCGGCAGGCGCTGCTCGCGGGCAAGGCGGTGTTCGTCGAGAAGCCGCTGGCGCTGTCACCTTCGGAGTTGCAGAAGGTTCTGGACGCGATCGAGGAGTCGGGCAACGACCGCCTGCAGGTCGGCTTCAACCGCCGCTTCGCGCCGCTGCTGCACGAAGCCCGCGAGCAGTTCGGCCCGCGCGTCGGCCCGGCGACGGTGCGCTACCTGGTCAACGCGGGCCGCCTCGACCACGGCAGCTGGTACAACCAGACCGACACGGAGGGTTCGCGCTTCGCGGGCGAGGGCGGGCACTTCATCGACACGGTGAGCTGGCTCCTCGACGCCGACCCGGTCTCGGTGTACGCGACGGGGGACGTCCAGGTGACCCTGACCTACCCGGACGGGTCCACCGCGGTGATCACGTACGCCGAGACGGGTTCGTCGGGCTTCCCGAAGGAGACCCTGGACCTCACGGCGGACGGCAAGGTCCTGAAGTTCGACGACTTCGTCCGCGCATCGGTGTACTCGCGCAAGAAGTGGGCGAGTTCGCGCCTCCCGAAGGGCCGCGACAAGGGCCAGGCGGCGGAGGTCAACGCGTTCCTGGAGGCGGTCCGGACGGGTTCGCCGATGCCGATCCCGGTGGCGTCGCTGGCGGCGACGACCCTGGCGACGCTGGCGGCGCAGACGAGCGTCGCGAACGCGGCACCGGTGCGGATCGAGCTGCCGCGGAAGACGGGCGCCCCGGCATGACGAGCGGGGTCGCGGTGTCGCGGGAGGTGGGTGCCCGGCCGGCGGCGGTGTTGCGGATGGCCGGCGCCCGCGCGCCGCGGGTGGCGCTGGGAGGCGCGGCATGATGGGGCCCGGCTGGTACCTGCGGCGGCTGTCCCGGATGGGGCCGGCGGAGGTCGTCGGGCGGGCGCGGCATGCCGTTGTCCAGCGGCAGTGGCGGTCCTCGCTGCCGACGCCGCCGGACTGGCCTTCGCACCCGCGCTTCACCGCGACCCTGCCCGCCGGCGTGCTGGGCAAGGTGTCCGGCGAGGCCGGTTCGCGGCTTCTCGCCACGGCCGACGAGCTGATGGCCGGCCGCGCCGAGTACTTCGGCGTCGTCCGTTCCGACTTCGAGGCGCCGGACTGGTTCCTCGACCCGAAGACCGGCCGCCGCGCGCCTTCGGCCGTCTACGCGTTCGACGTGCCCTACCGGTCGGAGGACACGGTCGGCGACATCAAGCAGATCTGGGAGCCGTCGCGCCACCAGCACCTCACCGTGCTGGCCGCGGCCTACGCGCTGACCGGAACGCCCGCGTACGCCACGCGCGTCGCCGAGCACCTGCGGTCGTGGTGGGCGGCGAACCCGCCGTTGCAGGGCCCGCACTGGGTGAGCGGCATCGAGCTGGGCATCCGGCTGCTGTCCTGGGTCTGGACGCGCCGGCTGCTCGACGGCTGGCCGGGCGTCGCGGAGCTGTTCGAGGAGAACCCGGACTTCCAGCTCCAGCTGTGGCACCACCAGAACTGGCTGGCGACGCTGCGCAGCCACGGATCGTCGGCGAACAACCACGTGATCGCGGAGGACGCCGGGCTGCTCGCGGCGGCGTGCGCGTTCGGCTGGTTCCCGGAGTCGGCGGGCTGGCGCTCCGCGGCGATGCACTCGCTGGACGTCCAGCTGGCGCGCAACACGTTCGCGTCGGGTCTCAACGCCGAACTGGCGTCCGAGTACCACGGCCTGGTCCTGGAACTCGGCCTGGCGGCAGCGGTGGAGGCCGACGCGGCGGGCACGCCGGTGCCGGAGTCGACGTGGGACGTCCTGCTCCGGATGACCGACGCCCTCGCGTCCATTGTGGACAATCGGCTGCGGCCGCCCCGCCAAGGCGACGCGGACGACGGCTTCGGCCTGATCGTCGACGGCACCGCGACCGACCGCTGGGCGTCGTTGCTGGCGTCGGGCGAAGTCCTCTTCGGACGGTTGGACTGGTGGCCGCCGGTGCCGGGCGACGACGTCCGCACGGCGCTGCTGGCGTCCCTGGCTTCGCGAACCCCGCGGGTCTCGGGAACGCGCCCCGGCCGCCGCCCGGCGCACCTGCGGGACGCGGGGATGACGATCCTGCGCTCGGGCCCCCTGTGGGTCCGCTGCGACGGAGGCCCCCACGGCTTCCTCTCGATCGCGGCCCACGCCCACGCCGACGCGCTGTCGCTGGAGGTCCGCCACGACGGGGTCGACATCCTGGCCGACCCGGGCACCTTCTGCTACCACGGCGAGCCGCAGTGGCGTTCGTACTTCCGGTCGACGCTGGGCCACAACACGCTGGAGCTGGGCGGCCGCGACCAGTCGGTCTCGGGCGGCCCGTTCCTGTGGACCCGCCACGCGGTGACGAGGGTCCTCGACGTGCACACGCCGGACGCGGGACCGTCCCGCTGGTCGGCGGCCCACGACGGGTACGCCCCGGCCCTCCACCGCCGCACGGTCGAGCTCGACGGTGACGTGCTGAGGATCGTGGACGAGGTCCTGGGCCAGGGCAACCCGGGTGGCGCGCGGCTGGCGTTCCACTTCGGCCCGGCGGTGACGGTGATGCTCGACGGCACCACGGCCCGGCTCCGCTGGGTTGCCGAACCCGATCCCGCCGTCGGCGCCACCCCCGGCGAGGGCCGGCCCGGTGCCCCGGTCGCGGGTGCCCAGCGCGCGCTCGAGGTCGTCGGCCGTGGCCGCCCCGCTGCCGGCACGGACGATCCGCTGGTCGGACGGGTTTCCGGGTCGCTCGGCGGGACCGCCGTGCGCACCGCCGTCATGGAGTTGCCGGCCGGACTTTCGTGGACTGTGCACCGCGGCGACACCGAGCCGCCGCTCGGCTGGTACTCCGCGGGCTTCGGCCGCAAGGAACCGTCGACCACGCTTGTCGGCTCCGGGGCTCCCGGACCCTTCACCACCCTGCTCCGCTTCAGTTAGGACCCGCCCGTGACAGCCCGCCGCTTCCGACTCCGCCGCGCAGTTCCGCTGCTCGGCGTCCTGCTCACGGCTGCGGCGTGCTCGAGCGGGCCGGACTCCGGGGCCGGCCCCGCCCAGGCGACGGCCGCGCCCAGCGGGTCGGTGGCCGCAGTGTGCGACAAGGAGCCGGCCGGGCCTGCCGCCGCGCCGGCGGGTGCAGTGGTCATCGATCCGGCCGTGCCCGGCGAGCTGGCGGCGAAGACGCGTTCGGCCGGGCCCGGCACGACCTTCTGGCTCAAACCGGGCAAGCACATCCTCGGCGACGACCGGTACGACCAGGTATCCCCGAAGGACGGCGACGTCTACCTCGGCGCACCCGGCGCGGTCGTCGACGGCCGGAAGATCAACCAGTACGCCTTCACCGGCCACGCGGTCAACGTCAAGATCAGCTACGTGACCGTGCAGGGTTTCGCCGCCCCGCGCGACGAAGGGGTCGTCAACCACGACTCCGGCGACGGCTGGGTGATCGAGCACTCGACCATCCAGGACAACGACGGCGCCGGGCTGATGGCCGGCGCGCGCCAGCAGGTGCGCGGGAACTGCCTGCGCCGCAACGGCCAGTACGGGATGAACGCCTACTCCGGCGGCACACCGATCACCGCCCTGGTCGTCGAGGGCAACGAGATCGCCGGCAACAACACCGGCGACTGGGAAGCCAAGGTCGACGGCTGCGGCTGCAGCGGCGGAGTCAAGTTCTGGGCGGTGAACGGCGCCGACATCCGCGGCAACTGGGTGCACGACAACCACGGCACCGGGCTGTGGGCCGACACGAACAACAACGACTTCCTCATCGAGGGCAACCTCATCGAGAGCAACGACAGCGCCGCGCTCATCTACGAAATCAGCTACAACGCGATCATCCGCGACAACACGATCCGCAAGAACAACTGGGTCGACGGCCGCCGGTACGCCGACAAGGGCGACAACTTCCCCACGCCGGCGATCTACATCTCCGAGTCCGGCGGCGAGCCGCGGATCAAGGCCCGCACGGCGAAGATCGAGATCTCCCGCAACTACCTGGAGAACAACTGGTCCGGGATCACCCTGTGGGAGAACGCCGACCGGTTCTGCAACAGCCCGGCCAACACCTCCTCGGGGGACTGCACCCGGCTGGTGCCGTCGGTCAAGCAGTGCGCGGCCCCGGCGATCACCAGCGGCGCGCTCCTCGCCGACTGCCGCTGGAAGACCCAGCACGTCGACATCCACGACAACAAGTTCGTCCTCGACCAGGCCGTCGTGGGCTGCCAGGCGTCCTGCGGCCGGATGGGCCTGCTGTCGAACTTCGGCACCTACCCGGAGTGGTCGCCGTACCGGGGCGACCTCGTTCAGGAAGCGATCACGTTCAAGCAGGACAACCACTGGCACGACAACAGCTACGCCGGCCCGTGGACGTTCATCGCCCACTCCGCCGACCGCGTCCTCGAGCTCGGCGAATGGGAAGGCGCGCCGTACTCCCAGGACACCGGCAGCACCTACACCGCGCAGGCCGGGGGCTGACATGGCGGCGCACACCGGAACGGCCGGCATCCGCGGCGGCGAGGCGACGCCCGAACCCGCGTCTTCGACGCCGAAGTGGGCGGGCCTGGCGTGGGCGCTGCTGATCCTCAACACGCTCGGGTCGACCGGCGCCAAGACGGTCATCCCGCTGCCGCGGTCGGTCAGCCAGCTGGTCACCATGGGTTCGCTGATGACGGCGTTCGTGATCGCGCTGGTGCTGAACAAGCACCTGCGGATCCGGCCGAGCGCGTACCTGCTGCTGCTGACGGCGCTGCTCGTGTCGAGCATCCTCTCCAGCGCCGACCTGCAGGAGGGCGCCGGAGCGTTGTTCCGGTGCTTCCGGCTGACGGTGTTCGTCTCGACGCTCTGGTTGCTGACCCGCTGGTGGGACGGCGGTTTCAGCTTCGTCCGCTACCACATCCGCACCTACGCGATCGTGCTCACGTCAGTGGCGATCGGCCTGGTGATCTCCCCGGGCAACGCCATGCCGGACATCTACGGTGGCCGGCTGTCGGGCGCGATCTGGCCGCTCACGCCGCCGCAGATCGGCCAGTACGCGGCGGTCATTTCCGGGCTCACGCTCCTCCTCTGGTTCGGGCGCCGCACGACCTGGCGCAGCGCGCTGGCCATCGTGGTGCCGGTGGTGGGCCTGCTGATGCTCACGCACACCCGCACGGCGACGCTCGGCCTGATCGCCGGCCTCGTGGTCGCCTTCCTGTCGATGGTGCTGACCAGCGCCCGCGCGCGGAAGGTGTTCGCGTGGACGGTCGGCGTCGGCGGGGTCGCCGGCGTCGTGCTCGCGGGCGCGCTGCAGACGTGGTTCCTCCGCGGGCAGAGCGCCGACAACTTCTCCAGCCTCACCGGCCGCGCGAAGGTGTGGGACGCGCTGCTGGACGCACCGCGGACGCCGCTGGAGTACATCTTCGGCGTCGGCCTCACGGACAAGTCCTACGACGGCCTCCCGATCGACAACAGCTGGCTCGCGATCTACCACGAGCAGGGCTTCGTCGGCATCGCGCTGGTCGCGGGGTTCCTCCTCACGCTGGTCGTGGTGGCCGTGCTGCGGCCGCCGTCGCTGGCTCGTGCGTGCGCGATCTTCTTGATCACCTACTGCATTTCGGCCTCCTACACCGAAGCGGGTCTCGGCGACGCGTCGCCGTACCTGCTGCACCTGGCGGTCGCCGCGTCGCTGCTGGTCCGCGGGGTGCCGCAGTCCGACGAACAGGCATTCATCCCGGCGAAGGGGTCAGGCACGTGAAGGTGCTCGTGGTGCACAACCGGTACCGGTCCGAGCAGCCCAGCGGGGAGAACAACGTCGTCGACGCCGAGGTGACGCTGCTCGCCGAGGGCGGTCACCAGGTGTCGTTGTTCGAACGCCGCAGCGACGACATCGCGGCGATGCCGCTGCCCCGCAAGGCGGCGGTGCCGCTGATGGTGCCGTGGAACCCGGCGGTGCGGAAGGAGCTCGCCGCCCGGCTGCGGGCGTCGCGCCCGGACGTCGTGCACATCCACAACACGTTCCCGCTGCTGTCGCCGTCGGTCGTCGCCGCGTGCGCTGACGCGGGGGTGCCCGCGGTCGCGACGCTGCACAACTACACGATGGTCTGCCCACCCGGCACGCTCCACCGCGACGGCCGCATCTGCACCGAGTGCGTCGGCGGCTCACCGCTGCCGGCGGTGAAGCACGGCTGCTACCGCGGTTCGGCCGCGGCCACGGTCCCGATGGCGGCGAGCATGGTCGCGAACCGGCGCCGGTGGTGGACGGGCGTGTCCCGGTTCTTCTGCATTTCGGCGGCCCAACGCGACCTCCTGGTGTCGGCCGGGATGCCCGGCGAGCGGATGGCGGTGAAGCACAACTTCGTCACCGACCCCGGCGTCCGCCGCACCGGCGACGGCAAGCACGTGCTGTTCCTCGGCCGCGTCACTGAGGAGAAGGGGGTCGGGCTGCTGATGCAGGCTTGGGACCGCCTCGGCGGCGCTCTCGGCGTGCCGCTGGTCATCGCCGGCACCGGCCCGATGCAGGACGAGGTCGCGGCCTGGGCGGCCGGGCGTCCGGATGTGTCGTACGTCGGCCTGCAGAACAAGGCGGAGTGCCGGGCCCTGACGGCCGACGCGGTCGCGGTGGTCGCGCCGTCGACGTGGCTGGAGGCGTTCGGCCTGGTGGTGGTCGAGGCGATGGCCGCCGGAGTACCGACGGTGGCGGCGGCGCACGGCGCGTTCCCCGAGCTCGTCGACGACGGTGTCACCGGCCTCCTGCACGCACCGAACGACCCGGCTTCGCTGGCGGAACGCCTGCGTGCGGTCGTCGGCGACCGCAACCGCGAGATGGGCGACGCGGCCCGCGTCCGGTACGAGAAGGACTTCACGCCGGCGGTGGGGCTGGACCGGCTGATCGCCGGGTACGAGGCGGCGATCGCCGGGTGAGGCAGCTGGTCCGGGCGGCACCCGCGGCCCTGCCGCCGGTGCTGCGCACCCCGCTGGCGATGTCGGCGGCCCTGGCCACGGCGGTGGTCGTGGCCCTCGGCATCCTCCACTTCCACGACTCGGGCCTGACCGGGCTCGACGCGGCGATCCTGCCGTCGATCGACGGCGTCCGGCCGCCGTGGCGCTATGTCGCCTTGGTCTTCGACTTCGGCGGCGAGCCGGTGGGGTCGGTGATCCTGGTGGCGCTCCTCGCGGGGGTGTGTTTCCTGCTCAACCGGCTCCGGACAGCGGTGCTGACGGTGCTCGGCGTGGTGGTCACGGTGGCGGTGACCACGGTGTTGAAGCCGATCGTCGGCCGCACGATCCACGGCGAGTTCCTGTCGTACCCGAGCGGGCACACGGCCCTGGCCACGGCGCTCGCGCTGGTCGTCGCGCTGCTGCTGACCGACCGGCTGGGGCTCGGGCGCGGAGCTGCGGTGGTGCTCGCCCTGGGGTTGGCGGTGGTCGTTGGGGTGGCGATGGGGTGGGCTGAGGTCGCGTTGGGTGCGCACTACCCGACGGATGCGCTCGGGGGGTTCTGCGCAGCTTTGGCGGCGGTGCCGGGGACGGCTTGGGTGCTGGATCGGGTCGCCGACCGCCTTTGACGAGGGGTGGCCGGGATCTGCAGGGCCGGCCGGCCCGGCGGGGCCATGGGGCCGCGCGGGGGTGGTCGGCCAGCTGGCCGGGCTGGCGTTGCGTCGGCTGTTCTCCGGGGCGGTCAACACGTGCAGCCGCGGCAGCCGGGGGAGCGGTTCGTGGTGCCGGTCGGCTGGTCGGGCTGCTGAAGTGGCTCGTTCTTGGGACCGCTCCGGCCGGGCGATCGGCGCGTGGCAGGTGCGGGCTGTGTTGGCGGCTGAGCTGCCTCGTTCTTTGGGCCGCTGCGACCGAGCGATTGGCGCGTGGCAGGTCCGGGTTGTCTTGGCGGCTGAGCTGCCTCGTTCATGGGACCGCTGTGGCCGGGTGATCGACTCCTGGCCGGTGTCGGTCTTCGCGTGGGTCGTTCGTCGGTGGGGCGACCTACCTCTGAAGGAGCCCCTCGTGATCCAGGACATGATCGCCGCCGAGCGGCGGGAGCTGGCCGCTCTTCTCGACTCCTTGCCTCCGTCCGGTTGGGACTCGCCCACTCTCTGCGCCGGGTGGCGGGTGGCCGAGGTCGTCGCCCACATGACCATGCCCTTCCGGTTCTCCACCGGGCGGTTCCTGCGGGAACTGCTCAAGTCCGGTGGCCGCTTCAACGTCATGGCCGACCGCGTGGCGCGGCGTGAGGCCGCCGGACTCTCCCGCGATGCGCTCGTCTCCTCTTTGCGGGACAACGCCGACCACCCGTGGCGGCCGCCGGGTGGCGGGGCCGTGGGGGCGCTGAGCCACGACGTGATCCACGGCCTGGACATCACGACCGCCCTGCGGCTGGATCGGCGGGTTCCGCTGGAGCGCCTTGAACTCATCTTCGCCGCGATGAAACCGAAGCAGCTCAAGTACTTCGGCGCCGACCTCGCCGGGATTGCCCTGCGGGCCGACGATCTCGACTGGTCATCTGGCGAGGGCACGCCGCTGATCGGGGCGGCCCAGGATCTTCTGCTCGTGCTTTCGAACCGGCGGTTGCCCGCCGGGCGTCTTCGAGGTGAGGCGAGTGCGCGCTTCACCGTGGCCTGAAGGGGCCGGTGGCGCACGGGATTCGGAGCTGTCATGTCTTCGACGGTACCGAACACCCGTGCGAACGCCATCGCTGGAAAGGGTGAACCGGGCGCTGTCCGAAATTCTCCGTTCGCGACTTTTCCCTTTGACACCAACAGGAATCGGCTCGGCGTGGAACCGCGGCGACGAAAACTGTCGGACCCGTCCGGCAAGCTCGAATCAGCAGCCGGCAGTCCCGCCGGTGAACGAAGAGCACTCGTCCTGCGAGTAGGGCTTTGCCTGCCAGCCCGCAGCGTCGACCGTCTTGGAGGTGTCATGCACGACGAACGCCCACGGCCCCGCGTACGAGTTGTCGTGCCAGCGGTTGTCCTGGTGGAAGGTGATGGCCTCTTCGACCACGGTTCCCTTGTAGGGCGACCAGTCCGGGAACGTCCCGAAGTTGGACAGCAGCGCCATCCGGCCGCACAGGCTCGTGCAGCCGAGCCGGCCCGCGTCGAAGCGGAAGGTGTTGCCGTGGATCTCCACCCGCTGCGTCTTCCAGCGGCAGTCGTCGTACACCGGGCGCTTCTCGATCCGGCCCGCGGCGCACGAAGACTTCGGCGCCGTCTTGGTGCAGTAGCCCGAAGAGGTGTTCGCCGGGCTGTTGCAGAAGCGGTCGGCGTTCTCCCACAACGTGATCCCGGCCCAGTTGTCCTCGAAGGTGTTCCCGGTGATGTCGACGGCCGACGTCCGGGCCGGCACGCGCGGCTCGCCGCCCGATTCCGACAGGTACACCGTCGCCACCGGGAAGTCGTCGCCGCGCGCCGCGAACGCGCGGCCCTGGACCAGGGTGTTGCCGCGGAACGTGTTGCCGCGCAGCACCAGGTTGTAGCTGATCTCGTAGAACAGGGCCTCGGCGTCGTTGCTCTCGAACAGGTTGTCCTCGACCAGGAAGTCGTTGTTGTTCGTGTCCGCCCACAGGCCGGCGCCGTGGTTGCCGTGGACCCAGTTGCCGCGGATGTCGGCGCCGTTCACGGCCCAGAACTTGGCGCCGCCGCTGCACCCGCAGCCCGGCACCTTGGTCTCCCAGTCGCCCGTGTTGTTGCCGGTGATCTCGTTGTCCTCGAGCACGAGCCCGGTGATGCCGTCGCCCGCCTGGTACGCGTTGAGCCCGTACTGGCCGTTGTCGCGCAGGCAGCTGTGCCGCACGATCTGGCCGGCCCCGGCCATCAGGCCCGCTCCGGCGTTGTCCTCGATCGTGGTGTTCTCGATGAGCCAGCCGTTGCCGGAGTCGTGGTTGACCACGCCCTGGTCCTGCAGCGCGGCGAACCCGCGGATGGTGAGGCCGCGGATCTCGACCTTGCTCGCCTGCTGGGTGAAGGCCGCGTGGTTGATGCCGCGGCCGTCGACGACCGCCCCCGGTGCGCCGAGGTAGACGTCGCCGTCCTTCGGGGCGACCTGGCCGTACTCGTCGTTTCCGAGCGTGTGGGTGCCGGGCTTGAGCCAGAACGTCGTGCCGGCCGGGTTCGCCGCGGTCTTGGCCGAGAGGTCGCCGTCGACACCGGGATCGACGACGACGGCTCCGGGCGGAGGTGCCTCGTACTCGGTGGGCTGGTGGCCGCACACCGGTCCTGGCCCGTCCGCGCCGCGCGCGAGCCCGGGGCTCACGACGACGATCAGGAGCGAGCAAGCAGCGACCATTACCACACGAGATCTGCCCATGGCAGGAAGTTACGCACGAACGGGCCGGAAAACAGTCACCCTCAAGTGTCCTCGTCGGACCCAACGGGTGAATCCGGCCCGTCCGTGCGGCGATCAGGCGTGTTTGCGGAACACGGGCTGCACCGGGCGCCCGCCCATCCACGGCGCCGGGTCGTTGGCGTCCAGTGCCTTGCGGTAGACCGTGCAGGCCTGCGCGACGACGTCGATGGTCTTGTCGATGTCCGCCTCGGTGAGCGCGGCACTGACCACGAAGGACGGTCCGAGGACGCCGCCGCTGATGAGCTCGCGCAGGAACAGCGTCCGGTACGGCTGCGACGGCTTGCCCTGCTCGTCGAGCGTGCCGAAGACGAGGTTGCTGGCCCGGCCGCGGACGACCACGTGGTCCTCGACGCCGATCCCGGCCGCCACCTCGCGGACGCCGGCGGCGAGCCGGTCGCCGAGGGCGTGCAGGCGGCCGATGACGTCCTCGTCGCGGTACACGTCCATGACCGCCATCGCGGCGGCCAGGGAGTGGGTTTCCGCGCCGTGCGTGGTCGACAGCAGGAACACCCGCTCGCGGTCGGTGCGCAGGCCGCCGAGCTCCATCAGGTCCCGCTTGCCGGCCAGCGCGGAAACGGCGAAGCCGTTGCCGAGCGCCTTGCCGAACGTCGAGAGGTCGGGCGTGACGCCGTAGAGGCCCTGCGCGCCGTGGGCGGACCAGCGGAAGCCGGTGATCATCTCGTCGAAGATCAGGACCACGCCGTACCGGGTGGTGAGCTCGCGCAGGCCCTGCAGGTACCCCGGCGGCGGTTCCACCGCCGCGGCCGCCTCCAGGATCATGCACGCCACCTCGCCGTCGTGGCGCTGCAGCAGCTCCTCCGCGGCCTGCAGGTCGCCGTACGGGAAGGACACCACCGCTTCCGTCGTCTCGTCCGGGATGCCCGCGTTCATCGGCGTGGTGCCGATGAACCAGTCGTCGGTCGAGAAGAACGCGTGGTCGGCGCACTTGGCGACGAGCTTGCGGCCGGTGGCGGCGCGGGCCAGCCGGACCGCGGCGGTCGTGGCGTCGGAGCCGTTCTTGGTGAACTTGACCATGTCGGCCGTCGGCACGTTTTCGAGGAACCGCTCAGCGGCCTCGGCCTCGATGATCGACGGGCGGATGAAGTTGCTGCCGTTCTCCAGCTCGTTGCGCACCGCTTCGACAACCCGCGGGTGCGCGTGCCCGAGGCTCACGGCTCTCAGGCCCGCGCCGTACTCCACGTACTCGTTGCCGTCGACGTCCCAGACGTGGCCGCCGCGGCCGCGCGCGATGACCGGGGCCATCCCTTCGGGATACTGGTCCGAGCCCTTGGCGTAGGTGTGCGCACCGCCGGGGATGACCCGGTGCAGCCGCTCGTTCGCCTCCGTGGAGCGGGGCAGGTTCGTTCCCATGTCGTGGCTCACCTCGTTGGTTTCAACGCCTCTTCCAGAGAGGGCGCCCGTTCGTCCCGATCACTGACCATTGTGACCGACAGTGGCCAAGAAATGTCCAATTCAGGGTCTTTGTACGAAATCGTAATGTCTTCTTCAGGATCGTGCGCCCGATCGATACGGTACGAAACGTCCGAGGGATCCGTGAGTGACTGGAATCCGTGGGCACACCCCGCCGGGATGTACACGGACACCTGGGTGTCCCCGGAAAGTTCGAACGTTTTGATGTTCCGGAATGTCGGCGAACCCGGTCGGAGATCCACCACGACGTCGAAGATCGCGCCGTGCGAACACCGCACCAGCTTCGCTTCGCCGGCCCCGCCGCGCAGGTGCATGCCGCGGACGACCCCCTTGCGGGACCGGGAAAGGCTGTCCTGGACGAAGCCGTCCGGGTCGATGCCCACCGACGCGACGACGTCGCGGTCGAACGTCCGGCTGAAGAAGCCGCGCTGGTCCGCGTGCGGGGTGGGTTCGAACAGATACGCACCGTCGATCTCGGGCACCGGAATCGCCTTCATCGCGCACCCCCGAAGAGGGCCGCCGAAAGGGCGGCGAACTGGTCCTTGAGCCGCTGTGCGTTCATCTCATTCCGTTCCAGGAGCGTTTGGCGAAGTTCTGCCGAACGGTTCTCGAGTTCGGTGAACTGTTCGACGAGCCGGTCGAAGGCGACCGTCTTCGCCCGCTGGGTGAAGCCGTCGAGGCCCATCTCCGCCATGAGGACGTCGTTCTTCGGTGCGTAGCCGATCGCCACGGTCGGTTTCGCGACCTTCAGGGCGCAGAGCACGTTGTGGTAGCGCGTGGCCACCACGCTGTCCACCGCGGACATCTCGTGCATCAGCTCGTCCAGGGTCTCCGCCGAAGCCGCCGTCACCAGCGGGGAATCGGTGTTCTCGATGATCTCGTCGACGACCTGCCGGTCGATCCGGTCACCGATGAACAGCCGGACGGGTCTGCCCTGGTCAACGAGCCAGGCGACGAAACGGTTCATCGTGTCCACGTAGTGGCGGTAGATGCGGTCGGCCTCGGCCCGGTCGTCGTTGCCGCCGTAGTAGGCCATCACGCCGACGCCGACGGTGCCCGGCTTCGGGACGGCGTCCGGCGTGGGAAGGGAGAACGCGAGGTCGGGGTAGACCTGGTCGGCGCGGACGTCGACGCCCATGGCGCGCATGGCGTCGCGGGAAATGTCGTCGCGGTAGGAGCGGTAGGCGGCGAGCCGGCCGGACCAGCGGACCAGGGTCCGCGTGGCCCGGGCGCTGATGTGGTTCGCGCCGACGCAGACGAGCGCCACCTTGGTGCCGAAGAGGCGCCCAGTCGCGGAGAGGAGGAAGAGCGAATACGGGAAACCCCAGGGACGCAACGGAAGCGTCGCTTCGAGCACGCCCATGCCGGGCACGATGACGACGTCCTGCTGGCGGACCCAGGTCGCGGTGCGCGCGATGTCGACCAGCTTGCCGAAGCCCTTGAGGACGATCGAGCGCAGGCCGGACGCCGTCTCGTACTCGGACTGGTTCCAGTGCAGCGGCGTCGTGTCGAGGCCGTACCGCTCGCGGACGAGCTCCGGGCCGCCGACCAGGGCGCCCAGTACCGCGTCCGGGTACTCGGCGCGCAGGTAGCCGAGCACGGCTTCGAGGGAACCGTCGTTGCCGAGGTTCCCCGAGCCGAGCAGCCCGAACACGCCGACGCGTGGCGCACGCTTCACGCGAGCCTGCCTTCCCGGCCGGCCACGATCTCGTTGACCGTGGCGACGTCGGAGGCGGTCGGCGCGCGGTCCTCGACGCGCTCGCCGTGGCCGGAGCGGGCCCGGTTCGTCAGCCAGGCGCCCAGGTGACCGAAGCACTCGCGCTTGTCGGCGGCCGAGATCGGGGCGCGCCGGATCAGGTCCGCGAACCCGTAGACGTACTCGCCGAGCAGGCGGACGGTGGGATTCCGGAGCCGGTTCGCGCGCCGCGGGTCCAGATTCGCGCACCGGCTCCGGATGGTCGGGTTGGCCCGTTCCGCGCGGCCGGGGTGGTCGCGGCGGAAGTAGAGCAGCTCGGGCACCTGGTGGAACGGGCCGTGCAGGGCCATCTCCGCCGAGTACGTGCGGTCGGCGTGGTGGTAGCTGTCGAGCGGCTTGACGCGGCGGAGGACGTCGGCGCGGATGACGCCGTAGAAGTCGTCGCCGCCGGGCTCGAACAGGATGCTGCGGAAGCGGTCCGGCGCGTGCCGGGACGCGGTGTCCAGTGTGTACTGGAGCGGCTGGACGATGCGGCCGTCGCCGTCGATGATCGCCTGGTCGCAGTGGGCCAGGATGACGTCGGGGCGCTCGTCGAGGGCCTCGACGCACCGCTTGAGCAGGTCGCGGGCGTAGAGGTCGTCGTGGGACACCCACTTGAAGAGCTCGGTGCGGGAGACGTCGAACACGAAGTTGTGGTTCGGCGTCGCGCCGATGTTCTTCGGCTGGCGGACGTAGCGGATCCGCGAGTCCTTGTCGGCGTAGCGGCGGCAGATCTCGTCGGTGCCGTCCGTGGAGGCGTTGTCCGAGATGATCAGCTCGAAGTCCTCGAAGGTCTGGCCGAGCAGGGCGTCCAGCGACTCGGCGAGGTACTCCTCGCCGTTGTACACCGGGAGGCCGAGGCTCAGCCGCGGGACGGTGGTCATGGAGTCCTCATTCCTTGATCGGCTCTTTGATCGGCTCGAACACGACGGTGGGCTCGTCGGCCCCCGGCGGCACGTAGTCGCGCAGCCCGAGCCTCAGCTGGAGCCACCAGACGACGGAGCCGCCGAGGGTCGCCGTCGCGACGCCCCACGCGGACCCGGCCGCGCCGCCGGCGAACGCGCCGGCGATGCCGAACGTGACGTAGAACAGGGAGGCGACCAGCTGGGAGCGCAGGCTCCGCTTGGCCGCGCCGAGCGCGCGCAGGCCCGCGGCCGCGCCGGTGGCGAAGCTCGCGCCGACCACGGCGAGGGTGACCGGGAGGATCAGCGGGGACGACGAGTCCCACACCGAGCCCATCACCCAGCGGCCGGCGCGGTCGGGCACGAGGAGCAGCAGGCCGAGGCCCCAGCACAGGGCGGCGCCCGCTTGGCCGCCGCCGAGGATCATGCAGAAGTGCTTCAGCCGGTGCGGCGCCCGCTGGAGCACCCGCGCGCCCTCGGCGACGGTGACCAGGGACAGGCCCATGAGCAGGGCCAGGAACGGGCCGAGGAGCTGTTCGGCGCCGCGGACCGCGCCGACGGCCGTGATGCCGGCGATGGCGCCGAGGCCGTACGCGCGCAGCTGGGACGCGCCGCTGTTGCTGACGTTCTCGACGAGGTAGCGGACGCTCAGGTCGCGCTGGGTGCGGAGCCAGCCGGGCATCTCCCGCGGGTGCGGGAGGATCCCGGTCTGGAAGCCGCCGTAGAGGGCCGCGACCGCGCCGGAGAGACCCCAGGCCAGCACGAAGGCGACCACGGTGTGGATCTGCGCGGCGATGTAGAGCGCCGGGAGCAGCGCGACACCCCAGACGCAGTCGTTGATGAATGCCCTCTTGCCCTGGCCGCGGGCGAAGAACGCGAACCGCCAGGCGTCCTGGAGCAGCAGGCCCGGCAGCACGACGGCGAGCGCGACGAACGCGCTGCCGAGGGGACCGCCCGTGGCCAGTCCGCCGACCAGGCTGACCAGCCCGGTCGCGAAGCCGACGCCGATCGCGGTGCCCGACGCGCTCGCCACGCCCGAGCGCCACCGGTCCTCCGGGACGGCGCTGAACCGCACCATCAGCGGGTCGGTGGCGAGGCCGCGGGAGACGTTGAGCACCACGCCGTAGGTGACCCAGGCGAGGCTGAAGATGCCGAAGGCGAACGTGCCGAGCGAGCGGGCCACGTACAGGCCGACGGCGAAGTTGGTCAGGCTGGACACCGCCTGGTCGCCGAGGCCCCAGCTCAACCGTCCGGCCATCGCGCGGACCGCGCCCGATCGGAGGATCGAGCGCGGTGCACGGCGATGGTTGGCCACGTCGTTCACTCCTTGACCAGGCCCGCGTCGTGGAGGGCCCGGGCTGCGACGTCGACGATGTCGAAGGGCAGGCCGGCGCGCTCGGCGATGTCGAGCAGGCTGTGTGCACCGTCGGAGAGGTTGAGCACCCACAGCATCGCCATCTGGGCCTGCTTGGCGTCGCTGCGGCCGCCGAGGGAGTCGTACAGCCCGCGCTTGCCGAGCTGCGGCTCGCCGTACGGGCTGAGGTTGACGTAGCGGCGGTTGCGGTCCAGGACGCCGAAGGCGTCCTTCAAGACACCGAGTGTGTCCTCCATGGCCGCGGGCGAGACGAAACCCGGGTTGTCGGCCGAGGTGTGGTACTCGGGGTAGCCCGCGTACGGCGTGCGCGTCAGCGAGCCGACGCCCAGGTTGAAGCCCGGCGAGCAGAACTGGCGCTCGTCGTAGCCGTACGGCGAGAAGTCGACGACGCGGTGTTCGCGCGACTTCAGCACGTGCTGCATGACGCGGTCGATCTCGGCGTCGTCGCGGCGGGACTTCTTGTAGGTCAGCGAACCCGGGTCGCCCGCGCACGCCAGCACCAGCCCGTGCCGCACCTTCTCGATCCGGGAGGCGTTGCGGGCCAGCCAGGTGATCGAGCCGATCGTGCCCGGCATGAACAGGAACCGGTAGGTGTAGTGGGGCTGGGAGAGAGCCAGCTGCTGCGCCAGCGAGATGGCCACCGCGATGCCGGCGAGGTTGTCGTTCGCCAGCGACGGGTGGCACACGTGGCACGACACGATGACCTCGTCGGTGACCCGGCCGGGCACGACGTGCTCGGCGTAGGTCAGCGAACCGTCGGCCAGCGTCGAGTCGATGACGACGTCGTACTCGCCGTCCGGGAGCGCGTCGAGCTTCTCCTGCGCGAGGCAGAATCCCCAGGCCGGGGCGTAGTAGCTGGTCCGGTAGGGCACCCACGACGGCTGGTCCGGCAGCGTGTGCAGGTGCTCCCGCAGCTCGCTCAGGGGCATCCGCTGCCGCACCGGGACGCTGTACCCGACGACGTGCAGGTTCAGCTCCTGGAAGTCGATCACGCGCTCACCGGACGGCGAAGCGACGTACGCGTCCCGGATGTTCCACTCCTGCGGGATCGTCCAGTCCAGCACCGCGGTGCCGGTCGGGACCTCGTGCCGCTCGAGGGCGATGTGCTCGCCGATGATGTCCAGGGTCTGCCGCACGCCGTCGCCGGTGATGCTGCGGCAGATCGGGTACAGCCGCTCGACCAGGGCGTGCAGTTCCGCCCCGGTCCGCAGCTGCGGGGCCGCCACTACTTCCGCCGCATGGTGGCGTCGACGCGGCCGGCTTCGCCCTCGCTCTTCAGCCAGGCGAGCCGGGTGAACAACTGCTGGAACGACTCGCGGGTGAGCCCGAACTTGCGGTACGCCTCGATGAGCTCGACGGCGCCGTCCTTGACCGACCACTCGCAGGCGAAGCCCGGGATGGCCTCGCGGAACCGCGAGAAGTCGACCCGGTACGACCGCGGGTCGGCGCCCGCCTCGCCGGTGATGTTCAATGTCGAGCCCGGCACCGCCTCGACGACCTCCTGGGCGATCTCGGCGACGGTGACGTTGTTGTCCTCGGTGCCGATGTTGAACGCCTTGTTGTGCACGGCTTCCTTCGGCGCCGTCAGGGCCGCCGTGAACGCGCGCGCGATGTCCTGGGCGTGCACCAGCGGCCGCCACGGTGTGCCGTCCGACAGCACCAGCACCTCGCCGGAGAGGTGGGCGTGCGCGGTCAGGTTGTTCAGCACGATGTCGCCGCGAAGCCGCGGCGAGTAGCCGAACGCCGTCGCGTTGCGCATGTACACCGGCGTGAAGTCGTCGTCGGCCAGCTCGTGGACGTCGGCTTCGACGCGCACCTTCGACTCGGCGTACGGCGTCACCGGCCGCAGCGGCGCGTCCTCGTCGACCAGGTTGTCGCCGCCCGCGCCGTACACCGAGCAGGTCGACGCGTAGATGTACCGCTGGACGCCGGCCTCCTTCGCCAGCTTCGCGAGTTTCACCGACGCGTGGTGGTTGATGTCATAGGTCAGCTCCGGCGCGAGCGAGCCCAGCGGGTCGTTCGACAGCGCGGCCAGGTGGATCACCGCGTCGAAGCCCTCGACGTGCGAAAGCGTGACGTCCCGCAGGTCGACGACGTGCCCGGCCGGGTCGGTGGGAGCCGGCCCGAGCAGGCAGTCCTCGAACAGCCCGGAGTCAAGGCCGACGACTTCGTGGCCGGCGGCGGCGAGCACCGGGGCCATCACCGTCCCCAGGTAGCCCTTGTGCCCCGTCAGCAACACCCGCATCGGATTCAGCCCTTCAGATCGAGAGTGAGTTTCTTGACGAAAAACGCTTCGGCGTACTTCGCGGCGGCTTCGATCCCGCGGATGCGGGCCAGCCCGAGGAACGCCTCGCGGTCGTACCAGGGCCGGTGCCGCTGCGACGCGTAGTGCTCCTGCAGCAGCCGGACCTTCTCCTCCGCGACGTCGTCGCCGAGGGGCTGGTACACCGACGGGCTGCCGAGGTCGCCGTCCCACTTGACGATCTCGTAGCCGAGCGCGAGGTGGTCGCGGAACGCCGTCGGCACCAGCTTCGCCAGGCCGCGGTGGTCCTGGTGGGCGTCGTCGGTCCGGGGCGCCAGGATGACGTCGGGGTCGGTCCGCCGCCGCAGCTCTTCGAGGGCGTTCTTGGCCTCTTCCCAGTGCGCCGGGAAGCGCCCGTCCGGCAGCTTCAGCACCGTGACGTCGAGCTGCGCGCCCGGGCAGAACGCCGCCAGCGCCGCCCGCTCCTCGTCCTCGCGGGGTGTGCCGCCGCCGGAGAGGATCAGGGCGTCGACCCGCAGGCCGGGGCGTCCGGAACAGAGGGTCAGCAGGGTGCCGCCGGCGCCGATCGCGATGTCGTCGCAGTGGGCGCCGAGGGCGACGACGCCGCCGAGCCGTCCCGGCCGCAGCCCGATCACGCGATGCTCGCGGCCGCGCGCTCCCACAGCGCCCAGGGCCGGTCACCGTGGCTGTAGGCGTAGTCCAGCGCCGCCCGCTCCTTGACCGTGTCGGTCGGCTTCCAGAACCCGCGGTACGGGTAGGCCAGCAGCCGGCCGCGCTTGGCGAGCTCGCCACAGCCGTCGGCGACGAGGTCGCCGTTTTCCGGGATGTGGTCGAACACTTCCTGCCGCAGCACGAAGTAGCCGCCGTTCTCCCACAGCGGCATTTCGCTCACCGCGGTGATCGAGCCGACCTTGCCGCCCTCGTCCATTTCCACGCAGTGGAACGACGACTGCGGCGGCACGACCATCATCGACGCGCCCGAGTCGGAGTTCGAGAACCGCTCGATCATGTCGGGCAGCGGGACGTCGGAAAGGACGTCGGCGTAGTTCGCGAGGAACATTTCGTCGCCGTCGAGGTACGGGCGCACCCGGCGCAGCCGCTCACCGATCGGCGACTCGATGCCGGTCTGCACGAAGGTGATCGTCCAGTCCGCGATGTCGGTGGAGAGCAGCTCCGCCTGGCCGTTGCGGAGGACGAAGTCGTTGGAAATGGTTTCCTGGTAGTTCAGGAAGAAGTTCTTGATGTGCGCCGCGCCGTAGCCGAGGCACAGGATGAATTCGGTGTGGCCGAAATGCGCGTAGTAGCGCATCACGTGCCAGATGAGCGGTCTCGGACCGACCATCGCCATCGGCTTCGGGACGTCGTCGGCCGCGCCGTTGCGCATCCGCATCCCGTAGCCACCGCAGAAGAGAACGACCTTCACTTCACTGCACCTCGACGATTTCCAGGTGGGGGATCGGGAACACGAGCTTGCCGCCCCAGGACCCGATGTAGGAGAGCTGTCCGGTCAGTTCCTCCCGGAGGTTCCACGGGAGGACGAGCACGTAGTCGGGCCGGTCCGCTTCGATCCGTTCCGGGGGCAGCACCGGGATGCGCGTGCCCGGGGTGAACCGGCCGTGCTTGTACGGATTGCGGTCGACCGTGTACTGCAGCAGGTCCGTCCGGATGCCGCAGTGGTTCAGCAGGGTGTTGCCCTTGCCCGGGGCGCCGTAGCCGACGACGGTCTTCCCGTCGTTGCGCGCCTCGATGAGGAACTTCAGCAGGTCCAGCCGCACACGCGTGACGCGCTCGGCGAACTCGGTGTACCCGGACAGCTCGTGCAGCCCGGCGGACTTTTCGCGCTCCAGGACGTCGGTCATCCGCTCGCTCGGCTCGCCCGCGACGGCGTCGGGACGCGCCCACAGCCGGATCGACCCGCCGTGCGTCGGCAGCAGTTCGACGTCGACGACGGTCAGGCCGCCGGTCGCCAGCGCCCGGCGCGCGGATTCGACCGTGTAGTACTGGAAGTGCTCGTGGTAGATCGTGTCGTACTGGTTCTTTTCGATCAGCGTGAGCAGGTGCTGGACCTCGATGGAGACCCAGCCGTCGTCCGCGACCAGGGCCCGCAGGCCCTTGGTGAAGCCGAGGACGTCGGGGATGTGTGCGTAGACGTTGTTCGCGGCGACGAGATCGGCCGGGCCGTGCTCCTCGCGCACCTGCAGGCCGGTTTCCTCGGAGAGGAAAGCCGTCAGGGTGGGCACGCCGGCGTCGCGCGCCGCCTGCCCGACGTTCACCGAAGGTTCCACGCCCAGACACCGGATGCCGTGCCCGACGACGTGCTTGAGCAGGTAGCCGTCGTTGCTGGCCACCTCGACGACGAACGACTTCTCGCCGAGGCCGAGCCGCTCGACCGCGCCGTCGACGAACCGCTTCGCGTGCTCGACCCACGACGTCGAGAAGGACGAGAAGTACGCGTACTCGGTGAAGGTGTCGTCGGGGTCGATCAGCGGCGGGATCTGGGCCAGCCAGCAGTCGGTGCAGACCTTCAGGTGGAGCGGGAAGGTGGCTTCCGGCTCGTCGAGCTGCTCGGCCGTCAGAAATCGCTCACATGGGGGAGTCGCGCCGAGGTCGACGACGCCGGCCGTGTTTGTCGAACCGCAGAGTCGACATGTGGTCATCTACCAGGCTCCTTGGCTCGCGGTCGCGATATGCACCTGACACGTCGACCGGCGCCGGAAGGTCGTTACAGCGACGCGGGAGGCGCTGGTGGACCGATTCGGAACCGCAACCTGAATGGCCCAAGTGTGGCCAGGATCACCATCTGTGCCCGGTCGTACCCGTAACGTCCACAGTGGACGCGGTCCTAGGCTGGCGGGATGACTTCGGAGCCGACTCCCCGCCTGAGCGGGGTCGCGGGCGTGGTGCTGACGGTCCGCTTCCTGACCGAGCTGGCGCTCCTGGGCGGTCTGGCTCTCGCGGGCACCCAGCTCGGCAGCGGCGTGGCGCTGGCGATCGTCGACGCCGTCCTGCTGCCGGTCGCGGCCGCCGCGCTCTGGAGCCTGTTCATCGCGCCGCGGGCCCGCCGCCGGCTCCCCGAACCGGCTCGCTTCCTGCTGGAGTTCGCGCTCTTCGCGGTGACCGGCGTGGCGCTCGCGCTGGTGGGCTGGCTGGTTGCGGGCATCGCGGTGGCCGTCGTGGGAATCGGCGTAGCGGCGCTGACCCGGTTGGTGGCGAAAGACGGCTGAAGCGCCCTCCCCGCACGCGGCGGGGAGGGCGGGCGGTCAGATCTTCTCGGCCGCGGGGATCACGTCGGTGGCGAACTTCTCCAGGATCGCCGGGTCGTGGACGTGCGGCACCATGCCCAGGGCCACGTCGATGCCCAGGCCGTGCAGCCGCTCCAGCTCGGCCACGAGCTCGCCCGCCTTTTCGCCGTGCTCGCCGATGTCGAGGATGTGGTAGACGGTCTTGGTGATCGAGTCGTAGTCGCGGCCCTCGTTTTCGCAGTGCTGCCGCAGCACGTCCAGCTTGCGCTCCAGCTCCGGGCTGTTGAACAGGTTGCACTGGTCGGCGTACTTGGCGACCAGCCGCAGCGTCTTCTTCTCGCCGCCGCCCCCGATCATGATCGGCGGCCGGGGCTTCGACAGGACCTGCGGCACGTTCAGCAGCCGCCCGGCGTCGAAGTGCTTGCTCTTGAACGGTGCGTCGCCGTCGGCCCACATCTGCAGCACGTACTGGAGGTTCTCCTCCAACAGCTCGAACCGCTCGGCCACCGGCGGGAACGGGAAGCCGAGCCCGCGGGACTCCTCCTCGTTCCAGCCCGCGCCGATGCCGAGGATGGCGCGGCCGCCGGAGAGCACGTCGAGCGTCGTGATCGCCTTGGCCAGCAGGGCGGGGTGCCGGTAGAGGACACCGGTGACGACGGTGAGCAGCCGGGCGCGCTCGGTGTGCGCCGCGATGAAGCCGAGGGTGGTGTACGCCTCGAGCATGTCGTTCTCGGTCGGGCCGACGCCGCCGATCTGGAAGAAGTGGTCCATCACCGCGATGGAGTCGAAGCCGGCCCGGTCGGCGGCGCGGACGACGGCGGCCAGGTCGGCGCCCAGTGCGGACGCCCCGTTCGGCCAGGTGAAGTCGGGGATCTGCAGTCCGAGTTTCATGCTTTCCGACCGTATACCTGGAGTTGCCCCAGCCGCCCGGTCAGAAGTCGCGGACCACGAAGACCCGCCCGTGCAGCGGATCGGTGACCCACACCGCGCGGGTGTGCTGGTCGACGGCGACACCGCCGGGGTTGACGCCCAGCGACAGCTCGCCGCTCAGCGCGCCCGCGCTGCCGTCGACGCGGGTGAGCCCGTTCTGGCCGCCGTTGGTGTAGACCGTGTTCGTGCCCTGGTGCACGGCGAGGGCGGAGGATTCGCTGCGCAGCAACACGGTCTTGCGCTCGGCGTGCGTGACGGCGTCCACAATGGACATGTGGTGGATGCCGGAGTTCGCGACGTAGACCGTACCGCTCGCGTGGTGCACCGCGACGGCGGTCGGGTTGCGCCCCACCTTGACCGACGCCACGAACTTGCCGGCGTCGATCGAGAACACCTCGACGGAGTCGGTGGTGGTGCTCGCGCAGTAGGCCAGCTTGCGGCCGGGGTCGACGCCGATGGCGGTGAGGCTCGGCCGCGGGCCCGGCACGAGCGCGGTCAGCGTGCTGCTGACGCCGTCGAGCTCGGCGAGCGTGCCGGTGCCGCCGCTGACGGCGTAGACGCGGCCGGCCTCCTCGTCGACCGCCAGCGCCGACGCGCCGGCGCCCGCGCCGACCACGCTCACCAGGTCGCGGGTCCGGCCGTCCAGCACCACCACGGTGCCGCCCGGCGGGTTCGCGACGTAGATCCGGCCCGCGGTCGCATCCACCGCGACATCACCCGGCTCGCCGCCGAGGTGGACCACGTCGACGACCGACGCGCTGCGCGGATCGAGCACGGTCAGCGTCCCGGCCTGGGGATCGGTGACGTACCCGAGCCCGGTGACCGGGTTCACCGCCACCGCGGCCGGCGCCCCGCCGACGTCGATCGAGCGGACGGCCGAGGCGTGGGCGGTTCCGGGCCGCACGAAGGCCCCGGCAGCCGCCGTGACCAGCGCGAACAGCGTCCTCCGGGGTAGCCGGCGGCCTGGCATCGGCGCCCTCCGCTCCTGATCAACTCACCTTCCGAGGGTAACCCCCGCCCTCCCCACGTGAAGGAACTTCGCGTCCCCTGATCGCGTTGTTTCCACTGGGTAACCACGGCGAGGCGGACGGAGGCGAGCGGACGTGCACGGACACCAGAACGGACTCAAGACGGCGATGCTGCTCGGCCTGCTGTCGGCGATCATCATCGCGATCAGCGGGCTCTTCGGCCGCGGTGCCCTGGTCATCGGCCTGGTCATCGCGCTCGGGATGAACGCGTTCGCGTACTTCAATTCGGACAAGCTGGCGCTGCGCGCGATGCGGGCGCGGCCGGTGTCCGAGGTCGAGCAGCCCGCGATGTACCGGATCGTGCGCGAGCTCGCGCAGGTCGCCCGCCAGCCGATGCCGCAGCTCTACATCAGCCCGACGGTCGCGCCCAACGCCTTCGCCACCGGCCGCAGCCCGCGCCACGCCGCCGTGTGCTGCACCACCGGCATCCTCGACCTGCTGGACGAGCGGGAGCTGCGGGCCGTCCTCGGTCACGAGCTGTCCCACGTCTACAACCGCGACATCCTGATCTCGTGCGTCGCGGGTGCGCTGGCCAGCGTGATCAGCGTCCTGGCGAACATCGGCCTGTTCTTCGGCGGCAACAACCGCGACGGCAACCCGCTGCTGAGCCTGCTGCTGATCTTCGTCGGCCCGATCGCGGCGGCCGTCATCCGGATGGGGGTGAGCCGGTCTCGGGAGTACCAGGCCGACGCGTCCGGCGCCGAGCTGACCGGCGACCCGCTGGGCCTGGCGTCGGCGTTGCGGAAGCTGGAGGCCGGCACGCGGGCGCGGCCGCTGGTCGCCGAGCCGCAGCTGGTGTCGCAGTCGCACCTGATGATCGCGAACCCGTTCCGCCCGGGCGAGGGCGTCAGCAAGTTGTTCTCGACCCACCCGCCGATCGCCGACCGCATCGCCCGGCTCGAAGAGATGGCGCGCCGGCAGTTCTAGGCGGCGGCTCCGGCCGCGATGGCGACGGCCTTGACGTAGTCGCCGTAGCCGGACTTCGCCAGCTTCTCGCCCAGCGCGTAGCACTCGTCGGCGCTGATGAAGCCCATGCGCAGCGCGATTTCCTCGAGGCACGCGATGCGCACGCCGGTGCGGTGCTCCAGGACCTGGACGAACTGGCCGGCTTCGAGCAGCGAGTCGTGCGTGCCGGTGTCGAGCCAGGCGAACCCGCGGCTGAGCTCCACCAGCGTCGCGCGGTCCTGACGCAGGTAGGTGAGGTTGACGTCGGTGATCTCGAGCTCGCCGCGCGCCGACGGCTTCAGGGCGCGGGAGATGCTGACGACCTCGTTGTCGTAGAAGTACAGCCCGGTGATCGCCTTGTTGGAGCGCGGTTTCGCGGGCTTCTCCTCGATGGTGACCAGCTTGCCCGACTCGTCGACCTCGCCGACGCCGTAGCGCTCGGGGTCCTTCACCGGGTAGCCGAACAGGACGCAGCCGTCGAGCTCGCGCACGGCCTGCTGCAGGCGGCCGGAGAAGCCCTGGCCGTAGAAGATGTTGTCGCCGAGGACGAGGGCCACGTCGTCGTCGCCGATGAAGTCCGCCCCGATCACGAACGCCTCGGCCAGGCCGTTCGGGCTGGGCTGCTCGGCGTAGGAGAACGAGACGCCGAACTGGCTGCCGTTGCCCAGCAGCCGGCGGAACATCGGCAGGTCGGTGGGGGTGGAGATGACGAGGATCTCGCGGATCCCGGCCAGCATCAGCACCGACACCGGGTAGTAGACCATCGGCTTGTCGTAGACGGGGAGCAGCTGCTTCGACACCGCCTGGGTGATCGGGTGCAGGCGTGTCCCGCTGCCTCCGGCCAGCACGATGCCCTTCATGGACGGCCTCCCTCTCGTCGGCGAACTCGGGCCTCACCCTACGTGCCGCCGCTAGAAGACGGATCCCTTACCGAAGTAGGCCTTGCACCCCGAGTTGTCCTCGGTGGCGATCTCGAGCACGTTCCGGCCGTCGTCGACCGGCAGCAGCGTGGAGGAGTAGTTGGGGCAGAAGTTGTTGAAGATGCCGGTGATGGGCACGGGAGCGGGCAGCTCGTACCAGTCGCCGCTGCCGAAATCGTCGTTCGCGAGCAGGACCTGCCCGTTCTGCGGCTGCGGACGGCCCTGCGCGTCGGTGTAGATCTGCCCGACCATGACGATCCGCACGCCGTTCGGGCCGCCCGGGAAGAGGGCGATGGTTTGCGCATGCTGGAAGTAGTTGCCGGACGCGGTGCCGACGCGGGTGCCGGGGTCGGCGGGATCGCCCCAGTTGGCGCCGTCGGCGGAGATCCGGAAGTACGGGTCGCAGTAGCGGTCGCGGAAGTTGCAGATTTCGTAGGCGAGGTAGTACCGGCCGTCGGGGAGCCGCCGGATGACCGGCATGCCGGGCCGCACCCGGTCCGGCGGGATGGCCACGGTGAGCTGCTTGGTGCCCCAGGTCACCCCGTCGGTGGAGGCGACCCGGTTGAGGACCTGCGCGTACTTCGGCGCCTGCGTCTCGTCGGCGAAGTGGAGCCAGAGGGTGCCCCCGGCGTCGACGGTGAACTCGGGTTCCCAGAGGCCGTCGATGTTGTGCGAGCGGGCGGCTTCGGACAGGAAGGTCCACGAGCGCCCGCCGTCCTTGCTGGCCCAGACCCGGATCCCGATGCGGCGCTGGGAACCGGCATCCTGCCGGTAGGACGCGGCCCACAGCAGCGTCCCGGCGCGCAGCTTGCCGACGCGTTCGGGCAGCTCGTAGACGGTCCCGCAGCACATTCCGGACCGCCCCTCGGGGTCCCGGATCTCCCCGATCCGGTGAAACGACTCGCCTTCGTCGGTGCTCTCGAGCACGGGAGCGAACTTGCCTCCGGCGTCTTCGCTGGTCAGCGTGGCGATGATGCGGCCGGAGCGCTCGAGCCGGATCAGCCGCGGGTAGGCACCGTAGCCGGGGACGAGCTGCTGCCGTTCGGCCGCGCCGGCGGGCGTGAGCAGGGAGGCCACGGCCGTGAGCGACAGCACGACAGCGAGCCAGCGACGCATCTCGACCCTCCTCGGTGACTGCGCGATTACAACACGCACCCACCGGACGGGTGGCGCCCCGCCCAGGCGCGTCCGGGTGACGTAACGCAGGGCCGACGGCGGCCGAAAAGATCACCGGGGGCCGCGGTGGCCCACGAGGGGGAACGATGAAATTCCGGCTGGGCTGCCTGCTGCTCGTGGCGTTGACATCGGCGTGCGCACCGTCGACGGGCTACGGAACGATCGTCGCGGACCCGACGACGCACGCGCTGCCGACACCCACGACAACGGCACCTCCGGCCCCGCGGGACGTCCCGACGGAGACCCACACGGGCAAGGGCAGCGGCGAGTTCCAGACGAGCTGGCCCCCGGACCAGCTGGGTTTCTTCACGTTCGACTGCCCGAAGTGCCGCGACAACGTGATCATCGACACGGACGGCGGCGAGCACGGCCTGGTCAACGCCATCGGCGCGTACAAGGGCACGACGTGGATGAACACGGAGCCGGACCGCCCGACGAAGAGGGTGACGGTCCACGCGGACGCGGCCTGGACGGCAACCATCGCGGACTACCGAAGCATCGCAACGGCGGAGAGCGGCAAACCGGCCTCGGGCAAGGGCGACGCGGTCCTGAAGCTCCCGGCGGGGGTGACGCGCATCCAGTTCACGGCCAAGACGCGAGGCAACATCGCCATCTGGTGGATGTCGGAGGACGACCGGGACCTGATCCTCAACCAGATCGGGGACGTCCAGGTGGAGCGCGACGTGAAGGGCCCGGCGTACGTGATGGTGGAGGGCTACGAAGCAAGCTGGACATTGACGCCCGCCTGACCACCCACCCGAGAAAAGCAGAGTGGTGGGCCCGCGGCATCTCGTCGACCTGGCGCAGCCCGATCACGCCGGGTCAAGGGGGCCCAGACAGCGCAAAGGCAACGGTGCACGAGAACGGCCCCCTTGACGCGGCGTGATAGCCCTCGTGGAGGTCGACGAGATGCCGCGCAGCCCACCACGGACGGGAGGCGAGAGCGTCCCCGGCCATCTCGGAGACCTGCCCGTCCGGCGAGGACATCTTTTCCCCACTTGCGCAAGCCGAGGCCGTCCGCTGAATCGCGCGGGCACCCGACCCGGGTGCCCGCGCCCGCGATCACCGGTAGTTCGTGAACTGAAGGGCGATCTCGAAGTCCTTGCCCTTCAGCAGCGCGATGACATCCTGCAGCTGGTCCTTCTTCTTCCCGGAAACCCGCAGCTGATCCCCCTGGATCTGGGCCTGGACCCCCTTCGGCCCCTCGTCCCGGATGAACTTGGCGATCTGCTTCGCCTTGTCCGACGCGATCCCCTGCAGGATCTTCCCGCCGATCTTGTAGATCTTGCCCGACAGCGCCGGCTCGCCCGCCTCGAAGGCCTTCAGGGAGATGTTCCGCTTGATCAGCTTCTCCTTGAACACCTCGACCGCGGCCAGGGCGCGCTCTTCGGTCTCGGACTCGATCGTGAGTGCCTCCTCCCCGGCCCAGCTGATGGTCGTGCCGGTGCCGCGGAAGTCGAACCGGGTGCCCAGCTCCTTGCTCGCCTGGTTGAGCGCGTTGTCCACCTCCTGGCGGTCGACCTTGCTCACGACATCGAAAGAGGGATCCGCCACGTGTCCTCACACCTCGTACTCGCTCGTCAGAGGCCACCCAGCCTAGCCCCTGCCCCCCGACGGGTAACCCGGTTGACCCCCTCGCTACTCCGTTGGGTAAGCTTCTCCCCGGCCGGTGAGACCGGCCTGGGCGGGTTACCCGAGTGGCCAAAGGGGACTGGCTGTAAACCAGTTGGCATTGCCTACGGGGGTTCGAATCCCTCACCCGCCACCCAGCAAAGCGCTCCGTGACCATGACGTTTGTCGGGCACGGAGCTCTTTCGTGTGTACAGCCAGATGCGCCGGTGTGCGGCTATCCGTGGGCTGTACACGGCGCCGGGATCGACGATCGAGCTGCCTCGTCAGACTGATCGCTCGCGCTGCAAGCACCCATAGTTGGCCAAGGGGCGGGCCGGCTTGGATCTCCGCCAGCCGTCGCAACAGCAGGTTGGTCTGTTGCTCCATGAGCCCAGCACGCTCGGCGCTGAGTGCTTCGAACTGGCCATGCGCCGCGAGATTGCGCATTCCAGCATGATTCAAGCTCCTTAACGTCTTGAATGCTGGTCCATTGGGCGGCATCTCCCTAATTCGGACCGTCGTGGAGGGAGCCACATCTGTGGCGGGTGTATCCACTGAGTTGGGGTGAGCCGTCAGATGTCACATTCCGTAGCATGACGTCGACTATGGTGATGTGGACGAGATGCAGCCGTCACCCATGCTGACCGACCTAACAGAGCTTGAGCAACAGGTGGTCGACGCCGCCCGCCGTGGGGAAGTCGCCAGACCTGCCATCGCTATGATGGTGGAGAAGCTGGCGGTCACTGACAACCCCGAACTGCAGGTACGAGCCGAACTTCTTCGTGAATTGCTCCGTGGCCTGCGTGGGGATCTCGACCCCCGCGGAATCCAGGTAGGCGGTGTGCGTGTCGTCGGAAAGCTTGACCTCGATCACGTCGCCGCCACCACCGGCCTGGACTTGTTCCGTTGTGCGCTCCCGGACGGCATCGCTTGCCGACACGCGCAGCTTCGCTACCTGTACCTGAACGACAGCCTGCTTACATACCTGGACGCCGATGGCCTCCGAACCGACAGCAACTTGTTCATGCGGGACGCCACCGTCACCGGTACCGGAGAAAAAGGTGCGATCCGGCTGCTCGGCGCCCACATCGCCGGCGAACTCAGCCTTAGCCGAGTCGCTATCACCAACACCACCGGCCCCGCACTGACGGCCGACAGCCTCCGCGTCGACGACGGCCTGTTCATGACGGATGCCACCGTCACCGGCACTGGGCAAAGCGGTGCGATCCGGCTGCTCGGCGCCCACATCGCCGGCCAACTCGGCATGGGCCACGTCACCATCACCAACACCACCGGCCCCGCACTGACCGGCGACGGCCTCCGCGTCGACGACGGCCTGTTCATGCGGGATGCCACCCTCACCGGCACCGGAGAAAGTGGTGCGATCCGGCTGCTCCGGGCCCACATCGCCGGCCAACTCGGCATGGACCACGCCACCATCACCAACACCACCGGCCCCGCACTGGCCGCCGACAGCCTCCGCGTCGATAGCGGCCTGTTCATGACGGATGCCACCGTCACCGGCACCGGAGAAAGTGGTGCGATCCGGCTGCACTCTGCCCGCATCAACGGCCAAGCTGCCCTTGGGGTGTCCAGGCTGGACAACAGCCTAGGTCCGCTCCTCGTACTGTCTGAGGCGCAGATCACCGGGGCCTTGTTCCCGCCAACAGTGGTGTGCCCGGCCGGCATTCAGGGGGCCAGCCGCCACGGTTGCCCTGACAGCGCCCGCACCATCACAGCCCACGGATTGACCTACCCCAGCCTGCGGGGGCTTTCGTGGCGTCAGTGGCTGCACCTACTGGTCGACCACACGGAGACCTACTGGCCCCAGCCCTTCCAACAACTCGCCGCGACCGAACGCGCCGCCGGCCACGACAACAACGCCCGCGAAGTCCTGATCACCCAGCAACACGAACTCCGTCGCCGCGCCCCTGAGGCACTGGGCAACCGACTCGCCCGCGCGCGACATGCGCTGTGGGGCTGGCTCGGCCGCTACGGCTACCGCGCCCACCGTCTCGTCACCGCCCTCGCTGTCGTCCTCACCCTCGCCGCCGCCCTCAGCGTGCTCGCCGGGCACGTCACCACTCACCCCGGCCACCACGCCGCCGAACGCGTCCCACCCGCCGCCGCAAGACCCGACGCCCCCGGCGCACCCTGTTCGCCCGTCGAACTCGTCGGCCTCGGCATCGACCGTGGCCTCCCCCTTGGCACCACCGGCATCCGCGCCCACTGCGACCTCGACACCACCACCGGCTGGGGCCAAACCTTCACCGTCATCCTCTGGGTGCTCCAAGCCCTCCTTTGGGGCCTGGCCACCCTGGCCATCGCCGCCTACACCGGCCTCGTCCGCAAACCCACCTGACCCCTGTGTTGCAACGGTGGGGCCCCGGTCCCTGAAACCTGTCCTTGGACGACGCAAACCACGTCGCCGCCTCCTGATCGCAGGGTCGAGCTCAGAGCCGGTTACCCGCCACCCACTGGAAGAGCCCCGCACCACGGACGCAAGCCGTAGTGCGGGGCTTCTTTTGTGTGTGCGTCCGGCGCTGCCGGGCCGTCCGAACGGACCAGTCGTATTACCCGTTCTGGTGCGGTCAATTCCGGAATTGGTTTCACGCCGTGACTACTGTCCATTTTCGACAGCTCGACCACGGCATCGAGCCTGTTCGTCGGCTATGCGTTATTTGAGGGATATCGACCGGTGATCGGTGCGCTGTCCGGTAACGCGGCGGCTCGGGTTACTCGGATCGTCGATTCGGGGGAAGATTCACTCCGCCTTTCGCCTTGATTTCACGAAAACAGTAACGCATTTCTTGAGCGACTCGACCCCAGTCGGGGGCACAGGCTTCCGGGGAATTCCGCTGAGCCGTTGGAGGAGCACATGTCCATTCCCGTGACGTTGCGACCGGCCCGCGAGGAGCTGGTGCGGGTGCAGTACGCCGAACCCGAGCTCGTCGCCGGCTACGCGAACGACCACGCCGGATGGGGACCCACCGCGCGCTACCACCATTCGCGGCGCTACGCCATCGACCAGGTGCTGGCCGGCTGCCCCGGCGGGGAGCTGCTCGACGTCGGGTGCGGGCCCGGGATGATGGTGCGCCACCTGCTCGACACGCGGCCCGGGGACTTCCGCATCACCGCGTGCGACCAATCGCCGGCCATGATCGAGGCCGTCGCGGCGCGGGCCGGGGAGAACGTGAAACTTTCTGTGGGCGACATCCAGGAAATGCCCTTCGGCGACCGGCAGTTCGACGTCGTCCTCGCGATGGGCGTCCTCGAATACACCGACGCCGTGCTGGCGCTGCACGAGGTCGCGCGGGTCACGCGGCCCGGTGGGCTCGTCGTGGCGACCATGCTCAACCCGCGGAGCCCGTACCGGCTCTTCGAATGGGGCGTCTTCTGGCCCGCCCGCCGCACCCTCGGCGCGCTCGAACGGCTCGTCGGCGTCCCGCCCTCGAGACGGCACGGAGCTCGGCGCACCGGGATCGTCGCGCTGACGCCGCGGCGCCTGCGGGAACTCCTGTGGCGCGCCGGTCTGCAACCGGAGGAGGTCATCGCCTACGACGTCACCGCGACGGTGCCGCCGTTCGACCGGCTGGTCCGCCGCCGCGACCGCTCGTGGCGGGCGCACCCCGAGAAGACGATCGCGCGCGGCGCCAAGCGCTGGCTCGGCACTGGCTACCTGGTCGCCGCCCGGAAGCTTCGCGGATAAGGGGGAACGGCCGGTTTCCCTCGCGGGAGAGGGAAACCGGCCGTCCTGGCGGCGGCGCTCGGGGTTACGCCGCCTGGGAAACCGGCGTCGAAGCCGGGGTCAGGGCGAGGTCGAGGACCTCGCGGACGTTGGCCACCGCGTGCACGTCCAGCTCGGCCAGCACCTCGGCCGGGACGTCGTCCAGGTCCGGCTCGTTGCGCTGCGGGATGATCACCGTCTTCATCCCCGCCCGGTGCGCCGCCAGCAGCTTCTGCTTCACGCCGCCGATCGGCAGGACGCGCCCGGTCAGCGACACCTCGCCGGTCATCGCGACGTCCGCGCGAACCACCCGGCCCGAGAGCAGCGACGCCAGCGCCGTCGTCATCGTGACGCCCGCCGACGGCCCGTCCTTCGGGACCGCGCCCGCCGGGACGTGCACGTGGATGCCGCGCTTGCGCAGGTCGCCCACCGGCAGCTCCAGCTCCGCGCCGTGCGAACGCAGGTAGGACAGCGCGATCTGCACCGACTCCTTCATCACGTCGCCGAGCTGGCCGGTCAGCTGCAGGCCGGACGCGCCGGACTCCTCGTCGGCCAGCGACGCCTCGATGTAGAGGACGTCACCGCCGGCGCCGGTCACCGCCAGGCCGGTCGCCACGCCCGGGGTCGCCGTGCGCTGCGTCGACGCCGGCAGCGACGACTCCGGGATGTGCCGCGGGCGGCCCAGGTAGTCCGGGAGGTCGGGCGCATCGATCGTCAGCGGCAGCGAGACCTCGTCCAGCGCCACCTTGGTCGCGACCTTCCGCAGCACCTTGGCGATGGTCCGGTTCGCGTCGCGCACGCCCGCCTCGCGGGTGTACTCGGCGGCGATCCGGCTGAACGCCGCGTCCGTCACCACGACGTCCGACGTGCCCAGCCCGGCGCGCTCCAGCTCGCGGGGGAGCAGGTGGTCGCGGGCGATGGTGACCTTCTCGTGCTCGGTGTAGCCGTCCAGCGTGACGAGCTCCATGCGGTCCAGCAGCGGGCCGGGGATGGTCTCCAGCGCGTTGGCGGTGGCCAGGAACACGACGTCGGACAGGTCCAGCTCGACCTCGAGGTAGTGGTCGCGGAACGTGTGGTTCTGCTCCGGGTCCAGCACTTCGAGCAGCGCCGCGGTCGGGTCGCCGCGGTAGTCGGCGCCGACCTTGTCGATCTCGTCGAGCAGCACGACCGGGTTCATCGAGCCGGCCTCCTTGATGGCGCGGACGATCCGGCCGGGCAACGCGCCGACGTAGGTGCGGCGGTGGCCGCGGATCTCCGCCTCGTCGCGGATGCCGCCCAGTGCGACGCGGACGAACTTGCGGCCCATGGCCTTCGCGACCGACTCACCCAGCGACGTCTTGCCGACCCCGGGAGGGCCCGCGAGGGCGAGCACGGCACCGGAACGACGTCCGCCGACCGGGCCGAGACCCGACTCCGCGCGACGCTTCCGGACGGCCAGGTACTCGATGATGCGTTCCTTGACGTCGTCCAGACCGGCGTGGTCGGCGTCCAGAACGGCCCGCGCCGCGGCGATGTCGTAGACGTCCTCGGTCCGCTCGTTCCAGGGCAGTTCCAGGACGGTGTCCAGCCAAGTGCGGATCCAGCCGCCCTCGGGGGACTGCTCGGACGTCCGGTCCAGCTTGTCCACTTCGGCCAGTGCGGCCTTCTTGACCGCGTCGGGGAGTTCGGCGGCCTCGACGCGGGCGCGGTAGTCCGTCTCGTCGGCGGTGCCGTCGAGCTCGCCGAGCTCCTTGCGGATGGCTTCGAGCTGGCGGCGCAGCAGGAACTCCTTCTGCTGCTTCTCCATGCCCTCGGCGACGTCCTTGCGGATCGTGTCGGTGACTTCGAGCTCGGCGAGGTGCTCCTTGCTCCACTCGAGCGCCTTCTCCAGGCGCGCGCTGACGTCGAGCGTGGTCAGCAGCTCGAGCTTCTGCTCAGTGGACAGGTACGGCGCGTTGCCGGACAGGTCGGCGACCGCGGAAGCGTCCTCGACCTGCTGGACGGCGTCGATCAGCTGCCAGCCGCCGCGCTGCTGGAGGATCGAGATGACGACGGCCTTGTACTCGGCCGCGAGCTGCGCGGTCCGGTCGTCGGTGGTCTCGGGGGCGTCCTCGGCGTGCACCCAGCGGGCGGCGCCGGGGCCGTCGGCGATCCGGCCGACGAGCGCGCGGCCGGTGCCGCGCAGCAGGACGGCGGCCTTGCCGCCGGGCACGCGGCCGATGCGCTCGACCGTGGCGACGGTGCCGAAGCCGGCGTACTCACCGTGGGCGCGCGGGACGAGCAGGACCTCGGCCTTGGTGGCCGCGGAAGAGCGGATGCCGGGAAAGGACGCCTGGCTCGGCGTCTTGGCCTGGGCGGACTCCACCGCGGCCCGCGTCTCGGTGTCGCTCAGGTCGAGCGGGACGACCATGCCCGGCAGGACGACGTCGTCGTCGAGCGGGAGCACGGGCAGGAGGCGGGTGTCGGACATGTGCACTCCTCGGTTAGTTGAGTCTGCCTAGCTCAACTCTCCGATGGGTGTGTTTGTTTCCGATGGTGCGTTCGCCCAGAGCGATCAGGAAAAGCGCAGGTCAGAGAGCGGGCCGACGCGCGACGGCGCACCAGGCGAAGGGCCGCGTCTCGAGGTCGATCGGGGTCGGCGGGGTGGCGGGACGCCAGTCCGGCAACGATGTCAGCCCCGGCGGGAGCAGCGGCCAGCCGCCGAACCAGGGAAGCAGCTCCTCGGCCGAGCGCAGCCACGCCGGGTTCGACGTGTCCCGGTAGGCGTCGACGAACCGCCGGACCTCGGCGGCGCGGTCCGGCGGGGCGTCGTCGCGGCACGCGGCGTGCGACAGCGCCAGCCAGCTGCCCGGCGCGAGCGCGTCCCGGTAGGTGGCCACCAGCCCCGCCGGGTCGTCGGACGGCCCGATGAAGTGCATGACGGTGATCAGCAGCAGGCACACCGGCCGCGACCAGTCGATCAGGTCCTGCGTCACCGGGTCGCCGAAGATCTCCTTCGGGCGGCGGATGTCCCGCTCGACGAGCCCCGCCCAGCCCGACGCGCCTTCGCGTTCGAGGATCAGCCGCGAATGCGCCGCGGCCACCGGCTCGTAGTCGACGTAGACCACCGACGCCCGCTCGCCGCCGGGGAGGCGGTCGCGCACGATCTCGTGCACGTTCCCGGCCGTCGGCACACCCGAGCCGAGATCGACGAACTGGCGGATGCCCGCGTCCACCGCCGCGGAGACGACCCGGTTCATGAACGCCCGGTTCTGCCGCGAGATCGGCCGGATCAGCGGCCACAGCTTCTCCACGCGGCGGCCGAACTCGCGGTCGACCGCCCAGTGGTGCGTGCCGCCGAGGTACCAGTCGTAGACGCGGGCGGCGGACGGCTTTTCGATGTCCACCCCCGCCGGAGCGATCGGCGCGGCTTCGCCGCTCATACTGCAGGCTTCTCCGCGACGGCACACCAAGCGAACGGGCGGGCTTCCGCCTCCAGGGCGTTGATCTTCCGGTCCGGCCGCCAGTCCGGCAGGTGCACGATGCCCGGTTCCAAGAGCCGCCAGTCGCCGAAGAGCGGCTCGATTTCTTCGCGGTTGCGCAGCCAGACCGGGTTGCTCGTCTTGCGGTACTGCTCGACGAACCAGCGCAGCCCCTCCAGGTGCGGCCCGCTGCCGTCGCCCTCGCTCATCTGCGAAATCGCCAGCCAGCTGCCCGGCGCGAGCGCGTCCCGGTACGCCGCCAGCAGCCCCTCCGGGTCGTCGTCGGGCCCGACGAAGTGCAGCACCGCCGCCATGATCAGGCAGACCGGCTGCGAGAAGTCGATCAGCCGCCGCGTCTCTTCGGCGCGCAGCACGGACTTCGCGTCCCGCATGTCGGCCTGGACGATGCCGGCCCAGTCGGTCGCCATGCCCTCTTCGAGGATGAGCGTCGCGTGGGCGACGGCGACCGGCTCGTAGTCGACGTACACGACCTTCGCGTCGTGGTCCTCGGGCAGCTCGGCCTCGACGACCTCGTGCACGTTGCCGGCCGTCGGCACGCCCGAGCCGAGGTCGATGAACTGCCGGATCCCGGCCCGCAGCGCCGCGCGCACCGCGCGGTTCATGAACTCGCGGTTCTGCTTCGACCCGGGGCGCACCAGCGGCCACTGCTGTTCCATGCGCCGGCCGAACTCGCGGTCCACGGCCCAGTTCTGCGTGCCGCCCAGGTACCAGTCGTAGATCCGGGCCGCGGACGGCTTCTCGGTGTCGACGCCCTCGGGCGCTCTCGGTGCGGAATCCCGCTGGTCGGTCACTTCCGGCTCCCCTCGCTGCTGGCGAGGTTCAGCCTATAAGCCCAGGGCAACCGCAGTAATCCTCCAGTAGTTCACCGAACAGCCGGTCGACGCTGCCAGTACGTCCACAGCGGCCGGTAGCCCTGCGCGTACCAGAACGGCGTCGACAGGGGGTTCGCCGCCGCGTGGTGCAGCAGGACGACGTCCGCGCCCTCCTCGTCGAGGACGTGGTGGGCGTGCGCGGCCAGCGCGGTGCCGACGCCGGACGACCGCGCGGTCTCCGCGACGGCCAGCGACGACAGGTAGCCGACGCGGCCCGCGGCGACGCGGTCGCTGATCCAGCCGGTCTCGCCGGGGTGCTGGACGTTCACCATGCCCAGCGGACGGCCGTACAGCTCGGCGATCCACAGCGGCGGCTCCGGGCGGTTCAGCTGCTCCGCGAGGTCCTTGGCCATGATGTCCTCGACGCCCTTGCGGAAGTTGACCGTGCCGTACTGCGCGTCGAACGTGTGCAGCTCCAGGCCCAGCTCGACGGCGGTTTCGAGGTCACCCGGCTCGGCGCGGCGGATCTTGACGCCGGGTGTGCCGCGCGGGCCGGCCGGGATCATCCGCTCCGCCGGGCGGACCGCGATCACCCGCAGCGGCGCGAAGCCGTGGTGCAGCATTTCGCGCGTGCCGGCGGCGTCGCGACTCGCCCGCGGGACGATCGCCGCCGTCTCCGTGTCGCCCGGCTCGGCGACGGCCCGCAGATGTTCATCCCATCGGGTGAGCAGGGCGTCGAGGGCTTCAGCCGGCCGCGGGCCGGCGAGCTGAAGGTCCAGGCGGTGCTCGGTCAGCGCCCGCCACGGCGCATTGGGCGCGTCCTGGTCGACCTGGATGCGCGAGGCGAGGGCGGACGCGGCGGAGTCGCCCGTCGCCACCTCCAGGACCACGGCGTTTTCCGCCGCCTCGAAGGGAGTGGAACCGGGGAGCAGGGAGTCCACCGCCGCGAGCCGCGCCGCGTGTTCGGTGGCAATCACGTCGCTGTGCATGGGGCCATTGAAGCGCTATGCGGCCCAGCGTGTGCAGGGGAACCGCCGGAGTTACGACACCACCACATCCGGGGGTTCCGGGTGGCGGAGCCCCCGGCCCGGGGCGAAGCCCCGGTCGTCACAGTTTCACCCTCTGGTCCACGCAGGTCAGCGCGTTCGAGGCATTGTTAACCCTGGGGTGATCTCCTACTGTCTCGAAAGGGACACGGGTACGCCCTACGGGGTACGGTATGGCCCCTGTCCACACCCGAAGTCACGGATCAGCACCGGTGGACAAGCCGGGAGGGAAGGTCGGATGCCGGACACCAACGCCCACGGCGACGCCGTCGCACAGGCGCAGCCCGGGCCGGGAGCCGCTTCCGGGACACCGCCCGTCTCCGCCGAAGCCCGCACCGACGAGCGCCGGTTCCGCGTCTACACCTTCGCCGTCCTGAGCCTCGGGATTGTCGCCGCGTTCGCGGTCGGCTCGTGGCTGCCGTTCGAGTGGAACGACCGGCTGCTGTGGATCGGGCCGGTGCTCGCGGTCGCCTTCCTGCTCGCCGAACAGCTCGGCATCAACGTCGACGTCCGCAGCGGCATCTCCTGGACCATCTCCTTCACCGAGATCCCGCTCGTCATCGGCTTCTTCATCGCCCCGTTCGAGGTCGTGCTGGCCGCGCACCTGGTCGCCGGGATCGGCACGCTGCTCGCGCGGAAGGTCGCCGGCCGCGTCCTCTACAACGCGGGCGCGTTCCTGCTGGAGATCACCGGCGCCTTCGCGGTCGCCGGGCTGGTCAAGCACGCCGTCGGGACCGGCGACAAGATCCCGTGGGTCGCGGCACTGGCAGGCACCCTGACCGCGCCGCTGGTGAGCACGCTGCTCGCCCTGGCCGCGGTCCGTGTGCTGCGCCGCCGGATGCGGGTCAGCACCGCGGTCCGGCTCACCGGGCGGATCCTGGTCGTCGGGTTCGTCAACGCGTCCGTCGGCCTCTCCGGCTACCTCGTCATCTCCAGCACGCCCAAGGCGTGGCCGCTCGTGCTCGCCGTCTTCCTCGGCCTCACCGCGCTGTACTGGGCGTACTCGGATCTGCTGCGCGAGCAGCGGGACATGGAGGCGCTCTCGGACGTCAGCCTGATGGTGGCCCGCTCCGGCCAGCAGGCCGCGGCCCGCCCGGCCAGCCGCGCGGACGAGCTCGTCGGCGGCGTCGACGTCCGCGAATGGGCGACGATCGCCGAGCGCATCAAGGACCAGCTCGCCGCCGGCCGCGTGGTGCTGCGGCTCCGGCTGGAACCGAAGGACACCATGCGGGTCGTGGTCGCGGGCGACGACCTGCCGCCCGCCGACCCGGCCGCCGACGACCCGCTGCTGCGCCTGCCCGGCGCGCACGTCCGGCACTTCCGGATCACCGAGGCCAACCCCGACGTCCGCGCGGCGCTGCTCGACCGCGGTGCGCAGGAGGCGCTCGTCGTGCCGCTGCGCAGCGCGAACCGGCTGCTCGGCGTCGTCGAAGCGCACGACCGGCTGTCCCGCTGGCGCGGCTTCGGCAAGTACGACGTCCAGCTGCTCGGCACGATGGCCAGCCACCTGGCGACGTCGCTGGACAACCGGCGGCTGCTGGCGACGCTGCGCCACGACGCCTACCACGACCCGCTCACCGGGCACCTCAACCGGCCGGGCTTCCGGCAGGTGGCGAAGGAGCCGCTGCGGGACTTCGCCAACGCTGTGGTGCTGCGAATCGACCTCGACGTCTTCTCCACGGTCAGCGACGCGCTCGGCTACGCCTGGGCCGACCGGATGGTCGTCGCCGCGGGCCGCCGCATCCGCGACGCGCTCGGCCCCGACGTCCCGCTCGCCCGGCTCGAAGGCGCGTCCTTCGCGGCGCTGCTCGTCGGCTGCCCGCCGGAGGACGCCCACCAGGCGGCCGAGCGGCTGCGCGAAGAGCTGTCGGCGCCGTATCCGGTCGACCGGCTGTCGGTCGAGGCGAACGCGATGATCGGCTACGCGACGACGTCGGCGGAGGAACCCGGCGACGTCGTCGACATCGAGGGCCTGCTGCAGCGGGCGGACGTGGCGGTGCGCGCGACGAAGGGCGGCGAAGAGGTCCGCGGCTACGTGCCGAGCATGGGCCAGATCTTCCTGCGGCGCTTCCAGATGGTCACGCAGTTCCGGCAGTCCCTCGAGGACGGCCAGGTCAGCGTGCACTACCAGCCGAAGATCACCCTGCCGAACCGGCAGGTGCAGGGGGTCGAAGCGCTGGTCCGCTGGGTGCACCCGGAGTTCGGCAGGCTCGGCCCGGACGAGTTCGTCCCGGCCATCGAGGCGGCCGGCCTGATCGGCGTCCTGACCGGGTTCGTGCTCGGCGAGGCGCTCAAGCGCTGCCGCAAGTGGCTCGACGAGGGCCTGCGGATTTCGGTCGCGGTCAACCTGTCGGTGCGCAACCTCGCCGACGAGGACTTCCCGAACAAGGTGGCTCGCGAGCTGGAGCACTACGGCATCCCGCCCGAGCTGCTGACGTTCGAGCTGACCGAGTCCGGGGTGATGTCCGACCCGCAGAAGGCGCTGCCGATCCTGCGCGAGCTGCACTCGCTGGGCATCACCCTCGCCGTGGACGACTTCGGGACCGGGTACTCGTCGCTGGCGTACCTGCGGCAGCTGCCGGTCGACCAGGTGAAGATCGACAAGAGCTTCGTCCTCGGGATGGGGACGGACCTCGGCGACCTGGCGGTCGTGCGCTCGATCGTCGAGCTCGGGCACTCGCTCGGGCTGACGGTGGTGGCCGAGGGCGTCGAGGAGGACGTGGCGCGCGACCAGCTCGAGGCGATGGGGTGTGACGTCGCCCAGGGCTACCTGATCTCGCGGCCGCTGCCCGAGGACCGGCTGGAGGCGTGGCTGCAGGCCCGGACCGCGCGCTCGCCGGGGCGGCACTCGGAGACCGTTTTGACCCTGCTGACCTGAGGTTTTGCGGTTTGGGGACCCCGGTTGCACGGGCGGGTGACGGCCCTTGCTAATCTTTCCAAGTCCTCGCGAGAGGCCAGGCCCCTTTAGCTCAGTCGGCAGAGCGTCTCCATGGTAAGGAGAAGGTCTACGGTTCGATTCCGTAAAGGGGCTCTCGACCTCAGCCGCGTCACGCCTGCGTGTCGCGGCTTGGGTCATGTAAGGGCGGTGTAGCTCAGTTGGCAGAGCAAGCGGCTCATAATCGCTGTGTCGCCGGTTCAAGTCCGGCCACCGCTACGCGGTAACGACGGGGCTGGCCCCCGGGACCTGAGAGAGAAGGAAACGCTGTGGCTGCCACCGACGTGCGACCCAAGATCACGCTGGCGTGCGAAGAGTGCAAGCACCGCAACTACATCACCAAGAAGAACCGGCGCAACAACCCGGATCGCCTGGAGATGAAGAAGTTCTGCCCGAACTGCGGTACGCACCGGACGCACAAGGAAACCCGCTGACGTAGCGCGTTCACACCAGCTCGAAGAAGCCGCCCGGGATTGCCCCGGGCGGCTTCTCGCTGTTGGTAGCCTCGTCGCCGTGCCCTTGGACCAGTCGTTCACCGGGCGGAGCTATCCGCCGCAGACCAGCTACGAAGTGAGCCGGGAGAAGATCCGGGAGTTCGCCGACGCGATCGGCGACGCGAACCCGGTCTACCGCGACCCGGAGGCGGCCCGCGAGGCCGGTCACCCGGACGTGATCGCCCCGCCGACGTTCCTCACGATCATCAACCTCGCCTCGATCAACGCGATCGTCGCCGACCCCGAGCTCGGCCTCGACTACTCGCGGATGGTCCACGGCGACCAGGGCTTCACCTACACGCGCCCGGTGTTCGCCGGCGACGTCCTCGAGGTGACGACCCACATCGACGCGATCATGGCCCGCGCCGGCAACGACTTCATCAACCTGCGCGCGGACATCACCGACGCCGCGGGCCAGAAGGTCTGCACCACCCGCGCGCAGCTGGTGGTCCGAGGGGAGACGGCGTGAACACCGGGGACGAACTGCCCGCCCTCGAGGTCCGGATCACCCGCGAGCAGCTGGTCCGCTACGCCGGCGCGGCACTGGACTTCAACCCGATCCACTGGAACGAGGCGTTCGCGAAGGACGTCGGCCTCCCGGACGTGATCGCGCACGGGATGCTGACGATGGCGGTGGCGGGGCGAGTCGTCACCGACTGGCTCGGCGACCCGGCCCGGCTGGTCGACTTCAGCGCTCGCTTCACGCGGCCGGTCGTGGTGCCGAACACGCCCGAGGGCGCGCTGGTGGAGATCACCGGCAAGGTCGCGGACGTCAAGGACGACGGCATTGCGCGGATCGACCTCGTGGTGAAGTTCGACGGGAAGACCGTGCTGGGCAAGCCCCAGGCCCTGGTCCGCTACTGACGGGTCGTGAGTGAGAAACAGTGTTGGAACACTGTTTCTCAC